>CALJMI010000038.1 GCA_937981885.1 uncultured Caldilinea sp.
CAGCGGGAAGTCGGTGAAGCGCTTGACGAAGTCGGCGTCATATTTTTCGTTGTCCATCAGCCAACGGGTGACGCCCAGGAAGAGCGCCGTGTCCGTAGCCGGGCGAATGGGGATCCAATAGTCCGACTTGGTGGCGGGCGGCGAATATTCCGGCGTGATGGTGACGATCTTGGCGCCGCGCTCCATACATTCAACAAAGAAGTGCGACTCCGCCATCTTGTTCTCGACCAGATTCTTGCCACACTGGATGTGCAGCCGCGAGTTGCGCAGGTCGTTGAAATCTTCGTCCGACGTCTGCAAACCGGTGGTGAAGGGATGGCCCGGCGCCTGATCGCCGTGCCAGGTGTAGTTCGACCAGGTGCGTCCCCCCTTGGCATTGTGTTCGTCTACGCCGCGGATGTGGGCGTCGAGCAGCGCCAGGCCATTGGCAAAGCGGTACATGCCGTACTTGCCGATTACGCCCAACAGCCCCATGCCGCCGCGACACTTGAAGGTGCGCGTGCCCGCGCCCCCCATTGCCTCGATCATCTCCTCCGGGTAGCCTTGCTGGCGCAGCAGCTCGACACCTTCTTCGCTGGAGTAGCGCTGCGCAATGGCGACCATGCCTTTGGCGATGTAGCTGTAGGCGGTCTCCCAGCTCACCGGCAGCAGCTCGTCCGCACCGCGTGCGGTGAACTTGTATTTGTCCTGGTTCTCCGGCGTGAGCAGGGGGAAGCCGTCGTCCGCCCACTCTTGCCAGCCCTTGCGCATGAGCGGCCCCTTGAGGCGATGCGGCCCGTAGACGCGGCGGTGGAAGGTCTGCCCCTTCTTGCAACCGCGCGGATGCCAGTGCGCCGTAGCCTTGTTGCCGTAGAGGTCGCCGTAGCGATCCACGTCGTAGTTGGTCTCACAGCGCAGGATGACGCCGTTGCGCACAAAGGCGCGCAACCGACAGGCGTGGGTGTCGTTGGGCGAACAGACAAATGAAAAGGACGAATCGTAGTTGTACTGATTCCGATAGACCTGCTCCCAGTTGCGCGTCGGATACGCAGCCAGCGGATTGTCCACATTGACCGGCTGGAGCAGCTGCCATTCCAGCGGCCCGCCCACAAAGGCAAGGGTCAGCGCAGCGCTGCCCGACAGCTTGAGAAAACTACGACGAGAGAGACTATGCATAGCAATTCACCTCCGTGTTGGCAAGGCTTGAATGGCGGCCAGTAAATCTTCCGTGCGTGCGCCGATGCGTTGGCTGCGAATGATGCGCAGGTCGTCGGCGTTCAGGTCGGCGCGCAGGATCGGCAGATCGGGGTAGGCAGTCAGCAGCGGGCAAAGATCGCAGGCGTCGTTGAGCACGATCAGCAGATCGGGCTGGCAATTGGGAATCTCAGCCAGCGCGCTCGCAACCGTCGCCGTGACGCACACAACGACAATCTCGCTGTGCTGTTTGAGCAACTGGGCCACCGCTTCGCCGAAAAGCGAATCGCCGATAATGAGCGCCTTGTGCATTGTCCCCGTCCCCACCAATCCTGTGTCACGGTGTTGTCGCCAGTATAGAAGGGAGCGGCGCGGCTGTATATCCGTCGCAGCGGGTGTAGAGAATGAAAAAAGAGGGATTACAGACGAGGCGAAGTCGGGAAAGAGTTAATTCTTAGCAACTTCTATTTTTTTACGCGGCGCTGACGCGTATCAACTGACCTGGAGTAATTCTTGCCAGACTAAATTCAATCGCTGGAATAAGGGGTTTCACGTCGCTATAGCGATTTGTTTTGGCGATGACCAGAATGATAGCAAGATCAAGGGCCGACCAGTTCTGCTCGTGTTCAATGCCACGATCCATTGTGATAAATACATCAAACTCTGCTGCAGCCATTTTGAGCAGAGCGCCGTTCTTTTCGCCTTTCCACCCACGCCCCTCGACAGTCATAACGTCGAAGTTTGGGTTGAAGTCGTAGCGCAGACGATGGTCTAGCTGTTCATCAAGCAGCACGCGCATGGACTACCTTGGATGAAGCACTTTGAAAAGCAAATTCGAGAAATGCTTCTGCTTGTTGGCGACTGACGGAAGGAAAGCCTGTAAGGAAATCCTCCAGCGTATCGCCAGCTTTTAAGTGGTCAAGCAAGCTAGACACAGGTACGCGTGTGCCAGCAAAAACGAGCGCCCCGTGCATAACTTCCTGGTCTTGTGATACAATCTCTGTGATATTCATATGTCCACCACCCATCTCCGACAACTGCATAAATGCTCTCATGGCATGACACATTATACCACGTTGTCGCAGGTGACTATCGTGTTTACATCAAACCGCGCTGTTTTGCTTCACTCACTGCAGCGCGGCGATTGACGGCGTGCAGTTTTGCCAAAATATGGCGCACGTGAGTCTTGACGGTGTGGATGCTCAGGATGAGCTTCTCCGCGATCTCCTGGTCGGACGCGCCGGTGGCGATGAGTTGCAGCACCTCGCGCTCGCGCCAGGTCAGTTCCTGGTCGCCGGCGGCCTCTCCCGCTGCGATGGATGAGATAGGCTGCGACGCCAGCCGTGCGAACTCTTCCATCAGTCGCACCGCCAGCTTCGGCGGCAAGATCGCCTCGCCAGCGAGCGTCGCGCGCACCCCGCGCAGAAACTCCGCCGAGTTGGTGTTCTTGAGCAGATAGCCGTTGGCGCCCGCTTTGATTGCCGCAAAGAGATGCTCGTCGTCGTCATGGATGGTGAGCATCACGATGCGCAGGTCAGCCAGTTCGGGCGTGGCGCGGATCAACCGCACTGCCTCCACCCCGTTGCAGATCGGCATCGAGATGTCCATCACCAGGAGCGCCGGGCGCAGTTCGCGCGCCAACATCAGCGCCTCGAAGCCGTCGCTGGCCTGGCCCACCACCTGCAGGTCAGGCTGACTGTCGAGCAAGCCGGCCAGCCCGGCGCGGAAAAGTTCGTGATCGTCAGCCAGCAACAGTCGCCAGCGGCTCATTGGGTTGCTCCTTGGCTAGCGGAAAGGTCGCCACGATCGTCGCACCGGCGCCGGGTTGGCTCTGCACGCTCAGCGCGCCGCCGCTGCGTTCGGCGCGCGCCCGCATGATTGTTAACCCCATGTGCGCGCTGGCATCCACGTCGGTTGGGTCAAAGCCGCGCCCATCATCGTGCACGATGATGCGCACAGCCTCGCCGTTGCGTTCCGCACACACGACGACCCGATGCGCGCCTGCGTGACGCCAGACATTGGTCAGCGCCTCGCGCACGATGTGCAGCGCCTGCTGATGCGCCAACGGCGCCACTGTCAGAGCGTCAGGATGGTCGATGGTCAGCGCGATGGTCATTCCGGTTGCGGCCTGCACTTCAGCGATGCAGGCGCGCAGATCGTCAGCCAGCGCGGTTTGCGTGGCGGGCGCCGTGTGCAGCCCGGTTAGCGCGGCGCGCACCTGACCATAGGCGCGCGTCGTCGCACCGCGCATCTCAGCCAGCACCTGCGCAGCGCTCTGTGCGTCGCCGACGCCGATTGCAGCCTCCAGCCGATCCGCCTTGAAATTGAGAAAGCTGAGCGTCTGCGCCAGGTTGTCGTGGAGATCGGCGGCCAGCCGCTCGCGTTCAGCCTGGGTTGCACTCAATTTTGCCTGCGCGCGGCCCTGCTCCACCAGCTGGGCATTGACGATCGCCACCGCCGCTGCATTCGCCAGCAACGCCAACGCAGCCTGCTCTTCGGGTTCAAATTCGAGCGTAGTGGGGCGCACCACGCAGAGCGCGCCCAATGTGGCGTCGCCGGCGCGCAGCGGTGTGGCGACGCACTGACCAGCGGCGACGCTGCGCAGAAAGCCGCAGCTGGCGCAGGCGGTTTCCGCCACGACCGTACGTCGCTCGCCGATCACCTGGCTGGGCAGCGCAGCGTTGGCAGGCTGGCGCAGGTCGGGCCTGGCATCGCCCGCTCCGCTGCCTGCGGCAAGGCGCAAGGTCATCGCCTCCTCGTCGAGCAGACAGAGCGCGGCAGCCGAGCCGGCCATGAGCGCCCGTGCGCGGTCGGTGACCGAGTCGAGCAGTTGAGCAAGCTCCAGTTGGGCGGCGATCTCCTGACTAAACTCAAAGGCGGTGGTCAGTTCCTGGGTGCGCTGGTGGACGCGCGCCTCCAGGTGACGCTGGCTGGCGAGCACCTCGGCGCGCAGGGCGTCGATAGCAGCGGCCAGACGGCGCAACTCCTCATCGACGAAGGTCGGAACCTCGGTCTCCAACTCACCGGCGGCCATGCGTCCGGCGGCGGCGCCCAGCGCGGCAAGCGGGTTCACGACATGACGTTGTATGACCCGATAGCCGAGCCACAGCAACAGCAAGGCCGCCAGCAGGAAGCTCACCTGAATGATCTGCAAGCGCTGCACCTTTGCTTCCGCCTGGGCAGCCAGCCGCGCCACGACGCTGTCCAGCGCTGCAAGCAACGCCAGTGAAGGCGTCGCCAGCGACGCGTCCGCTTCACCACCTGCGACGCGTGCAAGCTCAGCATCGAAGCGCAGCCATGCCTGTCGCGCCTCTGCCAACGCTGCACGCACAGCTTCGTCGTCAGGCGGCGGCAACACGACGGTTTGTCCGCTGGCGTCAAACGCAGCCCCGCCCTGCTCCAGCGCGATCAACATCTCGGCGAAGCGCTGACGATTGGCGGCAAGCAGCGGATCGTCCGGTGCGGCGAGCGCCAGCCAGGTCATCTGTTGCGACAACATGCGCTGGCGGCCGGCCAGGTTGATGAGCAACGCGTCGTGGCGCTGGCTGGCGATGGCGACGTAAGTGACCGCTACTGCAGCAATCACCAATAGTAAGAAAGCAAGAAAAAGCAGGCTGAGCCGCAGACGGAGCAAACGGATCATCATATCCGGCATTGTACATCAAATGTGCGATTTGCCATCACAGCGATTTTGTTCATAGACCATTGGCAAAAGTCGACAAAAGTCGTCGTATTGTCTCCATTATGCAACCTTCCCGGAAGCTGAGAGCTTCCGGGAAGGTGACACCAGCAAGCCGCAAGCCGCATCTACGGGTCTTCATGGTTGCCGGCGAGCTTGCCAGTAAAGCAGGCCGATGATTACCGCCCAAACCACCAGCCGCAGCAGCATCGCCGCTATGCTCTCACGTGCGACGGTATCCTGAAACG
Source organism: uncultured Caldilinea sp. (assembly GCA_937981885.1). Taxonomy (GTDB): domain Bacteria; phylum Chloroflexota; class Anaerolineae; order Caldilineales; family Caldilineaceae; genus Caldilinea. The sequence continues at coordinate 5,101 of CALJMI010000038.1, forward strand.
CAACTTGCAGTGTCAACACCACCGCTAGGTTCGCGCCGAAAACCGCCAATCCCGCAGGCAGTGCATAGCGATGATTTCGCCAGATCAAAGGCGCAACGATTAGCACGGTCAGCACGCCCACAACAAAATTGTAGAGGGGCAGCCAACTGATCACATTCCAGCCTGGAAGCCTGCCCAGTAGCGTTTGCCCGCCAGCCAACACACCCATTCCTCCGATGATCCAGGCCAGCACTGCGGCCACACAGTTCAGATTGCTACGCATGATCTCCCCCTTCTTGTCGATGCCATCGAAAATGACGATTGGCAATAACGCGGTTGCAGCACCAATGACGCTTTCAGTCTAGCTGTCGTGAGACGCAGGCGTCGACGACCAAAGTCGAATTTCGCCACCCTGTGATATGATCGTGCTCTAATGATTCACCCAAATCGAGACGCGCTTTGCGAACAACTTCAGCGCACGCCCTATTTTGCCGGGCTTGACGCCGAGACAGTGCACAGGCTGGCCAGCCTTGCCACCTGGCATGAGTACGCGCCCGGCGCAATCGTCTTCCTTGAGGGTGATGTCAACACTGGCCTCTACAGCGTGCATACTGGCTGGGTGAAGGTGGTGAAGTTCTCACCCGACGGACGTGAGCAGGTGCTGCGCTACATCGGCGCCGGCGAGCTGTTCAACGAGATCGGCGTGTTTCTGGCGCGCCCCAACCCTGCAACCGCCATTGCACTGGAGCAGAGCGTCCTCTGGCAGCTCCATCGCTCCTTGCTGCAACCGCTGCTGACTGCACGTCCCGACCTGCTGCTGCACGTGATGGCAAATATGGCCGACCGCATCACCTATTTGGCGGGCATGGTCGCTGACCTCTCGCTGCACACGGTCGAAGTGCGGTTGGCGCGACTGCTGCTCGACGAGGCAACTGATGGCGCGCTGGCGCGCCACGCCTGGTTGACGCAGGCCGAACTTGCCGCAAGGCTAGGCACCGTTCCTGACGTGTTGAGCCGCGCCCTGCGCACACTGGCCGATGCCGGCCTCATCCGCGTGGAACGCAAACAAATCACGATTCTGGATCGGGCAGGGCTGGCGAAACGAGCAATTGTCGAAGTGTAGAGAGCATTGGAGACTCCAAATTCGACAAAAGTCGTGGACGGCGGCGGCGTATGATTGGTAGACTGTGGATATTGCTTCATGTTCACATTCTTGCCAGGAGGCGCTATCATGAACCAGACTACAACCATTCCTGCCCTTTTTTACCCAGCAGTGCAAGAACTCGCGCTATTTGACAGCGGCGGTCCCCGCCCGCAGTTCCTTGTCGACAGCCAAAAACTCAAGGTGATCATCGCAGGACTGGAGCCCGGCCAGCAGATTCCACCACACCCGGAAACACTGGCTGTCTATCATTTCCTCGCCGGCGACGGTGTGATGCGCGTAAACGACGAGGAGTTCGCCGTTGTGGCTGGCTCAACTGTAGTGACGCCGCCCGGCGCCACACGTGGTATGCGCGCCATTTCTCGCCTGACTTTCCTGGCGGCCAAGACTGGCGAGGACTGAGCCAGAGTGCACAAATCTGTTGGAGCAGGACGCTCTAGTTCACAAGAGAAAAACGGAGGATGACAAAATGCTCAATCCATTTCTTTTGATGGCGGCATTCTACCTGATCGTGGCGATTATCGCCGCCGCCGATGCTGCGCTGACAAGTTTCACACTGCTGCCGTGGTTCGCTGGGTTGCCCTGGCTGCGCGTCCACTTCATCACACTGGGCGTCTTCACCGAGGCAGCCTTTGGCGTGCTGCCCGCCTATGTGGCCGCACGTCGCGGAGCCGCCACGCCAGCCACGCGCTGGGATATTTGGTTGATGCTCAACGCCGGTCTGGTTGTGTTGCTCGCCGGCGTGCCCAGTATCAACGCCGGGTTGATCATCGCTGGCGGCACATTGGTCTTTATTGCAGTGACGCTGCTGATACTCCAACTGCGTAGTCTGGGTTTGGGTCACAGCGAGGGCGCCGGCAGTCTCAAATTCTATGTCGCTGGCTTGATCTACCTGCTGGTGGGTATCCTAGTCGGCACAGGGTTATGGGTGGGCTGGAGCGAGCCACTGCGCATCGGCGTGCCTAAGGAGGTGCATATCCACGCCAACAGTTGGGGTTTTGCGTCGCTTGTCTTCGCCGGTCTGTTAATCGATCTGCTGCCAGCGCTCACTGGTGCGGCATTGGCGTCGCGTCGCACCTTGACCCTTATCTTCTGGACAATGACGCTGGGCGCGTTGGGGCTGGTGCTTGGCCCGTGGCTGGGTGGCAACCTCTACGTGACTGTGCCAGGGCTGGTGCTGCACATTGGCGCTACGGTCTGGCTGTTGGTGGCGCTTGTACAGGCGTTGCAGCGGCATGGCCTCTTTGCCAGTGCGGGCGCCTGGCATCTGGTTGTTTCCTACACATGGATTCTATTGCCGGTGCTGGTTGCGCCTCTGATCATTCTTGGCGTGTCCGGCATTCCCGGCGCTGACATCGAGGCAACCGCGCCGCAGGCGTTGATCTACGGTTGGATGCTGCAATTCTTCTACGCCGTGACGCCCTACTTCATGGCGCGCTGGCTACTGCGCGACGCACATGCCCGATTGGGCGGCAATTGGCTGAGCTTCATCACAGTCAATCTAGGCGCCATTTTCATCTGGGTCAGCATCTTCCTAGTCGATCTGCGCAGTCCGATCCATGCCGTTGCATATGGATTGCTTGTCATATCCCTGGCGGCGGCGGCATGGGAGACAGGCGCAATCGTGCGGGATGCACTGCGCCGGGTGGAGTTGCGCGCTGGGCAGGCGGCTTAATGTAAGTCCGCCCATCCCATAGAGAGTGCTCATCCGATATGTCACCCGGCGCGCATGGCAGCGACAGTAGCCATCACTGAGGCATCATTGATGAGCTTCATGGGGGAACTATCAGCGATTCATCACGACCGGCAGATACAATTGTCGGATCGGTGGATCGCTCACCACCACCTGCACCGTTTCACTCAACGCTGACTCCGCGCCCGACTCCGTGTAGGCGGCGACGGCGTACCGGTAGACCACATTGCTTTCTGCCGTCGGGTCCACCCAGCCAGCGACCAGGGTGCTTCCAATCGGCTGCCACGCGCCTTCATCGGTGGTGCGATAAACCCGATACAGGCGGCCATCGGCGTCGGTTGGCGCGGCGCCCAGGTCAAACTCCGTGCGGCTGTCGGGACAGGCAAGCGAAAACTCCACGTCGTATGATCAGAAAGCCAATCACCTGCAATCAAAGCACAACAAGATTGTTGACGGGTATCGAAAAGCGATACAAATGATTTTGAGGCTGAATCAGACTCATCAGCGATGGGACTTTAGTCGCTGTTGGCAGGAATTGTCTCTGTGTACACTGCTTTTCGCTGCCGGGGTTCCTGGCGAGCAAAACAATATTCGTACACGAGGAGATTCTGCTATGTCTACAGTATTGAGCAACAACCAATCCGTCATCGATGTGCGCCAGATTCCACCGCGTGACCGCCATCCTTTGATCTTCGAGACCTTCGACGCCCTGGCGCCGGGCGAGGCATTCGTCCTGGTCAACGACCATGAGCCGCGCCCGCTCTACTACCAGTTTCTCCACGAACGCGCCGGTCAATTTGCCTGGCGCTATCTGGAGGAAGGACCAGAAGTCTGGCGAGCGCAGATCGAACGGGTGGCGTCATAACGGTGAAAGACGATGATGAGCAAGGGTGAACGACCTGCCACCATCTGGCTATTGATGGTGGCGTTCTTGATCGCAGCGATGGTGGTTGTTGGCGGCTATGTGCGACTGACACGGTCAGGGTTGTCGATCGTGGAATGGAACCCGGTCACCGGCGTAATCCCACCGCTCAGTGAAACGGCCTGGCAGCAGGAGTTCGCCAAATATCAGCAGACGCCTGAGTATCGGATCGTAAATCGGGAGATGACGCTAGATGGCTATCGGCGCATCTTCTACCTGGAATGGGCGCACCGGCTGCTTGCGCGCATTGCCGGGCTGATGGTCGTGTTGCCCCTGGCCTGGTTTCTCTGGCGCGGCGTCATCCCCTGGCGCAGGTCGGCGCCCTACCTGCTGATCGGCCTGCTGTTCGGGCTGCAAGGCTTCCTCGGCTGGTGGATGGTTGCCAGCGGGCTGCTGGACGCGCCACAGGTGAGCCATTTTCGATTGACGATCCACCTGCTCACTGCGCTGCTGTTGCTGGCGCTGACGCTGTGGCTGGCATTCAACCGCATCTACGGCCAGTCCGGGCTGCGTTGGCGGCAATGGTCTGCGCTCGGCGCCGTCACGCTGACGGTGATCGTGGTGCAGATCGCCTACGGCGGGCTGGTGGCGGGTCTCAAGGCAGGCCACATCTCCAACACCTGGCCGCTGATGTTCGGCGTATGGATTCCTGGCGACATGTGGACGGTGTTCGATTCCTGGCTGATGAGCGTGGCGGCTGCCCCGGTGACCGTGCACTTCATCCATCGCTGGCTGGCTTTTGGCGTGCTGGTTGCGGCCGCATGGCTCTGGTGGCGACAGCGTAGCGCCGACCGCCAGGCTGCCCTCTGGCTGGCGATCATCGTCCTGGTGCAAATTGGCCTGGGCATCAGCGTGGTGATCTATGGCGTGCCGCTCTGGCTGGCGCTGCTACATCAGGCGACGGCGGTAGTGATGTTTGCCGCAGCCGTCCATCTGAACCATCGCCTGGCGACGGCGTCGTAGCTGCTGCTATTCGTTTGGGAACCAGAGCGACCAGCAGAAATGAGTCATCGGTTTCTCCTTAATGCGCACTATCCTTCAGATGCAGCAATTGCTTTGCCCGGCGCTGTAATCGGCAGCGCCGCGTAGCCAAGGGTAGCTCTGGCGCGGATGCCCGGCGCAATCCCGCCTCCCCGGTTGACCAGATGCAGTACTTCATGATTTCGCCACACGCGAAGGCGCGAAGCCGCAAAGTTGAAGATGGTTTCCTTCGCGGCTTCGCGTGAGATTCGTCAAGTGCTGAGATCCAGTTGCGCGACAGATCGACAGCGAGGCGCACTGCGCAACGCCAACCAAAAGGACGATAGCTTTTCAAGCGAACGATTCAACTCGCACCCTGCAGCCGTTCCATCGCCCGTTCGAGCGCACTGGGGAAGCGGCTTGTGAAATCCAGAATACCCACCCATGTCGGCCGGATGAAGATGCGCGCCATCTGTGGAGACATGGGGCGCAGATTCGCCAGCCACTCTTGTGCGCCAGCTTCCCCCATCACACGATTGCACATGGCGGCGTACTCCGGCGCGATGCCATCAACCTGTTGTAATGAGCGTACCCCGATAGCGTCGGTGCACCAGAGGGCTGTCGGCCCCAATGCAGGCTCAGCCAGGCGCTATCACAGCAACGACATGACGCCTCAGAGGACGGAGCGCCCGATCAATACAGGCGCTAATGCATCAGCGCCTGGAGATGATCGGCAGGTACACGTCAAGGCGCGTCACTGCCTGCGTACAACTGAGCGCATCGATGTTGTCGGTGCTCTCCAATCCCAGTGAAGCGGCTGAAATCGCCACTCTGGGCGGCGCAGGCAGGAGCAGATCGGCCGGGCTGACGCCTTGCACGGTCAGCGTAGGCGACCCGCGCGCCAGCGAGAAAAGCAGGTGATCGCCCTGCCCGTAGACGCCATCCCCATCCTCGAAGAGACAGAATGCGTCGATCACATCGCCTGTTTGCAAGCCGAGGTTGGCGACGCCTGCAGCCCACACGCCCGGCATGAAGTCGGCGCCGCTTGCCAGAATATCCGCCGAGGTGGCGCCCAGTAAGGCAAGCGTCGGCGAGCCAGGCGCCAGGGTCAGGTAAATTGCCTGATCGGGCGCGCCGTCACAGTTGAGATCGACGGTCTCGCACGGGGCGCGGTCGAGCGCAGCAAGTGTGTCGGATTGGCTGCCTTCCGTGAGACCCAGGCCATAACCCGCATTGCCTGCACAGGCGCTGCCATCACCGTCCAGGTCTTGAGTATTGTTGCCGTCAAGTGCACTCTCGAAAACATCGGCGTGCGCCTGAGCGGGCGAACAATCCGCCTCGGCACGCACGGCGCTGCCCGCGCGCCCGCGTGAAATGCGGTCTACCGAGAACTGGATCGGCGGCAGCGTGCTCCCGGTGAAATCGACGCCAAAGGAAAGCCCGGCGATCTCGTCCACGGCGCCGCTGTTGAAATCGACGCAGAGCAGGCCGAGGGTTTCGCAAGGGATGAGTGGCGCAGCGCCGGCGCCCAGAATATCCGCCGGATGTACGCCGGTGGCGGTCAGCACGCTGCTCGCCGTCACGCCAAAGCTCTGGCTCTGGACATCAGCCGGCGGCGCGGCCAACGAGGCGGGCCGCCGCCACGCGCTCATGAGCAGCAGCGCCAGCAGCAACGCTGCCAGCACATACGCAATCCATGTCTTGTTGTTCATGACCCACCTCACTGCGAAGTGGGCGGCCACTGCGGGAAGAAGACGCGCACAGGCGTAATCTGTTCGACGTCGAGGCTTTCGCCTTCACCGACGCCGATGTCGATACAGTCGCCGTTGTTCCACCACCACCAGTAGCCCCAGCCACACCAGTAGGGGAACCAGTAGACGAGTGCAGACTGCGCGTTCGTCGCGCTTTCGCCAGCGTCCACCCAACGCTGTTGATGCCACTTGCGGAAGAAGTCGTCGATATCGGTGGAGATGTTCTGTGGCATCACGACCGGCAGATCGTACCAGCGCCCTGGAATCCACGGATAACGCACCGCCGACGCCTGGGCCGCCGCCACGCCGCGTGGGTCGGGATCGGTGGGGCCTTTGTTGCTGACCAGGACGTAGTCGATGTCGGCCAGGGTGGCGCTGAGCTTATCGCAGCGACCGATCAAAGCTACGAGTGCAGGCGGGCTTTCACCGGTGGGGTCTGGTTGCCTCGTTGGCTCCGTCATGCGGCCCGCTTCCAGCGCACTGAGCGTCAGTTGGCGTTGCGTGCTATCCGATATCTGCTGTGCATCTCTAGCAAGTTCGGTGTAGAGCAGGCTGCGGCAGTCGATGTTGCCCGTAGCGTCGATTGTCACCAGGCGCTCGTAGGCGTAGCCCAGTCGCCACGGCAACGGCCACCACCACCACCACCACCAGGGCTGATAATGGATGTCCTTCTTCATGACCTCCGAGCTGCGCACATACTCGGCGGTTACGTCGAGTTGGGGAAAGCGCGTGACAGTGGGTGCGCCGGGCACGGTGATCGGCTGCGGCCCGATGGCGATCACCACGAAGCCCTCGACCACGACGCCCAGCCCGAAGGTGCTCAGCGCCGTCGCACTGGCGTTGCCCGTGAGAAGTTTTGCAATATCGTCGCAGTCGATGCGGAACGCCCTGTCAGCCCGCAACCGCACCTCGCGATACTTGCCCGGCTCCACTCCCTGCTCAACCGTGTCAAAGTTCTCCAGTGGTGCGCGCACAGCTTTCTTGTAGAGCGTCACCGGAAACCCATTGGGGTTGTGGATGAGGATATCGGTTTGCTGATTCACAATCGGCGCGGCCGCACCATACCAGTATTGGCCTGGCTGCAGCGCTGCCTGACAAACAAATTTGGCAGCGTAGGAAAGCACCAGGGGCGCCTGCTGCTCCGCCGGCGTCGCAGCGACTCTGCTAGAGGGAAACAGCACCGCAACAACCAACATCGCCACCAACAGGTGGTGAATACGAACCCTATCTCTGCTCATTCTGCCCCTCCTGTTCTGAAACATATCTCCCTTCTTTTTGCTGACGATTGACGCACCCCTGATTCAAGCATAAAATAGGATCGAGCGGGTATCACTTTGCGATACAATCCTGTACGACCCGCCAGCCCCCTTCCGAAGGTGGACAGCTCGGCAGATCGCAAGCCTGTCTTTGTGTCAACGATAATAGAGGCGCAATGGAAGCTAGAGACTCCTTCGGTTATTGGGTGCGAAGGCGGCGCAAATCTCTGGATCTGACGCAAGAAGAGCTGGCGCAGCGCGTGGGCTGTGCGCTGGTCACTTTGCGCAAGATTGAGGCGGATGAACGACGCCCCTCACTGCAAATGGCGGAGCGCCTGGCGCATGGCCTGGCGTTGCCGCCGTCGGAATGGGCGGATTTCGCGATCGCTGCCGCAGGGGCAGATACCGTTGCCTGGCTGGAAAAGCTGCCCGACGGCTATACACGACTCCCAGGCAATTTACCGGCGCCTGTCACCTCATTGATCGGACGCGAACAAGAACTTTCGCTGATCACAAATTGTCTTCAACGCAGGGATGTGCGCCTGTTGACTCTGACCGGACCGGTGGGCGTCGGCAAGACGCGGCTGGCGATCGAGGCTGGTCGTCGACTCCAACAGCGATATCAACCGCTGCGGGATGGCGCTTACCTGGTGGAGTTGGCAACCGTGCGCGATCCTGGGGTGGTTCTTCCTGCTATTGCCATGATTCTTGGCGTGCGCGAAGGGCGGCGCAAGAGGTTGGCGCAGCTGCTGGCAGACTATCTTGCTGATCGACGCGTTCTGCTGATCCTGGATAATTTTGAACACCTGTTGGCGGCGGCGCCACAGCTAGCAGCCTTGCTTGCAGCATGTCCAAACTTGAAAATGATGGTGACCAGCCGGGCTCGACTGCATCTCTATGGCGAGCACGAGCTGGTTGTCTCGCCACTGTCGCTGCCCGATCCGGAGAATCTTGTCGACGCCGCCGAGTCGGCTGCTGTTCGTCTTTTCTGTACACGGGCACAGGCCGTGCGCACCGATTTTTCGCTCTCCCCATCACTCACAGCAACCGTAGCTGCGATCTGCCGTCATCTAGACGGTCTTCCCCTTGCCATTGAGCTGGCCGCCGCCAATATTCGCGTCTTCTCACCCCAGGAGTTGCTGCGTCGATTGGAGCACGAACTCCCAACCGACTACACCGATGCAGCGCATCCACTGCCGCGTTTGCATGTGCTGAGAAACGCTGTCAGTCGGAGCTATGATCTGCTGTCCCAGGCGCAGCAAAAGTTGTTCACGCGGCTTGCCGTTTTTGTAGGGGGATTCGAGCTGAGGGCGGCGCAGACAATCTGCTGTGATCCTGAGATGGCCGCCGGTCTAGCCGACATCGGCGATGACATCGACGCCCTGCTCGGCCAAAGTCTGCTGATGCGTGAAGCGACGCCAGTTGCATTCCTGGTGACGCAAAAGCCCTGTCCGCAGTGTCCCGTCCTGCAACTACAGGAAGATGCAGCCGTCGAATCACGATTTGTCATGCTCGAAACAATCAGCGAGTTTGCACGAGAACGCCTGCAACATAGCGGTGAATTCGATCGGCTACGCCAACGCCATGCCGACCACTACGCCAGTTGTGCGCAACAGATAGCTGCGCACCTTCATGGCCCGTCACAGGCGCTCGCACTCATCTGGCTCGAACGCAACAGCGACAACCTTCGTGCAGCGCTGACCTGGTTGCTAAATACACAGCAAGTCGAACAAGCCGCAGAGCTAGGATGTGCACTAGGTGCATTCTGGCAGCGCCACGGTCATTATGGGGAAGGGCGTCGCTGGCTGGACAGGATCCTATCTGCGCTGGCGCAATCTTCTGCACCAGCAACTCTACGCGCTCGCACCTTACAAACAGCAGCAATGCTGGCCTATCGACAAGGCGACTGGCAAATAGCGCAGCCGTGGCTGGCGGAGTGCGACGCCATCTTCACCGCTGCGGGCGATCTGCGTGGGCAGGCGAGCGTGACCTTCGACCAGGGTTGGATCGCCGTCGATTTGGGTGACTGGGAGATGGCTATGCGCCTGAATTACAAAAGTCTGGCGCTAGCGCGTGCGGCAGGCGACGACCTGACCAGCTACCGGGCGCTGACCAGCCTGGGTTGGACGTATCTCTGTATCGGCGAATGCGCAACGGCAATGCCATACTTTGAAGAAGCGCATCTGCTGGCGCAGCGCATGCGCCATACAAAAGGCATCGCCGTGTCGCTGACCAATCTAGGCTGGGTGGCCTTCTACACTGGCAACCCGGCGCGTGCTCAGACACTTGCCAAGGCTGGGCTGCGTCTGTGCTGTCAATTGAACGAACGTGAACTAATGGCTGAATGCCTTGAACTCCTAGCTATCGCCACTGTCACCAGTGGAGACATCAATCGCGCCGCCATCTTGAGCGGCGCTGCTGCTGCTCTTCGCACAGCGCTGCACATTGTTCAACCAACCAGCCATCACACAGCAACAGCGCTGGCTGCGGCCGAGGAAGCCATGCGTCGCCAACTCAGCGACAAAAATTTTGAAGCCGTGCGACAGATAGGATGGGGACTACGCATCGAAGCGATGGTTGTACTGGCATTAGGATGTGAGCAAACAACCGAGATTGCGCTGACATAGCTGGGCGAGTCCATAGATCATTACCCCTGGCATGGCATAGCGCGCCGCAAGAGCAATGCCTGCCAGCGCCATCGGCAGCTCGAGCCAACCTTGCATGAAAATCCACCAAACATTATGTCGATAAAATTCGCTTCATCCATATTCACCCTTCTGCTCGTCGTCAGCTTGCTCTTGGCTGAAAGCAGGTCGGCTGTCAGTGATAACCGTTCGCCCGCCGCTGGCTTGCCCGGTCACGGCGCCACGCAGTTGCTTGACGGGCGGGTGTTGGTGGCAGGCGGGTATGGCGCGAGTGCACGTGTGTACGCTCCTGGCTCATTGCAGCCGCAGCCCATTGCGTCGATGGCTGCGTCACGGCGTCTGCACACCGCCACGTTGCTGCTCACGGGCGAGGTTCTGGTCGCCGGCGGACTCGACGAAGGCAATGCTGTGACCACCGCCGTCGAACGCTTCGACCCGAGGATCAACCAATGGCGCACAGCCGCGCCGATGAACGCCGTGCGCGCCAGCCACACAGCCACACGGCTTTCCGATGGCAGCATCCTGGTCATAGGAGGAATCGACGCCGACGGCGCCGCCATCGACCGCGCAGAACGCTACAATCCGCTCCTTGATCGTTGGGATGAAGTGACGCCGCTGCCTGCCGTCCGCACAGGTCATACAGCAACGCTGCTGCCCGATGGGCGCGTAGCGGTGATCGGCGGGCGCAATGCGAGCAGCGTCTTTTCCAGCATCGAACTGTTCGATCCAACCACGAACGTATGGACGAGCGCCGCTTTCGATCTGCAGACTCCGCGCTACGATCACACCGCCACGCTATATAATGGTCGAATCGTGATCATCGGCGGCAAAAATCGCTTCACTGAGCCGCTCGCCAGCGTCGAAGTGGTGAGTATAGCGGACGGCGCCAGCGCCGCGCCGTCGCTGGCGGAGGCGCGCAGCCTGCACTCCGCCACGCTGCGCCCAGATGGTTCACTGCTCGTTGCTGGCGGCGTGGGGCTGGAGGCGCTTGCTTCGGTTGAAGTGCTTTCTCCAGGGGCGGCAAACTGGACGCCGCTCGCTTCACTCTCCACACCGCGCAGCCAGCACACCGCCACCCTCCTGCCCGGCGGCGCCATTCTAATCGTGGATGGCAACGGCGCAGGCGTGGACGCAGAGATTATCCTTGCATCGACAGGCGGCTGGCAGACTCACGCCCGCCTGAGCATCGCACGCGCCGGTCACACAGCCACGCTGCTACCCGATGGCAGCGTATTGGTCGCAGGCGGCGTGGTCGCCACCGACGTGCTGACTTCCAGTGAGCGCTTCGATCCGCTATCCAACACATGGCAGGCGAGCGCCGCGCTCAGACAGCCGCGCTTCGGACACAGCGCCACCCTGCTGCCCGATGGTCATATGCTCGTGACCGGCGGCGAGGCGAACGGCGCTGCACTGCGCACAGCCGAACGCTTCGCCGCTGCCGCCGATGTGTGGCAGCCAGCTGCATCCATGCAATTTGCGAGAAGAGGGCATTCTACAACATTGCTTGCTGACGGCGACGTCCTGGTTGTGGGCGGCGACACGACGCCGGGCAATCGCTCGCCCCATCCTCTCGCCCTGCAGGTCGGCGTCACTGCCGAACGTTATGACCCGGCGGCAGACCGCTGGAAGGGTGTGGCCGCGCCGCTTGCGCCGCGCGTCGATCACACAGCGACGCTGCTGCCTGACGGTCGAGTGCTTGTCGTCGGTGGCAATGGGGCAGGGTTGACAGCCGCCACAGCCGCCGAACGCTACGACCCGATCGCTGATCAGTGGGGCAGCGCTGGCGCAATGACGAGGCTGCGCAGAGGACACACGGCGACGTTGCTGCCCGGAGGGCGTGTGCTCGTTGCTGGCGGCGTCGATCCCACCGACGAGAACTTCACTGTGCTCGACAGCGCCGAGCTGTTTGACCCGACTGCCAACACGTGGAGCAATGCTGCGCCGATGCCAGTCCCGCGCCACAACCACCGAACCGTGCTGCTACCCTCGGGCGAGGTGTTGCTGGTCGGCGGTGAAAATCGCGATGGGCTGGTTGCCTCCGCCGCACTGTACGACCCGGCAAGCGACCGCTGGCGCACGTTGCCTCTACGCGACGCTGGCCGCATTCTCCATACGGCGACACTGCTGCTCGACGGCCGCATTCTGATTGCAGGCGGTTTGCAGACCTTTGCGGCAACGGACAGCGCGCTCACATACACGCCGTTGACCGCCGCAGCGCGGCCTGTTTTGGATGCGGCTTTAATTAACGAACAGCGAGAAGTTGTCATGACCGGCGCCGGCTTTCGCCCTATCAACAGCGCCTCGTCCGACGACACGCGCCAATCTGCCACGAACGCGCCGCTGGTGCAGCTTCGTCATCTCGACAGCGAGCGGCTGCACTTTCCAGGTCAGGCGGCGGGGACGATCTTCTCGACGACGGCGATCACGGGCACGGCGCTGGTCAGCGGGACAGCGCTGCTCACTGGCCCAACGATTGCCACGGTGTTCGTGAATGGCGCGGCATCCGGTGCACGCTTTGTGACAAGGACAACGCCGCCGCAGCTTGAAGGGGTGCAACTATATCTGCCTGTGATCGTGCGGTGATTTGGTTAACCTCGACTCTTCGATTTTCCTGAAGCCTTGCCAGAGCACCGAGTTATGAGTACACTCTCGACGCTTGCTATCAACCTTTGCAGAAAACACACGATTGGCAAGCCGGATGAGTCGATTTCAGTGATGAGGGGAAATAGAGTACACCTCGATTGCTGATATCATTGGCTGGAATCGATCAACATCGAAGCGCCCGTACGTCAGCTTTACCAGCGCGTCGATTGGTCTTTAACTTAATAACCACAGAGGGTCATCACGTCAAAGCAACAAGCGTACCACTCCGATCAATCTTCCCCGTCGGCGTTCCGGCGAAGCGCGGTGTGAAAATAATCTGGCGTGGGGCATGGTGACGGGGCAGCGCCTGGTTGAGCGCCCAGCGTAGTTGCGTCTGCCGGTCTTCGTCAAACGCAGCGCCTTCGACGATCAGCGCAACCGCCTGACCAAGCCGTTCGTCGGGCAGACCGGCGACGAAGAAACGCCGTCGCGTTAAGCCAAGCTCTGGCTGTTCGGCGGCAAGCGCTTCGATGGCGGCCTCGACGCTTTCGACGTGCACCTTCACCCCACCGCTGTTGATCACATTGTCCCAACGCCCAACCCACACAAACGAACCGTCCGACTGCAGCTCGACCAGGTCGTTGGTCTGGAGCACGGCGCCGGCAGTCATCGGCCCGCGCAGATGCAGACAGCCGCGATCATCGACGCCGATATCAACGCCCGGCAGTGGGGCGAACGCCGTCGTTGCGTCAACGCCATTGAGCCGACGCAGCGCCACGTGCGTCGCCGTCTCGGTCATGCCGTAGGTGTGATAGACTGGCGACTTGAGCTTGCGAATCTGCGCTTCAAGCGTGGGCGACACGGGGCCGCCGCCGACAAGAATGGCGTGCATGGCGTCAAGACGGCGGCGATAGCGAAACGCCTGCGCAGCGTCGTCGGGGAAGCACGAATCGCTGTCGGCGACCAGTGCGCGGTCGAGCAGCGTTTGCATCTGCAGCGGCACGAACGACGCAACGTCGATGGCGATGTCATCGGGCAGGTCTGCCAGCGGGTCGCTTGCCGGTTCAACAATCACCAGCCTCAGCCCTAATACAAAGCCGCGCACCAACAGCATACGCCCGGCGATGTAGCGCACCGGCAGACAGACCAGCGCGGTCATGCCAGGCGCAAGGCCAAGCGCCGCGCCTGTAGCGCGGGCGCTCGCCTCCATCTGGCTGCGCGTCAGGTGAATCGGCTTGGGCGCGCCGGTCGAACCGGAGGTTTGCACCTTGAACGCGTCATCCCCGCGCAACCAGGCGCGGCTGAAGTCAAGCGTTGCCTGCACCTGCTCGCTGGACGCTGCGAACTCGACGCCCTGCGCCAACGCCGTTTCGTCCCACCATCGCCCGTCGATCCAGATCATGCCATGTCTCCCTGCAACAGTTTCACAAAACCGGTTGTTTGCTGCTAATGTATTGGTGCAACTATTCGTGATCGTATCGCTGAGGAGATTGACCATGCAAGTTTGTGTGATCGGCGCAGGTGTGATCGGCTGCGCCATTGCGTTGGAACTGAGACGGCGTGGATTCGACGTGACTTCGGTCGACAAGAACGGCGACGCCGGCCACGGCTCCACATCTTCGTCGTGCGGCATCGTGCGCCGCTTCTACAGCCAGCCTGGCATGATCGCCATGGCGCACGAGGGCTGGCACATCTGGGCGGACTGGCGCTCCTTCGTCGGCGACATCGAAGGCGACCTGATCGAGTTTCCGTGCCCAGGCATGATTTTCATCCCGCCGCGCCTCGACGCCAACGTGCTCGCCACCGCCGCCGAGATGCAGCGCATCGGCATCAAGACGCATGTACTGTCGCCCGCCGAGCTGAAGGAACGCTTTCCTTTCCTCGATGTTTCTTCGTACTACCCGCCAACGCCGGTGAGCGACCCGCGCTTTTTCGAGCCGAGCGAACATCAGATCGAGGGCGCAGTCTACGAGGAAGATGCTGGCTACGTCGTCTTCCCGGCGCTGGCGGCGCAGAACCTGCGTCAGGCGGCCGAGCGCGCCGGCGTCGTCTTTCGCTTCAACCGGCGCATCACCGCCATCGAAGCGGGCGCAACGCGGCGCTTCCGCCTGGAGCTGACCGGCGGCGAAGCGATCGACGCCGATGTGGTGGTCAACGTCGCTGGGCCGCATTCGGGCGTCATCAACCGCATGGCTGGTGTGACGCTGCCGCTGGAGACGCGCCCGCTGCGCCGCGAGGTGCATGCCCAGGCAAACCCACTTTACGAAAGCGGCGTCCCCCTGCCGATCGTCGGCGACCTGGACGGCGGCATCTACTTCCGCCCCGAATCGCGTGGTCGCGACATCATCGTCGGCTCGACCGACCCCCAGTGCGACGTGCTCGAATTCGTGGACGACCCCGACAACTTCGACCGTGGGGTGACGCAACTCTATCGCGAACGACAGTCGCTGCGCCTGATGAAGCGCGTTCCCTCGGTCACGCTTGGGCGCCCGCGCGGGATCGCTGATCTCTACGATGTCACGTTGCAGGACTGGTACCCGATCGTCGACCGCACCGACCGCCCTGGCTACTATGTCTGCATCGGCACGAGTGGGTCATCGTTCAAGTCGGCGCCGGTGTTGGGCATGTTGACGGCGCAAATCGTCGAGGCGTGCGAGTCCGGTCGCGACACCGACGTCGCGCCGATCCAGCTTACGCTGCCGCGCATCGGCGTGAGCGTGGACACGCGCTTCCTCGCGCGCAACCGCGCCACGCTGAAGACCACCTCGACGGTGATCGGATAAGGCAGACAGGGGCGCTCGACGAATATCGCACCGGGCTGACCGAGGTCGAGATGCAGGCGTTGTTTACCATCAGCCTGCCCGATGTGCTGCCTGTGCTGGCGGTGCGCAACGATCTGTGGTAATAGTCCTGGTCAAGTGACCAGCGTATAGACCGTCCCGCCAGGCAGTGCCCGAAGCGCGCCAAAGCGGGTAGACTGGTAGGGCTGGCAGCCTGCTGTGTTGCGGCTGTTATGTTGCGGCTGTTATGTTGAAACTGTCAGCCAGAGTATTTCAGCGTTTACTGGATTCAACTGGAAAGGAATTACTGCAATGGCGCAGCGTGTACTGATCATGGGAGCCGCCGGTCGCGACTTCCACAACTTCAATGTCTTCTTCCGCAACAATCCTGATTACGAAGTCGTTGCGTTCACCGCCACCCAGATTCCTTATATCGAAAACCGACGCTATCCGGCTGAATTGGCGGGCGACCGCTATCCAGCCGGCATTCCGATCCTGGGCGAGGGCGAGCTGGAGCGGCTGATTGTTGAGGAGCGTATCAACATCGCGGTCTTCAGTTACAGCGACATCACCTACGACCACGTCATGCACGCCAGCGCGCGCGTGATGGCGGCGGGCGCCAACTTTATGCTGCTCGGCCCGACGCAGACGATGCTGCCTTCGCCCAAACCGGTCGTGGCAATCTGCGCCTCGCGCACAGGCGCCGGCAAAAGTCAGACCAGCCGCGCCGTGGTGCGTGTGCTGCGCGAGTTGGGTCAGCGCGTCGTTTCGGTGCGACACCCGATGCCCTACGGCAACCTGGTGGCGCAGGCGGTGCAGCGTTTTGCCACGATGGAGGACCTAGTCAAGCATCATGTCACCATCGAAGAGCGCGAGGAGTACGAGCCGCACATCATGAACGGCGGCGTCATCTATGCTGGCGTCGATTACGAACGCATCCTGCGTCAGGCTGAAGTCGAGGCCGACGTCGTAATCTGGGATGGCGGCAACAACGACCTGCCATTCTTCAAGCCCGACCTATGGATGGTGGTGATCGACCCGCACCGCGCCGACCACGGGCTGCGCTACTTCCCCAGCGAGGTCAACCTGCGCCTGGCCGATGTCTTCATCATCAACAAGGTCGAGACCGCCTCTTTCGAGCAGATCGAACGCGCACGCGAGCTTGCCTTGCAGTTGAACCCCGACGCCATCGTGATCGACGCCGCCAGCCCGATCTTTGTCGAGGAGGGCGCCTCGATCCGCGGCAAGCGCGCGCTGGTGATCGAGGATGGTCCGACGCTGACGCACGGTGAGATGAAGTACGGCGCCGGTTGGGTGGCAGCGCGGCGTTTTGGCGCCTCTGAAGTGATCGATCCCAAGCCCTACGCCGTCGGCTCGATCGCCGAAACCTTTGTGAAATACCCGGAAACCGGCCCGATTCTGCCGGCGATGGGCTACAGCGACCAACAGGTGGCCGATCTGGAGGAGACAATCCGCCGTACGCCCGCCGATGTCGTGCTCATCGCCACGCCCATCGACCTGCGCCGCCTGATCGCCATCGACAAGCCGGCGTTGCGTGTGCGCTACGAGCTCCAGGAGATCGGCGAGCCGACGCTGCACCAGGTGCTCAGAGATTTCCTGGCGGCGCAAGTGTAATCCAAGTTGGGGGCGTCCGCCGCAGGTCATCGACTACGGAGCGACATAGCGTCTAGCGGCGCGTTAGCAGTTGACGTTCCAAGTGAAGTTCTATAGGATGGCTGCCACGGATCACGCCGGGCGCGCGTGTCGCGTCCGGCTTCTATTTATGGTTACAGACAGGAAAGACGCCATCCATGCAGATAGCAAAACGAATTCTCATTGGCCTATTGATCGTCGTAGCGGCGCTCGTCCTCTTTCTGGTCAGTTCGGTTGCCGCAGACGCGCTGCTCGGCGGCGACCGCGTGGCGACGCTGACCAACACGGCGATCCCTAACACCGCCGGTCAGCCAGTGGCCGCCTATGTGGCGAAGCCTGCAGGCGAGGGGTCATTCCCCGCCGTGATCATGCTCCACGAGTTTTGGGGACTCAAACCGGAGATCACCGAGAAAGCCGACGCGCTGGCGGCTGAAGGGTATATCGTCGTAGCGCCGGACATGTACCGCAGCCAGACCACGACCTGGCTGCCACGCGCCATTTATCTTGCCCTCACTGTGCCGGAAAGCCAGGTATTGGATGACCTCGATCTGGTCTTTGACTGGCTGGAAGACCAGCCAGACGTCGACGCTGATCGTATCGTGGTGATGGGTTTCTGCTACGGCGGCGGCAAGGCGCTGCAATACAGTCTGCGCAACGCGGATCTAGCTGGAACCGGCGTCTTCTATGGAGCATTGGAAAGCGACCCAACGCTCCTGCGCCAGTTGCCCGGGCCTGTGCTAGGCATCTTCGGCGCCGAAGACCGTGCGCCATCGCCTGCGCAGGTCGAACAGTTTAGCGCCGGGTTGGAGGCGGCGGGCATCGAGCATGAAATCACGATCTACGACGGCGTCGGCCATGCCTTTGTGACCGACATGGCGGCAATCCGTCGCGGCGGCGCGCCGGGCGCTGCGTGGAGCCAATTCGTGAACTGGTTGGGACGCGTGGTTGGCTAACTCACTCATTCTGATTGCCGAGTACAACGCTTTGTGCTACTCTGCACACAAGAATAATGTCGAACGCAATTCTGGGTGCAATACAAGAACCGAAACGTTATCAAAACCATGGATCGAACACCGCCAGCCGCCAAGAGCGACGAAATTGAACTGTATATCCGCACCTATTATTCCTTGCTGCGCAGCAGCGGGCCGGTGCGCATCCGCAGCCTGGAAGATACGCATATGGGGATGCGTTCCAACTTGCATCACCTGGCTGACAGCGCCGACATCGATATCTCAGCGCTGGTCTATTCAGCGCTGCGTCTGCCTGACGAAATCGTTGATGCCCAGTTGGTGGTAATGGGGCAGATGGAGGATGTCTTCGAGCGCGAGGGCTACTCCATCGAGGATTGGCGCACCGTCAAGGCGCGGGCGCGACGGCGCAAATACTACTACGACGAGCAGAGCCGCACGATCGCAGCGTTTGTCGCCAGCGTCAGCGACATCGATGACCTGGTCCCGTGCATGACCACCTTCCAGATCGAGTGGAACAAAATTCATGAACGACTGAACAACGGACGGATTCGCGATCGCCTGCTCAACCAAACCGACAGCGCACAGTCGTTCAGCGTCGACTTGCCGACTGTCATCGGCGAAGCGCTCGATCTGACGCCCGGCGAACTTGAAAAACTTGGGCAGCTCTGGCCCGGCGCCCGGCTGCTCTCGAACTTACAGAAAGCAGCGCGCAATCGCCTTGATCTGCGCATGAAAGTGCTCGGCAGCGGGTTGGGCGACTATCGGCGCAGTGTGCAGCACTGGTGGGGCAAGCTCGAAAGCGCCGTCGCTCATCTCAACCCATGGGAGCGACCGATTTACTTTGTCAGCAGCAACACGCACAGCATCGCCAACCTGGTTACAGGGCTTTCCTGGGAGTTGCAGCACGAAATTTTAGAGTACGTGCGTCGCGAGAACCCCGAAGACCTGCTCACTGAGTTGAACGCCCTGCCCAAAGATAGCGACAACGGCCATCTTCACAACTTCCTCTATTACGCGTCTCGGCTCTATCTGTCCAGTCTTCACAATCAGGCGCACGTCAGCAAACTCGTTGCAGAACGGGAGCGCGCAGCTGGCATCACGCGTGTCAGCGATCCCCATTGTCTGGATGTCGAGGCGCAGGTTTTTGAGCTGTGCTGCATCGACCATCGTCAACTCGACCCGCGGCTGCGCATCTTCGACGAAGAAGAGTGGAAGCTGTTGCGCGAGAGCAACGCATTGGTGCTCAACATCGATTATCCACTGGGCATGGCCGCCTACCATATCTTCAGCCAGGTGAGCACGGCGGTGGGGCGGATCATGGGCGTCTACGTGCTTGGCAAGGCGGCGACGCTCAACGGTCGCGTCGGCGACGTGATGATCCCCAATGTCGTCTACGACGAGCATTCGCAAAACACATTTCTATTCCGCAACTGTTTCACTGCCACCGATGTCAGCGGGCTGCTCAATTTCGGCACCGTTTTCGACAACCAGAAAGCGGTGACGGTGCGCGGCACGATTCTACAGAATCGCCAATTCATGCACATCTTCTACGAGGAAGGCTACACCGACATCGAGATGGAAGCTGGCCCCTATCTCAGCGGCATCTACGAGGATGTCTACCCGCAGCGCTATCCGGTCAACGAGATCGTCAATCTATTCATCAACGTCCCCTACGATATCGGCTTGATCCACTACGCCAGCGACACACCGATCAGCCGGCGACAGACGCTGTTGAGCAAGAGTATGAGCTATTTTGGAGTGGACGCCACCTACGCCGGTTCGGTGGCTGTGATGCGGCGCATCCTCAGCCAGGAAGTGACGCGCATGGCTCGGCTCAAGAAGGGCGCCAACCCGCTCATCCTGCCCGAACGATGACGATGCAAGTCTTTGAGCAATTCCGGCGCCATCTTGCGGAACCGGGCGTGGGCGCCGAGGTGCTTGCCCTTGATATTGCCCGCATCGGCCAACATGATCTCGACAGCGCCATCTATCTTGGCGAGATTGACAGGTTGGCGGAAGTCGTTGACCGTCGTCTCTCTCCTGAGGCGCAGGGCTTTGCAGCCGCCAACCAGTTCCTGGAAATCATCACGCTCAATCTAGGCTTTCATGGCAACCGGGCGGACTATTATGACCCACGCAACAGCATGCTCGACCAGGTGCTGCACCGTCGCACAGGGCTGCCGATCATGCTCTGTCTGTTGTGTATTGCCATCGGACGGCGGCTTGATCGACGGATCGAAGGCATGGGGTTTCCCCACCATTTCATGGCGCGCTACACCGATGCTGCCGGCGCCTGGCTGCTCGATCCCTTTTACAACGCCGTTGTCGAAACCGAACACGCCGAGGTCTATCTTGCCCGTATTGTCGGTCGCCCGATTCAATTGGGTCCACACTTTTTTCAGCCAATGGGGGCAACGGAGCTGGCGGCGCGAATTCTGAACAACCTGCGCGCCGCCTACATGTCCCACCCGGACGCTGAGCGGCTGCGACACGTGCTGACATTTCAGACCATCCTTGCACCCGATCAACCACAGCTCTGGCGTGAGCGCGCTGTGCTGAGTTTTCACATGCAGGAATGGGAGGAGGCGGCGCACGATCTGCGACGTTACTTCTTTTTGCTTGGCGCGCTTCCTTTTCTTTTCCCGGAGGAAGCTCGCGCTTATTATGACTTGTCTGAGCTTGCCCCCGACGACCAAAATCTGTTGAACATGCACCGCCACATTTGCACTCTGCTGGATCGCATCAATTAAGTGTGTTACCGCATCTTACTGCATCGGAGGAAAGAAACTCGTGTTTGCTGGCTCGTTGAAACCACCCCGCGACGCTATCTGGTCATGGAAAGCCATTCACATGTTTTTGACCGCAGTCAAGCCGCTCTTCTGCCAATTGAGCATCGAGGGTCGCGAAAACATCCCGACGGTTGGCGGATGCATTCTCACCTGCAACCACACGATGGGACCCGACTTCCTGGTGATCGGCTATCTGTCCCCGCGACAGATCTATTTCATGGTCAAAGCCGAATTGATGGAAGCAAACCGCTGGCTTGGGCAATTTCTGCGCTATCACGGCTGTTTCCCAATCCATCGCGGCGAGGGCGACATGGGAGCAGTGCAGCACGCCATCAACCTGGTGCGGAGCGGACGCGTGCTTGGTATGTTCCCTGAAGGGACGCGCAGCCGCACCGGCAAGCTCCAACGCGGGCGTTCAGGCGCGGCTTATGTGGCGATCCAGGCGCAGGCGCCGATTGTGCCGGCGGTTGTGATCAACTCGGAGCCAATCTTCCAACGTTCAAATTATCTAAGCTTGAAACCGCGCACTCACGTGTTGGCGCGGGTGGGTGAGCCGCTGCCGCCGCCGCGTGACCCTACCGACCGGCGGTCATTGCGCAGCTACACGCGTGATGTTATGGCGGCCATGGCGAATCTACTGCCGTCATCGCTGCGTGAGGAAAGCCAAATCGACGCTTCGGAGGACGCATGAGTCTGATTCCACCAAAAGACGCCACGTGGATCTGGCGGTTCCTGTATGTGATTGCAACGTTGATCCGCGTCTTCTTTCTGCGCCTGCGCGTTGAGGGGCAGGAAAATGTGCCGCGCACAGGCGGTTGCATCTACGCCATCAACCATACGATGGGGCCAGACTATGTCATTGTCGGCTATGCGTCGCCGCGCCAGGTCTATTACATGGCGAAATCCGAGATTTTTGCGCTGCACCCATGGCTGGCGGCGCTGGTGAAGGCGGCCGGCGCCTTTCCCGTGCAACGCGGCAAGGGCGACATCCAGGCCATCAAACAGGCAGCGGACTTTGTGCGCACCGGCAAGGTCGTCGGCATGTTCCCCGAAGGCACGCGCAGTCGCAGTGGACAGTTGCAACGCGGCAAGACGGGTGCAGCGCGCATTGCCATGATGGCGCAGGCGCCGATTGTACCGGTCGTCGTCATCAATTCAGAGCCAGTGCTGCGCGACATCCTGAAGTTCAAGCGCCGCCCGCTGGTCACGGTGCGCTTTGGCAAGCCGGTGATAGCTTACGGCAGCGTCGACAACCCAGAGCAGGTGCGTCAGCTTACGACAGAGCTGATGCTGGGGATGGCGGACCTGCTGCCACCGGAGCGACGAGGCTACTACGCCGACGCCGAGGCGGTGCGTCGCGAAGACAACGCTGAGTTCGGCGCGCCGCTTCCCCGCTGATACGCGACGCATGGTGCGTATCTTGTGTTTCGTACTGCATCAGCGCTCAGCCACGAAATACGGAACACGCACAGCGCAACGACTTGCTCAGGCTTTTTTCTTTAACCGACGCAACAGTTCGTCGTTGGTGGGCGCTTTTTGCAGCAAATTGAGCAGACCCGTCATGGCGCTCTTGTTATCACGGTCGGCAAGGGCGCGACGCAACAGCGTTAATTTTTCCATTTCGGCGGGCGTATAGAGCAATTCTTCTTTGCGCGTACCGCTGGCTTTGATGTTGATCGCCGGAAAGATGCGCGCCTCCGCCAGCGAACGATCCAACACCAACTCGCTGTTGCCGGTGGCTTTGAACTCCTCAAAGATCAGGTCGTCCATGCGCGAGCCAGTCTCGACCAGCGCCGTTGCGATCACCGTGACCGAACCGCCCTTCTCGATATTGCGCGCCAGACCGAAAAAGCGCCGCGGCATCTCGAGCGCCTTGGCGTCGATGCCGCCCGATAGCGTGCGGTTGGCGCCACGGCCAGCCAGGTTAAAGGCGCGCGTCATACGCGTCAGACTGTCGATCAACACTACGACATCGCGCCCACATTCCAGTTCACAGCGCACATGCGCCATCGTCAATTCCGCCAGCCGGGTGTGGTCGCTCAAACTCTGGTCGTTGGAGCTCGCAAACACTTCGGCGGGCACGGTGCGACGGAAGTGCGTCACTTCTTCAGGACGTTCGTCAATCAGGAGCATGATGATGCGCGCGTCAGGTGCGCTGGCGTGGATGGCGTGCGTCAGCTCTTCCAGAAGCTGTGTTTTGCCCGCCTTGGGCGGCGCGACAATCAACCCACGCGTGCCTTTGCCGAGCGGCGCAATCAGCTCGACCACACGCATCGATACCACGTTGCTGTCGCCGAGCCGGAACCGTTCGTTCGGGTCAATGGCGATAAGCTGCTCGAAGGGCTTACGGCTGGCGAAAGCTTCTGGCGTCAAACCACAGATTTGCTCAACGCAGGTTAGTTGCAATCCCTGGTCGGTTGTGCCAGCAATGCCCGTAATCTCGGCGCCGTCGACCAAGGCATAGCTGCGAATCAACGCCGCCGGCGCCAAAACATCGGCGGGCGACGGCGCAAAGGCGCGCAGCGGGTCGCGCAAAAAGCCGATTCCCTGCGACATAATCTGGAGAACGCCGTTGACCTGCACATACGGTTCGGCGGGCGTCTGGAGAATAGGTTGGGTGGTCGCCTTTGGCTTGGAGGCTCGCGTGTTTGGCGAACGTCGTGACTTCCTGGTTTGCCCCATAGTGTCAAGATAACATAGGATTGTAGGAAACAGCCAACCCGCAATGCAAGATCGCGTGAAAATCAGAAGAAGACCGATTGAGGAAGTGAGTTATGCAGTTTGGCGCACATTGTTATCTGTTCACTGATCGGTGGAGCGACGACGCACTGCCGATTCTTGATGAGATGAAAGCGCTTGGTCTCAGCCTGGCAGAGCTGTCGGTGGGCGATGACGTTCACTTTACCCCACACTTGACGCGTCGCCGCGCGGAAGCGTTGGGGCTGACATTGGTGATCGGGCCTGGCGGGGCATGGCCGCTCAGCGCCGATCTCTCGGCCGACGCGCCCAAGGAGCGCAGCGAAGGGTTGATGTGGCATTGCCGCCAGGTCGACCTGGCGGCGGAACTGGGCGCAGCAGCGTATGCCGGCGCGCTGTACGGACATCCTGGCGTGGTCAAGCGCCGCCGTCCACCGGTAAATGAGTATCACTGGACCGCCGATGGCCTGCACGCGCTGGCGAATTATGCCGCAGCGCGCAATGTCAAGATCGTGCTGGAGCCGATGAGCCACTTCCGCACCCACATGGTCAACACGGCTGCACAGGTGATGCACCTGATCGAGCTGGCTGACCACGCCAACCTCTACGCGCTCTTCGACACCTACCACGCCATCACAGAAGAGCGAGATTACGCCGCCGCCATTCGCACGCTGGCGCCGCGGCTCTGGTGCGTCCACACCTGCGAAAACGACCGCGGCGCGCCTGGCGGCGGTCTCGTGCCGTGGGATGCGCTCTTCGACGCGCTGCGCGAAATCAACTTTGACGGGCCGCTGACGATGGAGGCGTATAATTCGTCGATCAAAGACTTCGCCTACCAGCGCGGCATGTTTCACAACGTCTGTCCCAATGGGAGCGAGTTCGTGCGCAAAGGACTGACATTCTTGAGACCACAGGTCGAGCGACGATGGAGCGGTGAGTGAATTGAAAATCTTCCAGGGGACTCTCTCGTTTCCTGGCTAAATGGCTGATTCCCCTTGCCAGATTCCAGGCTATAATGGTGGCAAATTTACTTTGTCAACGGAGACAAACCATGAGCACCATGAAACACGATTCGCATGGACGGACCATCGGCGACAAGCAACTGCGCCCCGAAAGCCTGATGATGGGCTATGGCTATCGCCCCGAACTCTCAGAAGGCGCTATCAAACCGCCGCTCTTCATGACCTCCACGTTTGTATTCAAAACAGCCGAAGAAGGCAAGGCGTTCTTCGAGCTTGCCTACGGACTGCGCAAAGAACAGCCAGGCGAGGAAATGGGGCTGATCTACAGCCGCCTCAACAACCCGAATCTCGAAATCCTGGAAGATCGTCTTGTACTGTGGGATGAGGCGGAGGCAGCCGCCGTCTTCGAGAGCGGTATGGCGGCGATCAGCACCACGTTGCTGACTTTTCTCAAACCGGGCGATGTCATCCTCTTCAGCGAACCGGTCTACGGCGGCACCGATTATCTGCTTAAACATATTTTGCCGCGCTTTGGCATCCGTCCGGTCGGCGTGTTGGCGAACAGCGGAACAGCCGCTTTCGAGCAGGCGCTTCTGGACCGCGCAATCCGCGAGCATGTCGCCATGATTTATATCGAAACGCCTGCCAACCCAACCAACGCATTGGTCGACATTGCAGCGTGCGCCGGTCTGGCGCGCCGTCTCTCTCAATCCGGCCGCCCAGTTCTGCTTGCAGTCGACAACACCTTTCTTGGCCCGCTCTGGCAACATCCACTAAAACATGGCGCCGATCTGGTGCTTTATTCCGCCACCAAATACATCGGCGGACACAGCGACCTGATCGCCGGTGTTGCATTGGGCGGCAAGACTCTAGTCAATCAGATCAAGAGCTTCCGCACCATCCTCGGCACTATGGCAAGCCCGATGACCGGCTGGATGCTATTGCGCAGCCTGGAGACGCTCAAACTGCGCATGACCTCGCAAATGAAGAATGCACGCTACGTTGCAGATTTCCTCGCCGACCACCCTAAGGTGGAGCGCGTCTATTACCTCGGTCACCTGCAGCCGGATACACCCGAACATGCACTCTATCGCCGACAGTGTCTGGCGCCCGGCGGCATCATCAGCTTCGAGCTGGTGGGCGGCGAAGCGGAGGCGTTCCGCTTCTTGAACGAGCTGCAGCTTTTCCACCTCGCCGTCAGTCTCGGCGGCACTGAATCGTTGGCGGAGCACCCGGCGACGATGACCCACTCTGACGTCGATCCGGAAGAGCGCATCGAAATGGGCATCACCGAAAAGATGGTGCGCCTGTCGATCGGCGTTGAGCATCCCGAAGACCTGATCGCCGATCTGGAGCAGGCGCTGGCGGCGGTGTAGGCACGGCTGCGGCCGACACAACGTGCTCACAATGGTCCGAACAGGTCGCGCTTGATCACGTCGCACATCCATTCCACGACCACGGCGTAGCCCTTTTCGCCAGTCTCGGGTCGCGCCAACCCCGGCGTGCCGATGTAATAGTGCGGATATTTGCGTGTGCTGTAGAAGATGGCGCCGCCGGTCTTGATGTGCTCCGGGCCTTGCAGCTTGCGCATCTCTTCACGGTCTACATGAAACGGCGCGCTGCGTTCGGGATGCACCAGTTCCGGATGCGTCACCAGCAGGCGGGAGGTCTCGCCTTCGCCGCCGTGCCCTTCGGTCGCCTGTGACGTCTGAATCGTGTGGTAGACCTTGCTCAGCGGCGTCAGCCAGTTCAACACCATCGCCTCGGCGTCGGGCGTCTCCTCGACCAGAATCTGCGCGGCCACCATCATCGACGGCAGGCTGCCGTCATGACCGTGCACGAAGACAAAACGCCGAAAGCCGCTCTGATAGAGGCTCAGGCAGACATCGCGGCTGAGCGCGATCAACGTCTCCGGCTTGAGCGAGACCGTGCCCACATAGCCGAGGTGAAAGTTGGACGTGCCGAAGGGAATCATCGGCCCAATCACTACCGGACAGCCTTCCGCCTCCAGTTGCAACGCCACGCGACGGCAGATTTCGCGCGCCTCCATGCTATCTGTACCCAGCGGCAGATGGTCGCCATGCGCCTCCAGTGCGCCAAAGGGCAGCAGCACGACGTCGGTGCGTTCGAGCGCCCGCGCCACGTCATGGCTGCTCATTTCGGTCATCGTCGCCGGTCCCTTCTGCACATACAACACTTCGCCCAACGCATCGATTTTTTCGTCGTTCATCAGATTTCCCCTGTTTCATCATCGCTGAACTTCGATTGCCGAAAAAATAGCTGAGGTTCTCTTAGATTTGGCGTGGTTGCGCCGAACCAGGCTACAACGGATGCAGACAGGAACGGATTCGCTACACTGGCAGAAACGCTAATCCGCTGCCGTCCAAATCCGCTGTAGCCGTTGACCACATCAATTCCGGTTGATCCATAGCTGATTGTGGCAGTTTGCACAAATCAAACAGAACACACTGCACGATCTTTGGCAAACTGATGCCAGAATTGGAAGCAAATTTCCACAACATCGCCTCGCTCTGTATGATAGTATACTTGATATTCAACAGATTGTCTAAGCTATTGACATTCTGTCAAAATACTGATAGCATATTGCACAATCGATCTGGCAATCAACCAATATGCTGCAGCGCTTCCCACACCTCTGCAGCAGCAAGTAGGCATACGATTGGGAGCATTGCTTTGTGAGCGTCAACATAGACACAGCGCAATCCACCATCTCGGTTCCTGCGCCTTCGCTCCCGGAGGCGACCTATGGCGTGCTGCGCCAGGTGGCGGCAGCGCTGGAAAAACTCTTTGAGCCGTTTTGCGAGGTCGTGATCCACGACTTCGCAGACTTCGAACATTCGATCGTCTGTCTGGCAGGCAACATCACCAACCGCAGCATCGGCGGCGCGGCGACCGATCTACTGCTCGCCAAAGCCAGCGACGGCGAGACCGATGAAGACCTCTACAACTATTTGACCAGCCTGCCCGGCGGCAGAATGATGAAGTCGTGCACGGTTTTTCTGCGCGACGAAGACGGCCGAGCGCGCGGTGCATTCTGCATCAACTTCGACATTACGGCGTTTGTAACGATGCGCAACCAGCTTGGCCGCTTCATCGCCACCGCCGATCATGGCGATATCGTCGAGACCTTCACCGACGACATCGAGGAGACGGTGCAGAATCTGATCGCCGAGACGCTCGCTGAGATCGGGCAGGGGCAGCCGCTGCTCAACCGCGACGACAAGATCGATCTGATCCGTCGGTTGGACGAAAAGGGCGTCTTTCAGGTCAAGAAGATGGCGCCCTTTGTCGCCGACCAACTGGGCGTGAGTCGCGCCACCATCTACAACTACCTGCGCGAAGGGCGCGGCGAGCAGCGAGGAGGCAATCATGACTGACTTTGAGGTCATCCTGACCGATCAGGCGCCGATCCCCAGCAGCGGCTACAGTCAGGCGCTACGGATCGGCGACCTGGTGGTGACATCCGGCTATCTGGGCACACACCCGGACGGGTCGGGCGTGGTCAGGGGTGGCTTCGAGGCTGAGGTGCGGCAGGCGCTGGCAAACATCGGCGCAGTGCTGGCCGCAGCGGGCTGCACCTTCGCCGACGTGATTCGCGTCAATGTTTCGCTGACCGACATCAACCGTTTCGCCGACATGGATCGCATCTATCGTGAGTACTTCCAGCCGCCTTACCCAACGCGCAACACCATCGGCGTGAAGGAATTGTGGGGCGGCGCGCAGGTCGGCTTCGATGTGTGGGCGAGCTGCAAGGGGCGAGTTGCGAAAGGCGACGTTTGACGCGACTGATCTCCAGGTTGGCTGCCAATCTTCCCGGAAGCTCTGGAGCTTCCGGAAAGATGCGATCACTGACAAGCATACAAATCTATCAGCAATGCAACAAAGCAAACGAATTCTATCCAGCATCGATCCGAATGAACCAGTTGCGCTGACGCAACAGTTGATCCGCATCCCTTCCTTCCTGTGGCACGAATCTGAGCTTGGCCATTGGATTGCGGAGTGGATGGGTGCGCGCGGCTTTGAGGTTCAACTACAAACAGTGCCGCTGCCACATTTGCCCGCCCATCCGACCGGCGTCACCCATCAGACGATCGGCGTGTTGCGCGGCGAGGGCGACGGCCCCAGCTTGATGCTTTGCGGCCATACCGACACCAGCGACTGGCAGGGGCGCCCGTTCCGCGAAGAGGAATGGAAGCACGATCCCTTTGCCGGCGACATCGTGGATGGCAAGCTCTATGGGCTGGGCGCCATCAACATGAAGGCGGGCGTGGCTGCGATCCTCTGCGCCGCCGACGCTGTGCGCCGCGCCGGGATCAAGCGACGCGGCGACCTGATCGTGGCGTGTGTGGTGGCGGAGACGGGCGGCGGCGTAGGCGCCGTGCACCTGATCGAGCAGGGTTGGCGACCAGACTATTGCATTGTCACTGAAGCGAGCAACCTCGACGTAGGGCTGATCTCGGTCGGCTATGTCCAAGGCAAAGTGCGGGTGATCGGCGAGTTCAAACATCGCGTGCCCTATGTCAATCCCATCGAACAGATCACGAAGGTAATCCACGACTTCAGCCCGGCATATCAGCCGATCCCAGAGGGCGGCTGGCTACGCTTCACACCGCATCCATTGCTGCCCGGCTTTCCACGCATGGCGGTGCGCAACATCGAGCACTTCCAGGACACGACGACGCTCACCTTCGACCTGCGCATCGTGCCGGGCATGACCGAAGAAAGCGTGCGCCAGGACATGATCCGTCTGCTCGACCGCTTTGCCGCCGAAGACCCGACCTTCCGCTACGAGCTGGTAATTCCGCAGAGTGCACAGCAGCCCAACATGCCGGCGCGGGCGGCGACCCCGGCGACCAGTCCGCTGGCGCAGGCGTTGATCGCCAGCCATACTCACGTGACGGGCGCGGCGCCGGTCGTCGGCGCAGGACATCGCATCGGCGCCACGGCAGACACCTGTCACTTCAAGGGCGTCGGCATCGAATGCGTGGAATACGGCCCCGGCTTCATCCCGGTCTGGCCGATGATAGACGAGTGCATCGACGTTGACCAGATCGTCACCGCAACGCAGGTGTTGGCGTTGACGGCGGCGGAGATCATCGGTGCGTAGCGGCGGTTCGCAACCGCCGAACCGTCACATCGTAGCGGCGGTTCGCAACCGCCGGAAGAGGAACTACAAATGGAAACCGAAAAATTACTCGACATCTACACCCGCATCTTGCGCATCCGTCGCTTCGAGGAGGAAGTGAGCAAGCTCTTTGCCCAGGGACAATTGCCCGGCTTTGTCCATCTCTACATCGGTGAGGAGGCGGTCGGCGCCGGCGTCTGCGCAGCGTTGCGCGATGACGACTACATCGTGAGCACGCATCGCGGTCACGGTCACGTGTTGGCGAAGGGCGGCGACATGAAGCGCATGATGGCGGAACTCTTCGGCAAGCGCGATGGCTATTGCAAAGGCAAGGGCGGCTCGATGCACATCGCCGACTTCTCAATTGGCATGTTGGGTGCATGTGGCATTGTCGGCGGCGGCATCCCCATAGCAGTCGGTGCAGCGCTGAGCGCCAAGACGCGCGGCACGGACCAGGTCGCCGTCACTTTTTTTGGCGACGGCGCAGCCAACGAAGGTAGTTTTCACGAATCGCTCAACCTGGCGTCGGTGCTCAAGTTGCCCGTGATCTTTGTCTGCGAAAACAACCAATACGGCGAATTCACGCCCGCTGCGTCTGCCATGAACATCAAGGACATTGCCCTGCGCGCGCAGGGCTACGGCATCCCCGGCGTGATCGTCGATGGCACGGACGCAATCGCCATGTACGACGCTGCGCAGGAAGCCGTCGCCCGCGCCCGCTGCGGCGAAGGTCCCACCCTGATCGAAGCCAAAACGCACCGTCGCGGCGGTCACGCCGAAGGCGAAGACGCTTTCCTGGCGGGTCAACAATATCTGCTGCCGGAAGAACGCGACGCCATGCGCCGCAACGATCCGTTGCTCAAGCTGCACGATTACATTGTGGAACGCCAGCTCGTGGCGCTGGAAACGCTAGAAACGCTCGACCAGGCGATCGCACAGGCGGTTGTCGATGCAGTTGCCTTTGCCCGCGCCAGTGAAGAGCCAGACGAAACTATACTGTTTGCCGATCGTTGGGCGTAAATCCACCTATAACCACCTGTTTACAGGGAGCCAAGGAGTTACAATGGACACAGAGACAAAAACGCTTGATTCAGCGTTGCACATGCACCTGCGACAGCCCGGCGATGATGCCATCCAGACATACTATGCTTCAATGCGCCGGTTCTGGCACCCAGTGCTCGCTGCTGATGAACTCCCCAATGATACACCCGTTGGCGTTGAGCTTCTTGAAGAAAGGCTTGTCCTGGCACGGCTAAACGGCGCCGTTGTCGCCATGCAAGATTTGTGTCGCCATTTTCAGGCGCAGCTTTCGCTCGGAGAGATACGAACCGTCGCCGGTCATGGACAATGCCTGATGTGTCCCTACCATGGATGGTCCTACTCGGCAGATGGTCGCTGCGTTGAAATACCACAACTGGTAGCCGACCGGCATATCCCAGCAGATGCCATTGTGCCGAGTTATTTAGCGACCGAACGATACGGGCTGATCTGGGTATGCCTGGATAATAGCCCCATGTTTGAGTTGCCCATCTTTCCGCATGTAGATGAGCCAGTCTTCCTACCCGGTCCACTGCGCAAATATCCGACCTGGAAGGCGTCTGCACCCCGCGTCATCATGGCTGCGTTAGACGACACGCATGGACCTTGGGTCCACGAAGGCCTTGTCGGTG
The DNA here is from genome assembly GCA_937981885.1 of uncultured Caldilinea sp. Taxonomy (GTDB): domain Bacteria; phylum Chloroflexota; class Anaerolineae; order Caldilineales; family Caldilineaceae; genus Caldilinea. The sequence goes on from CALJMI010000038.1 coordinate 36,720, forward strand.
ATCGCAATCATCCGGAGCCACCCGAACACAAAGTTCGACGGGACGGTCGCAACCTGGTCATCCACATTCGCATGGTGCAGCCTGATAACCCGACGATCGCCGAAAACGGAGATTCCACCGCCAAAGTCGTCAATCTGACTACAACAGTGGGAATTCCAAACACAATTCACTTTACGATCCGCGCAGAGGGATCAGAGCGAATCACGGTAATCTGGCAGGCTGTCTGCCCGATTCGGTACAATGAGTCCCTTACATTCTGGGGGTCATCCCGCAACTACGATCTCGACAAACCCGCGTACAACGACAAGTTTGAACGTATGCAGGACACCTTGCGTGAGCAAGATCGCGTGATTGTTGAAAGTCAGCGACCCTGGTTGTTGCCTCCGTTTTGGACAAAAATTGAACTCCCTCTTCGTCCAGCCGATCTGCCACTCATCGAATATCAGCGGTGGCTGGAGGAAGTGGGAATCTCAACTATGCTGTAGTCGAAGGTTCGAGAACCGCTGGTTCCAAAGAGCCAGGGACATTTTTGCAAAGGAGCATCCGTGCCACGCAAAACCTATATCGCTTCGATTCAAACCGCTTTAGCCGAAGAACTCCGTCACGATCCGAGCGTCATTCTGATCGGTGAGGATGTGCGCATCGGCGTCTTTGCCGGCACGCGCGGGCTACACGCCGAATTTGGCGACGCCCGCATCATCGACACGCCAATCTCTGAGCTGGGCGTAGCCGGCGCCGGCATCGGCGCAGCCGCCACCGGTCTGCGCCCGGTCGTCGATCTGATGTTCGGCGCCTTCCTCTACCTGGCGTTCGACCAGATCGCCAACCAGGCGGCGGCGATGCGCTACATGTTCGGCGGTCAGACCAAAGTGCCCGTCACCTTCATGGTGCAGAACGGCGGCGGCATCGGCGCAGGTCCGCATCACAGTCAGGCTGTGCATCCCTTTTTCATGCACCTGCCGCTGATCAAGGTCGTCATGCCGAGCACACCCTACGATGTCAAGGGGCTGCTCAAAGCCGCCATCCGCGACGACAACCCGGTCATCTTTCTCAATCACCTGGCGTTGGGCGGTCAGCGCGGGGAAGTGCCGGACGAGGAATATCTTATCCCGCTGGGCAAAGCTGATATCAAGCGCGCCGGCCGCGACGTGACCATCGTCTGCGCCGGGCTGATGGTGCATCATGCGCTCAAGGCCGCGACCGAATTGGCGACGCACGGCATCGAGGCGGAGGTGATCGATCTGCGCACGCTCAAGCCGTGGGACGAAGAGACGGTGCTGACAAGCGTGGCGCGCACCGGTCGCTGCGTCGTCGTCGATGAAAGCTACCCGGTCTGCGGCGGCGCCAGCGAATGGGCGGCGTGCATCGGCGAAAAGGCATGGGATCATCTCACAGCGCCCGTGCAGCGCGTCAGCAGCGCACATGTGCCGATCCCCTTCAGCCCGGTGTTGGAGAAGATGGTCATCCCGCAGCCGGCGGACATCGTCGCCGCCGTCCAGCGCATCGTCGCCCAGCCCGAACCGGAAAGGATCTGAAGCATGGCGCAGCACCCGATCTACATGCCCAAATTCGGCATGACCATGACCGAAGGCATCATCGTACAGTGGCACAAGCAGGTGGGCGACTCGATCAGCGCCGGTGAGCCGCTCGTTACGGTGCAGACCGAGAAGGTCGACACCGAAATCGAGTCGCCGGTGGATGGCGTCGTCGCTGAGCTGCATTACGCTGTAGACGACGAAGCGCCCGTCGGCGAGGTGATTGCCGTGATCGAAGTTTGATGTTGAGAGCGCACGTCACAGCATAAGTCTGTGCTTTGCACGTCTGACGACCGTTGCGCTGGGGCGGTCATTAGCAGAACAGTGACGGGCAGTGCTGGCGTGACGGACGGTGTGTGCCGTAGGTCATCGCCTCCGGCGTGACGAGACGGTGTGTGCCGTAGGTCATCGCCTCCGGCGTGACGGACGGTGTGTGCCGTAGGTCATCGCCTCCGGCGTGACGGACGGTGTGTGCCGTAGGTCATCGCCTCCGGCGTGACGAGACGCCATGTCACGCCAAAGGCAATGACCTACTGATGAGGTTTCATGTAGCGCGTGAGGTGTTGAGGAAACTGATTGGCGGATGAGGCGTCGTGAACCCACCTGCGACCCGAACTTTTTCGGAACAGTGTATCTTGGTTCAAGGAGACGAACTATGAGCAAGCAAAATGGACAGGAAAGCTACTCGATGGCAGTGGAAAAGGCGCTGATGTCGCGGCGCCGCTTTCTGCAGGGCACGGCTGGCTTTGCGGGGCTGATCGCAGTCACGCAACTGGCGACGGCGTGTGGCGCGCCGACGGCGCCGGCTGCTACTGCACCGTCGGCAGAGGTTGGTGCAGCGGCGGCAGGTCCCAAACAGGGCGGTCGTATCGTCTTCGCCGCTGAATCGATCGGCGAGTCGCTCGAACCGGGGTTGTGGAACGGCTTCGGCATCATCAACATCGTTGACAACCTGGCCGCCTATTTGACGCGCCCCAACTCCAGCGGCGTCTGGACCGATCCGGCGGAAGGCTTCATCGCCGAGTCGTGGACGATCTCCGATGACGGGCGCACCTACACCTTCAAGATTCGCCCCGGCATGACCTTCCACGACGGTGCGCCGGTCGATGCCAATGCCGTTGTGCGCAGCCTGACGCGCCAGGTCAACCCGGATGACCCAAGCTATGTCGAAGGGCTGTACATGCACACGAACTACACGTCGAACCGCAAGAGCATCACCGCACCGGACGATATGACCGTCGTCGTCGAGCTGGAGACGCCCGACGCCGCCTATCTCTACCGTCTTTTCCACCCATCGGCGGTGATTCTAAGCCCCAAATCGCTCGACGAACTGAAGCAGGGCATCGCCACCAATCTAGTCAGCGCCGGCCCCTTCAAGCTGGCAAAGTTCACACCCGGCGCAGAAGCGCAGCTTGTTGCCTTCGAGGACTACTACCTGGGACGCCCGCATCTCGATGAGATCGTGATCCGCGGCTATCCTGATGAGGGCGCCATGCTCTCGGCAATCGAGGCGGGTGAAGTGAACTTCGCGCCGTATCCGCCCTCCTCGGCGATTCCACGCCTGCAGAACGACCCCAGCAAGAAGGTGGTGGCAGGCGATCCGGTCGTCAACCTTTTCCTGGCCGCCAATGTCAACAATGCGCCGCTCGACAACAAGGATGTGCGCAAGGCGATCAACTTCGCCATCAGCCGCGAGAACTTGATCCAGGCTGTACTCTACGGTCTGGGCGAGCCGCCAGCGACGATGGTCGGTCCTACCGAGCTAGGATTTGATCCGTCGGGCAGGGAGATCAGCAAACAGGACATCGAGAAGGCGAAGGAGCACATCGCCGCATCCGGACTGGCGACGCCGATCCCGATCACGCTCACCTACGAGAGCAATCGCTTCTGGCCTCAGATGGCGGAACTGATCAAGAGCGATCTGGAGGCGGTTGGTTTTGCTGTCACGCTCGACGCACAGGACGCCGGCTCGTACTGGGGCAAGGTGCTTGACGGCAAGGCGCAGCTCAGCATGAATCAGCGTTCGTTGTGGGTGCCTGACCCTGACAACAAGGTCGTCCTGCTGCAATCAGGCGAAGCAACCGCCAAAGGCGAGACCGGCATCGTCACCGGTCTGCCGGAGTTTTCTGCCAAAATGGACGAACTGCTCGCCGCTGGCAAGAGCGAACTCGATCCAGAAAAGCGCAAGCCGATCTACAAAGAAATCCAGGACATGATTCTGGAGGAGCTGCCCTACATCATGCTGGCATACTACACCAAGCCGACGGTCATGGCCGCCAACGTCGAAGGGTTACAACCAGGCGCCGCCGCCACCGAGCGCGTCTTTCTGGAGGATGTCTGGCTGAATTAGAGATTGGAGATTGGAGATTGGGAGATTGGGAGATTGGAGATTGGGAGAATCAGTGCAGTACACAGCAATCTCCAATCTCTAATCTCTAGTTTCCAATCTCCTTATCCTGGAGTGCACCAGACGCATGACTACTGTAGGAGCGAAGGCGTTGCCAGGAATCGATGCAGCACGAGCTGGGCGGTCGCGGCGCGGCTGGGCGGCGTTCTTCCGTCACAATGAGCTGACCTTGCTGGGCGGAGGTTTCCTGCTGTTCGTGATCATCGTCAGCGTGGCGGCGCCATGGCTTGCCCCCCACGATCCCGTCAAGATCGACATTCCGCAACGGCTGCAGGCGCCGTCGCTGGCGCATCCGTTCGGCACCGATGAGTTTGGCCGCGATCTGCTCACGCGCGTGATGTACGGTGGACGCCCCGTGCTGCTCACCGGCTTACTGTCGGTGTTGGCGGCGATGCTGGCAGGGACGGGGATCGGCGTCGTCGCCGGGTATCTTGGCGGTCACGTCGACAACCTGTTGATGCGTCTGATCGACGTGATGCTGAGCTTTCCGGCGGTGTTGCTGGCGATTCTGATCGTGGCGTCGCTCGGCACGGGCGTCGCCAATGCCATCATCGCCATCACCTTCTCGCTGATCCCAACCTTTGCGCGCGTGGCGCGCGCCCTGACGCTCTCGCTTACTGTCGATCAATTTGTGCTGGCAGCGCGCGCTGTGGGCGCCAGCGGGCTGCGCGTGGTCATCCGCCACATCCTGCCCAACCTGCTGCCGCCGCTGATCGTGCAGGCAACCGCCATGCTCGCCATCGCCATTGCCTTCGCCTCGGCGTTGAGTTTTCTTGGCCTGGGCGTAGAGCCGCCAACGCCCGACTGGGGCTTGATGGTGAGCGAAGGTCAGCGCCTGATCTACGACGCGCTGTGGGCGCCCTTCTTTCCGGGGCTGGCGATCACGCTGACCGTGCTGGCGGTCAACTTTCTGGGCGACGGGCTGCGCGACCGCCTTGACCCGACGCTTCGCAACCGGTGACATCATGCGCTATCTGATTTACCGCCTTCTCTGGCTGCCCGTCGTGCTGTGGGCTGTGGCGACGTTGACCTTCCTGGTGTTGCGCCTCGTGCCCGGCGACCCGATGGGGCAGGTCGCCACGCTGATCGTCGATCAGGGGCAGCTCGAACGCATCCGTGCTGAGTGGGGGCTGACGCAGCCGCTCTGGCAGCAATATCTCGCCTTCCTGGGCAACCTGATCAGCGGCAGCCTGGGCGTCTCCATGGCTTCAGGCGTGCCGGTCTCCACCTTGCTGCTCCAAAAGATGCCGCCAACCATCGAACTGGCGGTCGTCTCGATGATTATTGCCACAGTGATCGGCGTGACGACTGGCATTATCTCGGCGACGACGCAATCGCGTTCGGTCGATGTGACCGTGCGCGGGCTGGCGGTGCTCGGTCTGTCGATCCCCTGGTTCTGGATCGCCATCATGCTGATCTTCGTTTTCGCCGTGCAGTTGCGCTGGTTTCCGGTCGGCGGACGCATCGGCGTCGGCGTGCAGTACACGACGATCACCAATTTCATCTTTCTGGATGCCATCATCACCGGCAACTGGAACGCCTTTTTCAGCGCGCTGCGTCACATCACCCTGCCGGCGCTTGCCATCGGTCTGACCACCGCCGGCTTCATCATGCGCATGACGCGTTCGTCGATGCTCGAAGTGATGCACCGCGAGTACATTCGCGCGGCGCGTTCACGTGGGCTACGGAACCGCAGCATCCTCTGGGTGCACGCACTGCGCAACGCCATGCTGCCTGTGATCACATTGCTCGGCTTGCAGTTCGGCGCGTTGCTGGGCGGCGCTGTCATCACCGAACTCGTCTTCTCGTGGCCCGGCATGGGGCGCATGTTGCTCGACGGCATTCTGCGTCGCGATTACGCCGTGGTGCAGGGCGCCGTGATTCTGGTGGCGTTTTTCTACGTTGCCGTCAACCTGATCGTGGATATCTTCTATCACACGCTTGATCCACGGCTGCGGGGACGGTGAAGGCGGAGAGATTGGAGATTGGAGATTGGAGATTGGAGATTGGAGATTGGAGATTGGAGATTGGGGAGATAAGCGTGGTTGGCTGCGGCGGTTCGCCCCTCGCAACTCGCCCCTCGCCCCTGGATTCAGGTAAGGAGACTGGAGATCTGGTATGGTGGGACGGATGGCGGGCAAAGCAGCGATTGTCACGGGCGCGGCGCAGGGAATTGGGCGGGCAATTGCGCGACGGTTGGCGGCGGAGGGCGCGGCGGTCGTGTTTGCCGATCTCAACCTGCCGGGGGCGGAGGCAACGGCGGCGGCAGCGCACGCCGACACCGACGCGCCCACGCTGGCGGTGCAGGTCGATGTGACTGACCGCAATGGCGTCGAGGCAATGCTGGCGGCGACGCTGGAGCGCTTTGGTCGCATCGATATCCTGGTCAACAACGCTGGCATCTTCGGCAACGCCCGCTTCGAGGCAATGACCGACGAAGAGTGGCAGCGCATGATCAACGTCAACCTGACCAGCGTCTTTCTGGTCAGCCAGGTGGTGGTGCGCCACTGGTTGACGCACAAGACGCCCGGCGCCATCGTCAACATCGCCTCGATCAGCGGCATCGTCTCCTTCACCGACTCGTCACACTACGCCGCCGCCAAGATGGGCGTGATCGGTTTGACGCGCTCGCTGGCAATGGAAATGGGGCCGCACGGCATCCGCGTCAACGCCGTGGCGCCCGGCATCATTGCCACCGAGATGACGCGGCGCTCACTGGAAGCGCCCGATCTCTCCGGCGGCTGGCTGCGCCGCATTCCGCAGCATCGCTACGGCACGCCAGAGGATGTCGCCGCTGGCGTCGCGTTCCTTGTCTCCGACGATGCCGCCTACGTCAACGGCGAACTGCTCTTCATCGATGGCGGCGGCGCGTTTGCGTGGGACAAGCCGAGCGACGCGGAGCGGTAGGGGAGGGATTGTGAGATTGTGAGATTGGAGACTGGAGACTGGAGATTAGAGATTGGAGATTGGAGATTGGGTGGGGATGAAATTCACGATTCATTGGTGACCGTTCACGATTCACTAGTCCATCCTTCTCCGCTGATCATCTGGGCGGGGCTGGCGGTGTTGGATGCGCGGGCGCCGGCGCAGCGCAACTACGGCGTGTGCGTGGTCAGCAATCGCATCGTCGATGTCGGATCGCACAGTGAGTTGCAGAAACGCCATCCTGATGCAATCGTCGTTGGCGACGCCGCGCTTTGCTTGCTGCCTGGGCTGGTCAATGCCCATGATCACGGGCGCGCGTTGAGCGGCGTAGCGTTGGGGGTGGCCGACGATATGCTGGAGATATGGCTGATGGCGCTGGGTGCGCTGCCTGCCATCGACCCGGCGTTGCTGGCGCAGCTTGAGGGCGTCACCTTGCTGCGCAACGGCGTCACCGCGACTGCGCACAGCCACAACCCATCCACCTGGGAGCGCCTGCCCGACGAGTGCGCGCCAACGCTTGACGGCTATCGCACTGCTGGCATCCGTGTCGCGTTTCATCCGCCGTATGTCGACCAGAATCCGTTGATTTATGCGGATCACCCTGAATTCCTGGCTGGATTGAGCGATGAGGTGCGCGCAACGGCGCAGGCGGCGATGCAACTGCCCGCCCTCAGTCCCCGCGACTATTTTGCGCTGTGCACCGACCTCTACAACCGCTATCACGACGGCGCCAACCACACGATCCACATCCAGATCAGCCCGGCTGGCGGCGTCTGGTGCAGCGATGCGCTGATCCTGGCGGCTTGCGACTGGGCGACGACGCACGCCACACGCGTCCAGATGCACCTGCTGGAGACGCGCTACCAGGCGCATTATGCCCGGCGTCGCTGGGCAAAATCATTTGTGCAACACCTGGATGAAATCGGCGCACTGGGGCCATGGCTGACGTTGGCGCACATGGTTTGGCTTGACGACGGCGACATCGAAATACTGCGCAGCCGCAGCGTCGCCATCGCTCACAATCCGAGCAGCAATCTGCGTCTGCGCAGCGGGATCGCGCCGCTACCTGATCTCCTGGCGGCGGGGATCGAAGTAGGTGTGGGATTGGACGGCTACGCGCTCGACGACGACCAGGACTATCTGCGCGAGTTGCGGCTGGCGTGGACGCTGGCAAATCGCCCCGGCGCTGCATCGCCGACCATTGCCGCCGCCGATATCCTGCACCTGGGGACAGCCGGCGGCGCAGCGGTGACCTTCGGCGGCGATTCACGGATGGGACGGTTGGAGGTCGGCGCGCTGGCAGATCTGGCGTTGCTCGACTGGCGTGGCATCGAAGGCATCTGGATGTCGCCGCTGGCGTCGCCGCTCGATGTACTGCTGCGCCGCGCCAACCGCACGCACGTGCGTCACGTGATGGTCAACGGCGAGTGGGTCGTGCGCGATGGGCGCGCAACCCGCATCGATGAGGCGGCGTTACTGGTGGAGGTGCAGTCAGAGTTGCATCACGCCAGTCGTCAGGGACAGCACGGGTTGGAGGCGGCGCGCATTCTGGCGCCCCATGTGCGCCGCTTCTACACAGGCTGGGATGCAGCAGAGTGAACAAGAAAGATATACACATTTGCCATGATGACCACAACAGCAACCACAGAAATTTCTCACGCCGTGACTGAGTTTCTGCAGCGCGAACAGCGCCTGCTGATCGATGGCGAATGGCTGCCTGCCCAGACTGGCGCAACTTTTGCCACGCTCAATCCAGCCACAGGCAAGCCGTTATGTTATGTTGCTGCCGGCGACGCCGCTGACGTCGATGCTGCAGTTGCGGCGGCGCAGCGCGCCTTGTCGGCTTGGGCTGCCACGCCGCCAGCGCAGCGCGAGCGACTGCTGCACCGCTTTGCTGACCTGATGGAGACGCACAAAGAAGAGCTGGCGCAGCTCGAGACACTCGACAACGGCAAGCCCTTCCGCGTCGCCTACAATGTCGAGATCAACGTCGCCATTGGGCAGATGCGCTACTACGCCGGCTGGCCCACCAAGCTGACCGGCGAAACCTATGCAGTTTCGTCGCCAGGCTTTCACGTCTACACGCGGCGCGAACCGGTCGGCGTCTGCGCTGCGATCACGCCGTGGAACTACTCGCTGGTGATGGCGGCGCAGAAGATCGGGCCGGCGCTGGCGGCAGGCAATACGCTCGTGCTCAAACCCGCCGAGCAGACGCCGCTGACCGCGCTGCGCCTGGGCGAACTGGCGCTGGAGGCAGGCATCCCGCCGGGCGTGCTCAATGTCGTCACCGGCTTTGGTCATACTGCCGGCGCTGCCCTCAGCCATCATCCCGGCGTGGCGAAGGTGGCGTTCACCGGCTCCACCGAAGTTGGTAAGGCGATCCAGCGTGCAGCGGCAGAGACGATCAAACGCGTCTCGCTGGAGTTGGGCGGTAAGTCGCCGCTGATCCTGTTCGACGATGTCGAGGATCTCGACGCCGCCGCCGAGGCCGCGCTGTGGGCGATCTTCAGCAACAGCGGGCAGAACTGCGTCGCCGGCTCGCGCCTGTTCGTGCAGGCTGGCATCTACGACGCCGTGCTGGAGCGACTGGCGACGCGGGCGCAACAACTGGTCGTGGGCCCTGGCCTCGAAGCGTCGACCGACCTGGGGCCGCTGATCTCCGCCGAGCAATTGGCGCGCGTGCAGCGCTACATCGAGATAGGCAGGCGCAGCGGCGCAACGTTGGTCATCGGCGGCGAACGGCTGGGCGGGCGGCTGGCAGATGGCTACTTTCTGGCGCCGACGATCTTTGCGCATGTCGCCGACAACGCCGCCATCGCCTGCGAGGAGATTTTCGGGCCGGTGCTCTCCGTCTTCCGCTTCGAGGACGAAGAGGAGGTCATCGCCCGCGCCAATGCGTTGCCGTTCGGACTGGCGGCGGGCGTATGGACGCAAAATCTGAGTCGTGCGCATCGCATGGCGGCGCGGCTCAAGGCAGGCGTGGTCTGGATCAACACCTACGACTGGTTCGATCCGGCGGCGCCCTTTGGCGGCATGGGTGAAAGCGGACTGGGGCGCGAGCTGGGCCGGCAGGTGATGGATGCGTACACCGAGCTGAAAACCGTGTGGGTGAAGGTGGAATGATGGAATTGATACTGCGTAACAAAACCGCGCTGGTGACGGGCGGCGGCTCCGGCATCGGACGGGCGATTGCGCTGGCGTTTGCCGAGGCAGGCGCAGCAGTGGCGGTCGTTGGACGCACGCCGACAAAGCTCGAAGCCGTCGTCGAAGATATTCGGCGCTACGGCGGACAGGGGTTGGCTGTCCCTGCCGATGTGAGCAGGAGCGACGAAGTGGCGGCGGCGATGGAAACTTTGGTCGCCGCATTTGGCGGGTTGGATATCCTGGTCAACAACGCCGGCTTCAGCCCATCGGGGCGAGTCACCGACATCAGCGAAGAGGAGTGGGACGCGTGCCTGGCGGTCAACCTGCGCAGCGTCTTTCTCGGCGCGCGGGCGGCGATCCCGCACATGCAGCAATGCGGCGCGGGCGTCATCCTCAACGTAGCGGGCACCTTTGGGCTGCGCGCGGCCGCCAACAAAGCTGCCTACTCCACCGCCAAAGCCGGCGTGATCAACCTGACGCGCGCGATTGCGCTGGACTATGGCCCTGAACGCATCCGCTGCAACGTGATCTGTCCCGGCTACGTCGATACCCCGTTGACGGCAGGCGTCGCCCCCGCCGACCGTGACGCGTTTCTGGCGGCAACCCAGCCGTTGCCCGGCGTCATTCAGGCGAAAGACGTGGCAGCGCTGGCGGTCTATCTCGCTTCGGATGCGGCGGCGATGATCACAGGGCAGGTATTCGTGATCGATGGCGGGCAGCAGGCGGGGCTTTATCGTGCGTGAGCGGCAGGCTGAGCAGCAGCGCGCTGCACGCTAACCGTGCTCTCGCGCACGATCAATTCCGGTTGCAGCACCTTCAGTGCAGGCGGCATCGGTTCGCCGCCTTCCAAATTTCGCTCGATCTGCCGATGCAGTTCATTCACTGCCAACCGCCCCAGTTCAGCCAGATGTTGGCGCACCGTGGTGAGCGCGGGCCAGAAAAATGCTGATTCCGGGATATTGTCGAAACCGACGATCGAGAGCGTATCTGGCACAGGGCGACCGATGGCATGGCAGTAGCGCAACGCGCCCAACGCCATCTGATCGTTACAGGCAAAGACAGCGTCGACATCGGGACGCCGTTCGAGCAGCACACGGAGAGCAGCTTCGCCAGAGGAGGCCGACCAATCGGCCTCGGCAACCAGGGTTGGCGACGGGTCGAGCGCGGCGGCCTCCAGCGCGCTACGCCAGCCAGCCAGACGTTCACGCGCCTCCCACCAACTCAGCGGGCCAGTGATAATGCCAATCGTGTGGCAGCCAGCATCGACTAAATGTTGCGTTGCAATGCACGCACCAGCACGGTTGTCAGTGGAAACAATTGACGCGCCCGGGCGCTGATCCATGGTCAGAAAGATGATCGGCGGCAAAGTGTGCAGGCGGCGCTCGTCGATCCAGCCATGGTTGTCGCCGACCTCGTGCACCGCCCAGATAATGCCGTCAACTCGTCGCGCAGTCAACTCGGCGAGCACCGCATCGACATCCTGGCTATCGGGGCCATGCAATAGATCGAGCAACAGTGAGTAGCCCAGTTCCGCCGCTTGCCGCTCAATGCCGACCAGCGTACGCGAAGGACCGTAGTACTCCAGCCCGTACGTTACAACCCCTAGCGTGTTGCTGCTGCGGTTGACCAGGCTACGCGCCAGCAAATTCGGCTGGTAGCCGAGTTCGTCCAATGCGCGTTGCACACGCTGGCGCGTCGCCTCCGCCACTGGACGCTTGCCAGTCAGCACATTTGACACTGTGCCTGGCGATACACCTGCGCATACTGCTACATCAACAATCGTCACTGGATTCCTACGTTCCATAAAAGCTTTCCACCTCCAGCCGATTGCCCAAATGGGTGCACTTCAAGTTGGGGGCGCATATCGTAGGTCATCGCCTCCAGTGTGACGGGCGTCATGTCACGCCGGAGACGATGACCTACTTTCCACCTCTAGCCGATTGCCCAAATTTGACAATTGACAACCAATTGGGAAGATAATACAATCAAACCAATTAAAACGTTTTAATCAAATTGTACGACGCTCCGACGTGCTTGTCAACGTCGATTTTTCCGTTTCGCTTACAACCAAAACACCGCTGAACCAGGTTCCCTACTCTTTCCGTCACCGAAAACAACTAGTTATATTGATTTCTAGATTGTCACGTCATATCGCTCACAATCTTCCCGGAAGCTCCGAAGCTTCCGGGAAGATGAGCAGCTACCCTAGAGGTCAGTAAATCTTTCTGGCGGCAACCAGCAAAAGATTGTGTCACGCGCACAATTGCTTTGCTACACGAACAAGCAGACCCCTTCAACACTTGGCATTCTTTCTGATAGCAACTAATCCATTTGAAACCCATTTGCGAATTGTGCACAGTTGATAAAAATCCAAGATTGACGCGCTCAACTCTGTTTGCTAAAGTTGGAAAGTAGGAAACAACTATTGAATGTACAGAGAATTCCGACTGCGTCTGTGCATCCCACATAAACACAAGAGGAACAGTTGGCATGAGTATTCAGATCGGTAGGGGCATGAATCATTGGCAGTATAGTGTGATGTTGGCAGTGGTCATGTTGTTCTGTGTGACTACGCGCAGCGCTCTGGCGCAAGGCGGCGGCGTACACACTGTGGCCGCCGGTGAAACCCTGACCGCCATTGCCCACCGCTACCAGACCGACATCAACACACTGATGCGCCTCAACGCCATCAGCGACCCAAGCTTGATTCGCGTTGGACAGGTGCTCACTGTGCCGTCAAGCGTTGTCGGCAGCGGCGCCGGACGTGATGCATCAGTTGGGGCAATTGACCTGACGGCGCCCACGCCAACCGCCAGCGTAGAATCGACGCGTATCTACATCGCGCTGCCCGGCGACACGCTATCAACCATCGCCGCCAAGTTCCGCACCTCCACAGCGCGGTTGGCGGAGATGAATCAGCGCTCACCTTCCGCCCTCCTCCATGTCGGCGAAGCGCTACGCGTGCCGGTAAGTCAAGGAACGACCTTTGCTCCACAGTTGGGCGAAGAGATTCCGGTTGCCGGCAAACACTATGTACACGTGGTTCAAGAGGGTGAAACGCTTGCTAGAATCGTTAACGCGTATGGTACATCGCTGCGCCGCACGCTCGAACTCAACAACATTGCCGATGCGAGACAGGTTAAGCCAGGACAACGCATTGTCGTGCCGCCCCCTTCCTTTGCCGAAATCTTTGCCAACGCGCCGATGGGCAAGAACGGCGTGCCCGAATATCCTGTCATCCCAACCGAGGGCAAATGGATTTCGGTCGATCTCGACCATCAACGTCTGTACGCATGGGAAGGAAACAAACTGCTCAAGCGTTTCGCCATCTCATCGGGCAAAGCCAAAACCCCGACGGTGACCGGCGTCTTCCGCATCTGGGCGAAGGTCTCGTCGCAGACAATGCAGGGCGGCAGCCGCGCCGCTGGCGACTATTACAATCTACCCAACGTGCAGTGGGTGCAGTACTTCTACCGCGATTATGCACTGCATGGCGCTTACTGGCACAATAAATTTGGCACGCCAACCAGCCGCGGTTGCATCAATTTGACCAATAGCGATGCAAAATGGCTTTTTGATTGGGCTTCGCCAACAGTGTCCTACAGCGGGTGGCATTTTATGGACGCCGCCAATCCGGGCACGCTGGTGATTGTCCACCGTTAGCAGAAACAGAAAGGAAATCGACAATGCGTTATCAGGCAGATTCCGAACGATATGATGGTCGAATGCTCTATCGACGCACAGGACGCAGTGGGCTGCTGCTGCCGGCAGTGTCGTTGGGGCTATGGCACAACTTTGGCGGCGTGGACACCTATGAGAACGCTCGCGCCATGGTGCTGCGCGCTTTTGATCTCGGCATCACCCACATGGATCTGGCGAACAACTATGGGCCGCCGCCCGGTTCAGCTGAAGAAAACTTCGGACGCATCATGGCGCAGGATCTGCGTCCCTACCGCGATGAGTTGATCGTCTCCACCAAAGCCGGCTACTACATGTGGCCCGGTCCCTACGGCGAATGGGGATCGCGCAAGTATCTGATCGCCAGCCTCGATCAAAGCCTCAAACGCATGGGGCTCGAGTATGTGGACATCTTCTACAGCCACCGCCCGGACCCCAACACGCCACTAGAGGAGACTATGATGGCGCTCGATTACGCCGTGCGGTCGGGACGCGCACTGTACGTTGGCATCTCCACCTATTCGCCGGAGCAGACGCGCCAGGCGGCCGCCATTCTGCGCGACCTGGGGACGCCATGTCTGATCCACCAGCCCGCCTTCAGCATGTTCAATCGCTGGATCGAAGACGGTCTGCTCGCTGTATTGGGAGAAGAGGGGATCGGCTGCATCGCCTTTTCTCCGTTGGCGCAGGGGCTGTTGACCAATAAATATCTCGGCGGAAGCATTCCATCTGACTCCCGTGCGGCCAAACCTCACGGTTTTCTCAAATCGGATGACGTCAGCGCCAAACGCGTTGGAATGGTGCGCCGACTCAACCAATTGGCCGAAGGTCGCGGCCAGACAATGGCGCAAATGGCGATTGCTTGGGTGCTGCGCCACCCACAGATGACCTCGGCGCTGATCGGCGCCAGCAAGGTCAGCCAGATCGAGGACTGTGCGGGCGCAGTGCACAACCTGAACTTCACTGAACAGGAGCTAAACGCTATTGAAGCTATCCTGCGCGACGATGACGAGCCGCCCGTCTGGTAAGTTAGCTCAAACAACGAGGAACGGGGTGCGCTTGCACCCCGTTCCTCTACGATGGATTGACAGCGACATCACCTGAAGAACCCCTTTTCTCCACAGTACATCTTTCACCAATTTCTTGGGACATTGCGCACTATTGATTGTAAAGAAACGATGATAGACTGCCGTAGATTGTGAATAAAATCACAAAAAAACTTTTTGCAAACCAAATCAATCTACAATCAAGATCGCCGGAGATCAAACCATGACTATGACCGTCAGTTCAACGATGGAAGCTACTGTCGAACGCAAGCCGTGCCCCGAACAGATTTGGGGCGACGAGACGCCGCGCGTGCTCGATGTTCTGAACCTTGAAGCGCCTGGCCAGGAATTGGTGTACACCATCTGCGATTGCTGCCAACAATGGGGCTATTGCTACACGATGTTGATCGATCGGGAAGGGTTGCCGGTCGGTCGAAGCTCGTTCTGCCCGGATTGTCTGACAAGGTATGCTCGGAAATAGTCTTTGTGGTGATAATTTCTGTTTTTTAGGTGCTTGACAAATGCACAAACGCAATGTATAAAACGGTTGAAAACTGAATAGCCGTTAGGTGAGGCTCCTGGTTGAACACAGGCTACTGCCCGGAAATGTCGAGAGACGCCAATGGGTAGAACAGGCCAGATCGGATTAAGGTTTGGCATAATGTAGCTACTCTCTTCAGGATTGAGATTTACGTCAGCCAGTGCCAAAACTCAACGAGGGGCGCACGCGCAGCAGCGACAACTGTGCTGCCGTTTCTTGCAAGGCAACTCCTCGTGAGTTGCTTTTTTGCGTCCTATGATTGATTTCGCAGCATGTACTTTAGCGCCAGTGAAAGGAGGTGAGACAGCCATGTCAACTGAAGATAAGTGCGCCAACAGCGACAGTAGTAGACAACTGCTGCACATCGTGTGCAGTGCTGACCGATCGATGGAGGTGAGCTATGTTAAAGATGGAATGGACGCTGAACGAGCATGGCCGTCTCATCGCCCACTGGCAGGTCTGTCCTTCTGACCAGAAGCTGCAGCCCCTGCCGCTCATTCACCGATCCATCCCAACAATTGAATACGGTGCGTCTTTTCGACTGAAACATCAGGAAGTGCATCGGATTGCATCGACTTCGTGCGTGGCAATCATCGACATGAAACCGTTCCTCTTGCTACATAGCACTTGACAGGCGTCGAGCGGGAAACGGAGCATGCTGCATCCCTCTTATCATTCTGAGATGGATGCAGCATGCTCCAACATGCAGCGAGAGATGGCGTCAATCGACGCGCAGAAAGCGTAACGCAAGCCCACTTACGCGTTCTGCTGTCCCAACCATCGACGAGAAGAATGTTCGATAGGGAGGTCACGCTCATGAACGAGATGAGATTCTGTTGGATAGAGAATACTGGCGATCTAACGGCGCAAAGGAGCATCACGCGGGCGGAACTGAAACGGGTCATCACGCAGCAAATCATTGCGCATGTGCAATGCATCTACCACCATGAACAAATGGCATGTGCACTCTATCAGACATTGGCGGAGAAGACATGCAATCCAGACCAACGAGACTTGCTACAGCGGTTGGCGAGCGTGGAGCAAGGGCGGATGCAGCGATGTGTAGTGCTGCTGCGCCGTTTGAATGCACCGCTCCCAGCGGAATCGCACAGCGCCATCCGGCGTGTCTGGATCCATTTGCTCAGCCTTGCAGGCATCCGTTGGGCGCTTGCCTGGATCGAATGGAGAAAACGAGGCGATGCTCGCCGCCATCTTGCGCTGCTGCAAACGCTTCGCAATCTGAAAAGATAAGCAGAAATATTTCCTGGATATTGAGGTGTTCAATGCCAATCCATACGATGTTGCAGCTGATCGCCGAGACCACGCAGCCCACTATCGGAGTGATAGACTCAACGTTGATTGGGCGACTGTTGTAGGTCTTGCTCCTATGTGGATTAACTGGTCCCGAACGATCGCAGCATGAGCGCGCAAGTGGATTTCGCCCACACAAGAACATCGTCCATTTAATAAATGAGGACCCATCATGATCGACCAACTTGTAACAACCAACGTCCAACAATTGATTGCAGAGAAACAATGGATAACGCTGCGCGAATTGGTGGCGGACTGGCCCGCGCCGGAGATTGCCGACCTCCTGAACGAGCTTGGCAAGGTCGAACGCGTTGTCTTCTTTCGCATCTTGCCGCGCGAGCGAGCAAATGAAGTGTTTGTCTATCTGTCATTGGACGAACAAAACCAGTTGCTCAAAGACCTGACCGACGAAGAGACGCGCCAGTTGCTGGCGGATCTCAGCCCAGACGATCGCACCATGTTGCTCGAAGAGCTGCCCGGACGGGTCAGCCAACGGCTGCTCAACCTCTTGAGTCCTGAAGACCTGGCTGAGGCGCGGCAGCTTCTTGGCTACCCAGAGGATAGCGTCGGTCGTCTGATGACGCCCAATTACGTCGCCGTGCAGCGAGATTGGACGCTTGCTGCAGCGCTTGCACATATCCGCACACGCGCGCGTGAGAGCGAAACTATCAACGTTATCTATGTTGTGGACAAAAACTGGAGACTGCTGGATGCGCTTGAACTGCGACGCTTTATCTTTGGCGAGCCAGATGCGACCGTCGCAAGCATCATGGATGACGCCTTTATCGCCATTTCGGCGTTCGCTGACCAGGAAGAAGCTGTGCGCATGATGCAGCGCTATGACCTCGATGTGCTGCCGGTGGTCGATTCAGACAACGTATTGGTCGGCATCATCACTGTCGACGATGTGCTCGATGTGGCGCAAGAAGAAGCGACGGAAGATTTTCATCGCACTGCTGCGGTTGCGCCGCTCAACGTGAGTTACAGCGACATCGGCGTCCCGCAGCTCTATCGCAAACGCATCGGATGGCTGTTGGCGCTTGTCTTCATGAATATCTTTTCGGGCGCCGCCATCGCCGCCTTTGAGGAGACGATTGCGGCGACAGTGGCGTTGGTCTTCTTTCTGCCGCTGCTCATCGACAGCAGCGGCAACGCCGGTTCACAGTCGGCGACGCTGATGGTGCGAGCGTTGGCAGTCGGCGACGTACGCGTGAGCGATTGGGGGAAACTGCTCGGTAAAGAGCTGGCGGTGGCGATGCTGCTCGGCGTCTCGATGTCGCTTGCGGTGGCGTTGGTCGGCGTCTTCCGCGCAGGGCCGGAAGTCGCGCTGGTCGTCTCGTTGACGATGATGCTGGTTGTCTTGTCTGGCAGCCTGATCGGCATGTCGCTGCCGTTCATCTTCAGCAAATTAAAGCTGGATGCAGCCACTGCCAGCGCGCCGCTGATTACGTCGCTCGCTGACATCTCTGGCGTGCTGATCTACTTTACACTGGCGACATGGTTGCTAGAGGTGGGATAGCGGCTGTTTCTATTGCGAGATTCGCCATTGTGGATTGGCGGTAGTGTGCACTACCGCCAATCCACAATGGTGAAATGAGCGGCAGGATTGTCAGGCGTCTATATCGTGTAAGTTGCTCTTGAGCCACGCCTCGATGAACATGTCGATGTCACCGTCGAGCACGGCGGTCGTGTTGCCGGTTTCGACGTCGGTGCGCAGGTCTTTGACCATTTGATAGGGATGCAGCACGTAGCTGCGAATCTGACTGCCAAAATTGGCGTCCTCGATCTTGCCCTTGAGTTTTGCCTTCTCCGCCGCCAGCTTCTCCTGCTCCATTTCGTAGAGCCGGCCGCGCAGCACACGCATCGCCATCTCGCGATTCTGCGTCTGGCTGCGCTCGTTCTGCGAGGTGACGATCATCCCCGTCGGCAGATGGCGGATGCGAACGGCGGTTTGATTTTTCTGCACATTCTGCCCGCCAGCGCCGCTGCTGAGAAAGACTTCAACCTCGATGTCCTTTGGGTCGATCTGAATCTCGATATCCTTGTCGAGCACCGGCATCACCTCGACTTTAGCGAAGCTCGTGTGCCGACGATTGTTGGAGTCGAAGGGGCTAAGGCGCACGAGGCGGTGCACGCCCTTCTCCGCCTTGAGCAAGCCATAGGCGTTGGGGCCGTTGATCTCCACGGTGACGCTCTTGATGCCCGCCTCTTCGCCCTCGGTCTCATCGGTGATGAAGGTCTTGAACTTGTGCTTCTCCGCCCAACGCAGGTACATGCGCAGCAGCATCTGCGCCCAATCCTGCGCCTCGGTGCCGCCCGCGCCAGCGTGAATGCTGAGAATAGCAGCGGCGCTGTCATGGGGGCCGCTCATCGCCAGGTCGAACTCGCGCTGATCGAGCTCTGCTTCGAGCGCGGTCGCCTCGGCTTCCAGTTCGGTCAGCATCGACGGGTCGTCCTCCGCCATGCCGTAGAGGTCGAGCGCATCGTGGGCGCGGCGCGTGATCGCCTCCCACACTTCGACTCTGTCGCGCAGGCTGCTGACTTCCTGCATCACCTTCTGCGCGCTCTGCGGGTCGTCCCAGAAATCGGGCTGTTGGACGCGCTGATCTAGCTCGGCGATCCGTTCGATTTTGCCCGGTATGTCAAAGACGCCCCCGGATAGCGTCTACGCGTTCGACCAGTTGATTCAAGCGGTTTTCCAGTTCACTCATGACATCCACTCCTTATGACTGCACGGCGGCAGAAGAATTTTGCTGGCTGCTGCACCATATCGATACAACCAGACCAACCACTGATGTTACCATAGCCAGACCGAAAAGTGCAGCCAGCCCCCACCATTGCAGCGCAAATCCCAATAGCCAGACGCCCATGCCGTTGCCAAAATCGAAGCCCAGATAGAAGGTCGAGACAGCGCGACCACGGTGCGCCGCTGGCATGAGCTGCACGTGCAGCGCCATCAGCAGTGGATGCAGAATGCCGCCGCCCACCGCCACGAGCGAGGTCGCCACAAGAAAAGTGGGCAGCGCAGCCGTGAATGCGAACAAGCCTAGTCCGCCCGCCATCGCTGCAAAGCCAGCCTGGAGCAGCTGCTGCTCACGCCCCCGATCCTGCAAGGGGCCTGTCGCCAGCCGGGTGAGAATGATGGCGACGCCGTACACTGCGTAGAGCAGACCGACCGGCTCTACGCCACGGCGCAGCGCCAGCAGCGGCAAAAATTGCAGCCAGACGCCAAAACCGACGCCAAGCAGCGCCGCCGCCAGCCATGGGTGATGGATTGAACGCGGCAACACCCAGAGACGGCGGTCGGCAGGGATGTTGGCGACAGCCACAATGTGGTTGCCAAAACTCAACGCCAACGCGCCGCACAACAGCGCCGCCAGCACAGCCGCATAGAAGACCTGCACCGGCGCGATGCGTCCGAGTGCAGCATCCACGGCGGCAGGCGTCAGGGTCATGGCGACGTTGGCGGCGATCCCAAAGCGCGCCAGCGACGATCCCTGGCGTGCAGGCGGCGCCAGGTCACTGATGCGCGCCGTCGCCGCTGTAGAGACGGCGACATAGCCCAATGCCTGCAGGATGCGCGCCGCCATCAACACCAGAACATTGGCCGTGGGCAGCACCGCCAACACACCCGCCACAAAGATCACGACGCCCGCCAGAATCACTGTGCGCCGCCCCAGCCGATCACTTGCCAACCCTGCCAGCGGTCGACCGACCAGCGCCGCAATCCCAAACGAGCCAAGCACCAACCCCACCTGCCAGTCCGCCAGCCCCAGCTCAACCAGATAGGGTGGCAGCGGCACTAACAACATGTAAAAGGCGACAAAGAACAGTAGAGTTGCAGAAAAGACGCGCGGTGATTCAGACATAAGTGAAGAATGCGCCTTCCTATCGGAGGCGTCCATCGTAGGTCACCGCCTCTGACATGACATTGACAAGCCTATTCACAATATCGCAAAACAAACTTTATGAAAATAACATCGGTAGCATTACTTTCAATAATTTTTGGAAAGACGGTGGCGCCCCCATAGAGAGCGTCTCCCTCTACACAATTCGATCAACGCGCAATCAACGCGCGACATTGCACAATCCAATGTACACAGAGAAATGCGGAGGTTCAGCATAGCAACGCAGGCGCACGGACAGACGCCGCTGCAATCAAACCCTGGCAAGGCTGCAACGACAGGTGTGCACAAAAACACAGACCCATTGTGCAGCGACGCCTCGAAGTCTGCTGCTGTGCTTGCTATGCTGAAGATAAAAGTAGATCATCGCAGAGAAGGAGAAAAACATGAACCGCTCAACAACAAATGGAGAGGGCGCAGTCTATGCGGCGGGCGTCTGGTTGGCGCGTGTCCAGTACTCGGTTGCAGAGAACGGAAGTCGAATCACGTTGCAGGTTTGTGACGGCGAACGCGACCTGATGGCGCCGCCTATCCCGGCGACCGAGCTGTTGCTAGAACTGGCTGATGGCAACCGCTGCTGGTTCAGGCCGACTGAAGGGAATCCGGTGTCCGGCACCTACACAATCCGTCGATGAGTCAATCTGTGGGGATGCTCTCGAAAATGCCAAGCTGCGTATTCTTACGCACCCTGTCCCATGCAAAGACCTGCCCATTCATGGCGATATAGACGCCGTGCGGCAGCAACTGCGCGGCGGCGCACGCAAAGCCAAGGTTGAAGAGGGCGTCTGACCCCTGCACTGCGTATGGAACCATGGCGCCGGTGAGCACGATGGTCTTGGCAAGCCGCGCTTCGCCGAGCACGCGCGCCGTGAGCGCCATCGTATCCGTGCCGTGAATGACGACGATCTGCGTCTCCGGCGCGGCGCGACAGGAGGCAAGGATGTGCTGTCGATTGACTTCCTGCATGTGCAGGCTGTCGATCAGCTGGTTGATCTCCAGCACAATCGGCGCGGTGATGCGCGCCTGTTTCAGGATGGCTGGCAGGTGGCTGTCCTTGAAAGTCAGCTCGCCGCGCAGTTCGTCGTAGTATTTGTCAAATGTGCCGCCGGTTGCAATGATGCGCATAAAGTTGAAGAATAGAGACTAGAGATTGGGGAGGAGGCAAATTGCCTCTTCAGCTGCCGGACATGTTCAATCTCTAGTCACCAATCCTGTTAAAAGAGATGCTGATCGACAATCTCTGCTCCGTCCCCGGGGCCACTGGTGAGAGTGGAGCGGACGCTGCTGAGCGTTTGCAGACGCCGAAGCAGTTCGCGTTCGAAGGCTGGCTCGCAGATCAGGTGAACGTTGGGTCCAGCGTCGATGGTGAAGTAAACGGGTAAGCCATCTTGCTCGCGCCAGCGCCGCACCGCCTGCAAGATCTCCAACGTGCCTGGCTGCCAGTAGAGCAGGCTTGGCTTGCTTGTCATCATCACGGCGTGCATGGCGAGTGCATCCTGTTCGATGACTGGACCCAGTCGGTTGAGATCGCGCAGCATGATGGCGGCGCGCACCTCTTGCAGTGCGGTGTAGAGGCTATCGATGCGTGCGGCGTTGAACGGGCTGGTCAGCGCCAACGTGTGCCCGCTCTGGCTGCTCACGGCTTTCTCTGCAGTGCTGACGACCACCACCACATCGCGTAGATTCCAGTGCTCGGCAGGGAACAATTGCCGCGCCACGCTGGTTGCATCGTCGTTGCCGCGCTCCCACTCGACATAGCCGCCGAAGATGCTGCGGCTGGCGGAACCGCTGCCATGGCGCGCCACAGCAGAAAGGCGCGTGCGGTCGAGCGTCAGCCCGATGGCAGCGGCGGCAGCTACTGTCAGCGCTGCAAATGCGCTCGCTGACGAGGCGATCCCCGACGCCATCGGGAAGTTATTGCGGCTGATGACGCGGGCGCGGTAGCGACGGTCTCCGGCGAGATGGCGGATCAGGTCAAGATGCTGCGTCACGCGTTCGGCTTTCTTGCCTTCCACGCGCTCGCCGTCAATGGTGACCTCATCTGCGCCGAGATGCCCCCCTGCATCCCACTCGACGGTCGTGGT
The DNA here is from genome assembly GCA_937981885.1 of uncultured Caldilinea sp. Taxonomy (GTDB): domain Bacteria; phylum Chloroflexota; class Anaerolineae; order Caldilineales; family Caldilineaceae; genus Caldilinea. The sequence goes on from CALJMI010000038.1 coordinate 59,296, forward strand.
CGTGTGCAGTGCGCCCAGCGTCATGCTGATCGAGTTATTGAGCGGCAGGTTGATGCGCGGGTTGGCGACGCCCCAATACTTGATGAAGGCGATGTTGCTGCCTGCGCGTGCAGTAGCCTTGAGGTGCGGTGCAATGGACTGGCTTGTTGACTGGCTTGAGCGGAACATAGGTTATGCGCTTTCCCGTTCGACCCACTCCTCGAAGCGGCGGATCAGGTCATCCAACAACTCGTCGTGCGCAGCGAAAATGACATTGACGCCCTCTTTGATTTCGACAATCTCGGCGAACCAACCGATGCCTTCGACGCGGCGCAGCTTTTCCTCGACGCCGCCGCCGAGCCGCTTCAAATAATTTTCCGCCTGCGCTGCGGTTACGCCAGGAAACGAAAGCGTCTCGCGCTCGTAGCCGTCGGCGCTCTGATATTCGCTGTACAACTTGTCACGTTCGTCGCCGAACGAGGATGTGCTGATAGGCATAATATATCCTCTTCTCTCAAAACAGAAAGGATGAATCTTTCACTCTACTACTTCTCTTTACGGTTGGTCAACCATGAGCGGATCAGCAATGCAAATCTCCCATACGCAAGATTGCCTCGTAGTAGTCGCGCGGTTTCTGGGCGCCTTCCAGCGCAATGATGCGGTGACAGATGTCGATACAGCATTGTGCAGCGATTTCCAGGTTGCGCTCCACGATGTCACGTAGATAGGGATCGCTGCTAAAATCAGTTCGTGGTCTTTCGCACAGCGGCTCCAGGCGCGCCAAGCGTTCGTTCAGTTCGTCCAAGCGCCTCTCGATACCGCTGAACTCGACGTTCATGGCTCTCTCCTTTCAAAATGTCCAGGCGCTGCGCGCGCAGAAAAGGCAGAAAATCACCGTAGCGACTCATCACGTTCGCCTCATACTCGACTCGCTCGGCAAGTTCGCGCTGATACAAAAGCCTGCCTTGTGCGATGACGGCTCTGCGCGTTTGTCTGACGCTCAAGACACCGGCAGCAGCAGCATCGGTATCTCCATCTCTTGCGGGGTCAGCCCGCCATGATGGCCGAAGTATTTCTGCTTGAAGCGGCCGTCGCCCAACCAGTAGACGCTCTCATTAACGTAAGGCAGCACGACCAGGTTGCCGACGCGCGCCCTGAACGCGTCGGAGACCGGCCCTGGGCCAAAGTAGCCCTGCTCGATCATTTCATCGACGCGGCGCACCTCGCCGCGTTCGCCGACGATCCTGGCAAGCACGGTCTGCGCCTCCTCCAGATGTTCGTCGTGAGCATGGACGAAGAAATCGCGGCAGGAGCCGGCCGGCGCCAGGAATTCGCCGCGGCGGTTGGTGCGCAGCAGCGGGCGCAGCTTATCAAAGTTGGGCGCCTGGTCGATGTAGAGCACGGTGTTCGGGTCGGTCTCGACCTGGCCGTGGTCGGCAATGACCATCAGCAGTGCGTCGTCGAACTTGCCGAGCAGATCGCGTGTGATCCAGCGTTCGAAAATATCGAGCGTCGCTTCCAGGTCGGCGTCGCTTTGTGGGCGCCCCGGCCCATGAATGTGACAGACGGCGTCAAACATGCCAAAATAGCCGATCAGCCACATCGGCTCCCTTACGTTGTGCAGCGTCTGCGTCATCGTCGCCAGCCCCTCCGGCATGGTCAGGTAAGGGATCATGCGCGCGCTGTCGCCCATCTGTTTGGTGTAGGTCGAGTTGAAGAAGTCGCGCGGCTGCACTAGATAGCTGCGCACGCCTTGCGCCGCCAGATTACGGCTGACCTGTCCGAAGGGCAGAATGCCGGGTCCTTCTACGCCCTGATTGACCAGCGTCTCGCGCTGTTCGTCGCCCGCAAATGAGAAGAGCAGCGGCGCAATCATCGCATCGACCTGCGGCTCGTAGTAGAACCATTCGTAGACGCCGTGCTGACCGACGGGCGCGCCGGTGTAGAGCGTCGTCACGTGTGCGCTGGTTGTAGAGGGGAACTGCGAGGTCAGCCTGGTCACGCTGCCGGCGTTGGCAAAGCGACGCAACAGCGGGTGATCCTGGAAACGCTCGAAAAAGCGCCAGCCAAAGGCATCGACAAAGAGCGTCACTACGCGCTGGAAGCGGCGGCTGGACGGCTGCCATCCCGCCGGCTGGAGAGCGGATACTGTGGCGCCGGTCAGCAAATCCTGCACCAGGCTGGGGATGTCGGCGAAACTGCCACCGTTGTAGTTCGGGCGGATAAAGCCGTGGTCGGCTACAAGTCGTCTGCGTTTCACGAAGATTCTCCGAAAAATTCAAGCAGCAGGCGATTGACCGTCTCCGGCTCCTCGTGCTGCACCCAGTGGCTGGCCTCCTCCAGGAAGACCAGGCGGCCATCGTCGCA
>CALJMI010000039.1 GCA_937981885.1 uncultured Caldilinea sp.
GGCCACAGACTCAGGCTCTCCGGCGGCGCGGCTTTGCCCACAGCCGGACGCACCGTCACCACCAGCGGCTCCTCGGCCGCCCCCGCAGCAAAGCGCACTTCGAGCCTGTCGTCGAAGGCTGTCACCGAACCGCCGCTCTCCGCCACTGTGGTTGTGAAGGTCAAGCGTTCACCCAACGCGGTCTCGTCCTCGCCTGTCTCATACTCGATGGTGTAGAGCGTTGGCGCCGCCTCTGCCGCCTCCATCTGCGCCAGCAACGCCTCCAGCCAGGGATCGAGGGTGGGCGTCGGTTCGGCTGTTTCCTCTGTTTCTGTCACCGGCGTCGCGGTCTGTTCGGGTGCAGCCGCCTCTTCCGCCGCAACGACCGCCTCGGCGGCGCCCGCCACCAGCGGCGCATAGAGTTGCTGCAGGGCGCCGGCTGTGGCAACAGCGGTCGCATCCTGTGCGGCTGTGCTCTCGACTGTCGGCGTGACGGTCAATGTGGAGGGGGGTGAAGGGGGTGGCGTGACTTCCGGCGTGAGCGTCTCAGATGGGTGCAGCGTGGCTTCGAATGTCGGGCTGCTGTTTTCCGTGATTGGCGTCATTGTTGAGAGTGGGGTGGCTGTCTGCGTTGCATTCGCCGCCAGGGCGATAGTCGCCTCGTCTCCGGCGGCGGGCGTTTCAAACGCCGTTGCTGGATGTGTGGGCGTCTCTTGCGCCATGACCACCGGCGCCTGCGCAGCAAGCAAGCCGACAACGGTCATCACGTGAACAAAGCGTAGGGCAAATTGCGTCCATCTGCTGAGGCGGGGGGGGCGAACTTCATGGTGAATCTCCTATCAGTGGTTTGGTAGTTTGTCTGGTAGGCCAACAATACATGCTTTAGTCAATTTACGGTTTCAGTCGATTCGTGGACTGCTGTGCAGTGTAGCAGATTTCGCTCGACTTTTCTTGACGATTGGTAGACGAGATTTCCAGAGCCAGGGTATAGTGGTTTAGAGTGACAGCTTACCTCGATGCCTTTAGGCGAGACATCTCACCATAGTATCAGCGACAGGAACGCGTTACTCTATCTGTGAATGGTTTTGTTGTGTGCGCAAATGCGATTTGTGAGTCTTCCCCGCCTTGTCCCATCTCCTACCCAAACAGCCCACTCTGTTCCGGCCGTTCGGGATAGTCGATCTTCATGTGTGCGTAGGCGGCGCGGGTGGCGACTCGACCGCGCGGGGTGCGGTCGAGAAAGCCGAGTTGCAGCAGGTATGGCTCGACCACATCCATGATCGTGTCTGCCTCTTCGCTGATGCTGGCTGCCAGGGTCTCCAGCCCGACGGGGCCGCCGTTGAACTTGACGATGATGGCGTCGAGTACGCGGCGGTCGAGGTCATCCAGCCCCAACTCATCGATCTCCAGCAGGCTGAGCGCTTCATCCGCCACAGCCGCGGTGATCACACTGTCGGCGCGCACCTGGGCATAGTCGCGCAGCCGGCGCAGCAGGCGTAACGCCACGCGCGGCGTTCCGCGCGAGCGGCGGGCAATCGCCCACGATCCTTCAGGTTGGATCGGCGTCTCCAACAGGCGTGCAGCGCGCACCACGATCTCCTGCAGCGCCGCCGGTTCGTAGAAGTCGAAGCGTTCAACCACGCCGAAGCGAGCGCGCAGCGGTGAAGTCATTAACGCCAGCCGCGTGGTGGCGCCGACGACGGTGAACTTGGGCAGGCTGAGTTGAATGTTGCGCGCGCCCGGCCCGCTGCCCACGACGATGTTGAGCGAGAAATCCTCCATCGCCGGGTAGAGAATTTCCTCGACCGCACGGCCAAGACGGTGAATCTCGTCGATAAAGAGCACGTCGCCCTTGCGCAGGTTGGTGAGAATTGCCGCCAGATCGCCCGCTTTTTCGATGGCGGGGCCAGCCGTTACCTTGAGATTGGCGCCCATCTCATACGCCAGAATGTGTGAGAGCGTGGTCTTGCCAAGACCAGGCGGCCCGTAGAGCAATACGTGATCGATGGCGTCGCCCCGTTTGCGTGCGGCCTCGACCAGAATTTGCATCTTGTCGCGCAGCCGCTCCTGGCCGATCATCTCGCGCAGCGAACGGGGGCGCAGCGCGTGATCGACCTGTTGATCGCCGGGCTGTGGCATTCCGCTGAGCGCGCGCCGCGCCGCGTCAACTTTAGGAGTGGCTGTCGTATGGGTAACGCTGCGTTCATTGGCCATAGATACACCCGTTCATTTGTTCTGAGCAATTCAGACTATTATACCAGATATGTGAAGATTGCATCATCCCTGCAAAAACTTCGGGTGTACTTCACATTGGGGGTGGAGTTTGTTTTGTAGGTCATCGCCTCCGGCGTGACGGGCGCCATGTCACGCCGGAGGCGATGACCTACGACACGCGCCCCCAACTTGAAATACACCCAAAACTTCGCCGACAGGCTTACAGGAAACATCTACCCAACGTGGTACGATGCATCAAAATTGCATCGGCCGATTCGGATCTAGCAAAGGACAACCATGAGCGAGCACAAATACACCAACCGCCTGATCCACGAGACCTCGCCTTATCTTCTGCAACACGCCCACAATCCTGTGGACTGGCATCCCTGGGGCGAAGAGGCGTTGAATCGTGCTCGCGCTGAGGACAAGCCGATCTTTCTCTCCATCGGCTACAGCGCATGTCACTGGTGTCATGTCATGGAGCACGAGAGTTTCGAGGATGAGGAAACGGCGACGCTGATGAACGAGTTGTTCGTCAATATCAAGGTCGACCGTGAGGAGCGCCCCGACCTCGACGCCATCTATATGGACGCAGTGCAGGCGATGACCGGACAGGGCGGTTGGCCCATGAGCGTGTGGCTGACGCCCGATGGCAAGCCCTTCCACGGTGGGACCTATTACCCGAAGGAAGCTCGCTACGGGATGCCCGGCTTTCAGCAGGTGTTGCGCGCTGTTGCCGACGCTTATCGCAGTCGCCGTGAGCAGGTCGATGGGCAGGCGGAGCGGTTGACGGCGATGTTGCGACGCACAGCCTCGTTGCGCGCCGACGGCGGCGACCTCGGCGATGAGCTTCTCGAAGAGGCGTTGGGGCAGATGCGCCAGTATTTCGACGAGGAAGATGGCGGTTTTGGCAGCCAGCCTAAATTCCCGCAGCCGATGACGCTTGACTTTGCGCTAATGCAATATCGCCGTCGCAACGATCTGGATGCGCTCTACATGGCCGAGCTGACGCTGGAGAAGATGGCGCACGGCGGCATCTACGACCAGCTCGGCGGCGGCTTCCACCGTTACAGCGTCGATGCGATCTGGCTTGTGCCGCACTTCGAGAAGATGCTCTACGACAACGCACAACTGCTGCGCACCTATCTGCACGCCTGGCAGGTGACCGGACGCCCCCTCTTCCGCCGCGTTGTCGAAGAGACGATCGACTATGTGCTGCGCGAGATGACAGCGCCAGGCGGCGGCTTCTACAGCACGCAGGACGCCGACAGCGAAGGCCACGAAGGCAAGTTCTTCGTGTGGGCGCAGCAGGAGATTGAGGCGCTGCTCGACCCACACACTGCCGCCATCTTTGGCGATTATTTCGGTGTTTCGGCGCGCGGCAACTTCGAGGGCAAGAACATTCTCAGCGTCGTGCGCAGCGTCGAACAGGTGGCGCAGCGTTTCCAGGTTAGCGAGGAGACAGTCAAAGCGGCGATTGCGCAGGGGCGCGCCGCGCTCTTCGAGCGGCGAGAACAGCGTATCAAACCTGGTCGCGACGAAAAGATTCTGGTCGAATGGAATGGGCTGATGATTCACGCTTTGGCGGAATGCGGCGTCGTGCTCGACCGACCTGACGCGCTCGACGCCGCTATGCAAGCCGCTGATGTTATCCTTGCCAGGATGAGCCAGCCCGATGGTCGCCTCTATCGTTCGTATAAGGATGGGCAAGCGCGTTTCAACGCCTATTTGGAAGATTATGCTGCGTTCATCCGTAGCCTGATTGCGCTCTACGAAGCAACATTTGATCTGCGTTGGCTGGGCGAGGCGACGCGATTGACGCAGGTTATGTTTGCTCAGTTTCACGATCCTGCGGGCGGCTTCTTCCAGACCGGCGTCGACCACGAGCAATTGGTGGCGCGACGCAAGGATTTCATCGACAACGCCACTCCATCGGGCAACTCGCTGGCGGCGGAGGCGCTGTTGCGGCTGGCGATTTTGCTCGACAAGCCTGCCTATCGCGACGAGGCGGGGCGTATCCTGCTGATGATGAAAGACGCAATGGTGCGGCAGCCAACCGGTTTTGGCCGATTGCTCGGCGTGCTCGACGCCTACCTGGCGCCCTCGCAGGAGATCGCAATCGTCGGCCACCGTGATGACCCGGCGACGCAGGCGCTCTTAGCCGAAGTGCGTCGCCGCTTTCTGCCGCACACGATCGTGGCGCTGAAGGAGCCAGAAAAAGAGACGATGTTGCCGCTGTTACAAGGACGCACGTTGGTCGACGGCAAGCCGGCGGCTTATGTCTGTGAGAATTACGCCTGCAAACTGCCGGTGACTTCTGTCGAAGCGTTGGAGAAGATTCTGTAGAGAGCCAGGGATGATGCAAAAAGCGCCGATCACTTTCTAAGCGATCGGCGCTTTTTGATGCTGAATTGCAGGGTCTACAAGCCGGTCGGCAGGAGGCTGACCAGGTTGCCTGGGCGTTGAATGTCTTCGCGCGCTAGCTGTGCGTTGAGCCAGGTCTGGAACGCCTGTGCGCGCTCCTGGGCGAGTACATTTTCGTCCTTGGGACGGGCGGCGTCGCGTTCCAAAACTTCGATAATGTGGTAGCCAAAGTCGCTCTTGATCGGCTCGCTGATCTGGCCGACTTGCAGGCTGAAGGCGGCCTCCTCGAAAGGGGCCACCATGCGTCCGCGACCAAACCAACCCAGGTCGCCGCCCTGCGCAGCGCTGCCGGGATCGTCGCTGTATTCGGCGGCAAGTTGGGCAAAGTCCTCGCCGTCGAGCAGCCGTTGGCGCAACTCGTTGGCAAGCGCCAGCGTTTCTTCTTCGTTGCGTGGGGCAGGCGTCGGTGACGGCGTCGGTTGGCCCTCAGGCAACGGCGTTGGCTCCACGCCCTCGGGCAGCGGCGTTGGCTCTGGCAATGCCTCGCGTTCACGCAGCAGGATGTGGCGCGCATGCACTGCTTCTTCCGTCGTGGCGACTGTCTCGGCGCCGATCACCTCTTGCAGTTTTTCGCGCAAGAGGCGCGCCCGCACGATCTGCTTATACTCGTCCAGCGAGTAACCGGCGACTTGTTGAACCGACTTTTGCAGTGCATCCAGCGATTCCAGGTAAGTTGTCTCGGTGATGATAGCGGGTGTTGGTGGAACCGGCGGCGTCGGGATCGACGTGGCTGTAGCTGTGACCGGATTGGCGGCGTCAATCGTGGCAGTAGGCGTCGGCGTCCACATTGCGGCAGTAGCGGTGGCGTCGACAATGGCTTGTGCTGTCGCTGTGGCTTGTGCTTCCGTCACCAGGCCAACGCTGTTGGCGATCTCCTTGCGCAACGCAGCGTCGATCTCTTCCGCAGTGACGGAGATGCCGCGCGCGGCGGCTTCTTGCTCGATGAGCAAGTCTTCCAGCATAGCGTTAAGCGACTGTTGACCCAGTGCAAATGGGCTACCCAATGTACCCTGGATCTGGCTGATCTGTGCAGTGAAGAAGCCTTGACTGCCGAACTGTTGCTCGAGCTGTTGGTAACGGGCTAATTGATTGAGCAGGTTGTTCTGCTCGAACTTGACGCGCTTCCAGAATTGCTCAGCCGTGATCGCAACATCGCCGACGCGTGCAACCTGTTGTCTCGGCAGCACCAAAAATTGATAAATCACGCCGACGAGGATAGCAATCAGTGCGATGCCCAGGGCAGCGCCCACAAAGGTGTACAACTTGCGATGCCGTTCGCGGTCGCGCTGGCGCAGCCGCTCTTCCTTGCGGGTCAGCTCGCGTTCCAGTTGATTGGCTTGTTCAGCGCTCTGCTTCCTTTTGTTGCGCTCAGCCATAGTTTATTTCCGTTTGCGTACAATACGGGTCTGATCCGCCGTGTAGGGCAGCAGTGCGAGGTGGCGCGCACGTTTGATCTCGCGCACGATCTTGCGCTGGACTTTGGCGCTCACGCGCGTTTTACGCCGCGACAGGATGCGCCCACGCCGATCGAGGAAGCGGGAGAGCAGCCCAATATTCTTGTAGTCAATCTCGTCGATGCGCACATCAGAGCCAATTCGGCGCGGGCGTCCTGACCCTTCGCGTTCGACATATTGCGCTGGCGCTGTGAAGCCTTCGTCCTCATCGTCCTCGTTGACATCGTCGTCAAAGCTGTCGTCATCTATGCTGTCGTCATCTATGTCTTCGTCGATGTCATCGACAGCAAAGATCGGCGGCGCTGGCGGCGGCGTTGAAGGTGCTGTTGGTTTTACGACACTCTCGGCGACCGGCGATCCGGTCTCTTCCAATTCAGGTGTTGGGGTTATTTGATCGCTCATGATGTTCTATCCTTTCTCGCGATTCTACTTTAGTCATCCTTGCGCATTAAGAGATAGCGCATCACATCTTCGCTGAAGCGTAGCAAGCGATCCACCTCGTCTGTGCCCGTTGCTGGCATCTGGAATCGATGCAGGATGTAGTAGCCCTCAAACTTGCGATTGATCGGATAGGCGAGCGTGCGCTTGCCCCACATTTCGGTGGCGATGTCGCTGCCACCTTGCGCTGCAATGACATCGCAGAGACGCGTATCAAAGCTGTTGATTCCTGCTTCGTCCAGTTGCGGCTGAAGAATATAGACCAGCTCGTACTGGCGTTCGTTCGCACCGTCCATCTCTATTTCCTTTCTTTCTATGGAGACGCCCGCAGGCCCACCCTGCGAACAGAAAGAACGAGGGGCCGGCGGTGCACCGGTTCCCTCGTTGCAAACCATTCTTAATCATACCTGCTTACATGGGAATCCAACAAATCCAGTCATGGTTGTTGGAGGAAATGTTCGAGCTGTGCACAGGGGGACGGAGAGAGAGTAACGTTATTGATTTGCAAACTGCGTTGTTGGCGTCACCTGCCCATGCAGTTTCTGTAGCGGCGCCACGCCGTGGTTGATCGCCACCGGACGCAGCTCAGGGTCGAGCACCACTGTCGTCGGCACAGTCATAATGCCGTAAACTTTGGCAAGCGTCTGTTGCTCAATGGCGTCGAGTCTGTGCACAGCCACGTCCACCCTGGCTTGCAGCTGTGTCAGGATCGGCGTCTGCTGGTAACGACATTGCGCACAATCGGAGGTTGTGAAGTAGAGCACGGTCGGTTTGCCGGCCGTCACGTCGGGCGGAAGATGCACCGGCCTCGTGATCTCGCGCAGCGAACGCAGACGCTTTCCCTGCCACAACTTCCACAGCGCGTAGACGAGTAGCGCAGCCGCGATCACAACTGCCAAAATTACGAATCGTTCGCTCATGATTTGAGATCCTGGCCTTCAATCTTTGCGTTTTCGATTTTTACTTTCCACCTTGCCAGGATGGCAACGATAGCTTGACGCCGATTCGACCAAGCTGGTAGTAGATGAAACAGCCCAGGCAAAAGCCCAGAAACAAATTGATCGACGCAAGCACGATGACCACACTTGCCAGCACCCAACCGACGACCGGCTGACTCAGCCAGAGCGCCACAGCGCTCAATATGAGAAAAATGCCGCCCAGTCCCTGTGCAAAGAGATGCGGCTTCGGATCATCATCGATGGCGTTCGGCTTCAGCCAGCCGGCTGGCTTGAGCACGCGCGCGTACAGTTGCTTGAACAGCCCGGCTTGCGGCCACACTGTGCCAACCACCATCACAGCAGCGACAAACGCCACCAGCCACACCGCATTCAGAAGAAACGCCAACACAAGCAACAGGATGATGCTGGCCTGGTTGAATTTCAGGGCAGTTTGATCGACTTTCATGATTCTCCCCACGCTATGTAAATAGTCCCAAACTGATATATTTGCTGCCATCATCGGGCAGAATTGTGACAATATAGCCAGCGCGCAATTCATGCGCCAGCTCAAGGCAGGCGTGGACAGCGGCGCCGGCGCTGATGCCAACGAACAGCCCGGCGCGTCGCGCCAATTGTCGCGTGGTCGTCCACGCATCGTCGGCGGCCACATCCAGGAAGCGGTCGGGCAAGTTAGCGTCGTAGATGCCCGGCGCAATCGCTGTCTCCAGGTGCTTTAACCCCTCAATCACAGCAAGCTCATCCTCCGGCTGTACAGCGACCAACTCGATGTTGGGATTGCGCTGCTTGAGATAGCGTCCGATTCCCATAAATGTGCCGGTCGTGCCCAGCCCTGCTACAAAATGAGTGACGCCGCCAGCAGTTTGTCGCCAGATTTCTGGCCCGGTCGTGTCGAAGTGCGCCTGCCAGTTCGCCGGGTTGTTGTACTGGTTGGCGTAGAAATAGCGGTGCGGCGCTTTTGCTACAATTTCACGGACGACCTGAATGGCGCCATCGGAGCCTTCCAGTGGGTCCGACTCGATGAGGCGTGCGCCGTAGGCTTTGACCAGCGCCTTGCGCTCGGCGCTGACATTGGCGGGCATGACCAGATGCACGGCGTAGCCTTTGACTGCGCCGATCAACGCCAGCGCAATGCCGGTGTTGCCCGAACTGCTGTCGATGATGATCTTGTCTGGCGTCAGCCGCCCGTCGCGCTCGGCGTCCTCGACCATGCGCAGCGCCGCCCGCGCCTTGACCGATCCACCCGGATTCGCCCATTCCGCTTTGGCAAAAAGAGAGACGCCTGGCGCAACGCCCTGTCTATGCGCATATTCGCTCAAATCCAGCAGCGGCGTGTTGCCTATCTGCGCCAGGATGCTGCCAGCTGCTGTCTTTCGTCGTTCGAGTGTGCGAATCATGTCGTCACTTCGCTCCTTAAGAGATCAGGGGATTGGAGATTGGAGATTTGGACAATCCCGCTCATCCGAATCTCCAATCTCCAATCTCCAATCTCCAATCTCCAATCTCCCAATCACCTCTACGCTAACACCAACTCTTCCTCTTTTTCCCGCGCCGGGAAGCCGCAGAACTGGTCATAATCGATCAAATGCGTCACCGTCGGATGCTCGCCGCAGAGCGGGCAGTTGGGATCGCGCTGCACCTTGAGCGTGCGGAAGCTCATATCGAGCGTGTCGATCAGCAGCAACCGACCCACCAGCGGTTCGCCGATGCCCAGGATCAGCTTGATCGCCTCGATGGCCTGGATCGAACCGACGATGCCGGGCAGCACACCCAACACGCCCGCCTCAGCGCAGCTCGGCACTTCGCCAGGCGCCGGCGGTTCAGGATAGAGACAGCGATAGCATGGCCCGCCTTCGACGCCATGTTCGGGCGCGTCGGGCAGATAGACGGTCGCCTGCCCCTCAAACATAAAGATGCTGCCGTCGACCAGCGGTTTGCCGAGCATGTGGCAGGCGTCGTTGACCAGATAGCGCGTCGGAAAGTTGTCCGACCCATTGAGCACAATGTCGTATTGGCGAATAATGTCGAGCGCGTTGTCGCTGGTCAGCGGTTCGTTGTGCGGCACAACCTTAACATCTGGGTTGATATCGCGGATGCGGTCGGCAGCGGACTCGACCTTGGGGCGTCCCACGTCTTTGTTGCCGTGCAAAAGCTGGCGTTGCAGATTCGAGACATCGACCACGTCAAAATCGACGATGCCGAGCGTGCCAACGCCTGCCGCAGCCAGATACATCGCCGCCGGGCTGCCCAGACCGCCGGCGCCGATCAACAGCACTTTCGCTTCCAATAGCTTGATCTGCCCGGCTTCGCCCACTTCTTTGAGCAGCGTGTGGCGCGAGTAGCGCAACCGTTGATCCTCGCTCAATACGCGCGGCACAGTAAACTTGAAGCCGGCGTTCTTCCAGCCATTGAAGCCGCCGATCATGGAATAGACGTTGGTGTATCCCATCTCCTTAAGATTACGCGCCGCCAGCAATGAACGCACGCCGCCCGCACAGTAAATGACCAGCGGTGCATTGCGGTCAGGCGCATACTGTTCGATCTGCAGCTCCAGATAGCCGCGCGGGATGAAGAGCGCGCCGGGCACGTGTCCCTGCACAAACTCTTCGCGTTCGCGAACGTCGATGATTGTCACATCGGCGTGCTGGTCGATCTGAGTCTTCACCTCATGCGCCGTCACTTCGGGCACTTCGCGGCGTGCGCGCTCTAACAGTTGATCACGGTTGATCTGCACCATGATTCACCCCTGCCCGCCCGCCATCGCTGGCACAATCGAAACCTTATCGTTGTCGCGCACCGGCGTATGCATCCCCTGCAAGCCGCGGATTTCGCTGTCGTTGACAAAGACATTGATGAATCGTTTGATATTGCCGTCGTCATCGAGCAGGCGGTCAGCCACGCCCGGGTACTGCGCGTCGACTGCCTGGATGATCGCGCCGATGTCCTCGCCAGCCACTTCCACCTTTGCTGCACCGCCGGTCAGCCGCCGCAGCGGCGTCGGCACATAAACCGTTGCCATGGATCACTCCCTTTTTCTTGTTGCTACTGCTTCTTGGCGCTATTTCTTCTTGTTGTTGCCAGCCCGTCAGTTGTGATTCTTTCTGGTTCACAAACCAGGTTTCTGCCAGAAGCCTGATCTGTCTGGCGGCAGGTTTTGTCTACCCGTAGCGTCGATGCAAACAAAAAACGCCGAGCCATCAAGCGATGAACTCGGCGCAACATCTACCCTGTTAATTATTGTGCAGAACAGCCGTCAGTTATTGCTGGTCATTGCACTCTTTTGGAATGTTCTAGAGTTTTGCTCAGGCTCATCGCTTGTAGTCAGAGACAGCGGGAAACTACCAGCGCCATGCTGGCTGTCCCCGCTATCGACACAAGCAAGTTGGCTGTAAAGCCTTACTGCAAAACTCGTAATTCATACCCTTTTATTATAACACGTCGAACTGGTCAGATTTCAATGTGGTCAAAAGTATACTCGACATGATTGTGTTGTCAAACTTCAACTTTCCACAACAAAGGTTTTGCAAACACATAGTTTCATTCTTCGAATATCCCATATGCCATAAAATCTTGACGCATTCACACCTATACATCCGTAATGCCTGTTACGCTTGGCGTTGTCAATACGTTTGACGTACAATCGAATGAATGCAATCAACGCCTGATATGTACATCATCTAGCAGGAATTAAACGACAATGGCCGTTCACCCACTTCAATCTTTGCTTTCGGCCCGCCAGTTTGTGTCACCGCAGCGCGTGGGCGACCGTCTTTACTTCATCAGTGATATGTCTGGCCGTCTCAGCCTCTATTCAATGCGCGTCGGCGGCAGCGTGCCGGAGCCGTTGATCCCGCCCGACGTGGCGTTGCCCAACCCGCATCATCTTGACGGCGCAGTCGCCTATCGTGTGCTGCCGTCGCTTGGCAAGATTTTGCTGATGCTCGACCGCGACGGCGACGAGAATTACCAGCCTCTCTTTGTGCCCATCGACGGCGGGCTGCCGGTTCTGGTCTTCGGTGATCGTTTTGCCGGCCAGCAGGTCTTCTGCACTTTCTGCGATGCGGAGCGCAACCTGGCGATCTTCAACGTTGATCCGCGCACGTCGCCGCAGATGGAGTGCTTCCTGGTGAATCTGGCAACACTCGAGTTGACCAGCCTGGGGACAAGTCTCTACGGCAATTTTGCGGTTGCGCATAGCGACGATTTCAGCACGATTTTGCTCGCCGATCAGTACACGTTCGGCGACGTAGTTTGGTATCTGTGGCGTAAGGACGAGAGCGAACGTCGTCTACTGTTTGGTCTTCCGCTCGATCAGCGCACCGAAGGGCAGGTCGTTCAGCCCAATGGCCTGGGCAATGCCGAACTCATCGGTGATGAGGGTGTGTTGTTCGTCAGCGCGCTGTTCAACGACCATTATGGTCTCACCTATTTTCGGCTCGATGCGCCCGATCAGCTTTACGAGGTCACCATCCAGGGGACAGTCCACCGCGGCGCGGGCGAGCTGGTCGGCCTGAAGGCAAGCACAAGCGGTCGCCATATATTGCTTTACAACATCGACGGCGTTTCATGGGTGTACGGTGGCAGTTTCGACCGCTATAACCTCATCTTTCGCATCGACCGCATTCTGGTCGGCCAAGGCGAGTTGAGCGACGGTGTGCTCGAGTCGATCGCCTTTGACCAGACGACAGGAACTGCAGCGCTTTCCTTCTCACAGGCGACATCTCCCTCGCAGCTTTATGTGCTCGACGCCGAGGACAACCTGTCGCGCCAGACCAACGAGCGCATCCTCGGCATCCCGCAGCACTTGCTGGCGCACGGGGAGGATTATCCGTACACCTCGCACGACGGGCTGCGCATCTCGTCGCGACTCTATCTGCCGGCGGCGGAGCTTGGCTTTGACGCCCCACGCCCAGTGATCTTTTACATCCACGGCGGGCCGCAAAGCCAGGAGCGCCCCGACTTCACCTGGTTTTCGATGCCTCTGATCCAGTTCTTCACGCTCAACGGCTTTGCTGTGTGGGTTCCAAATGTGCGCGGCAGCAGCGGCTATGGATTGAGCTACATGAAGCGCGTCGACCATGACTGGGGCGGTCTTGATCGCCTCGATCACATCGCCGCCTTCGATCTGCTGCGCAAGGACGAACGACTGGACATGGGGCGAGTCGGCGTGATGGGGCGATCGTATGGCGGATTTATGACGTTGACGCTGGCTGGGCGTCACCCCGAACTGTGGAAGGCGGCGTGCGATATGTTCGGCCCCTACAACCTCTTTACCTTCATGGAACGCATCCCAGAGGCGTGGAAGACCTACTTCTATATGGCGGTCGGTCATCCAGAAAAAGATAAGGAATTCCTGACTGAACGCTCGCCGAGCACCCACCTCCATCGACTTGCCTGCCCATTGCTGGTGATCCAGGGCGCCAATGACCCGCGCGTGGTTGAACGTGAATCGCGCGACGTCGTCGAACAACTGCGTGCGCAAGGCAAAGAGGTCGAATATATTGTCTACCAAGACGAAGGGCACGATGTTATCAAATATCCGAACAAAGTCGATTGCTACACCCGCATCACCGAGTTCTTCAAGCAGCATTTGCGGCCATGATGGAGTTTGGAGAGTAGAGATTGGAGCTGAGCGATGGCATTTACAACGTTGATCTCGCCAGCGGAAGTCGCCGCGCATCTGGATGACCTGAACTGGGCGATTGTGGATTGTCGTTTTGCGCTGGCAGACCCGGAGAAGGGGCGGCAAGAATATCTTATTGCGCACATACCTGGCGCGGTCTATGCGCATCTGGACGAAGACCTCTCTGCGCCGATTGTTCCCGGCAAAAGCGGCCGCCACCCATTGCCCGCTATCGACGACTTTGCAGCGAAGCTCTCACAATGGGGCATTGACGACCGGACGCAGGTTGTGGTCTACGACGACAACAGCGGCTTTATTGCGGGTCGGCTATGGTGGATGTTGCGCTGGCTTGGACATGACGCCGCAGCGGTGCTCGACGGCGATTGGCGACTCTGGCTGGCGGAAGGGCGCCCGACGCGCGCCGGCGTTGAAACGCGCACACCGCGAATCTTTGTAGCCCGTCCGCGGCCACACCTGCTCGTCACCGTCGACGAGATTGTTGCAAAACTCGGCAACCCGGCGTTGCATCTCTTCGATGTGCGCATGGCGGAACGCTACCGCGGAGAAAACGAAACCATCGACCTGGTCGCCGGCCACATCCCTGGCGCGGTGAACGCGCCATACACGCTCAACCTTGACGCCGACGGACGCTTTCTTGCCGCCAGCGAGCTGCGCGAACGCTATGAAGCCTTGCTCGGCGACGCGCCTGTACACGAGGCGATCTTTTATTGCGGCTCCGGCGTCAGCGCCGTCCACGACCTGCTCGCCCTGGAGATCGCCGGCCTGGGCATGGGACGGCTTTACGTTGGTTCGTGGAGCGAATGGATCGTCGATCCGGCGCGCCCGGTGGCGATGGGCTCGACGCCGTGAACAGGACTGTTCGTGTCGACCAGAAAACCATGAATGCCGCCGTCCATGCCGAGCTCGTCAATCTGTTCATGGACTCGTTGGTTTCGCTGTCGACGCAAGAGTGATCTCTGCGTTTGGTCAGGAAGAGTTCGGTCAGTTGCTCTTGATACCTGATCCGGAGGCATGGCGGAGACGGTAGGAGAGTGGGGAGACAGGGTGCGTCTGTCCCCCCAAATCACCTCCACCCTCTTCCTTCTCTACTTTCCTCTATCGTTGCACGAGCGGCATGAAGACGCTGTTGCCGCCTTCGATGGATACGCGCAGATTGGTTAGCGGGTCGCCGAGGATGGCGAAGGTTTTGAGCGCGTCGAGCGCATTGCTGGCGGGCGAGGTGAGAAGGCTGTTGTAGCCAGCCGTCACCAGGTCGCCGACATAATAAACGTCACCCGCCGACGCGTGCAATTGCGTCATGAATCCGCGTTGCAAGTATTTGTGGCCATGCACCACGCCTTGACCGGTCGGACCCCAGGTCGCAATCGCGCCGCCGTTCGGGTTGCGCACAAACAGTTCGTCGAGCGTGCCGTTGACAGCAGGCACGGCAAACTGCGAAGTCAGACAGGTCATCGAAAGCCCGAAAAACAGTCGCTCTGCGTTGCGCAGTGCGTTGGCCTCAATGATGCTCAACAGCGGCGAGACGCCATTGCCTGAGCGATCTTCGAGCTTGGCGTAGTTCCAGTGGTTGCTGTGTCCGTTGTAGACCATCAACCCGGCGCCGGCGTTGATGGCGTCGATTGTCTGCTGCCTGACATCAGGAATCGACGGAATGCGCCACGGTTCAGGTGGATCGCGTTCGACCGTGTTCAGCAGGCCATTTGTTGCAATTGTGCCGTCGATGCGGCGATCGGGCGAGTGATCGTAATAGATGCGTTTGACATTGGCGCCGCTACCCAGCGTTGCCGCCACCTCATCCGCTTCGGCGGCAAAATCACCCGCCGGATCGACTGTCACCTGGTTCTGCTCGTTGATGCTGAGAATATAGTTTTCAGCGAGGAGGAGCTTTGTCCCACCCCAGTTGGCGACGCTGCCAGCGTGTTCGTAGGCAACGATCTTGTTGATCAGACCCGTCAATTCACTCTCGCTGCGCACCGGCAAGCGCCCCACCCATACATCCGGAATAAAAACATTGAGTTTTGGGTTGCGTGCGTCTGGATCGTCGCCTGTCACCGGGTCATCGCCGTTCAACTGTGCATAGCAGGTCTCGCACGGAACCTCATTGATGTAGATGTCCACGTCAGCCATATAGGGCGGGACTGGAAAGATCGAGTCGCTGGGGAAAGCTGTGCGCCGGTAGTTGTACGGATCATAGGTGCCATCGCCGACCAACACCACCGAGATCGTGCGCGCCGGGTTCTGCCAGTCGCTGCGGTGGCGCAGAAAGTTGCGGATCGCCGGCGCTGACACATAGCCATAGCCATAGACATCGAAAATGTCTTCGACATTGACATAGAGCGGTGTGCTCCCCTGGCTTGACCGCAGCGTGAGAAGCGGCTGCACGGCGCTGCGCCACTGCGCCGGTCCGATGTAGATTGCATTGGCAGCCAGTACATCGCCAAAGTTGACAGGGCTGTGCGGGGTTATGATCGGCGTTGCGACGCCATCCAGCTGCGCCAACAGATACTGGCGCGACGTTGCGCTCTCTTGCTGCTCGAACGCAGCCTGTAATCCGGCGCCAAGTAGAATCTTCTCCGGGCTTGACGGCGTGGTCACATCGTACAATGCCCGCGCAGCAGGCAAGCCAGCAAGCGTGAAGCTCCTCGCACCGAGCGGCGTCCAGAACGATGCGCCGTTGCCTGCAAAATTCAGTGAGATCGGACGCTCCCACTCAATGCTGTTGAGCAAGATGCTGGTGTTGAAGCCCGTCACGCCGCTCGGCAGCAAGCTCAAGCGAATGGCGGCTGGGTTGTACATCGTGCTCCAAACGACCTGCCAATTCTCTTGAACGCGACAGGCGTTGTTGACAGAAATCGATGGGTTCCATTCCTGCTGTTGTGTTTCGAGCACGCCCCCGCTGCTGTTGAGCATTTCAATCCGCAACTTGTACACCTTGCGCTCTTCAGTGCATTCGTTGCGTGGAACGCTCCCAACCACAGTCACGTTCGCAATAAAGGTCGTAAGCCCTGGCGCACCGGGCAACGTCATCGTCACAGGCGCAGTGACAGCCTGCTGCGGTTGCGTCATTGCGCCCACCGCAGTGAGTGACGTGTGAAACCAGCGGTCGCCGTCGAAGCCTGGAAATTCCGAGACATAGATTTTGTTGTCGCGCCAGACGCTGCGCTCGAGGGCTTGGCCTGTTGCAGCGCCAGTCGCGCCTGGTTGAAGCTGCCGCATCTGTTTTCCGACCGCGTTAAAGGTCAACCAGTAGACGGAGTTCAGATTCCAGCGGTCGCCGACCGTCGGCGCATAGAAGCGGAAGCGATCGGTAAGCACTTCAACCGCGATTGACTCGCCATGGTGGGTCAGGTTCAGCTTTGCAGCGTCGTAGCCAGCCGTGAGCGAACTGAAGAGAACCTCTTGCAAGCCGGGCTGCGTCACGACGATCTTGTAGCCGTTCTGTAGCGCAGCCTGGTTGATTGGGACGACGACCTCTTCAGTTGGTGCGGAGACGCCGTTGCTGGCGGCGACAGCAGCCGACTGGAGCGGCAAATCGAGCAATGTTGCGCCTGGAACGTGCACGCGCAGTGCAGTCGCCATCTTGACGACGCCGGCTTCCTCAAAGATCGGGCTGATCGCCAGCACGGCGAAGCGTTGCCCCTTGATGACGCCCTCGCGCAGGATGAATGCAGGCGCGGTTGGCAACTGCGCCGGTTCATCGGGCAGGATATTCGGCATCGGCGTCCAATCCAACACAGGCGGCGTCACCGGCGCGCCCGGTTCGATTCCGCCGATAAGCGGTGTAGCAATCAATTCATCGAACGCGACTGTCTGGTCAGCATCGGGAGGGATGGCAAGGGTGATAGTTTGGAGGGGCAAGTCGTATCCGTGATGCCGTGCGACAGGCAGCAGCGTGCGCGCCGATTCGACATTGGCGGCGCTCACCATCGGCGCGGACCATGCGACATGCACGCCTGTGGAAGATGTGGTGACAGCGACGCCGTCCGGCGCGATCTCTTGCGCCAGCACAAGTGGAGTATTCCCCAACAACAAGATGGTCAACAATAGAAGCAGCAATGGTTTCTTGATCATGGTGAATGTGCTGAACATAAAGTATTTTCTCTCGCTTGATATGGCTACCCGCCTTACCGTCAACAAAGGACAGGCGGTGCGCCGTATTTGCAATGCAGCGTTACAGCATGACAACATTTTTCTTCTCTCAGTATAAACCTCCTACATAAGAATCACGCGAAATTCGATACATTGGCGCTGTTGCATCTCTAGATGGCAGCAACGATTGTTGTTGCCGCAAAGCCATCCGTCTATTTTGGCTGAACCACATAATGTTTGCACGATGGCAACACAGCGCAATCGCTACGCTTTCATCACACAATTCAGGCGGGGCGGCGCAGGTTGACAACAGAAACGGGGTGGCCAGACGACCACCCCGTTGGGGATACAGAGTTGAAGCAATCAACGTTGCGGGGACACACTTATTTCCCACTGCGTTTGCGAGCAGCGAGAGCCGCCGACAACGCAGCTAGACCGGTGCCAAAGAGCACCACTGTCACCGGTTCGGGAATCGGCACAGGCGTTGGCGTTGGCGTTGGGCCAGGCGTCGGCGTTGCTGTGGGCGTCACTGTAGACACCGACGTCGTTGGAGTTGACGTTGGTGTGGCGGTTGCGGTCGATGTATTTGTCGGCGTGGCCGTCGGCGTCGCAGGTGGGTTGCAATACGCCGCCGGGTCTGGCTCCGAGACTTGAGGTGCGGTCGTGCGAGCCAAATTCACATACGTTGGACGAGATCCGCCTGGTGCGCTGGCGCAGCCATCCACAGGAGGATCAGGCAGATTCTGGGGCGGATTCAAGAGATCGATTGCAGTCAGCCCGCGCACTTTATAGAGCCAGACATCGCCAGAGTCCATCAATCCTTCGTTCGGAATCGCGTCGACTAACGGACCATATACGGTTGGTATCACGCCTGGCAGCTGAGTGTCTTCAATCGTGACCGAAATTGGGTTCAATGGGTCGCAGATAGCGCCTGTGGGTGGCGGAAAACAATACGTGACTGCATAAATAAACGACACCTGGCTTCCAATCTCAATGATAGGCACGTCGCTGCCGTTGGGGTCGTCGGCGTCGACGCAGACAGCAGGGATAGTTGTGCCGCTTTCACCGACATCGGTTGGACAGACATATTTTTTGAGTGAAAGACTACCGATCACGCTTGGCTCTTCTTGCGCCATCACCGCTGCGCTGCCAAACAAGACCCAAAGCGCGCCGATCATCAGCGCCAGACTCGCGAGCATGACTACAATCTTCGATCTTCTCATGATGAATGGCTCCTCGTCTTTCATGTGAGCAAAGCGATACTGACGAGCGTCGCAAACGGGTAGAGGACGCTCTGACGCGCGCTGTAAAAAGCAGTATATCATTATCTGTTGATGACGCAAATTGATTTCCAGGATTGGATACAACATCCATAAGCATTGTCCTACAGAATTCCCTCTCACAATCAATTTTAGTTGAGTTTTACCAAGAACTTATTTGACGCGTAGCTTTAAAGATCATACTATTCTGTTTTGGTGCGCGGCTCTGGAGTAGCCGGCGCCTTTTGTTCGCTTTCAACATGGAGGGGATTTGAGATGCGGTTGATTCCACGCAAATTATTCTTAACGCGCGGCGTTGGTATACACAAAGAAAAGCTGACGAGCTTTGAGTTGGCGCTGCGCGAAGCCGGCATTGCCCAGTTCAACCTGGTGCGCGTTTCGTCGATTTTTCCCCCACACTGCCAGATTGTTTCGAAAGAAGAAGGGCTTCAGTTGTTGCAGGCAGGAGAAATCGTCTTTTCGGTGATCGCCGAAATGTCCAGCAACGAGCCAGGGCGACGGATGGCAGCCTCGATCGGCGTCGCCCGCCCTGCCGACCACAACAAGTACGGCTACCTCTCCGAGCACCATGCCTACGGGCAAACCGAACAGGAAGCGGGCGACTACGCTGAAGACCTGGCCGCCACCATGCTGGCGACGACGCTTGGCATCAACTTCGATGCGAATAAAGATTATAACGAACGCAAAGAGCAATACATGATGGGCGGCGAGATCGTCGACAGCACCAGCATCACGATGGCGGTCACCGCGGCGCCCGGCGGCGTATGGACGACCGTGATCAGCGCAGCGATTTTGATTTAGATTAAATCGGGGCGAGTTACGAGGGGCGACGCCTGACAATCAGACTTCTCTACAAAGAATGTAAAGCATATTGAACCATGACGACATCCGACAATTTTCTAGGGTTGGAAGCTACGCTCAGCAGCTTTGAGCGCGCCGGCGTGCTGGTGTTGCCGATTCCGTTCGAGGCGACGGTCAGCTATGGCGGCGGCGCGGCAGGCGGTCCGGCGGCGATCATCAGCGCGTCGCAGCAGGTCGAGCTCTATGACCGCGAGTACGACGACGAACCGGCGCTGCGCTATGGCGTGCACACGCTGCCTGCGCTCGATCTACCGGACGATCCAGAGCGTGCGGTAGAGGCGATTCGCGCCGCCGTCGCTGATGTTGCACGCACCGGCAAGTTTGTCGTCGGGCTAGGTGGCGAGCACACGGTCAGCGTCGGCGTCGGGCGCGGGCTGCTCGACGCGCTGGGCGGACCGCTCACCGTCGTGCAGATCGACGCACACAGCGATCTGCGCAACGAATACGAAGGCACACCCTACAGCCACGCCTGCATCGCCCGCCGCCTGCTCGATGATCCGGCGATTGAGCAGGTGTTGCAGCTTGGCATCCGCTCGGTCTGTCCGGAGGAGGTTGTGTTCGTGCGCGCCAACCCCGATCGTGCGCGCGTCTGGTACGCCGAAGCTGTTCACGAAGACAAGTGGCGCGACGACTTCATTGCGCGTGTGCGCGGTCGTCGCGTCTTCCTGACTATCGACGTCGACGGGCTGGACCCGGCGGTTGCGCCTGCCACTGGCACGCCTGAACCCGACGGCTTAACCTGGCGTGAGACGCTCGACATCCTGCGCACGCTGACGCAACACGCCGCCGTGGTCGGCATGGATTGCGTCGAGCTGGCGCCGTCGCCCGGTCTGCACATGGCGGACTTCGCTGTCGCCAAGCTGGTCTACAAAGCCATTTCGTACATCATGCTGAGCGGAGGAATGGAAAAACCATAGCACGCGGATGACGCAGATCGGGCGGATAAACGCGGAATCATTTCGTGAACATCCGCTCAATCTGCGTCATCTGCGTTCCATCTCTTCTTTGCCCATCTCGCAATCTTGTTACGGCGAACTGGGTTGACTCCGGCGTCGGCGCGTCAATCTCGCCCCTCGCCTCTCGCCCCTCGCCCCTTTCACTTGGAGGCTACACCCATGCAACATGCAAGCGCCGTGCGCGCGTTTATCAAACACCACTACCGCCACTTCAACAGCGCCGCACTGATTGACGCTGCCGAAGGCTATGTTCAATTCATCGAGAAGGGCGGCAAGATGCTGGTGGCGATGGCAGGCGCCATGAGCACTGCCGAGTTAGGGCTATCGCTAGCCGAGATGATCCGCCAAGACAAGGTGCACGCAATTTCCTGCACCGGCGCCAACCTGGAGGAGGATGTCTACAATCTGGTGGCGCACAATTACTACGTGCGCGTGCCCAACTATCGCGACCTGACGCCGGAGGATGAGCATGAACTGCTCTCGCGCCACCTCAATCGCGTCACCGACACCTGCATCCCTGAAGAGGAGGCGATTCGTCGCATCGAGGCTGCGATCCTGGAGGAATGGACCACCGCCGATCGCGCCGGTGAACGCTACTTCCCACACGAGTTTCTCTATCGGATTCTACGCAGCGGCAAACTGGAGCGCTACTACCAGATCGATCCCAGGGATTCGTGGCTGCTGGCGGCGTGCGAAAAGAATCTCCCCATCTTTGTGCCCGGCTGGGAGGACTCGACGACCGGCAATATCTATGCCGGACACTGCATCTCGGGCCATATCAAGAACATCCACACTGTGCGCACTGGCATCGAGTACATGATGGTGCTGGCGGATTGGTACATGAAGACCTCGGCGCAGACGCCCATCGGCTTCTTCCAGATCGGCGGCGGCATTGCCGGCGACTTCCCGATCTGCGTTGTGCCGATGCTGCGCCAGGACCTGGAGCGCGACGACATCCCGCTGTGGGCGTACTTCTGTCAGATCAGCGACTCGACCACCAGCTACGGCTCCTACTCCGGCGCCGTGCCCAACGAGAAGATCACGTGGGAGAAGCTGGACATCACCACGCCCAAGTTCATCGTCGAGAGCGACGCAACCATCGTGGCGCCGTTGATCTTCGCCTACGTGTTGGGAGAATAGCTTCTGACGTAGAAGAAAATCGTAGCCTGTAGACGCCGCTCGCAGCGGCGTGATCTCTTCCCAACATGCATCGTTCTTGCATCGAGAATCTGCGGCTGGGAGCCGCAGCTACGACATCGCCGCCGTTCGTAGCGTGGTCTTGCCTCTCCACGCGCAGCGCTCTTGCATCGAGACCTGCGGCTGCGAGCCGCAGCTGGTATCGTAAAAGTGAGCAGGTAATAGACCGGAGCCGCAGCGAATTGAACGAGATTGCGTCGTAGATGGGTCAATTGCCTGCTCACAACGATACTCGCTATACTAGAGACAGCTATTG
>CALJMI010000040.1:0-42500 GCA_937981885.1 uncultured Caldilinea sp.
TCTTGACGAACGTGACAAAACCAACTTGTTCAAACGCACAGCAAAACGCTTTGCCCAACTTGGCTATCAGATCAACATTGAACCGTTGCCAGCGGTATGCGGCGCTTAGATACCTCCGCTGGCAGCTATTTTCAGGTTAGAGACTGGAGATTGGAGATTAGCGATTGGAGACCGTGGATGAAGGAAGAAAAGAACGTTTTGGCAACTACACTCTCTAATCTCCAATCTCCTCTTCTCCCCCCTCTTCCCCTCTTTTTGACAATCCCCCCCAAATCACGCAAGATAATTGCAAAAGTGTGCAAGCCCAGAACAAACAACCAGGAAGGATTGATCCATGAATGTTCATGGCAAACATTACCGCACGATCTGGCTGAAGGCAGACGATCCTACGACGGTGCAGATCATCGATCAGCGTCATCTGCCGTTCCGATTTGTAATCGAAGACCTGCGCACGGTCGAAGAAGTCGCGGTTGCCATCAAAGAAATGCACGTGCGCGGGGCAGGCTTGATCGGCGCAACCGCAGGCTATGGCATGTACATCGCAGCGTTGACGGCGCCGCGCACTGCTCTATCCAATTTTCAGGAAGCGATCCAGGCCGCAGCATCCCGGCTGAAGGCGACGCGACCGACTGCGGTCAATCTGGCGTGGGCGGTGGAGCGCCAGTTGGCGGCGATGGCGGCCGCCGGCGACGATATTGAAGCGCAGATCGAGGCGGCTGCTCTCACGGCGCAGGAGATCGCCGACGAGGACGCCGACTTCTGCCGACGCATCGGCGAGCATGGCGTCAAGCTCATCGAGCAAATCGCAGCGCGCAAGGGCGGCGCTCCGGTCAACGTGCTGACGCACTGCAACGCCGGTTGGCTGGCGTTTGTCGATTACGGCACCGCCACCGCCCCCATCTACGCTGCGCACGACAAGGGCATCCCCATCCATGTCTGGGTCGATGAGACGCGCCCGCGCAATCAGGGAGCGCGACTGACGGCGTGGGAGCTGGGTCAACATGGTGTGCCGCACACGGTGATCGTGGACAACGTCGGCGGCCATCTCATGCAGCATGGCATGGTCGATCTGGTCATCGTCGGCTCCGACCGCACGACTTACACCGGCGACGTCGCCAACAAGATAGGCACCTATCTCAAGGCGCTGGCCGCCAAAGACAACGGTGTGCCCTTTTATGTGGCGCTGCCGTCGAGCACAATCGACTGGGAGATGCGCGATGGGTTGGCGGAAATCCCGATCGAGGAACGCGACGCCACCGAGGTGCGCATCATGGATGGGCGCAGCGGCGACGAAATTCGCGAGATTTTGATCATGCCCGAAGCCAGCCGCGCCGCCAACTTTGCCTTTGATGTGACGCCGTCGCGCCTGGTCACCGGCTTGATTACCGAACGCGGCGTCTGCGCCGCGTCGGAAGCGGGCGTGCTCGGACTCTATCCAGAGAAACGCAAGGAATAGAACGCAGATCAGGCGGATTTACGCGGATATTACGGGAAATCCGCGCTGACCCGCGCAATCCGCCTCATCTGCGCTCCATCTCTAGCAAAACTGCAAGCAGTTGTCAGGAGAAAGTTATGACATACTATGCTTTGGACTCATACAGCGTGATCGATTATCTGCGCGCAACCCCATCATTGGCGAATGTGCTCGACCTCAAAACGCCGATGCACGCGCGCGAAGTCGGCGATGGCAATCTCAACCTGGTTTTTATCGTGGAGGGCGAGACGCGCGAACAGTCGGTCGTCGTCAAGCAGGCGCTGCCCTATTTGCGCGTGGCGGGCGAATCGTGGCCGTTGACGCGCGAGCGGATGCGTTTCGAAACGCAGGCACTGATCAAGCACAACGAGTTGGCGCCGGGGCTGGCGCCGCAAGTCTACCACTACGACGAGGAAATGTCGCTGGTGGTGATGGAGAATCTCTCTGCGCTGGAGGTGATGCGCAGGCCGTTGGTGGCGCGCAAGCGATTCCCGAACTTTGCCGATCACATTTCTACCTTTCTGGCGCGCACGCTCTTTTTCACGTCGGATTTCTACCTGACCGGCGTCGAGAAGAAGGAGATGCAGGCGAAGTTCATCAACCCGCATCTGTGCAAGATTCAGGAGGACTTCGTCTTCACCAACCCGTTTATGGAGTCGCCCGAAAACCGCTGGAATCCGCTGCTCGACGCTGAGGTGCAGGCCGTGCGGCGCAACAGCGCGCTCAAACTGGCGATTGCCGAAATGAAGATGAGCTATATGACGCACGCCGAAGCATTGATTCACAGCGACCTGCACACCGGCAGCATCATGGCGAACGAGGAACTGACCAAGGTAATCGACCCGGAGTTCGCCTTCTTTGGCCCGATGGGTTTCGATGTCGGCGCGGTGCTCGAAAATCTGGTGCTCAACTACTTGTCACACTTCGCCCACACGCCCGACGCTGAGACACGTCGAGAATATCAGGCATATTTGCTCGATCTCATCCGTGAAATCTGGACGCAGTTTGTCGTCAAATTCGATGCATTGTGGGTCGAAAACAACCACGGCGAGTTGATGCCGGCGAACTATTGGGATTTTCCAGGCGGCGACGCAGCCTTTGCCGAGTTCCGCCGCCGCACGCTGGCGCACATCCTGCACGACGTAGCCGGGCACGGCGGCGCCAAGATGTTGCGACGCATGATGGGCATCGTCAGCGTATGGGACATTACGTCGATCACCGACTTGGAGCAGCGCGCCGTCGCCGAACGCCTGGCGATGCGCATCGGCAGCCGTTGGGTCATGGAGCGCAACTCGATCCAGGGTGTGGACGATCTGATCGGCATTGTGCGCGAGGAAGCGGAGTTGAGCGAAAGGTAATTTCCAGAACATCGCCCTTGCACCAACTTCTTTCGGTTCCTAGCGCGTATACAGCTCCAGCGGCAGATGTGGCGCCCGATTCAGATAACGCAGCGCCATAAATCCTTCATCGAGAAAATCGACGCGGCTGATCGCCGTGTTGATGTGGTTGAAATAGAAGTTGGGCTGCTCGCCAGCGCCGATCAACGCTTTGAGCAGCTGATCCATAAACGTCCCATGCGTCACCAACAGGATCACTTCGTCGCGGCGCGTCTCCGCCCACTGACGCAGCGTCATGGCGACGCGGTGAGCGCGCGCCGTACACTGCGCCATGTGCTCGTAGCCACCCCACCACCAGCCGTCGTCGCCGATCTCCGGTGGCAGCACATAGCCGGGAAATTGAGCAGCCATTTCGCTGCGCCCCAGCCCGGCAAAGTTGATAATGGTGTTCGTACGCGGGCTACCGGTGAAAAGACCGCCGTGCTCGTGGATATCGACCCAGACTTCGGGCGCCAGACCCAACGCGGCGGCCAACGGCGCAGTCGTGCGCAGCGCACGCAGCATCGGGCTGGTGTAGAGTGCAGTCACCGGGCGTTCGCTGATGCTGGCGCGACGCTCCGACAACTCGCCATCGGGCTGCGGCAGCTCGCCAAAGAAGCGCGCCAGCCGCTCCACCTGCGCCTCGCCTGCGGACGTCAATTCGGGTTCGGCGCTGCGCGTGGCGATGTACTCCTCGTAGGACAGCGTTTCAGCAAGCACATTGTTGGTCGATTGTCCGTGGCGGACAAGCAGCAATCTCACGGATGCACCTCACAAATTGGGGACGACTTTTGCCATCCGGTCGAGCATTTTCTCCAAATCCTGCGTGCGTTCGGCAATGCTGAAGCGCACATAACCCTCGCCGGCAGGCCCAAACGCGCTGCCCGGCGTGCCGACCACCAGCGCCTCATCGATCAACGCCTGCGTGATCTCCAGGCTGCTCTTGCGCGTCTGCGTGAAGCGCGGGAAGACGTAGAACGCGCCCTCAACCGGCGGGCATTCGACGCCGGGAATCTCCTCGAAGGCGTCGAGCACCATGCGCCGACGTTGGTCGTAGACGGCAGTCATTTCCCTAACGCATTCCTGCGGCCCGTTCAGTGCGGCGACGCCAGCCGCCATCGTAAAGCTGGCGGCAGACTGTGCGCTGTGCGTCTGGTAGACGCGCGCGAGTTCAACAATTGGCTTGGGGCCTGCCATCCAGCCCAGACGCCATCCGGTCATGGCGTATGCTTTGCTGAAACCGTTGATGATGATCGTGCGCTCCGCCATGCCCGGCTCGGCGGCCAGGCTGTAATGAACGTGGTCGTCGTAGATGATGTGCTCGTAGATTTCGTCGCTGATCACATAGAGATCATGTTCCTTGGCGACATAGACGATGGCGTCGATCTCGGCGCGACTGAGCACACGACCGGTCGGGTTGTTTGGGCTGTTGACCATCAGCGCTTTGGTGCGCGGCGTCGTGTGTTGTTCAAGCAAATCCGCCGTGACGCGGAAATGATCATCGCCTGAGAGCGGCACGCGCACCGGGTTTGCGCGGTGCAGCAGAATCATCGGCGCATAGCTCACCCACGACGGGTCGAGAATCATCACGTCGTCGCCCGGTTCGAGCAGTGCGGCGAGTGTGGCAAAGATCGCCCACTTGGCGCCCGGCGTCGCCATGATTTGCGCAGGCGTGATGTGGTGGACGTTGTTCTCACGCTTGAGTTTGCTCACGATGGCGTCGAGCAGCGCCGGCGTGCCAAATGCAGGCGGGTAGTGCGTGTCGCCCGCTTCGATGGCGCGGAAACCAGCCTCGACGATATGGCGAGGGGTGTCGAAATCAGGTTCGCCGCCAGCCAGACTAACAACATCCTTTCCCGCCGCGCGCAGCTCGCGCCCGCGCTGCATCATCATCGTCGTCGGCGAAGGCGGCACAGCTTGTAGCGTAGTAGAAAGAGCTTTCATAAACGCCTTTCTGGTCGATGGTTGCGCTGTTTTGGTGTTTGTAAACCAGGTTTCTACCAAAAATCTGGTTTATTCAATAGTGTACCATCAGACGAAGCCTGACTGGAACTTTCCCGGCTTGTCGGGGTGTTTCATAAGTGAAAAAAGACGCCCCGGTGCATAGCGGCTGTGCTATACTGTGAACGATGTGCGGTGTGTTGAAAGGAAAATCATGAAGCGGGTCACCTATTTGATCATCGGTCTGGCATTGGTGGTGCTTGCGGCTGGGGCGGCGCATGCGGCTCTGGATGGCGCCCAACCAATTGCGCAGCGCGCCACCGCAACGCCTACTCCAGCCCTGCGCATTCCGTTGGCGTTAACCGTGCTGCCGCTGCCAGTGACGATCGTGGTTGCGCCAACGTCGGCGATCACTCTCACGCCTTCGCTAACTGGAACGCCGGCCATCCGCGTGACGCCCTCTGTCGCCACCGCAACACCGACCTTACGCGGCGCACCGACTCGACGAGCAACGCCCACGCCAACGCCACGTGCACGAACCACGCCAACGCCCACACCGACAATAACGGTCGAACCGGCCACGGCTGACGACGACGCAACCGGCATCGTCGATTTCCGCGCGACGACCGCACGTGTGCGTGGGCAAATTCAGCTTTCATGGCGCTATCTTGGCGATGATCTCGACAATGGCGGATTTGTCGTGGAACGTTCGGTGAACGGCGGCGTCTGGCGCTTTGTGCCCGACTGCGCGCTACCCTTCGACGACGACACGGAACTGTATCGATGTCGGGACGCTGGATTGTACAGCGGCTCATCCTACGCCTACCGCATCTGCGTTGCGCAGGATGTTCCCTCTTGCGCAGGGGCGTCTGTCGTCGAAACTGAATCGATCAAAGCCCCGTAACCCGCAACTTTCGAGGATTTTTTAGCGCAAAGACGCAAAACGCTCTAAATTTTGTCAAAAGATGCAGAGAACAGTCTGCCAAACCCTGCTAACTTTTTCTCTGCGCACATCTGCATCGCCGCGCCGCTGCCTTGAGAACAGCTTCTTCAAACAGCCGGGGGATAACCTGTCAAGAATACATCTCATCCGCCGTGATGCTTTCGGCGATCTCGCAAGTCATGATAGACTTCCGCAAACACGACAACATCGTTCTACAGAAGATATTCACCAAGGAGACATTTCATGCTTCTGATCCTCCGCACAATGGTGCTCGCATTGTTTCTGCTTGGGGTGGCTGGTTGTGGTTCGTCGCCCGCCCCCACTGCCACGCCCACCCCGCCGACGCCCACACCGACGCCTGCTGCGCCCACCGTCACGCCAACAGAGGTTGCTCCGCAGATAGTCGAAAGCGTTCCATCCATCATCACCGTGGGCATCGATCCGGCCTTCGAGCCGTTTGTCTTTACGCAGGAAGGCCGACTTGCCGGCTTCGATGTTGATCTACTCAACGCCATGGCGGCGGAGGCAGATTTTGAAGTCGCTTATGTTGTCTCTTCCTTTGGCGAAATCTTCGACGGCTTGCAACAAGGTCGCTATGACGCCGCAATCAGCGCTATCACCGTGACCGATGCGCGGCGGGCGTTGGTCGATTTCACGGCGCCGTACTTCGAGTCGGGCAAGGCGTCGGTGTCGTTCTACAACCCTGGACAGGGCATCGCCATTCGCACCGACAACATGACGATCATTGGTCCGGAGAGTCTGGTCGAAGGCATGCGCGTCGGCGTGAAGAGCGGGACAACCGGCGCCGAATATGCCGAGGAGAACATCGGCGCCGAGATCGTGGCCTTCGCTGAATCTGAACCAGCGCTCGAGGCATTGGCGGGTGGCGAGCTGGACGCCGTGATCGTCGATATTTCGGTGATCGTCGGCTATATTCGCAACAACCCGGAAGCGGGCATTCGCATTACCGGCGGCCCGGTGAACGAAGAATCGTACGCCATCGCCGTCAGCAAAGACAAGCCGGCCGTGCTTGCCTTGCTCGATGCGGCGATGGTCAAAGTGAAGGAAAGCGGCGCCTACGACCGGATCTACAACCTTTGGTTTGGCACGCCGTAACGTCGCCTCAAATGCAATCTCTACCCACCCTATCAACTTCCTACCAGAACACGCCGTCGATCAAAAAGATGTTTGGCGGATGGCTACACTGTCCGCCAAATGCCCCGTTGCGCCCGGTGAGCAGGGCATTTTGATTATTGGACAAACAGCAGGCGCTTTGATTAAATATTGGCTGATTATGAAAAGCGCATCCTGTCTTTTTAAGGATCAACAGTGCACTC
Organism: uncultured Caldilinea sp.; assembly: GCA_937981885.1. GTDB lineage: Bacteria > Chloroflexota > Anaerolineae > Caldilineales > Caldilineaceae > Caldilinea. Next base: position 7,072 of record CALJMI010000040.1, read on the forward strand.
GAAGCAATAGAAGGAGGGACTCAAATGCCAAAGTATGTCATGGAGTTTATTGGAACGTTCTTTTTGGTCTTCACAGTGGTTACCGCCGCTGTTGGGGGCTGGGCGCCGCTCGGTTTTGCCCCACTGGCAATCGGTTCGGTGTTGATGGTGATGATCTTTGCTGGCGGACATATCTCTGGCGGCCATTACAACCCAGCGGTGTCGCTTGCCGTCTTTGTGCGCGGCAAGCTGCCCATGAATGATCTGATCATCTACTGGGTGGTGCAGCTTGTGGCAGGCGTTGTCGCTGCGCTGTTGGCGTCATCGCTGCTTGGCATCAGCGCATCAGCGCCGCTTGCCGTCGATCTGACAAAGGTGATCGTTGCCGAGTTTCTATTCACCTTTGCGCTCACCTTTGTCGTGGTGAACGTGGCAACCGCCAAAGGCACCGCAGGCAACTCGTTCTACGGACTGGCGATCGGCTTCACCGTCCTCTCCGGCGCGTATGCGGTGGGCAGCATCTCTGGAGGCGTTTTCAATCCGGCTGTAGGCACAGGGATCACGCTGTTGGGCGTGCTGGACTGGGGTTCGACGGTGATCTACATCATCACTCAGCTCGTGGCGGCGGTTGTCGCTGGCGTTGCGTTTCGCGCCCTGCATCCTGGGGAGTAACCTTCGAGCGTACAGTATCTCCCGAATATGTCACATTGCTCTTTCCTTTCGGGAAGCTCTAGAGCTTCCCGGAAGGTTGCGCCTCAGCTATGAATCAGCTATGAATAACGTCATCAGAATAGCGTCTTCGCCGTTGTCGGTGTAGTAGCGTTTGCGCACGCCAACAACAATAAACCCCATGGATGAGTACATTGCCCGAGCCGCATGATTGCCAGCGCGAACTTCGAGCGTAATTTCAACTGCGCCAGCGCCGCAGGCATGGTCGATCATCGTTTCAAGCAGGCGCCGTCCCAATCCCTGACGACGGTAGTCTGGATGAGTCGCTATCGTCATGATATGCGCCTCCGTTCCCATCAGCCAATAACCGCCGTAGGCGAGAATTGACGGTGCGTCATTGCTCACTTGCACGCCGGGACGCATCACCCAATAGGAGCTGAGCTTGTTGTGCGCCAGTTCATGGCGATAGGCGTCGCCCGACCACGGCGCCGCAAAGCAAAGTTGCTCCAGTTTTTCGATGTAGGGGATGTCATGATAGCTCATGGGCTGGATGAGCACGTCGGCAATTACAATGGACATGACCGTCAAGGCTCGCGTAGGTAAAGCGGCTGCAGCGTCGCCAACGAATCGTTGACGCCGGCCGCCAGCAATTTCGCTGCAAAACCAGCCAGCACGCCCGCGCGCCGCAACCCATACACCGGATCGATCGCGGTCACACGTGCAAGCGGAGGCACGGCAGCCAGCAATGTAGCGTCAATTTCACCCGCCAGCCAGATCGAGCGGGCATCAGATATACCAAGAAACGCCGCCAGTTCAGTCGCGCTGCCGGTGCGATGTTCAGGCGCAGTAGGGCGATGAAGCGGATCGCTTGTTGATAAAATCGTCCAGTGATAGCGCCCACGCCCGGCATGCATAACGGCGCAGACTTGCGGCGCCGGTTCACAGGCAGCGGCAAGCGACAGCCACGGCGCGGCAGTGACCGCCAGCGTCGGGACGCCGATTGCAGGGGGCGGCGTCGCCAGCCCTAACCCGATGCCTTTGGCTGCACTGAGCGCAATGCGCACGCCAGTGAAACTGCCAGGCCCGGTTGTTACAGCCAGCGCACTCAGGTCGTCCGGCGTTACATCGACCATCGCCAGCAGATGGCGCACCGTCACCATCAAGTCCTGCGTCTGGCGGCGGCGTCCTTCCCAGGTTATTTCGCCTAGCAGACGTGCTGCGTTCAAATCGTAGATAGCCACCGAAGCTGTGACAGAAGCAGTATCCATTGCAAGCAACATGGCAAGGATTATAGCAGAGCAAGGAGCAGTCGCTGGAAAAGCGGGACTTTGGGACGCGCACCTTTGCCCCTTTGCGTTTTTGCATTGAAAATGTTTCTGACGATGCCGTTGAACAAATGATTTGAGGAAAACGTATGACAACAAAACCACTCAAAGCAGCCATTATCGGGTTGGGGCTGCTGGGCTGCCAGTATCTGGAAGCCTTTGGCAAACGCAGTGATGTCGCAATTGTAGGCGTCTGTGACGTTCGTCGCACCGTCGCCGAGTCCGCCGCCGCACAGGTGCACGCCACGCCTTACACCGATGCCAACGAACTGCTCAAATCGCAGCGTCCCGACCTGGTCGTCGTCGCCACGCCCGACCATCTGCATCTGGCGCCGACGTTGGCTGCACTCGATGCGGGCGCGCCGGTTATCATCCAGGAAAAGCCGCTCGCCACCGATCTGGCGGAAGCAGAGGCGATCTTCGAGAAGGTTGAACAGCATGGGGCAAAGCTCTTTGTCAACTTCGCTAACCGCGCCATGCCCTACGACCTTGCCACCTATTATGTGCTGCAGCAGGGGCTGATCGGACAGCCCGTCTACGCCGAGTCACGACTGGATGACAACATCAGCGTACCGACGCGGCTATGGGGCGACCGCAGCCGGGACTTCGCGACCGGCTCATCGCCCGCGCATTTTCTGCTCAGCCATGTGGTCGATCTCATGCACTGGTGGTTTGCGCCAGCGCAGATCATGGAGGTCTTCGCCATCAGCCAGGAGCGGGTGCTCGGCTTCACGCCCGACCTCTACGACGCTTTTCTGATCTTCGACAGCGGTCTCAAAGTGCGCATCAAAGCCGAGTGGATCAAACACATGGATCAGATTGTCGAGTATTACTCTTATTTCACGGGCGAGCACGGCGGCATCGTCTACAACAAACGTCCAGGGTTTGGCGTGCAGGAGAGCTGGCGCGCCAATTTCTCTGCACCGCCCGCCGCCGACGTACTTGCTGCCCATCAACAACGGCTGGGCGAACAAGGCATCGACGTACGACTGGCGTATCACTATCGCCCTGCCACGGTCGCTTACGATGTCTCCACTGTGCGTGCGTCATTTGAACACATCGGCGGCGACCAGGCGCATGGCATGATGCTGATCGGGCCGATCCTGGATGCCGTGCAACAAAACACATTGACGCCCGATTCGTGGCAGCAACGCGGCCCACTGCCGACCCATCGCGATGGCTTGCGTCAGGTGCAGGTCGTGCAGGCGCTTATCGACTCGGCGCGCAGCGGGCGGGTTGTGGCAGTGAGGTAGAACGCGGACGCAGCAGATTGGGCGGATATTTGCTGATATTCCACAATCATTTTCCCTCCCCACATTGCACAAGGAGCGTCGACCGATGGAGATCGTGAATCTCTACGACAACCAACACTGCATCCCGACAGTCGCCGGCTGGATCTACACGGAGTTCATCGAAAATCTCAGGCCTGGCATCTCGTTTGAAGATGTGACAGCGGCGCTGCGCGGCAGGCAACAGCGCACAATGCCGCTCACTTACATCGCCAGGCTCAACGGGCAATGCATCGGCGCGGTGTCGCTGGTTGCCAACGACCTCAAGGCGCGACAGGATTTAACGCCCTGGCTGGCGTCGCTTTATGTGCGCCCAGATGTGCGCGGGCAGGGCGTCGCTCGACGGCTCATCGACCACGTGATTGAGGTTGCGGCGGCGTTGGGCTTTCAGACGCTCTATCTGCGCACGGAGACCGCCGGAACATACTACAAACGCCTCGGCTGGCGCAAGATCGACGCTGTCAACGACGAGTTCAACCTGTTCACCGAAATCTTTGCGTGGGAGATTGGTTCGCCGAGAGATGCAGAGCTGTGAGCGCTTCCCATTCAGCATGACCGCCGATGTGATAGCGTCTGACGCCGGGGATCAGCGACGCATTGCCTGCCCCGCCCAACGTCACCAACGCCAGTGCAAAGCCGCGATCGTGCAAATAGAGCAGCGTGCGCCGCAGTGAATCGGTGAGCAGCGCAGTGATTACCACGATTGTCGTGCCATAAGGTAGGCGCAGCCCTTCGTAACGCAGGCTTTCTTCGAGGGGCCAGCGTCCAAAGGGAATGATGCGCGCCAACGCCTCGAAGATCAACGTCAACTGGTCGCGATGGCCGGCTGGGCGAATGCGCACGATCCGGGCGCCGGGCTGCATCACGGTGTTTGCAAAAAGCCCGACCGCCTGCCCCTGCTCCCATGCCCAATGCGCCAGCGACGCCGTCGCCGTGATTGCATATTCCTGCAAATCCGGGTCATAGCCTTCCCAGGCGTGTTCGTGCGTGTTGATGTTGAGAAAGAGCGCCAGCGGGCGGTTGGCAGAGGCGTCGAATGTCTTGGTTTGCAGGCTGCTGCGCCGCGCCGTCGCCTTCCAGTGCACGTAGCGCATACTATCACCTGATACATAATCGCGTGCGCCGTTGAGACGCAGCGGGTCTTCCGCCAACTGGCGCATCGCCCGAAACTCACCGAAGGGTCGATCCGACGGCAGCCCCAGCGCCGTCAGCGGCGCAACGCGGGGGTAAACGAGCAATGTATCGACCTGCGCCACTTCCTCCTCGCGCACGTCGAAACCGAACATATCGCCGGAGAGCAGCCGCGCCGGCCCAAACGCCCACGCCCCGCGGCGCAGCGCCTGCACACGATAATGGCGCGTCACCCGCTCGTACCAGCGCAGCGAAACCAGGTTGATCAGCCGCTGACGTTCAGGGCGATGGCTGTGTGTAAGCTGCGCCGGTGAAATATGCAGCGACTTGGGCAGCTCGTCTTCGGCGCGCAGCCAGGCCAGCGGCAGTGGCTTGGCGTTGACGATCTCGATGTCCAGGGCAATCTCGTCGCCGTGAAAGAGACGAGTGCGTTCAAAGTGGCGGGTGTAGCTTACGCCAGACAGACAGACGCGCAGCCAGAGCAATGCAGCGCCGGCAATCAGCCCGAGCAGCAAGGTGAGCAGGAAGAGTGGAGCACTGCGCAACAGTACAGAAAACAACAGCAGCGCAAGCAGTCCCCACATCCATGACTTCATTGGCGGGCGCTCCAAACCTCCTCGGCGGGCGTCGGCGTCTGTTCGAGCAAACGAGCGACCACGGCGGCAGCGCTCTGTCCGCGCAGCCGGCTTTCCGGGCTGAGGATCAGGCGATGTGTCAGCACCGGCTGCGCCAACGTTTGAATGTCGTCGGGCGTCACGTAGTCGCGCCCGCGCATTGCCGCCAACGCCTGACTGGCGCGCAGCAAGGCAAGCGCACCGCGCGGGCTGACGCCAAGCTCCACCGCCGGGTCGTGACGTGTAGCATGCACCAGGTCGAGCAAATAATCCTCGACAACCGGATGGCAGGCGACCTGACGGCAGCGGCTGGAAAGCTGACGCAGCTCGGCGGCGTCGAGCTGTGGTTGCACCTCAGCCAGCGGATTTCCTGTGCGGAAGCGGCGCAGGATCGTGCGCTCCTCCTCACGGTCGGGGTAACCAACAGCCACACGCAGTAGAAAGCGGTCAAGCTGCGCTTCGGGCAGGGGAAAGGTGCCCTCCAGCTCAACCGGGTTCTGCGTCGCCAGCACCAGAAAAGGATAGGCGAGCGGGCGGGTGACGCCGTCGACCGTGACCTGGCGCTCTTCCATTGCTTCGAGCAGGGCGGACTGTGTGCGCGGCCCAGCCCGGTTGATTTCGTCGGCCAGCACTACTTCCGCCAGAATCGGGCCGCCGCGGTACTCAAAATCACCGATCTTCTGGTTGAAGACATTGACGCCGGTAATGTCGGAGGGAAGCAGGTCGGGCGTGAACTGGATGCGGCTAAAGGTGCAGCCAAGCGAGCGCGCCAGCGTTTTCGCCAGCGTCGTCTTGCCGATACCCGGCACATCTTCGAGCAGCACATGTCCATCACAAAAGAGCGCCACCAGCAGCAATTCGACCACATTTTCCTTGCCGACGATGACGCGTCCCACATTGATTTTGAGCCGGGTCGCAGCCTCGGCCACCTGTTGGAGATCAAGCATGGATTTATGCTTATATCACATGCCGATGGGAAGCCCCAAAGCAGTGGCTGTGGGGTGGCAAAAAAGCAAAAATTGGGGGATTGACAATCCGTCAATTTCTGATACAATCCTGGTAACGATACCGGCAACGATACCGGCAATAACAGACCTCCATAGTCAACAATCGAGTTTCCAACTGTGCAACGCTTTCATGGTGGGATGACAATCCGCGATGTGGCGCGTGAAGCGGGAGTATCTGTCTCCACTGTTTCGCGTGTCCTCAACGACAAAGGTGATGTTGCGCCGGAGACGGCCGCCACCGTGCGTCGCGTGATCGAGGAGATGGGCTATGCCTCCAGCATTGCTGCTCGCAGCCTGCGCAGCCGCACGACCAACGTCGTCGGGTTGATCGTGCCCGATCTATGGCACCCGTTCACCTCGCTGGTGATTCGCGGCGTCAATCAGGTGACGGCGGCGCAGGGGTACGATTTGCTCGCCTACGCCAGCGCGCGGCGCAATCCGTATTCGATGGCGGATTGGGAGGTGCACCTGGTGGCGCAACTCAACGGCACTGTCACCGATGGCATCATCGTGGTGACGCCCAACGCCGCCACCTATCGCACCACCTCGCCATTGGTGGCAATCGACCCGTATCAGGCAACCACCAAGTTTCCGGCGGTGATTGCGACTAATTATCAGGGTGTGCTGGAAGCGATGGCTTATCTGGTCAGCCTGGGACATCGGCGGATCGGCTTCATTGCCGGGCGCCCCGACCTGGAGAGCGCCAAGCGTCGGTTGGAGGGCTATCTTGCCGGGTTGGCGCAGGCAGGCATTGCGGTCGATCCGGAGATGATTGTCACCGGCGACTACACGCGTGCAACTGGCGCCGGGTGTGCGGAACAGTTGCTGGCGCTCGAAACGCCGCCTACGGCGATCATGGCGTCGAGCGACGAAACTGCGTTTGGAGTCTACGATGCGGCGGCGCGGCGCGGCGTGCGCATCCCCGACGACCTCTCGGTGATCGGTTTCGACAACACGTTGGAAAGTCTTTCCGTCAACCCACCGCTGACTACTGTCGATCAATCCATTGAGCAGATGGGTAAACTGGCGGCGGAACTCGTGCTCAAACTCATCCAGGGGCAACCCTGCGAGAGTCGGCAATACAAAGTCGCGACGCGGCTGGTCGTGCGCCAGTCGTGCCGGGCCATTAATCCTGGTTTGTAGTTGTGTTCAGTTCAGTGCAAGTCAACAAGTAAAAAGGAGAACAGCATGAGACGCAAATGGATGGTTCTGGTGGGCTTGCTGGTGATGGCGAGCCTGATGCTGTCAGCGTGTGGCGCTGCGCCGGAAGCAAGTGCGCCTGCAGCCGAAGCTCCGGCCGCAGCCCAGCCAGCCGCTGAGCAGCCGGGTTCCGGTTTGGGCGACCTGCCGCGCAACCAGACGCTGATCGCCGACATCCTCACCGGACGCGTGGGTTCACCCAGCAACTTCAACGAATGGGTGGGCTGGAAGTGGCGCGACCGTGGCATGCAAAACCTGGCGAACGAACCGCTGTGGTCGGTCGACTTCGCCACCGGTGAGATCATCCCCGGTCTGGCGGCAGGCGACCCAGACTACAATGACGATTTCACGCAGGTCTCCATCCCGCTGCGTGAGGGCGTCACCTGGTCGGACGGCGAGCCGTTCACGTCGGCTGACGTTGTCTTTACCGTTGAGACGATTATGGCAAATAGCGGCTTCAACGCCAACAGCTACTTTGTTGAAAACGTGAAGTCGGTTTCGGCGCCGGATGATTACACCGTGACCTTCGAGCTGAATCAGCCGAACTCGCGTTTCCACACCACTTTCCTAGATCGCTGGGGCAGCACCTGGATCATGCCCAAGCACATTTGGGAATCGGTGGAAGACCCAGTGAATTTTGAGTTCAACCCCTTCGTCGGCGCCGGCCCCTACAAGCTGCACAGTTTCGACCCGTCCGGCTTCTGGACGATTTGGGAGAGACGCGCAGATTGGGACAAGAGCCCGACCGGCATGATGTTTGGCGAGCCAAAGCCCAAGTACATCGTCTTCCAGAACTTTGCTGACGAAGGCGCCAAGATTCTGGCGCAGTTGACGCACCAAGCTGACGTGCTGGGCGTTTCCTCGGACGGTCTCCAGGCCGTGCTGCAGCAATGCGACTCTTGCCGCGCCTATCGACGCGATTGGCCCTATGTCGTGAACAACGACCCGGCGCAGACCGGCATCACCTTCAACACCGCCAGAGCGCCGTTCGACAACAGAGACGTGCGTTGGGCGCTGCTGCTGGCGATCAATATTGCCGACTACATGGGCATCGCCGTGGATGGCACCGGTGCGCTCAGCCCCGTGCACATCCCCTCGCTCTCCAACTATCCAGAGGATTTCATCAAGCCAATGATCCCATGGCTGGAAGAATTCACGATTGATGTCGGCAATGGCGAGACCTTCAAACCCTTCGACGTGAACGCCTCACAGCGCATCGTTGAGTATGCCAAGGGACGCGGTCACGAAGTGCCGACTGATCCAGAAGAACTGGGCAAGCTCTTTGGCTATGGCTGGTACAAGTACGCGCCGGACGTGGCCGAGAAGTTGCTGCTCAAGAATGGCTTCAGCAAGGACAGCGCCGGCAAGTGGCTGCTGCCCGACGGCACGCCGTGGAAGATCGCCTGTCTGAGCGGCACTGCTGCCGTCAACCATGACTTCCGTAACTGCGCAGCGGCCGTGCAGGCGTGGAAACGCTTTGGCATCGACGCCAGCCAGTATCCCTCCGAAGCCTCAGCCAGCCTGAGTTCCACCGGTGACTTTGATGTCTCCGGTAGTTGGCCCGCTCAGGAACCCTGGGGCGCCGGGCCTGATCTCTACCGCGTGCTCAACCACTACAACTCCCAGTATGTGAAGCCTCTGGGCGACACCACTGACGGTCACCCGTCGCGCTGGTCGTCACCGGAGATGGACGCCGTGATCGAGAAGCTGCGCAACACTGATCCGACCGACTATCAGGCGACGGTGGACATTGGCATCGAAGGTCTCAAGATTGCAGTCGCCGAGATGCCGGGCATTCCGACCTACGGCTATGTCGGCTTTGTGACCTGGGACGAGTACTACTGGACGAACTGGCCCGGCGCGGAGAACCCCTACACGCAGCCCTACACACACTGGGGCCCGTTCAAGTATATGACGCCGTTCCTGCAACCAACGGGCGCAGAGTAGAAAGGATAGAGATTAGGAGATTGGAGATTGGAGAGTAGAGATTAGGTAATCGAGAGAATAAGAGATTGGCATTGACATGGTAGGTCCAATCTCCAATCTCCAATCTCAAGTCTCTAATCTCCTGACTTGAGGAGGTCACCTGCGGCATGTTCTTTCGACGTTATCTCATTCCCCGCTTCATCCAGTACATCCTGGTCATTTTTTTCGGGATCACAGCGGTTTTTATCATTCCGCGCCTGCTGCCGAATGATCCGGTGCTGCGCACGATCGGCGAATTGCGCGCACGTGGCGCAACGCTGGAGCCAGGTGCGATGGACAAGATCATCGCCGATCTGACGCAGATGTATGGGCTGGAAGGCTCCTGGTTCGATCAATATATCGCCTTCTGGCAGCGTCTGGCGCGTGGCGACCTAGGGGTCTCGTTCTTTCAGTTCCCAACACCCGTGGCTACGTTGATCGCCACTGCTCTGCCGTGGACGGTGGGACTGCTGTTAACAACGACAATTCTATCCTGGGTCATCGGCAATGTGCTCGGCGCTTTCGCCGGATATTACTCCGGCAGCCGCTGGTCGCAGGCGATGGACGCGGTGGCAATGGTGATTCGCCCCATGCCTTACTACATCTTTGCCTTTGCGCTGCTCCTGCTCTTTGCCTATGCCGTGCGCTGGTTCCCTGTCTCCGGTGGCGCCAGGTTAGGGATGCAACCAAGTTGGAGTTGGCCCTTTATCCAGAGCGTGCTGTGGCACTCGTTCTTGCCCGCGCTGTCGATTGCGATCCTGGGCATGGCGGTCTGGTTCCAGACCATGAAGCTGGTGGTGCAGAGCGTCGTCGGCGAGAGCTATGTGCAATATGCCCGCTTGAGCGGCGTCACTGAACGCAAGATCGTCACGCGTTATGTGTTCCGCAACGCCCTGTTGCCGCAGATCACGGGGTTGGCGCTCTCGTTGGGCTTGATCTTCAGCGGCGCCCTGATCACGGAGATCGTCTTCTCCTATCCGGGGTTGGGGACGCTGCTCTATCGCGCCATCATCAACGGCGACTACAACCTGATCATGGGCATCACGATCTTTTCGATCTTCGCCATCACCACGACGGTGCTGATCGTGGATTTGATCTACCCGCTCTTCGACCCGCGCATTAGATATTCGTGATGCGTGATGCGTGATGCGTGATGCGTGGTGCGTGGTGCGTGATGCGTGGTGCGTGGTGCGTGAAACAGCAACCGTCACGCACCACGCAATACGTAACACGTAACACGCACCACGTCACAGATATTCGCTCGACAAGGAGTGCAGCAGCGTGAAAGTATTTAGAGATTTACTGCGAGATTACCGCTTTTTTGGGGGCTTCTGGGTCCTGGCAATGATGCTCGTCTTTGCGGGTCTCTCTTTTTTCTCGCCCTACGATCCGACGCTGTGGGGCGAGGTGCCGCGCGACATGCGGCCGTCGCCCCAGTATTGGCTGGGCACCGACTCCAATGGCCAGGACATTTTTTGGATGGCGACCTTTGCCGTACGCAACTCGTTGACCATCGCCTTGATCGCCGGTCTGGTCTCGCGCGTGATTGCGGTCACGGTCGGGATGGTCGCCGGCTATCTTGGCGGTAAGTCGGATCGAGTGCTGATGTTCGTCAGCGACAGCCTGCTCGTTATTCCGCTTTTTCTGATGATCGTGTTGCTGGCGATGCTCATCCGTGGCAGCATGAACGTTGTCAGCCTGGGCCTGCTGCTGGCGATCTTTGGCTGGGCGTGGGATGCCCGACTGATCCGCTCACAAATTCTTAGCCTGCGTGAGCGCGACTTCACCAAAACGGCTGTACTTTCCGGTACAGGCACCTTTCGGTTGGTGATGAATGAATATATGCCCTACGCCACGCCGCTGATCTTTTCCACGTTGATCAACAACATGGCGTGGGCAATCGGCCTGGAGATCACGCTCGCCATTCTCGGCTTGCTCGATCTTTCCATTCCGACGCTGGGCACGATGCTTTACTGGGCAATTAGCTACCAGGCAGTGCTATTGGGCCGTTGGTGGTGGGTCTTGACGCCGATCACGCTCTCGATCTTGCTCTTCATCGCCCTGTACTGGCTGTCGGTCAGCATCAGCGAATATCTCGATCCGCGCAGACGCGTGCAGCGCGTGGGGGCAGCGTAACGATCATGGACAACACAATTCTCCGCACCGAGGCGCTGCACGCCTATTACGTGCTCGATGTCTACGGCAAGCAAAAGATTCTCAAAGCTGTCAACGAAGTTGATCTGGCGATCCAGGAGAATGAAATTTACGGCATCGCTGGCGAGAGTGGCTGCGGCAAGACGACGCTGCTCAAGGCGCTGGCCGCCGCAGTCGAGCCGCCGCTGCGCGTGATGTCGGGGCGCGTCACCTATCGCATCGCCGGCGAGGATGTGGACGTCGCCACGCTCACGGCGGAAGAAAAGCGCAAGCTACGGCTGGAGTATATCGCCTACGTGCCGCAGGGGTCGATGAGCGTGCTCAACCCCGTTGCCCGCATTCGCGACACCTATCGCGACTTCATCGAAAGTCACATCGGCGCGCATCAGAAGGTGGAAGCCTACGAACTGGCGAAAGAGCATCTTACTGAGCTGGGGCTGCCGTTGAAAATCCTCGACGCTTACCCGCACCAGCTTTCGGGCGGCATGCGCCAGCGCGTGACCATTGCATTGGCGACGTTGCTCAAACCGCGCATCATCATCGGCGACGAGCCGACCACAGCGCTCGATGTGGTGGTGCAGCGCGGGGTTGTGCAGTTGCTCAAGGATGTACAGCGCAAGCTCCAGAATACGATCATTCTCGTCACACACGACATGGGTGTCCACGCCAACATCGCCGACCGCATCGGCATCATGTACGCCGGCAAGATCGTCGAGGAGGCGCCGGCCGAGAAGATTTTCGGTGCGCCGGCGCATCCCTACACACAGTATCTGATCAATTCACTGCCCAAATTTGGCGACAAGACCCAGCGCGAGAGCGTGCCCGGCAGCCCGCCCTCGCTGGCGAATCTGCCCAGCGGCTGTCCCTTCCACCCGCGCTGTCCGCACGCCAAAGACATCTGCAAACAAGAAATGCCCGGCTTTACACAGGTCGAAGCAAAGCATCGCGTCGCCTGCTGGCTGGTGGAGGAAGGCGAGCATGGAAAAGCTGCTTGAAGTCAAAAACCTGACCAAAACCTTCACCCTGGGCAGCGTGCTCTCGCGCGTCAAGATCACGGCGGTCGATAACATCTCGTTCTACATCAAGCCGGCGGAAATTTTCGCCCTGGCCGGCGAAAGTGGCTGCGGCAAGACCACCACGGCGCGCATCATCATGGGGTTCGAGCACGCCACGTCCGGCGCCATCATCCACAGCGGCAAGAAGGAAGCCAAGAACGAAAAAGTCTGGTTCACCGAGGGCATCCAGGCGATCTTCCAGGACCCCTTCGGCACCTTCAACCCGCTACGCCAAGTCGAGCGCTACTTCTTCGAGACCATCGAGAATTACAAGCTGGCGAAGAGCAAGCGGGCAGCCGTGGAGCGCATCGACGCCAAGCTGCGGCTGGTCGGCTTGAGCTACGAAGACCTGGCAGGCAAATATCCTAGCGAGTTTTCCGGCGGACAACTTCAGCGCATTTCGATCGCCCGTGCGCTGCTCACCGACCCACAGCTCATTATCGCCGACGAGCCGGTCTCGATGGTCGATGCGTCGCTGCGCATGTCGATCGTCAACCTCTTCAAGAAGCTGCGCGACGAATTGGGCGTGAGCGTGCTCTACATCACCCACGACCTGGCGACGGCATATTACGTCTGCGACCGCATCGCTATCATGTTCCGCGGCAAGATCGCTGAGATGGGCACGGTCGAGCAAGTGTTGATGGCGCCCAAACATCCGTACACGCAACTGCTGCGCGCGTCGATCCCAGAGGCGGACACTGCACACCGCTGGCAAGGTGAGATTCGTCTTACCGACGCCGAGGAGGAAGAGTATCTGCGCCAGGGCTGCCGCTTCGCCGGTCGTTGCCCGCGCGTGATGGATATCTGCCGCACCACGCCGCCGCCTGATTTCGAGGTGGAGGGGGCGCAGGTGGCCTGTCATTTGTATGCCGACGCCGGTTGAGCGTTGCCGGACCCACGAATATGACCTTCCCGGCAGCTCAGAGCTTCCGGGAAGGTGGGCAAACTGCATATCTCCTATTCTCTCAAACCCAAGAGGTCAAAAAAACCATGCAAACCACTACCACCAAAGCGCATCCGTATCAAGATGCACGCCTGCCCATTGAACAACGCGTCGACGATCTGCTCAGCCGCATGACCGTCGAGGAAAAGATCGCCCAACTGGGCAGCCTGTGGATTTACGAGATCGCCGGCGATGATGGCTTGAACCGGGAATGGGCGCAGACGCGCCTGACGCACGGCTTAGGACAGGTGACGCGCCTCGCCGGCGGCAGCAGCCTTGGTCCCGTCGAAACGGCAAAGTTGGCAAACGACATCCAGAAATTCCTGATCGAGGAGACCCGACTGGGCATCCCGGCGTTGATCCACGACGAATGCTGCAGCGGCTTCCTTGCCAACGGCGCCACTAACTTTTCGCAGATCATCGGCGTCGCCAGCACGTGGGAGCCGGAGCTGGTCGAAGCGATGACGCAGGTGATCCGCCGGCAGATGCGCGCAGTCGGCGTGCATCACGGCCTAGCGCCGGTGCTCGACATCGCCCGCGACCCGCGCTGGGGACGCACCGAGGAGACCTTCGGCGAAGATCCCTATCTCACATCGGTGATGGGCGCGGCTTACATTCGTGGCCTGCAGGGCGCCGACTGGACCGACGGCGTGATGGCGACCGCCAAGCACTTCGTCGGCTACAGCGCGTCGGAAGGCGGGCTGAACTGGGCGCCGGCGCACATCACCCCGCGTGAGTTGCGCGAGGTCTACCTGGCGCCCTTCGAGACAGCTGTGCGCGCGGCAAAGCTGGCGACGATCATGCCCGCCTACCACGAGATCGACGGCGAGCCGTGCAGCAGTTCGCGCCGTCTGATGACCGAAATCCTGCGCGATGAGTGGGGCTTTGACGGGCTGGTCGTCTCCGATTACATGGCGATCAACCAGTTACGCGACTATCACAGGCTGGCGCGCGACAAAGCCGACGCCGCGCGGCTGGCGCTGGAGGCGGGCATGGACCTCGAACTGCCCAGCATCGACGCCTACGGAGCGGCGCTGGTGGAGGCGGTCAAATCAGGCGAGATTCCGTTGGCGCTGATCGACCGCTCAGTGCGCCGCATGTTGACGCTCAAGTTCGCCTTCGGCCTCTTCGAGCATCCCTACGTCGATCCAGATGCTGTGCCTGCCGTCTTCGACACGCCGGAACAACGCGCGCTGGCGCGTGAGATCGCGCGCAAGTCGATGGTGCTGCTCAAGAACGCCGACAATCTGCTGCCGCTGCGCAAAGACCTGTCCGCGATCGCCGTCATCGGCCCCAACGCCGACACAACGCGCAACCTGCTGGGCGACTACTCCTACCCGGCGCACATCGAGACGATGATCGCGCTGCACGGCATGGGCTTCTCCGAGCATCCGCTGCCGGCGTCGATGCGGCTGGTCGATGACTACGCCGACATGATCAGCCCGCTGACCGCCATTCATGGCGCGGTCTCTTCACAGACGCAGGTGCATTACGCCAAAGGTTGCGACATCAACAGCGCCTCGACCGAGGGTTTTGCCGCCGCCATCGACGCTGCGCGCAAGTCTGAAGTCGCCATCGTCATCGTCGGTGACAAAGCCGGTCTCACGCCGGATTGCACCTCCGGCGAGTTCCGCGACAGCGCGCACCTGGGGCTGCCGGGCGTGCAGCAGGCGCTGGTCGAGGCCATCCTGGCGACGGGCACGCCGGTTGTGCTCGTGCTGGTGACGGGGCGTCCCTACGCCATCCCGCAGTTGGTGGATGCTGTGCCGACTGTCGTGCAGGCGTGGCTGCCCGGCGCCGAAGGTGCGCCGGCGCTGGCGGAAGTGCTCTTTGGCGATGTGAACCCCAGCGGCAAGCTGCCGATCACCTTCCCGCGCCATGTGGGTCAGGTCCCGATCTTCTACGCCCACCGCCCTTCGGGCGCACGCTCATTCTTCTACGGGCCGTATGTGGACGAAAGCAACGAACCGCTCTTCCCCTTTGGCTACGGGCTGAGCTACACCAGCTTTGGTTTCGAGAATCTGGTTGTGACGCCAGAAAGCGTTGGCGCCGACGGCGCAGTGCAGATCAGCGTGGAGGTGGTCAACACCGGCGCCCGCGCCGGCGACGAGGTGGTGCAGCTCTACACGCGCACCGACGGCGCCAGCGTCACCCGCCCGGTCAAGGAGCTGCGCGGCTTCCAGCGCGTGTCGCTGCAGCCGGGTGAGCGCAAGCGCGTCACCTTCACGCTGCCCGTCGAACGCCTCGCCTACTACGATGCTGCCATGCAACTAACGGTCGAACCGACGACCGTGCAGGTGATGGTCGGCAACTCGTCGCAGCACCTGCCGCTGAGCGGCGCATTCGTGGTGAGCGGCGAAAAGCGCGTGCTAGAGCAGCGCAAGCATTATTTCTGTCCGTCCCAAACGACGCCAGCGTAAGAACGGAGCAAGTATCAGGCGAGTGTAAGGGGGTGTACTTCAAGTTGAGAGCGCGTGTCGCAGGTCATCGCCTCCGACGTAACGGGCGCCATGTCACGCCGGAGGCGGTGACCTACAAAACAAACTGGCTCAACCGGATTTGATGTGGTCAACGGCTACAGCGGATGCAGACAGCAACGGATTCGCTTGTCCGTCAGCGTGACCAATCCGTTCCTGTCTGCATCTGTTGTAGCCTTGTTTGGCGCAACCACACCAAATCCAAGAGAACCAAGAGTGGGCTGCAGAGTATCAGCAAGAATTACTGCGAATGTGGCATAGCAACGAGTTCAAACGTTTGCCTGGACTGGAGTAGCGAAGTGAGCGCACCACGAATTCAATCGGTGACGCCTTTGGAAGATAAACACCTGCTGGTGACCTTCGTCAACGGCGTCCAAAAGGTATATGACTGCCACAGCCTTCTGAATTTCGACCGCTTCCAGTTGCTCAAACATGAAGCTTTCTTCAAGGCAGTCAAAGTCGATCCTGGTGGCTATGGCGTATCCTGGAACGATGAAATGGATTTGAGTGAATACGAGTTGTGGCACAACGGCGCAGAGGTTGAAGCTAGTGCGATTCAGACCAGTGCAAGAACTGTTGCGTAGTGGCGGGGATGATAATAGCAACGATGGCTTTTGTGATGATCTGGAGTAGCACAGTATTGGGGCAGGAGACCTGATGAACGCAGCCGACACACCGCTCTATCTCGATGCAACGCAGCCAATTTCTGCGCGCGTCGCCGACCTGGTCGGGCGCATGACGACAGAGGAGAAACTCGGTCAGCTTCTCTTCAACGCGCCCGCGATCCCGCGCCTGGGCATCTCCGCCTACAACTGGTGGGGCGAGGCGCTGCACGGCATTGCGCGCAACGGCCGCGCCACTGTCTTTCCGCAAGCGATCGGCATGGCGGCGACATGGGATCGCGACCTGCTCGAGCGCGTCGCCTCCGCCATTGCCGACGAGGGGCGCGCCAAATATCACGCCACACTGCGCCGCTACGGCGAAACGGGCCACTACCAGGGGCTGACCTTCTGGTCGCCCAACATCAACATCTTCCGCGACCCGCGCTGGGGACGCGGCCAGGAGACGTGGGGCGAAGACCCCTTTCTGACCGGCGAGATGGGTGCGGCCTTTGTGCGCGGGCTGCAAGGCGAAGACCCGCGCTATCTCAAAGCTGCGGCGTGCGCCAAGCATTTCGCCGTCCACAGTGGACCCGAGAGCAAGCGTCACGAATTCGACGCGCGCGTCTCGCGCCGCGATCTCTACACCACCTACCTGCCCGCCTTCAAGAAATTGGTGACAGAGGCAAAGGTCGAGGCGGTGATGGGCGCGTACAACCGCACCAACGGCGAGGCGTGTTGCGCCAGCCAACTGCTGCTCGTCGACATCCTGCGCGGGGAGTGGGGCTTCCAGGGGCACGTCGTCTCCGACTGTTGGGCGCTCAATGATCTGCACACCACGCACGGCGTCACCAATGATCCGGCGGAGAGTGCAGCGCTAGCGGTGAAGCGCGGCTGCGACCTGGAGTGCGGGCAGACCTTCGAATTTCTCGACGAGGCGCTGGCGCGCGGGCTGCTCGACGAACATGACATCGACCGCGCCGTGACGCGCATCTACACGACGCGCTTCAAGCTCGGCATGTTCGACCCGTCAGAGCAGGTTCCCTACGCATCGATCCCGGAAAGCGTGATCAACTGCGCAGCGCATCGCCAGCTCGCCTATGAAGCCGCAGTCAAGTCGATCGTGCTGCTCAAGAACGAAAACGCCATCCTGCCGTTACGCAATCTGCGCAGCCTTTACGTGATTGGCCCGACCGCCGCCAACGCCGAGGTGTTGATGGGCAACTACTACGGTTTGTCCGAATCGCTGACGACGCTGATCGAGGGCATTGTGGCGCGCACGCCGGAGGGTGTGCGGCTCGAATACCGCCCCGGCACACTGCTGTTGCATTCGCCAGCCAGCCCCAGCCCGTGGACGATGGCGTCGGCGTCACGCTCCGACGTCGTCATCGCGTGCATGGGCTTGTCGCCGCAGATGGAGGGCGAGGAGGGCGACGCCATCGAGTCACCCGTCAACGGCGACCGCGTCGAGATCGGTCTGCCGGCGGTGCAGGTGGACTTCCTGCGCCAGCTCAAGGCAAACGGCGCGCGCGTGGTGCTGGTGCTCACAGCGGGCAGCGCCATCGCCCTGGGCGACGTGGCCGACCTGGCCGAGGCAATCCTCTACGTCTGGTATCCAGGGCAGGAAGGCGGGCGCGCCGTGGCCGACGTGCTCTTTGGCGATGTGGCGCCATCGGGCAAGCTGCCGCTCACCTTCCCGTATTCGCTCGACCAGTTGCCGCCCTTCGAGGAGTACGCCATGACGGGACGCACCTATCGCTACGCCACCGCCGAGCCGCAGTTCCCCTTCGGCTTTGGGCTGAGCTACACGCGCTTTGCCTACAGCGACTTGCGCCTGCCGGCGACGATCCCGGCAGGCGCGGCGTTACCCGTGCAGGCGACGCTCACCAACGCCGGGGGGATGGCAGGCGATGAGGTGGTGCAACTCTACCTGAGCAAAGTCGAACCAGCGCCGGGCGATCCGCTCTACACACTGGTGAACTTCCAGCGTATGCACCTGGCGGCAGGCGAGACGCGCACGCTCGATCTGATCGTTGCGCCGGAGATGCTCGCTACGGCGGATGACGATGGGCGACCCGCCGTACAGCCCGGCGCGTATCGATTGTATGTGGGCGGTAGCTCACCGGGAACGCGCAGCGCTACGTTGGGTGCGCCAGAGGCAATGGATGCAGAGTTCTTGATCGCGTAAGCGGCGCCGGGCACGATACGACTTCGCCTACATTCTCTCTACAAAGCGGGCGGTTGTCTTTGCGCGCACCGCGTCGAGTGTGGCGCCGGGCATCAACTCGCGCAAGATGAGCTGGCCCTCCTCGAATGCAAAGACTGCCAGCTCGGTGATAACCAGATCGACTACGCCCGCAGCCGTCAGCGGCAGCGTGCAGCGTGGCACGATCTTAGCGCTGCCGTCGGGGTTGGTGTGCTGCATCGTGATGATCAGCCGTTTGGCGCCCACCGCCAGATCCATGGCGCCGCCGACGCCAAGCAACGGCTGCCCCGGCGCCGTCCAGTTGGCAAGATTGGCTTGTTCGTCCACCTCCAGCCCGCCCATGATCGCAACGTCGATATGTCCCCCACGAATCATGGCAAAGGAATCGGTGCTGTCGAAGTAGCTGGCGCCCGGCAGCGCCGTCACAGGAATTTTGCCGGCGTTGACCGGATAATCGAGCGCGCCGCCTTCCTCCGGCGCCGGACCAACGCCCAACATACCGTTTTCAGTGTGTAGGATGATGCCATCTTCAGGACGGATCAGGTCAGCAACCAGTGTGGGGATGCCGATGCCCAGGTTTACGACATCGCCGCGTTTGAGTTCAGCAAAGGCGCGACGCGCCATGTTCATGCGCGCTTCGCTCACCTTGCGTGCGCCGCCTTTCACCGACGCTGACGAGCCAAGATCATCAGCCGTCACGTGCGCCTCGACCAGATAATCGACGTAGCAACCGGGTGTGTGAATGTGGTTCGGATCGAGTTCACCCACGGGGACGATCTGCTCCACCTCGGCAATCACCAGATCGGCAGCGGTCGCCATGGCGCGGTTGAAATTCTGCTCGGTCATGCGATAGATCAGGTTGCCGGCGGTGTCCGCCATCCAGGCGCGCACGAAGGCGACATCGGCGCGCAACGCTGGTACGAAGACCTGAAGTTTGCCGTTGATGATCTTGACGTCGGCGTTGCTCGCAACTGTGGTGCCAGCAGCCGTCGGTGTGTAGAAGCCGCCGATGCCTGCGCCGCCTGCGCGAATTGCTTCAGCCAGCGAGCCTTGCGGGATCAGTAGCACTTCTAGTTCGCCGCTCTGCGCAGCCTGCACTGCCTCTGGATTGCTTGTAAAGAAGGAGCCGATCGCCTTCTTGATCTGACCGTTGCGTAATAGCCGCCCGCCGCCAAGCCCCGGCTCGCCCACGTTATTGCCGATGAAGGTGAGGTTGCGCACACCTGTCTCAGCCAGCGCGTGGAGCAGGTGGACCGGGTTGCCGGTCATGCCAAAGCCGCCGCCCATGAGCACATCGCCATCTTTGACCAGCGCCGCAGCCTGCGCAGCTGAGATAATCGGAACTTGTTTCATTGAGAACTCTAGCCTTCAGAACATGGTTCTTTCAAGATGTATATAACGTATTTGTCAGTGGAAATTCTATTGTACACAATCGCTCATTCCATCCCCATTTTGAGCAAGGGGCGAAAGGGATGTCCAGATGCAATTCAAGTCGCAGATCATCGCCTCCGGCGTGAAGTAGACGAGGATGTTCGATTTCCTGGCAGATTTCACGAGAGTGTGCTACACTGTCGAACTTATGGCGTCTGTGAGCTATTATCAGACTCTACAAGTTGCACCCAATGCATCGCAGGCGGAAATTTCAGCGGCCTATCGGCGGTTGGCGCGGCAGGTTCATCCTGATTTGAACCCTTCACCCGACGCGCATCGGCAGATGCAGGCGATCAACGAAGCATACAACACGCTACGTCATCCTGAGCGACGACGGCGCTATGATGAAACAGTGACTGCGCAACGTAATGCCGCAGGCACAAACGGCG
The DNA here is from genome assembly GCA_937981885.1 of uncultured Caldilinea sp. GTDB lineage: Bacteria > Chloroflexota > Anaerolineae > Caldilineales > Caldilineaceae > Caldilinea. The sequence continues at coordinate 27,505 of CALJMI010000040.1, forward strand.
CCAGGACGTCCACGACGCACGCCGCAGCGCAGGCGCCGAATCGCCCTCATCTGAACAGCGCCTGGCTGAGCTACCAAAAGCGCGTCGGCGACGAGATCGTCTTCACAATCGGCCACGCCGACAATATGTCGGCGCTGCTTATCGAGCTGCAACGCCGGGTCCCGCCATTGGGACGACGCTATGACATCCACCGCAATCGCTGGCACGTCGCGGTCGCACATGCCGATGTGCTGCGCGCATTATTTCGCAACTATGCACCAGTTGTACAGCAGCAGCCTGCTGCGCCGCGCCAGCGCGTCCATCAACCGATATCGCCACGCCGTTGGGCAGGCCATCCCCATGCTGCGCCGACCTGGACAGATCGGCGCAGCATGGGGATGGGTGTTGGGATGGCCGTTGTATTTGTGCTGGCGATCTATTTGCTCTTGTCGGGCCGGCTGTTTCTCTCGAACAGCCCGACAACGCTGGTGGAGAGAGCAACCGAAGCTGTATCGGGTCGCGCGACAACATACAATGCCGGTGCAGCGGAAACCGAGGAACGTGCTTTTGTATTTCCTGGCGACTGCACGCCGGCCCGACTCGAGAGCGCCCCCGCATATTTCCGTGAAGCGTGCAAAACGCTCGAACATGATCCGCAAGTGACGACGCCAGCCCCTGTACGTCCCTATGCTGTGACAACGACACGCGTCGCATCCAATATTCGCAGCGGCCCAGATACGCGCTTTCCAGTGTTAACCACAACCTCACCAGGAGCACGCATCCAACTGGTTGGCTACACGATCAGCCGCGGCTATGTCTGGTATCTCACTAATTTTGGTGGATGGATTCGCAGTGACCTATTGACCGAGTCGCCGCTCTATTTGCCGATGATTGGCGACGAGGAGATGTCATAGAGAGCATCAGACAATCGTGTCAGCGTTGCATTCGTGGTGGTTCAGCGGTTGTATCGAGCTCGACAAACGGCGGCAAATCCAACATCTTGCGCCAAACATAGCCGATAAATAGCTTGAGCGTCGCCAACATCGGCGGCGCCAGAATAGCGCCCAGCACGCCGGCAAACGATGCACCGATCAGAACGCCGAGCAAGATCAGCACCGGATGCACAGCCAATGTGCGCCCGTGAACGCGCGGCAAGATCACATTGCCCTGAATTTGCTGGAGACCAAAGAGAACGCTGGCGACCAGCAGCGTATAAAGCCATGGCGCCAGCCCCAACGGCGGTTCGGGCTGAAAGAAGACCAAAATCACCGTGATCGTCATGGCAATGTAATGCCCGAGCACCGGCACCAGCTCGAGCAGCCCTGCCATGATGCCAAGCGCGATCGGATTGTCGACGCGCAGGGCAAAAAGGACGATGCTCACCAGCACAGCCATGATCGCGGCAAGCAAAACTTGTCCGCGGAAATAAATTTTCCAGATATTGGTGAACGCATCGAGCAACATTTGTACATCTTCGCCGTATCCAAGCTGTTGGGCTGCCCGTTGGATAAAGCCAAACACGCGCCACCCATCGATCAAGAGATAGATCGATAGCACAATCATGACGATGGAACGAATCAACGTCACAAACGCTGTCTGTGCAACGCCGGTCACCCAGGAGCCGCCCTGCCCAATGAAACCGGTCATCTGTCCAGCCAGCGATTCATAAAGCTGCGGCATAACATCGTCTATTTGTGCTGCCGGCAACTGTAATCGAACGCCGCCTACATTGACCGACGCGCCGGTTATCGGCGAAAAAAGCCGCCCAAAGAACAGCATCAGGCCGCGCAGTGTATCCTGGATGTTTGCAATGAAACCGCCGATTTGACTCTGCACCAACGCGCCAATGACGACAGCCAATAGACCGATCACGAGTACAAAGAGAATATAGGCGACCAATATCGCCACCGCTTGTGGGAGTCTGGCCCACCGCCGCAGCGTGTTGACAACAGGATAGAGCAGAAAGGCAAGCAGCGCCGCAAGGATGAAGAGCTCGACAAACTCAAAAAATCGCCACACCATCAGAGCTGCGATCAATAGAAACGAAACCACAGCAATTGTCTTGACGTTGCGCGGCCAGTTTGGTGATGTGGGTAGTTGTTCGGCCATGTGAATTACACTCCAGACGCCGAGTTTCCCCTGAAAACCCGTCTCCTATAGTTTCTTGAGATTTGCCAGCGACGCAAGTAGTTTCTTAATGCCAACGCCGGGAAAGGCAACGGTCACCTGTTCGTCGCCATCACGCGTCCGTTCGCTTTCGATAACAGTGCCGACGCCGAAGCTGGGGTGCTGCACGCTGTCGCGACGTTTGAAGGCGAGGTCGCCGCCCGACGCGGCTGGTTTCTGCGTTTTCTGGGCTTTGCCGCCAGCGCCTGGCGACCAATACGTCGAACCGGATGCTGGCGCGGCTTTGGCGGACGACTGGACAGGTGTGGCGGCGGGCGGCGCTGACTTCGAGCGTCCACTCCAGTAACCACCGGTCTGGCTGCGACCCAGCGCGGCGTTGCGGCTGCTGTCGCTGTTTTCCCAACTTGTCGCGCGCTGGTAACTTGCCTCGCGACGGCGTCGGGCATCCACCATGCCCGAAAGCAGCTCCGTTGGAATTTCGTCGAGAAAACGGCTCGGCGACTGCACGTTGCTGTCGCCCCACACGCTGCGGCGGAAACAGTGCACCAGATACAGTCGCTTCTTGGCGCGCGTCACGCCGACGTAGGTCAGCCGCCGCTCCTCATCCATGTCCTCCGGGTCGCCGCTTTCCAGGCTACGGCTGTGGGGCAGAATGCCTTCCTCCATGCCAACGATAAAGACGATTGGGTACTCCAGCCCTTTGGCGGTGTGCAATGTGAGCAGCGTCACCGCGCCCGCACTTTCGTCGATCTGATCGCTGTCGCTGACCAAACTGACTTCCTCCAGAAAGAGGCTGAGCGGGGTTTGCCCCGGTTCCAGCGCCGGCATTCCCTGCGTGTACTGTGCGGCGACGCTGCGCAACTCCTGCAGGTTGGCAAAACGATCCTCGCCTTCTTCGCTGCCATCGCGCAGGTCGTCAATGTAGCCAGCCTTGACCAGCACCTGATCGAGGAGGTCAGCGACGCTGTCATAGCGGACAGCGCGTTCCGCAGCGATCCACTCTTCGAGCAGCGTCGCAAATTCCACCAGCGCGCTGCGGGCGCGTGCCGCAAACGGCGCACTGTGAGCGGCGTTGGGCAGTGGTCGTCCAAGCTCCTCCACCATGCGCACAGGACCCAAATGTAAAATGCGCAACGCATCGGTTTGGCTCACGCCCAGCTCTTCCGCCCATGCGCGCAGCGCCTCCACCGTCTTGGCGCCGATGCCGCGCGGCGGCTCGTTGATGATGCGTTCGAGCGAGACGCTGTCCGCCGGGTTGTGCAACACGCGCAAATAGGCAAGTGCGTCCTTAATCTCCTTGCGTTCGTAAAAGCGTGTGGCGCCGATCAGTTTGTATTTAATCTGACGCATCACAAAGGCTTCTTCCAGCGCGCGGCTTTGTGCATTGGTGCGATAGGTGACCGCAAAATCGCCAGGAGTGAAGGCTTTCGTAGCGAGCAACTTTTCGATCTCATCGGCGACAAAGGCGGCTTCCTCAACTTCGTTGTATGCCTCATAAACCATCACGGGCACACCCTGACCGTTGTCGGTGTGCAGACGCTTGGGCGTGCGGTTGCGGTTCTGGCTGATCAGCGCGTTAGCGACATCCAGGATAATCTGCGTGCTGCGGTAATTCTGTTCGAGCAGAATTTCGACATGTTCGGGGTAATCGCGGCGGAAAAGCTGTACGTTGCGATAGTCGGCGCCGCGAAAGCGATAGATCGACTGGTCTTCATCGCCGACGACAAAGAGATTGCGATTGTTGGTCGGCTCACACGCCAGCAGGCGCAATATCTCGTATTGCGCCGAGTTGGTGTCTTGAAACTCATCGACCAACAGATAAGGCCATTTGCGTTGATATTTAACGCGCACGTCGAGATTGTTGCGCAACAACAGCACCGTGCGCAGCAGCAGATCGTCAAAATCCATGGCGTTGTTGGCGAGCAGCGAGTCCTGATAGCTGCGGTAGACGCGGCCAGCAATCTCCTCGAAATAGGACGTGCTGCGATACTCTTCCGGCGTCACCAGGTCGTTTTTGCTCTTGCTGATGTGGGCGTGAATTGCCTTGGGTGGATAGCGTTTCTCGTCAAGGTTGAGGTCGCGCATCACCGCACGCACCAATGCCACCTGGTCGGCGCTGTCGTAGATGATCCAGTTTGGTTGAAAGCCGATGTGCGTCGTCTCGACGCGCAGAATACGCGCACACAGGCTGTGAAAGGTGCCGATGGTCAACCCGCTGAGCCGCTGCGTCTGTCCGACAGGGGGAGCGCCATAAATCTCGCTCAGGATCAGCGCAATTCGCTCGCGCATTTCGCCCGCCGCCTTGTTGGTAAAGGTGACAGCCGCAATGTTCCATGGCGCGATGCCCTTCTCTTCGATCATGTAGGCGATACGCCGCGTCAACACGCGCGTCTTGCCCGACCCCGGCCCCGCCAGCACCAGCACCGGACCCTTGACGGTCTCGACTGCGCGTTTTTGTGGTTCGTTCAGATTTGCAGTGATGTTGGACATAAAACTTCTTTGAGATTGAGAGACCAGATCAAGAGATTGCAGGATTGCGAGATTGGAGGAGCGTCGTTTGTGAGCAGCGTCACGCGCCTCACGACTGCGACCCTTCAATCTCTCAATCTCCTCCTACTCTTCACCCTTCAACAGGCGCAAATAGCTTTCATACCGTTCTGCTGCGATCTCCCTGCGCTCCACAGCGGCGCGCACGGCGCACTCCGGCTCATGGTCATGGGTGCAACCGGGATAGCGACAGTCATGCAAAAAGACGACCATCTCACGGAAATAAAAAGGCAGGTTCGCCGGATCAATTTCGTATAACCCTAGCTCGCGGATGCCCGGCGTATCGGCGACGTAGGAATCATGGCCGAAGGGCAGCCGAAACAACTGCGCCGCGCGCGTGGTATGGCGTCCTTTGTTCATGAAATCGCGCAGATCGCCCTCGCGCAGGTTCAGGTCGGGGTGCACCTGGTTGATCAGGCTGCTCTTACCAACGCCGCTGGGGCCGGTCACCACCGTGATACGATCAGTCAGGAAAGTGCGCAGCGCATCGATGCCGATCTGCGCCTTGGCGCTGGCGTAAAGCACGGGATAGCCAATTCGTTCGTATACAGCGAACAGTTGGCGTGCGGCGCCCTCGCCGGTCAACTCGATTTTGTTGACACAGATCATGACCGGCAACTCGTTGGCTTCAGCGATCACCAGAAAGCGATCGAGCATACGCAGGTGTGGCTCCGGGTTGGCTGCCGCAAAGACGACCAATGCCTGATCCGGGTTGGCAAGGATCACATCCTCTGCTGGCTGTGACTCGCCTGGATGTTGACGGCTGAGAACACTGTGACGTTCGTCGATGCGCTCGATCAACCCGCGCCTGTCGCCTTCAGGAACGATCCACACCCGGTCGCCGACAGCCACCAGCGTATTGCGTCCGCGCTCTAGCAGCAGGCGACCGCGCACTTCGCACGTGCGCAGTCGGGCGACGCTGTCCAGCTCGCTCTCAGCTGTGGTTTCGACATCATAATGATGGCCGCGCGCCCGCACGACAATGCCATGCACAAGTTGCTGGGACGCACGCTTGGGCTTGCCGCGCTTTTCGCTGCGTCGCATACGCGAGTCGGCGTTGTATTGTTCTTCGTATTCGTGATAGTCGAAGCGCTCTGCCGCTGTCAAGGATTCAACCCTCCGGGTTCGAGTGTAACAAGCGCGCGGGCGTGTGTCAATTTGAGAGAGGCAAGTAGGTATTGGCGACATTGTTCTGTCTGACGATTTTCAGCACAATCGTTTACCCGCGTCCGGGCGCAAGAAAACCGCACGCGGCGTCGTCCAGCACCAGCACCCAATCCGGCCCACCTTGGGGCGGGGCGAAGGTCATGAGCGGCGCTTTGTCGAGCACACCCAGGCTATGAGCTACGCCAGTGCGCGGGTCGTACCACCAGGCGGCGAGCTGCGCGCCGGTCAGCGATGTTGTGTCGATTTCAATTCTGCCCGCGCCGATAGTCGGGCTGGCCGGAATGTAAATCATGGCGTAACGACCTTCGCTGTCGCGCGTGGCGCGCACATGATGCGTCCCTTCACCTATCTCTGACGCAATCAACGACTGATCTGGGATGCGCGAAAGAAAGGGGCGCGACTGCAAGAGTGCGCGGGCGTGCTGCATCTGGCTGGAGCCAGGTAGGTGTATCGCTTCGTACCAGGGGCGTCGGGCATGGATCATCTGGTTACGGCCAGGCGTCCACATCTGCCAGACGGGGTTGCAGCCGTAGGTGTGGCCGTGTGCGCCGGCAAAGAGCGACCAGTAGAGCGCCTTGCGCACTTCCCAATCGTCAAGGTAACCGCCGTCGAGGTTGCGGATGTTGTCCGCTATATCCTCGTAGCCGGGTTCAGCATCCATGCACGGGCGCGTCGGCGTGCGCGCATAGTCGGCTTCGATGAAGCGCCAGTTCGCCGAGTTGCGGGCATGGCCGCTCTGACAGGTGTGAAAATCGAGCCAGGCCTCGTCGTGTACATATTCAGCAGTGCTATGCGGCCCCCACGTGTGCATCGTGATCAGATGGCGACCGTCGTCGCCAATGCGCAGACCTTCCGCCATGGCGCGCACGATCTGGCGGTGCATCTCGTTCTCGATGGGGCGGTCGCCGCCGACGATCCAGATGAGCGGCGCGTCGGCATAGCGGCGCCCCAGGAATTCACCGTAGATGCGCGCATTCTCCGGCGTGAAGATTTCGGGTCCCACGCCCCATTTCCGATTCCATTTGTCGCCCCACGTTGGCAGCATCCCAATGTGCAGCCCCAACGACGCCGCCAGCTCGACGACGGCGTCAACATGCTGGAAGTAGGCTTCGTTGGGCCGCGTGGGGTCGTCGTCGAGCAGCGGCAGATCGCCGTTGCAATTGGGCGTGTGAAGACCGTCTAGCTCGGCGAGCACAACGGTCTGGATCACGGTGAAGCGCTTGGCTGCGCGATCGGTGAGATAGCGGGCGGTCTCCTCGATGGTGCAGCGGTGGAGCAGTTCCCAGGCTGTGTCGCCCAGATAGAAAAAGGGCGTCCCGTCCTCGTGCACAAGAAAACGGCGATTTTCACTAACTTTGAGCATCTTGGCTTTATCTCCTCTGTATTGTGTTGCGGCGATCCACCTAGCAGTAACCCAGTTATGATCTATATCATACATGGAGAGCGAAGATTGAGGAATGGCGCCCCATAGCTGAAGAGATGTTCGTCACATCGGTCATCCATTGACCAACAGTCAATAATCAAAAATCGTCCCCTTCACCTTAACGCACTTTCGGTGAAGATTGATGGGAGCGGTGTGCAACAGATCACACCGCTCCCGTGGTCTCCAACAATGATCAAGCGCAAGTTTCTGGTTATGCTCAGGGGCGCTGTGCTGGCTTTGCAGATTGTTATTAGCAACTCACCTGATAGATCCTCGGAAGAATGTAAGGTAATCGTCACAAGTGCGTCGTTGTAATTGGCGACAAATGCGAGTAGGATAGTCTACGCTCTTTTGTTTGCTCTAGATAGGAGATGGCTATGGCAGTGCTCCAGATTTCACTTTTCGGTCGGCTTCGCTGCATGGTGGACAACGATCCGGTAGGCGGGATGGAGGCGCGCAAAGTGCAGGAGCTGCTGGCCTATCTGCTCTTGCATCGCATGCACCCTTGCACCCGCGAGTCGCTTGCAACCTTGATGTGGGGAGAACGCAACGACGCGCAAGCCAAGAAATATCTGCGCCAGGCGCTCTGGCAGTTGCAAAGCGCCCTCGATGCGGCATGTCACCCGACGATTCCATTGCTGCACGTCGACACTGAGTGGGTCGAAATCAACCAATCGGCGCCCATCTGGCTCGACATCAAGCACTTCGAGCACGTGTACGAGACGACCTGCCAGTTAGAGGGTTGCGACCTATCCGACAAACAGGTCGACGCACTCTGCCAGGCGGCTGCGCTCTATCAGGGCGATCTGCTTGAAGGATGGTATCAAGATTGGTGCATCTTCGAACGCGAACGATACCAACAGATGTATCTGACGATGCTCGATAAATTGATCGCTTTCGCAGAGCACACCCACGACTACATGATGGGGGTTCATTACTGTGAACTATCCCTGCGCAGCGACCCGGCGCGCGAACGAACTCATCGCCGCCTGATGCGTCTTTACCACCTGGCCGGCAATCGCACTGCGGCGCTCCGTCAATTTGAGACTTGCGTCGAGATGTTGCATCGCGACTTAGGCGTCGAACCGGCGAAAAGCACACTGTTGCTCTATGAACAAATTCGCAGCGATCAATTTGGTGCGCCTGATGTCGATGATTCCCCACACTCATTGAACGTTGAAAGCGAATCGAGCGACTTATCCGATATTCTTGCCCATCTCAGTCACCTTCAGTCGACGCTAATACAGACGCTCCAACAGGTGCAGCGCGACATCGAGCGCGTCGAAGTGCTGATCCAACGCCACACTGCTGAAGCGCCCGCCAACGGACAGCAACAAGAACTGCGCCGTATGGCGCGCCGGGTTTCCAACATCTCTCACCCCGCTTGATTCATTCCAATAAAAGACGCTACCAAAGACGGTGCAGAGGCGGCGCGCCAGACAGTCTTCTGCTACGCTCCACAGTTATGTCTGGCGACGACTTTCACTCGTTCATCGTGAGAATCTGGCTGGAAGAAAGCGCAGCGGAGAACGATTCTCCCACCTGGCGTGGCAACCTGATCCATGTGATCAGCGGCCGGCGCGTCTATTTCAGCGAGCTGGAGTCGCTACCCGACTTGATTCGTCCTTATCTGGAAGCAATGTTGGCCGATCTGCAAATGCCTGAAGGAGAATAACCTATGCCTGTCACACTGACATATCCGGGGGTCTATATCGAGGAGGTCCCCAGCGGTGTACGCACCATCGTGGGCGTTGCTACGTCGATTACTGCATTCGTGGGTCGCGCTTCACGCGGCCCGGTCAACCGACCTGTACGTGTGCAGAGTTTCGCCGAGTTTGAACGCATTTTTGGCGGCCTGGCGGTCAATAGCGGCATGAGCTACGCCGTGCAGCACTTCTTTCTCAACGGCGGCGGCGATGCGCTTGCCGTGCGCGTCGTCCATACAGGCGACGGCGTGGCCGCCAACAACGCCGTCGCCGCCACGGGAACAACAGGTGGGTTGGCGTTGGCGGCGGCCAACGAAGGCGAGTGGGGCAACCGCATCCGTGTCACCGTCGATCACGCCACGCGCGACCCCGCCGATGCAACGCTCTTCAACCTGATCGTGGAGGAGATGGACGGAACCGGCCCCGGCGCCAACGTGATCGCCAGCGAAGCGTTTCGCAACGTCTCGATTACTCCAACCGCGCCCCGCTTTGTCCAGACAGTGCTCGCCGCCGAGTCCACCTTCGTGCGCACGACGACTGTGCCGAACACACGCCCTGGCGAGGCGTCGATCTTTTTGACCGGCGGCCAGGATGGCATCGCTCCCACTTCAGCCGAAGTGCAAGGGGTGCGCGCCAACAAGACCGGCCTTTTTGCGCTGGAAGACGCCGATCTCTTCAATTTGCTCTGCGTCCCGCCGGTGGCGCCCGGCGACAACACTGACCCGGCGGTCTATGTGGCGGCGCTGGCCTATTGCAAGGAGCGTCGCGCCATGCTGATCGTCGACCCACCGACCACGCTGGCGACGCCCGCTGCAGTCGAAAGCGACGCCAACAACCCGGCTGGCTTCATTGCGCCGCTGCGCGACGAGAACGCCATTCTTTACTTCCCGCGCGTGCGCATGGCCGACCCACTTCAGGAAAACCGTCTGGCTGCATTTGTCCCCTGCGGCATACTGGCCGGCGTGATCGCCCGCACGGACGCCCAACGCGGGGTGTGGAAGGCGCCCGCCGGTCAGGATGCGACGCTGGTCGGTGTGCGCGAGCTGGCGTACAAGATGACCGACGGCGAAAACGGACGCATCAACCCGCTCGGCGTCAACGCATTACGCGCCTTCCCGGTGACGGGCAACGTCGCCTGGGGCGCGCGCACGCTCGAGGGCGCCGACCGCCTGGCCTCTGAATGGAAGTACATTCCCGTGCGTCGGCTGGCGCTCTTCATCGAGGAGAGCCTCTTCCGCGGCACGCAGTGGGTGGTCTTCGAGCCCAACGATGAGCCGCTGTGGGCGCAGATCCGTCTCAACGTCGGCGCCTTTATGCAAGATTTATTCCGGCAGGGTGCGTTCCAGGGCAGCAGCCCGCGCGAGGCGTTCTTCGTGCGCTGCGACCGCACCACGACGACGCAGAGCGACATCGACCGCGGCGTCGTCAACATTCACGTCGGCTTTGCCCCGCTCAAGCCCGCCGAGTTCGTCGTCATTCGTATCCAGCAGATCGCCGGCCAGACCGCCGGCGCGTAAGGAGGTTTCTCATGGCGCAGTTCAGTGTCAACGCCAATCGTTTCGATCCGTACAAGAACTTCAAATTCCGCGTCAAATGGGATGGCCGCTATGTGGCCGGCGTCAGCAAAGTCAGCGCACTCAAACGCACGACCGACCCGGTCGAACATCGCGAGGGCGGCGATCCCAGCACGGTGCGCAAGTCGCCTGGCCAGACCAAGTACGACCCGGTCACGCTCGAACGCGGGGTCACACACGACACCGAGTTCGAGAAATGGGCGAACAAGGTGTGGAACTTCGGCTCTGGCCTGGGCGCCGAAGTCTCGCTCAAGGATTTTCGCAAGGACATCATCATCGAGGTCTACAACGAGGCGGGGCAGCTCGCCATCTCCTACAAGGTCTATCGCTGTTGGGTCTCCGAATTCACGGCCCTGCCCGAACTCGACGCCAGCGCCAATGCCGTCGCCATCCAGTCGATCGTACTGCAGAACGAAGGGTGGGAGCGCGACTACGACGTGACCGAGCCGAGCGAACCTTCGTTTGTGGAGCCGGCGTAGGGAGAGATTGGGAGATTGGAGATCGAGAGATTGTGTTCTCCTGCCTTCCGCTCTCCTTGTCTTCTCTTCTCGCCCCCTTCGTCTCAAGGGACTGGAGGATTGCCGGGCATGATGATGCAACCACTGTCGGCAGAGATTTTACTAGCAGTTTGGGAGGCGCATTGGCGTCAGCCGCCGCTTCACCAGGGGTTGGCGCTGTTGGCTGCCGCCAGCCCGGATGAACGCCCGGAGGCGCTGCTGGCGCTGCCGATAGGAGCTTTCAACGCCAGCCTGCTGACGCTTTACGCCGACTGCTTCGGCGCTACGTTCACTGCCGTGACGACCTGCACCGGCTGCGGCGAGTTGATCGAGGCAACATTGGACGTTGCCAGCTTGTGCGCCAGCCATAACGACCCGCCGCCCTGGTTGGAGGTTGTCGATGATGCCGGCGCCGTGCGTTTTCGCTCACCCACACTAGGCGATCTGCTCGCCGCCGGCGAAGCGACCTCGCTCAACGCAGCGGAACAGACAATCCTGGCGCGCTGCCTGGAGACGTCGACCCGCTCACTGTCGCCCGCCACGTTGGCAGCGGTGACCGATGCCATGGAACATGCCGATCCACTTGCTGTCATTGAACTGGACGGCGCCTGTCCCCACTGCCAGCGGCCATGGTCGGCGGCGCTCGATGTGGCGACGTTTGTCTGGCGCCAGGTGCACCAATGGGCGCAACGCACCTTGCAGGAAATCCACCTGCTGGCGCGCGCCTATGGCTGGCGCGAGGACGAAATCTTGCGGCTCTCGGCTGGGCGTCGGCAAGCCTATCTGCAAATGATTTATGGATAAACAACGGATGCTGCCATGTCCGACTTCTTGACGCGACTCGTGACTACAACCTATGGCGAGGCTCCGCTCATGCGACCGCGACCTGTCGCCCAATTCGAGCCGTCGGCATCGACGCTGCCGGTGTGGTCGCCAGTAAGTGCAACTGCACCGTCCGTTGTGGCCCAGGCGATGACTGCGCAAACGGCGCCGCTCACAAGTTCCGCTGCTGCACCTGGAGTGCAGACGCCGCCTGTCGCCGCGATGCCGGGCGAAAGCGCCAGAATTGTAGCCAGCAACCAACCGCCCGCTCGCAGCCAGTCGCCCACGATGCCAATCGCACGTCGCACCACGCTGGCTGAACGTGCAGAGGCGCGACATGCAAGTGCGCCAGGCTATCCGACTAGCAGCGCCGGTCAGACACAGCCGATCAACGCAGCCGGCGCTGCGTCCCAGGTCGACAGCCCTGCATTTCAGGCTTTGGCGTCGCAAGGCGGCCCGGTGACGGCGCCCACCGCCCTGCCGGTCGCACCGACGTTGCTGGAGCGGCGACAGGGTAGCGTGGTGCACGCATCGGCGCCGATCCCAACACCAGTTGCGACGTTGTCGGCAGTCGCCATCTCTCCCTTCGCTGCGTCGAGGTGGGCGGATGAACACGCACCTGCGCAGCTCGGCGCCCATTCAGTTGGTGACGCCGCAGTCACGCCGCCAACGTTGGCGCAACGACGCGCTGCGTTGACCGCCGACACTGTTGCGGACGACAGCGAGGAGAGCAAACAGGTGCGCGTACTTCATCCTTCCCGCCTGCCAGACGGGACGCTGCACGCCGCCGCCGTTGCAACTGAGGGCAACACACCACCTGCGCCGGTTGTGCGCGTGACGATTGGGCGCATCGTCATCAAGGCTGAGCCGGTGAAGCCGGAACAGAGGAATGCAGCGCCAGCGCGTCAGCCGGTCACGCCTGCGCTGTCGCTTGACCAGTATCTGAAGGGTCGCAACGGAGGCGGACGATGAGCAACCATCTTGCGATTGCTACTGTCACCGCCAGCCTGGCGCGCTATCTGCAGGGTGCGGTCGGCGCAGATGTAGGCAACGCCGTTGTCACCGCCGTGCGACCCGATGGCCCCAACAGCGGTGTGCCGGAGGTGGGCGTCAACATTTTTCTCTATCAGGCGACGCCCAATGTCGCCTGGCGCAACCATGATCTGCCCACGCGACGCCCCGATGGCAGCCTGAACCAGCGCCCACAGATTGCGCTCGACCTGCACTATTTGCTGACCTTTTATGGCGACGAAACGCTGCTGGAGCCGCAGCGCATTCTGGGCAGCGCCGTGCGCGCCCTGCACACCCAGCCTGTGCTCACGCGGCAGGAAATTCGCAGCGCCGTCGCCGCCACCGCGTTTCTGGCCGGCTCTGACCTGGCCGACGAGGTGGAGACGGTCAAGTTCACGCCGCAGCCGCTTTCGTTGGAGGAGCTGTCGAAGCTCTGGTCGGTGCTCTTTCAGACGACCTACACGCTCTCGATCGCCTATGACGCCTCGGTCGTGTTGATTTCGGCGGATAGCCAGCCGTCGATGGCGCAGCCGGTGCTCACGCCTGTCATTCAGGTCTTTCCCAGCGTAACGCCGCCGGCGCCTGCCGCGCCGAATACGCTGGCCGGTCTCCAACTCTGGCTGCGCGGCGACGCCGACATCACCTACGATAGCACGGGAACCATCAGCCAGTGGAGCGACCAGAGCGGCGGCGCCAACCATGCTGTGCAGCCGACAGCGGCGCGGCGACCGCAGCTCGTGCGCGCGGCTGTGGGTGGCAAGCCCGCAGTGCGCTTCGACGGCGTCGATGACTACCTTGCCATCGAGCAGCTCAACTACGCAGCGGCAGGCGCCATCGACGGGCTGACGCTCTTTGCCTTGGTGCGCACGACTGCAGCGCAGGCGCAGACCCTCCTCAGCTTCGACCGCAGCGCCTATTGGTCGTTGAGCTTGACCGGCGGCGGGAGCGCCGGCCGCGCCCGTTGGAGCACACAGCCGCAGGTTGGGGCAATCCACGATCTGGACTCGCCAGGCTCCTTTGCCGATGGGCGTTGGCGGCTCCTCTGTGCGCGGTTTGCGGCTGGCGCAACCGTCACCAAGCAGCTCTTCGTCGACGGCATTCTGGTCGCCGAAGCCAATGCGCATCCCGGTCAGAATGTGGGCAGCGGTGCAACGCGCTTTGGATTCGTGGGCGCCCCGTCGCAGGCGGCGACCTTCAACGGCGCTATCGGCGCCGACCTTTTCCGCGGCGAGCTTGCCGAGATTGCGCTTTACGATCGCGCATTGACCGACGGCGAACGCGACCGGGTGGAGCAATATTTTGTCGAAAAGTATGGATGAGCAATGTCTAGAATGTTAGGCGGAATCGACCGCACTGCCACGATTGAACCGTGGTATGCCGCTAATCAACAATATCTGATGGATGCCCTGGCGCACGTTCTGGTGCACGTGCGGCGCTGCGCTGGCGAGACAATGCATCCACCGACCGAGATGCCAATGCACGCACGAGAAGATGAATTCGCGCTCCATCGCGTCGTCGACGCCTTCAACCTCTCGTCCTTCGAAGTCGGCATCCTGCTATTGTGTGCGGGCATGGAGCTAGACGGCGCCGTGCCTGAGCTGTGCGCTCGCGCCCAAAACGACGCGACGCGTCCCTATCCGACCTTTGCATTGGCGTTGGCGGCGCTGCCCGACGCCCACTGGAGCGCGCTTTCGCCCGGCGCAGCGTTGCGCTACTGGCGGCTGATCGAAGTCGGCAGCGGACCGTCGCTGGTCGCCAGCCCGCTGCGTATCGATGAGCGCGTGCTGCACTTTCTGGCCGGCGTGCAGCATCTCGACGAACACCTGGCCGGATATGTCGCACAAGAGCCGCCATCTGACGATCTGCTGCCGTCGCAGGCGGTGCTGGCCACTGCGATCACCGATGTGTTGGCGCAGGCGGCGCAGCGCCAGGGCGAGCTGCCCGTTGTACAGCTTGTCGGCGGCGACAGCCACACCAGGCGTTCAATCGTCGCTGCTGTGTGCGAACGGTTGGGGGTAACTCCGTATCGGATGCCTGCGGCGGCGCTTCCTTCGACGCCCCACGATCTCGACGCGTTGATACGACTTTGGCAACGCGAGGCAGTGTTGAGCGGCGCCGCGTTGATGGTGGATGGCGACGCACC
>CALJMI010000041.1 GCA_937981885.1 uncultured Caldilinea sp.
TTCCCTGTTTCCGGCTCGCTTCACTGCCTTCGAGGGCCTTCGCCGCTCGTTCAGTTCCTCAAGCCTTCCCCTCAGGCACAAAAGCAGATGTTACACCCCTTCCACTCTCCCGTCAAATCCGCAAATCCAAAATTTCAATAAAGTGCTTTGAAATCTCCCGCCCCAAATTCATGTCAGCCTGAAGCAGCTTTTCCCATCTCCTTGCCACACCTGAGTATCCAGGGTTGCTCCAGTTGCGATCCGTCAGAAAGATGAAAGTGGGAGTTGTGAACGGAACAACTCGCAAAGCCTCCTGTACTTTAATCCTATTGATTTCTAGGTTGACATTTTATGAGCGCAGTGTTGCGTATTACGTGTTGCGTGAGGGGTTCCGACACGTAGCACGCAACACGTAATACTGAAAATATGAAAACTCTGCCTAGCAATCAGTAATTTGCAACTCGAAATAGCCCTAAAAGCCCCTTCTCAAAGTTTGACACTGCAACTTGGCGTATGCTAAAGTGTATTTGTTGGGAGCGCTCCCATTGGGGTTGTCAAAGTTGTCTCCCACAAAGTTTCACCACTCTGCCGCACAATACAACTATAGTCGTTTGACGCTTCAATAGTACACGTATCCAGGCGCACACTGCGCATCAAGTGTAGAGCTCCTTGCTATGGTCTCGACGAAGAGCCTTCCAGGGCAGGCAACGACAAAGATGACGCTTGAAGAGATTGCAAAACTTGCTGGTTTCTCGCGTTCGACAGTGTCGCGCGTCATCAACGGCGACCCCAATGTGCGAGCGGCGACTCGCGAGCAGGTTTGGCAGATCATCAAGGCGTGTGATTTTCATCCTAATCCGGCGGCGCGCGCGCTTGCCGGGCGCCGAAGCCGGGTGATCGGTCTGGTCATTTCACAGGCGCTCAACACTATCTTTGCTGATCCATATTTCCCGATGTTGATCCAGGGTTGCGCTGCTGCGTGCGATCAACGCGGCTATTATCTGATGCTCTCGTTGGTGTTGCGACAGTCCGACGACACCTTTCGCTGGCTCATTCGCGCCCGTCACATGGATGGTTTGATCGTGGCCTCGACTCTGACGGATGACCTTTTTGTGACCCGTTTGCTGGACGACTGCCTCCCTCTTGTATTGATCGGTCGTAGCGTCGAGAGCTCTGACATTATCACTGTCGATGTGGATAATGAACATGGTGCAGCGAAGGCGGCTCAACACCTGGTGCAAATGGGATATCAACGCATCGCTATGATCACTGGACCGTTGAACATGGCCCACGCAATTGCTCGACGCAACGGCTTTCTGAACGCACTGCGTGCGCTGGGCGTCGAACTGCTGTCGGAATATGTACAAGAGGGCGACTGGTCAGAGTTGAGCGGGATGCAGGCAATGGAGCGTTTGTTGCGAATGATCCCGCCGCCCGAAGCGGTGTTTGTTGCCAGCGACAGCATGGCCATCGGCGCGATCAAGGCGATCCGGGCGGCGGGTCTCAAGCCTCCCGAAGACATCGCCCTGATTGGTTTTGACGATACTCCCCTGGCTGCTGTCGTTGAGCCGCCCCTTACAACGGTTCATCAACCCATCGATCAATTGGGGTTTCTGGCTGCTTCTACGCTGATCGATCTCTTGGAGACGGCTTCAGATGTGACAGGCAACAACAGCGCACAACATATCGTGTTGCCAACCGAGTTGGTGGTGCGCGCATCCTGCGGGTATGCACTTCGCTGCGCCGCTGATGGGCGTTCGATCTCTCAACGTTTTTTTGATGAAGGAGGTGGCAAGCATAGAGTGTTCGTTTAGGTTGCTGGAGCGTCAATCGTCGTTGTTCCTCTCTGCGGCAAACCTGGTTTCTGCCAGAAATCAGGTTTATGAACTGAAAATGCACGGTTGACAAAACTACGTTTTGATTTGCAGGTTGTACGTCCAAACTCCAAACCATTTCTTTCAAGGAGGCAAGAATGAAAGGTCGTTTTTCAGTTCTGATTGCACTGTTGCTGATTGCCAGCATGGTGCTTACAGCGTGTGGGCCTGCGCCAGCGCCGGAACCGGCGGCAGCGCCGCCGGCTGTAGGGGAAGCCCCGCAGGCGGAAGCGCCAGCGCCTGCTGCCCCTGCTGCCCCTGCTGCCGCCAGCGAGCTGCCGCGCAACGAAACGCTTTATTTCAATGGCCAACAGTGGGGTCCGGTGGTCTGCTGGAACCCTTATTCCTCCAGCTGCAACAATGCGATGGCAATTTCACAGGGTGATAATGCTCGTGTCACCATGTTCGAAACGCCGTATCTGTACAACATGCTTGACGGCAAGCAATACCCGCTTCTGGCAGACGGTGACTGGTCGTGGAATGAAGAACGGACTGAGGTCACCTTTAAGCTCAAGCCTGCGGCGAAGTGGAGCGACGGCACTCCGGTGACCGCAGAGGATGTCGCCTACACCTGGGCCACCCATGTGAAGTACGAAACGCCAACGGGTGCAGGCAACAAGGACTACATCGAAGCTATTGAAGCCGTTGATCCGCAGACGGTTGTGATCAAGGCAAAATTGGATGAGAACGGCAAGGCGCTCAACCCATTGATCGTCTCCGCTTACCTGAGCAGCAACTATGTGATTCAAAAAGCCTGGACGCAGAAGTTGGAAGAACGCGCCGGCGGCGACGCCACCAAACTGATGGCCGACCCGGCTGAAGATGTCGTCTATTCGGGCCCATATCACAAGTTCTTTGCCGACGACACCAAGGTTATTCTCATTCGAGATGACAACTACTGGGGTCAGGACGCCAGCATGTGGGGCAAACTGCCTGCGCCGAAGTATCTGGCGCACACGATCTTCAAGGACAATGCTGCTGGTACGACTGCCCTGGCGGCTGGTGAAGTGGATGTCAGCCAGCAGTTCAACTCCAACGTGCAGGATTTGTGGGAAAAGCAGAATCTGCCCATCTCCACCTATCTGCCTGACCCGCCCTACAACATCGGCGCCAGCCTCCCGACCGCCTTTTATAATCTGAAGTCACCGGGGCTGGATCAAGTCTGCATCCGCAAGGCGATCGCAATTGCTGTTGACTATCCGACGATCATCGCCAACGCCATGACCAACCAATCGGCGACCTTTGAGCAGGTGCCGCGCTCGCTCATGAACCCAACGCCTGGCGAGCAGGCAATGTATGATCGCGAAGCGGTCAAAGACCTGCAGTGGGTCGGCAATGACATCGAAGGCGCCAAGGCGCTGCTGGACGAATGCGGCGTGGTGGATAGTGACGGCGACGGTTGGCGCGAATACAACGGTCAGAAGCTGAGCTATGTCGCCACCTGCCCCAACGGCTGGTCGGATTGGCAAGCAGCGATTGAGGTCGTCGCAGCAGCTGGCGCCAAGATCGGTATCGATATCACGACCAACTTCCCGGAATGGTCAGTTTATCAGACGGTGGTCACCAAGTCTGACGCGCCGCTGCCCGCTGGCTACGACATTTTCATGATGTGGAGTGCAGGCGCAGGACCCACGATGCCTTGGGGACGTATTCGCAACCTGCTGAGCTCGGAGTGGATCGGCATGCCCAGCAACTGGAGCGGCAACTGGGGGCAATACTCCAACCCCGAAGTTGACGAATTGATCAAGGCGATCCCCGGAGAGACCGACGAAGCGAAGCTGAAGGAAATGTACACGCGGTTGGTTGAAATTTACCTGACCGATGTACCCTCCTTCACACTCATGTATCGGCCACAGTCGTTCCATACGGTGAACGAGAGTGTCTGGACGAATTTCCCCCACCAGGGCGATGGCTCCAACCCACCTATCCCACCATTGAACCTGACTGACGGCTGGAGCATTGCCGGCCTCTATAATCTGGAGCTTGTACAGTAAACAGTAGCCGTGTGCAATCTGTAGCGCCTGTTTCCCCTGGGGCGCTGCAGATTGCCGCCTGGAATCAAGACTCCTCCCGCGTTCTTCAGGTGTGAACAATCCGACGCTCACACCTGAAGAACCTGAAACGATTGATATTGCCAAAGGAAGGGTTGAATTGAAAGGCTATAGAAGGTATTTCCTCAACAAATTTGGTTGGTTTGCGATCACCTTCGTCTTCGCCTTTGTGCTGAACTTTATCTTGCCGCGCCTGATGCCCGGCGACCCGGTGGCGGCCATTGTGGCGCGGCAGGCGCAGGGGATCAGCAACCCAACCGGCGTGCAGGCGATCTATCAGCAATACACGGAACTGTTCGGCACTGACAGGCCCATGATTGAACAGTTCTTTATCTATGTGCGTAATGTGCTGCGCGGCGACTTCGGTTTCTCTTTCAGCCAATATCCACGAACCGTGGCTGACGTGATCGCAGCCTCCATCTGGTGGACGCTGATGTTGCAGTTGCCGGCGATCCTTGTCGGCTGGACGATTGGGAACATCCTCGGCGCGCTGGCCGCTTATCTCAGAGGCGGTTTTGATAGGGTGCTCATGCCCAGCGCACTATTTATCAGCAGTTTTCCAGCTTTTGGTATGGCTGTGATTCTGCTGGTGATCTTTGCGGTGAATCTAAAGTGGCTTCCAACGTCGGGCGGATATGGCTACAACCTGATCCCCAGCATGACGCCCACTTTTCTTTGGTCAGTGTTTGTTCACTATCAATTGCCCTTTTGGTCGATTGTGTTGATCGCAATCGGCGGGCAGGCGATTGGGATGCGCTCGATGTCCATTTACGAGCTGAATGCGGATTATGTAAAATTTAGTCGCTTCATGGGCATCAAAGATGGGAGAATCGTCGCTTATGTCTTTCGCAACGCCATGTTGCCACAGGTGACCGGCTTGGCGCTTGCGCTTGGCACGATGGTGGGCGGCGCGCTGATCGCCGAGATCGTCTTCAGCTATCCAGGACTTGGCACCACGCTCCTAAACGGCGTCATGGGGCAGGATTATCCACTCATCTCTGCGGCTACGTTGATCATCACCGTCATGGTGCTGCTTGCAACCTTTGTCCTGGAAATTCTGTACGGCGTGATCGACCCGCGCATCAAAGCGACCCAGTCTGATTAAGGATAGAACCTGCTATGAAACACACCCTTAACCAGGTTTTTCGCTCCGGTAAGTTCGTGGTGGGGTTCACCATTTTGGTGACAGTGCTGTTGATCGTGTTTATCTATCCGCTAATTGTGCGCCATCCTCCATTGCAGATCATCGGACAGGGCACTTTCTTTCCGCCGGGAATCTATGTGAGCACGTACGATGCGATCAACGCGCCGACAATTTATACTTTGAACTTGAGCGACGCCCAGACCAGGCGCATCGACAATCGCTTAAGCCAGGAAAATCGTGTTGCCATGAAGGAATGGTTGGTGGCATACGGCGTGCCCGAAGAGGAAATCGACATTCAGGACACCGAGAAGCTCCTGGCGCAGTGGGAAGCAAACTATGATCCCGATCTGCGGCTGCCAGGCATGACATTTGCCCGGCAGCGTTACTTCCAACGCGTCAACGCGTCGATTGATGGGCTATTGTCGACTGAAGGCGCCATCATTGCAGCGCGCAATCCAGAGACGGGTGAACTTGAAGAAAAATCGATTGTCAAGCAAACCGATTACGCCAACATTGGACAGGTCGCCAACGTACAGTTGTTATTGCTGGGAACCGACAATTTCGGCAGGGACGTGATGACGCAGTTGGTTGCTGCGGCCGGGGTCTCGTTGCTGATCGGCCTGGTTGCCGGTCTGATCGCCACCACGATCGGTCTCATCCTGGGTTTGATGGCAGGGTATATCGGCGGTTTGGTCGATGACATGATTATGTTCGTCACCAATCTCTTCACAGTCATTCCTACGTTTGTGCTGCTGATTCTGATCTCCTTCAGCATCGGGCAAGATCAACGTGGCGCTGTCACCATTGCTATCGTGATCGGCTTCACTTCGTGGGTGTGGACTGCCAGAGCGGTGCGGGCGCAGGTCTTTTCGCTGCGTAACCGCGACCATGTCAATCTCTCTAAATTGTCCGGGCATTCAGTGCCGCGCATCATCTTTGCCGATATTTTGCCCTACATTGCCTCTTATGTCGTGATGGCTTTCATTCTTCAAGTCTCCTCCGGCATTTTGGCGGAAGCAGGGTTATCGATCCTCGGGTTGGGACCGCGGACGACAGAAGTGCCGACCCTGGGACTGATGATGAACTGGGCGATGATCTATCAGGCGCACATCTTGGGCAACTGGTGGGCGTATTTGCCCGTCCTGATGACGATTGCGCTGATCTCCTTCTCGATGAACCTGATGAACACCGGGCTTGATCAGGTGTTCAACCCTGCACTGAGGGACTGAGTGAACTGATGCCAAGAGTCATGCTTGAGGTTCGCGACCTCACCACCAAATATGTCACACGTTACAAGGAAGATGTTTACGCCGTCGATCATGTGTCACTCAAAATCGAGGAGGGTAAGACCCTGGGCATTGCCGGCGAATCGGGCTGCGGCAAGTCGACGCTGGCGCTCAGCCTGATGGGTTACTACTTCCCGCCGTTGCACTACATGAGCGGTGAAATCATCATCGACGGCCAGAACATCACAGGCATGAAGCCTGACGACGTGCGCAAATCGATCTTGGGGCGAGAGATCGCGTACATTCCCCAAGCGGCGATGAACGCGCTCAACCCAACGCGTAAAGTCATCGACTTCATCGGCGACGTCGTGCGCGCGCACGACCCGACCTGGACCAAACAAATGATCTATGACCACGCGCGCGCTTCCTTTGAGCGATTGGGGCTGCCGGCGGAGGTGCTGCAAAAATATCCGGTGGAGTTGTCGGGCGGCATGAAGCAGCGCACGGTGATCGCTGTGGCCGTGATCCTAACGCCAAAGGTGTTGATCGCCGACGAACCTTCTTCGGCGCTCGATGTCACGTCGCAGAAGATGGTCATCAAGATGTTGCGCGACATGATGGAAAGCGGCTTCATCAAGGCGATGATCTTCATTACCCATGAGTTGCCCTTGCTCTACAATGTGGCCGACGAAATCATGGTAATGTACGCCGGGCAGATCGTGGAGCACGCCAGCGCCAAACAAGCTGTCTTTGATCCACTTCATCCCTACTCGAAGGGGTTGATGGGGTCGATCATCGTGCCGGAGAGCGGTTTGCGTGATGTCAAGCTGGTCGCCATTCCGGGTGCGCCGCCGAATCTCAAGAAGCCGCCGGCAGGCTGTCGATTTGCTGAGCGCTGCAAGTATGTGCAGGCGGAGTGCAAGGTCACTTCGGTGCCGCTCTACGAGGTGGGTTACAATCGTGCATACCGCTGCATCATGTCAGAAACCGAGCTGAGGAGGGCTTACGAGCATGGCGAGTAATCGGAACCTGTGTCTGAGTGGAACTGGCGTCACCAAAGTTTTTGGCTTTGGTCGCCATCGCACGCTTGCCGTCGATCATGTTGATTTCGCCTTTCACGAAGGCGAGATTATTTCGATCGTAGGTGAATCGGGCAGCGGCAAGACCACACTGGCAAAAATGATCTTGGGTTTGATTAGCCTCACTGAAGGTGAAATCTATTTCCAGGGCAAAAAGCGCGACATCAGCTCGGGCCGAAAAAAGAAGGAATACTGGCGCAATATCCAGGCGATCTTTCAGGACCCATTCTCGGCATACAACACCTTCCACAAGATCGACGCTGTGTTGCTGGACTGCATCCGCATGCGTGGCGGCGGCAACCTGCCGCGCGAAAAGAAAATTGAGTTGATGACCGAAGCGTGCAGCTTCGTCAACTTAAAGTTCGCCGAGCTGACCAATAAATATCCTTTTGAACTGTCCGGCGGGCAGATGCAACGCCTGATGATCGCCCGTATTTTCCTCTTGAAACCCAAAATCCTGGTGGCTGATGAGCCGACCTCAATGATCGACGCCTGTTCACGCGCCACGATCCTCGATTACTTGATGAAGCTGCGCGACGAGACCGGCATGACGCTCATCTTTATCACCCACGACATTGGCTTGGCTTACTATGTCTCCGACACTGTGTACATCATGGAACATGGGCGCTTTGTCGAAAGCGGTTCTGCGGACGACGTGATCCTGCGCCCCAAACAGCCGTACACTCGTCGTCTGATCAGCGATGTGCCGAAGATTTACGAGGAGTGGGATTTGTCGACGGTGTAGGCCGCGCAATTGTCCGGCCCCGCCGTGACGCCGCCATACCAGGCCATCCACTTTGGAAACGCAGGCTCCGTCATCGAATGTAGCAAATCCCCTATGAGCTTGTCGAAACTTTTACCCTCGTCGAGCTTGATTGCCCACAGCGAGTGTTTCTTTTCGCCGGCATTGATTAGCTCGATGCGCGTTAGATCGGCGGGGATCGACTTTGGCCCTTCGCAGGCGTAGTTGACAGCGGTGAAGGCGCCAATCAGACCGGCCATCCACTCTGTATCGCCCGACATTGACATGAGCAGCAGCGGCGCCGCTGTCGGCAATAAGTCGAAATTGGCAAAATCGGTGATGTCGGTCAAGCGATTCTGCTCCGCGTTATGGTGTATCTGGCGCCGTGTTTATGTCGATTGTATCACAATTTTGCCGGTGAGGAGCCGCATCCACAGGGTCTACTTCACGTTTGGAGCAAAATGCGTGCGTCGCGCTGGTCAATGCGCTCTCGTCGGCGCAGCACCCTCTGACCAGTGCGACGCACGCTTCTCGCCAAAAGTTTGGGACGCACCCCAGTGTTTCAGCACGGTGGACAGCCCAACGGTGTTGCTCTATACTACATTTCCTACCCGGAGACCTAGCGGCGTGAAGATGCTAAACAAAAACAGCCTATGTCATCACGGTTAATCGATCGCCTGAACAGCGCACGGCGCCAGCGCTTCACCGGGCGGGAGGCAGAGTTGGCGCTCTTTGCGCAGGCATTGAGGGCGCCAGAGCCGCTTTTCTTTGTCTTGTATGTCCACGGTCCGGGCGGCGTGGGCAAGAGCAGCCTGTTGCGTCGCTTTGCGCGCCTGGCGCAAGAGGCCGGTGTGGACGCTGTCATGCTCGACGCCCGCAACATTGAACCCACTACGACCGCATTTCAAGCTGCCCTCGCGCTGGCGCTGGGCAAAGCCCCTGATCAATCGCCTGTCGAAGTATTGATGCAGCGCACAACGCGCACCGTGCTGCTGCTCGACACCTACGAAGTGTTGGCGCCGCTTGACGACTGGCTGCGCGATGTATTCTTGCCGGAATTGCCCGAACAAGTTATCACGGTATTGGCAGGACGTCACCCGCCCGCCCCTGCCTGGCGCGCTGACCCTGGCTGGCAGCCGTTGTTGCGCACGCTGGCGCTGCGCAATCTTTCACCCCAGGAAGGGCGTGCCTATCTGACGCAGCGCAACGTGCCGCCGGATGACCTGCAGACGGTGCTCAACTTCACCCACAGCTACCCGCTGGCGCTTTCGCTGGTGGCCGACCTCTACGATCAACGTCCCGGCTTCCACTTCAAGCCGTTGGAGTCGCCCGATGTGGTCAAGTTGCTGCTTGAACAGTTTCTACAGCGCACGCCAGGGCCGGCGCATCGCGCGGCACTGGAGGCGTGCGCGCTGGTGCGCGTCACGACGGAGTCGCTGCTGGCAGAGCTGATGCTGATGCCCGACGCCCATGACCTGTTTGAGTGGCTGCGCGGGCTATCATTCATAGAGACGCGCCCAGGCGGCTTGTTTCCACATGACATTGCCCGCGAGGTGTTGGTTGCCGATCTGCGCTGGCGCAATCCAAACTGGTACGCCGAACTACACCGCCGCGCCCGCGCCTACTTTATGCGCCTGCTGCCAGCGACGCAAGGGACGGAACAACAACTGACGCTCTTTGATTTCGTCTATTTGCATCGCGACAACCCGGCTGTGCGCCCCTTCTTCGAGTGGCAGACCAGTGGCCGCACCACGCCAGATCATCTGCATGAGCAGGAAATCGATGCACTAGCCACAATGGTGGCGCAACACGAAGGCGACGCATCTGCCGCCCTGGCGCGTTACTGGCTAGCGCGCCAGCCGGAAAACGTCATCGTCTTTCGTGATGGGGCCGGTCAAGCCACCGGCTTCATGACGCTGCTGGCGCTGGAGCGCACCACAGCTGAAGATCGTCGCCTCGATCCTGCGATTGCGCTGGCCTGGGATTTTCTGCAACAGGCGGCGCCTCTGCGCAACGACGAACGCGCCACCTACTTTCGCTTCTGGCTTGCCGCAGATACGCATCAGACCGTGTCACCCACGCAGAGCCTGATCTTCATCAACATGGTGCGACATTACTTCCAACCCGGTCTAGCCTACACCTTCTACCCCTGTCTCGATCCCGACTTCTGGCAGCCGGTCTTCGCCTATGCTGACCTGGCGCGGCTGCCAGCGCTGGATTTTGTGGTGGGTGAATACACCTTCGGCGTGTACGGCCACGACTGGCGCGTACAGCCGCCCCTTGCCTGGCTGGAGCTACTGGGGCAGCGCGAGATCGCCTTGTCGCCAGAAGCAGTCAAACCGCCAACGCCGGTGGTGCGGCCGCTTGCACTCAATCAGGAAGATTTCGTGGCGGCGGTGGAGAGTGCACTACGTGATTACACCCGTCCCGACGTTCTGCATGGCAACCCGCTGCTGCGTTCACACCTGGTCATGCAACACGCCGACTATGCGGCGGGTGGCGCCGTCGGCGTGTTGCGCGCCTTGCTCAAGCAGGCCGCCGAGCAGATGCGCTCCGCACCAAAGGAACTCAAGCTCTATCGTGCCGTCTATCACACCTACATTCAGCCTGCGCCCACACAAGAGCAAGCCGCCGAGCTGATCGACGTGCCCTTCAGTTCCTACCGTCGCCATCTCCGCGCCGGCATGACGCGCATTGCCGAGATTCTCTGGCGGGCGGAGGTGGAGCGAATGGAACAATGAGCAGAAAATGAGCTGGTTTCGAGCTGGATTGACGCCCTCTGATCAAGTACAGTGGTAAATAGCACCACCAGCGACAAAAGAATGGAGATTGAATGATGTCCGAAACCCAAGCTGTAGTCCAGCAGGTATTGGCTGCCTGGAACTCACATGATCCGGTGCGCGTCGCCGCCCACTACACGGAGGATTGCCGCGTCATCGACGTTGCCATCGCCCAAGCGCCTGTCGGGCGCGCCGGTGTGCAGCGCATGTTCGAAGCCTACTACCAAGCCTTTCCTGATCTGGAGATCACGCCGGACGTCATCATCACCGAGGGCAATCGGGTGGCCGTTTTTTGGACGGCGCATGCTACGCATCAGGGAACGATCCTGAACATCCCGCCCAGCGGAAAGACGGTGACAGCGCGCGGCGTGAATTACCTGGCGCTGCAAGATGGCAAAGTGTGTGAGACGTTGACCATTTGGGATGTCGCCGGTATGCTACGCAACCTGGGGCTGCTGCCCGACCTGTGATGCGCTGCCTGTGACAGCAACAGTGAGCAATGCAACGATCCAAAGAAGCGAACTACATCGTTACTCCGTCATCTGATAGGCGCGGATCTCGGTGAATTGCACGACCGCGTCGTAAGCCACGTTGAGATAGAAGTAACCGGCGTCGACGCGGTCGTCGGTGGCGCTCAGCACTTCCTGCCCATCCACCCACATCGTCAGTTGGTCGCCGCGCGTCTCGAAGCGCAACGCAGTCCAATGGGAAGCTTCGGGGCTTCCCAGAAGATTGTCAAAAGCGAGCGCCGTACTGTTGAACGTGTTGTCAACGTTTCATCATTTCATCGTCCGTTTGGTGCAGGCTCTGTACTTACCGTCTTACGCTCGGCAAGAACAGACGATAGACATTCACTGTGCCGCACACGCTCTGCGACAGCGGCGACAGGTTGCCGCGCGTATCGTACACCTGCGCCCGGTAGCAGTAGTTCGCTCCGGCAGTCAACCCCAGGTCGAGATAGAGCGGTTCGGTGATCTCCGCAGTCAGGACAAAGGGGCCGTCAGGCTCCAGGCTGCGCAGCAGGCGGAAGCCGGCCAGGTCTTCGGCAGCCGGTTGTTCCACCACCACCAGCAGGCTGTTCGCCAGCGCGTTCTCGCCATCGACTGTGCTGATCGTGGGCGGCGGCATGGCGGTCAGGTTGCCCGTGGCGACATCATTGGCGCTGCTGGCATTGTCTGTGCTTACGGCAGCGGCGTAAACCGGCTGATCGCCCATCTGCACCGTCAGCGGCAGTGTGGCTGAAAACGCTGCGCCCGCCGCCACGGAACCAATCACGATCTGACCGACCTGAACGCCGCTTCCGGGTGCGCCGCGCAAGAAGCGCACCGTGACATCTACTGCCCGCCGCCCCAGGTTGCGCCCGTGCGCCGTGACCTGCACGGTCGCACCCACCGGCGCGTGAATGCGATCAAGTTCCAGCGCCTGATCCAGCGCAGGATCGCCGCGATCCTGGATGACAATTGCCGTGACCGGGTCGTTGGCGACGGTCAAGAAGGTCAGGCTCGTCGCGCTAGCTGTCTCCTCCTTTTCCGAAGATGAGGTGCTTGCTGCGCCCGTCGTCAGTATCCGCCGGACACTGCTCACAAGTAGTGCATTGGTGACCGGGTTGAGCGTCGCCGCTGGCATCCACTGCTGCGCGCCGGCGCTGGCGGTGAGCGCCACCGGGGCGCTGTAGACCGTGCGCCCGCCCTCGATGATGATGCCACTGCTCAGTGCGATCTGACCCACGCTGGCGGTCTCGCTGGCGGCATCGAAGCGGCGGAAGACCAGCGAGGCCGCGCCGTTGGGACCGCTGAGCATGCGCGGCTCCTCACCCCGCACCACGACGCCCTGGTCGAGCAGAGGCGCCGCGATCGTCTGCCAGCCGCCGATAGTGCGCCGCATATCTGCGCTCCAGAGCGCGCCCGGCTGATCGATGCCGGCGACGCCACCCTCTGCGTCCACAGCGTCAGCTTGCACGAACGCCAGTTTGATCGCATTCAGATTGCCACGATCCAGCGCGATGCTGGGCGTCTGGATGCGCGGTGGCAGCGGCTGCGGGTTGACCAGCACCCACTCCTTCGGCGGCAACGGCTGCGGATTCACCTGCACGGCGTCGAAGTCGCGCTGGAAGATGCGCACGGTGCGATCATCGCCCGTGCTGAAGTCGCCGTCGGCGTCGAAGGTGAGGGCGACCACCGTGCGCGAGCGATCGAGCCCGGCATAGTATTTGCGGTCGATAGCGACGTCATAGTTCATGCCTGGCGCCGGCGTTGCACCGGCTGCCTGCGCCGCCGCCGTGACGACCGCTGCGCCGTCGCCTGCGCTCAGATAGGTGGGGGCGTCCCAGGTGAGCGCAGCGCGGTTCCAGTCGCTCACGGCGATCACTGAGTCGAGCGTAGTGGCAAGGTCGCCATCAGCGTCACGCGTCCAGGCAAGGGTGGCGCCGCTGGCGTCGCCTGCCAACGTCGCCAGCCCATCCGCGACCAGATCATCGGTCAGACGCTGTGGCGGCAGCCAGCGCGTGCCGTCCCAGCGCGCAAAGTAGATTTCCTGATGAGAAAGGATGGCATTGAAATCGTTGCCCAGCGCTGTCGTCTCTGCTGGCGTCAGCTCGATCTGGCTCCACGCAACCAGCGCCTGCTCGCCGTTGGCGCCGTAGAAAGTCGCCGTCGGGTCGTTGACCATGCGGTCGGCGTCGCTGATCGGCACGGCGTCGCTCCAACTTTGCGTGGTCGGATTCCAGAACCGGGCAAAGAGGGCGGGTGCGGCGCGTTCGGCGTCGGGCGTGGTGTCCTCAACGACAACGCTGAGCATGCGGCCATCGGGTGCACTGGCGAGCGCAGGCGCGGCGAAGACGCGCGGTCCTGGGTCAAGACCCAGTTCGGCGGCTTGTTGTGGCGTGAGCGGCTGCGGCTGCGTCTGCCGCGCCGTGTTGATGTTGATGCATTCGGTGCGGTCTGCCAATGCGAAGTACTGTGGGCCGATGATGCCTTCCAACCAGAGCGTGAGATAGAGCTGCGCCGCCGCACAGCCGTTCACACTTGCAGGTGGGATCGTCTTGTTCACGGTGACGCGCGGCTGAATCCACGAGACGCCGTCGGCGGTCAGGCGGGCATGGGGACGCAGCACGCGCAGGAAGTTGAGACGCAGCGAACCAGCAACAGTTGGGCGGGCGTCGGCGAAAATGCTTGTGTAGAGTTCCGGTGCAAAGGGTTTGAGGCGGCTGAAGAGCAGGACGTTGGCGTCGAGGCGCAGCGCAATTTTGAGCCGCACGCTGACCAGATCGAGGAAGTTGAACAGGTCACCTTCAAAGCGCACCTTGTCGATACGCGGCGCGCAGATGTTCTTGCCGCTGATCGTGTAGGTGGTCTTGCCAGGGTTGAGCGGATCGACAATGCAGGTGTTGTTGCCGCCACGTAGATCGACGGTGGGGTTACAAAGGGGCTCGCCAGCAGCCTGGACAAAGCCGTTGATGTACGCGTTCGTGATCGAACATGCGCCGCTGAGCGACGCACTGCCGCTGAGCCGCGCTCCTGCCCGCACGATGCTTTGCAGGTCGCCCACGTAGGGATAGTTGGTGGGCTGGTTGGGCGCACTGTAGCTGTATGGCGGCAGAGTCTTGTCAAACGAATACTGTCCAGTGGTCGGGTTGAACCCGGACGAGACTGTGTTCTCCTGTCGGTTGGCGACGGTTGCCAGATTGACCGGGCTGTCGGTCACCAGGATTTCCTTCTCCATCGGGCACTGGCGCACCTGCGATGCGCCGCGCTGGACGACAGGCGCAACGTAGATTTTATGGCGACCCGCCGGCAACAACCCGACGTTGAAGCCAGCGACATAGGGTGCGGGCCGGTTGACATCGAGCAGCTTGACGCCGTTGGCGACGATGCGGAAGTTCATGGCGACGATGCGATTGACGGAAAGCGATTGCGCCTCCGCTGTGAATTCGTTATCCACACCCACGCCGCTGAGGTAGATGCCAAAGGTCTGCGGAATGCGGAAGCGGTGAAGGTCGTTCAGCAGCAGTTGATTCGCCAGCAGCGGCGCCGTGGGGTCGAGCGCCCGCGCTGTGCCCCAACTGACCTTGCCGCTGAACGCGTACTTGGCGCTGATCGCCGCCGTGGCCGCATCGTCGTTATCGCAGGCGCTGCCATCCACGGGGTCGGATGTGCGCGGTTTCAAGTAGGGCAACATCGGGCGGATGATGCTGCCGCCGACGACGGTGACGTTGGTCAAGTCCACTGGTTTCGCCAGATCGCCGACCGCCGCCAGTTGATAGGCGCCGGGCGGAATGTTGTTCATCAGGAATTTCCCGGCGTTGGTGACCGGCGCCATGGCCACAGTTGTTCCAGCCTGGTTGAGCAGCTTGACATTGATGGCGAGATTGACCGCAGCGGGCAAAGCGCCGCGCACGGCGGGCGGCAGCGCTTCCGGCGCAATCTGGCCGTCGATAGCGCCTGCTGCCGGCGTGTCGATGGTGAAGTCGGCACAGGCAAAGGCGGCGGTCGGCACATCCAGCGCCGCGGCGCAGAGTCTGCCTGGCCCGACGATGCCTTCATTTGGCACGGCTAACGCTGTGGAAAACGCGCCGCCCGGTTCGGTCGCTTCGTTGGCGGCAAAGAACATGGCGCCGCCGAACTGCCATTGCAGGCGCACCGCCGTCGCGCCGCTTGCATTTACGCCGCTGACCGTAACCGTCACGCCAGGCGCTGCCGACACCGGCGCAATCTGCACCGTGGGCGGCTGAGCGTTGGGAGGTTGCGCCGGAACAAAGTCAGCAGGCAGCGCCGGCAAGGTGGGTATGGCGCTGGGCGTGGGAGAGGGCGGCGGCGTGGTCGGCGTTGCCGTCAGCGTGGGCGTGGCTGTAGGTGGCGGCGGCGGCGCCAGCGCGCCCACCTCGACGGCGCCGCTGTCACACGCGGCGCCGACAGGGCGGAGAAAGCCGCGCTGGTCGATGGACGGGCAAGCCGCCAACGGCGCCCGGTCAATCGCTGGGCTGCCTGGCTGCGGCAGATGGGTGAGCGTTGCCCCGCCGTTGGCTGCCAGCGCGCCGAGCAGCGGGTCGGTCGCCGTCAGGTCACCAGTCTCGGTCAGCGCGCAGGAATCATCGCTGGCGATGTTGGCGCCCCCAGACTGAAGTTGAGCCGCCGCGCCGACGACCGTGCAGTTGGGGCCATCGACTGGACTGGCGACGATGCTGTTGGTGAGCGTGACCGCTGCTGCATCGGTGAGGTGAAGATTGGCGCCGTCGAGCGCCTGATTGTTAGCCAGGGTTACATGCGTGAGCGCAACAGGACCGCCGGAGAAGTAGGCGCCGCCAGCAAATGCGCTGGCGTGATTACCGCTCAGCGTGACGTTGACGAAGCGCTGCACATCTGCGCTGCTGCTCCACAGCCCACCGGCTACGTTCGTCGCACGATTGCCGACGATGGCGCTGTTCTGCACGGTCAGGTGGCTGGACTCTGAGTAACTGAAAAGCCCCGCCGCTTCACCAGCCTCGTTCCCCTCGATCTGCACACTCTCCAACAGCAATGTGGCGCCGTTGTAGATGCCGCCGCCAACAATCATCGCCAGGTTGTGCGGCGGGTTCTGACCCAGGGTGCGGTTCCGGCGGATGGCCGAGTCGCTGATAGTCACCGTTGCGCCGTAGTTGGGGTTGATGTAGACGCCGCCACCGCCGCCGAGGCTGCTGTTCTCCTCGATTATGCTTCCTGAAATCTGCGTCGCACCGCCGACAATGTAGATTCCGCCGCCCAGATCAGTGTCGGCCTGATTCCGGGCGACACTGCTGTCGCGTAGAATATACTCGCCAGTGGGGCCGAACTCCAACCCGCCTCCGGCAGGCGCAACATTGCTGATGAACCTGCTTGCCAGGATCAATACGTTACCCTCCAGGTAGGCAGCCCCACCGCCGTTGCCAGAGACATTGTCCTCAAAATGGGCGTCGTCGATGCGCAGGCTCGGCGCGCTGTCTGGCATTGCTGTAATGAGGGCAATTGCACCTCCCATGTCGATGGCACGATTGGCGATCAGGCGACTGCTCACGATCTCCACTGCGCCGCTTGACAGAATTGCGCCGCCGCTGCCCTCCCCAGCCAGTGGATCGCCTTCGGCACGGTTGTTGCGCAGGGTCACCTGGTCTAGCGTCACCTGACCTTCGTTGTGAATCGCGCCGCCGCTGCCGGTCACGGCGCCATCGGTCAGGACAAGTGCGCGCAGCGTCAGGCTCGCACCGGCTTCCACCTTGAAGTGTCGGTTGACGCCGCCGCCGTTCAGGGTGACCAGATTGCCACCGTCGATGGTCACATCCTGGCCCGTGGCGATGGTCAACTCGCTGGTGGTAATGGTCACTGGCGCCGCGCCACAGGCAAAGGTGACGGCGCCGCCCGCGGCGACCGCTACCGCCAACGCACCAGCAGTGCAGCTTGCCGGCGTCCCATCGCCAATGACCGTAACCGTAGGTGCAGCAAGCAACCGCCAGGCCGGCGTCAGGCAGAGCAGGGCGGCAATGATGATACTGATGTGCAACAGGTGCTTACGCATAGTAGGTTTCCTTCTAACGCACAATGAGCGGCAGGTGCAGGTTGAACTGGCTGCAATCCGGTGCGGCGAAGACGTCGGTCTTCAACCCATCAGCGCCGCCGTTGAACTGACCGAGCCGCAGATTCGCCGGGCGCACGGTGGCATAGTTCAGGTCGACGAAGTCGCCTGCCCCGCCTGGTGCATATTTCCACTGCCAGGCGCCGTCCAGCCGCGGTTCGGTGACAAAGAGATCGCTCGCGCCGTTGCCGTCGAAGTCGCCAATCTGCGGGATGCCGTACAAGGTGGCTGACACTGCGCTGAGGGTCTTGAGGACGACGAAGTTCCCTGCGCCGCCGGACGAATAGGCCCATTGCCGGCTACCGTCCGCCAGTGGCACGACAGCGAAGACATCCGTTTTGAGATCGTCGTTGAAGTCGCCAAAGCGTAGATCGGCGGGCAGAATCGTTGCATAGTTCAGATCGACGAAGGCGCCCGCTCCGCCCGGTGCGTATTTCCACTGCCAGGCGCCATCCAACCGCGGCTCGGTGACGAAGAGGTCGGTCACGCCGTCGCCGTCGAAGTCGCCCGGTTGCGGAATGCCGTAGAGTGCGTGCGCAGCGGCGCTGATTGCCTTGAGCACAGTGAAATTGGCGACGCCGCCAGCGGAATACGACCACTGCCGGCTACCGTCTGCTTGTGGCACAGCCGCAAAGACATCGGTCTTGCGGTCGCCGTCGAAGTCGCCAAAGCGCAGGTCGTCGAGCGGAATGCCGGCGTACGCCAGATTCACCCATGCGCCCGCACCACCGGGAGAGTACTGCCACTGCAGATAGCCGTCCTGGCGCGGCACGGTGCGGAAGACATCCTGGCGATTGTCGCCGTCGAAGTCGAGCAGGCCGTTGCGGGCGATATCGACCGATTCGACGAAGGCAGCGCCGAAGCGCAGGTTCTGCAGCGGCGTGGCATCCGGGTCAAGGAACAGATTGGCAAACTGCCCGACGCCGCCCGCCGAGTAGAGCCATTGACAGCCAGCAGCAGGCGTCAGCGCACGGAGCGGGGACGG
>CALJMI010000042.1 GCA_937981885.1 uncultured Caldilinea sp.
TATCTGCTGCGTATCTTTGTGTAATCAGGCTTTGCGGCATCTTGTCACCTCTCTATTGGCATGGCTCAAAGATACTTTACCGCAACTGGCTCCGATGCGCACTTCAACGACCTGTTTGGTTCTGGCTCTGCCAGGTTAGGATTTCTAAACAATGAAACAACTGAACGCTTTTCTGAAATCATACCCAATGAACTATGCACGGGCAGATATCCCAAAGAAAGCCGTTTGGCCTTTGAAAGTAGCAGTGATCGCTCTGGTTGTTTTCTTTGTATTGTTCAATTTAGATAGATATCCAACCATTAGCGGATGGGACGAGGGAATCTTTCTCCAGTTTTCAGAAAATCTTGCGGTGCACAATACCCTGGCAACGCGTAACGGCGCAATATTTGAACAGTTGACCCCCACAATCAGCGTTGGACCTACGCTGATTGCACCCGTGAGTACAGTGTTACGCTTTAGCGGCAGAGACCTGCTCGCAGTGCGGCTGATTGCGGCGATCTATCTGCTCGCTGCCTTTGCTGGCGTCTATTTTCTGGTCACACTGATCTTCGATCAAAGAGCAGGGTTGATGGGAATATTGTTTTTTTTGGTCGCCGGTCACATCGACTTCGATACATTGTGGCTTGGACGACAGGTGATCGGTGAAGCGCCGATGTTGGCCTTTTTTTTCTGGGGGCTTTGGGCATGGCTCAAGAGCTGGAAGCGCAACAATGATTGGCGTCTTCTGACACTCAGCGCGATTCTGTTTGCGTTAGCGGTCATCACCAAAGGACAACTATTGCTGCTGCTCGTTCCTGGTTTTGCGGCGGTTGCATTAATGGACATAATCTATTATCGACGCCTTAATTGGCTGACTCGACTGCTCCCGCTGATCGGTGCGCTCATCGGCTATGTGTCGTGGTGGATTGTTCTTGTTCCTCTGTTGGCTGACGAAGCCGACCGATCTGTGTTTCTAGCAAACCAATCGGCTATGACAAAAGCTTTTCTCACCATAAGCCCGCTTCGTATTCGCATGAACCTGGGATACCTTTTTAAGAGCGGGCAATGGTGGACATTAGCAGCCATCCCCTATGTGTTTTGGCTCAGCCGAGCACACTCTCTGATGGGGCTACGGGTTTCTGTGCTGCCGGTGCTGGCGAGCCTGTCACTCCTTATCTATATCTTTGTCCATGTACCCTGGGGGCGTTACGTTCACACCCCAGTAATGTTAGCCGGATTATGTATGGCGATTGCTATTGCAGATATTACGGAGCGGCTCGGCGCGCGTCACGCATGGAAGCCAGCAGTACGTACAGCCGTGTGGGTTACAGTGATCTTGATGATTACAACACCGCGTCTTGCAATCAAAACCGATCTCATTCTGAATACGAATGACACTAGCGCCCAGGAATTCGCTGCGCTAATCGAAAACCATGTACCGCCTGAAAAAGAAATCATCAACTGGGAGTGGGAGATAGAGTTTTTCAGCAATCGAACCTTTCTACATCCTCCATATGCGCTGTTCCCAGCCATGTTCGATCACGCCTACAATCAACGCCCTCACGCGATCTTGAACGATCCACGCGTGCCGGAGGGGGTTGAATTCTTGATCGTTGGGCCAGCAGCGACAAATCTTCAATTGTTTAGGGAGGTTTTTGCGCAGCAACCCCATCAGATTGTAGCTCAGATTGATGACTACACCTTATATCGCCTGGAATTGGATTAAACTCAATCGAGGGGACCTACGGAGGCTCACAGATAGCGCAGCAGCGAATCAGGCCGGGCGCGGCGATAGCTACGATACCATGTGCAAAGCGGGATCAGGATCGCCAGTCCAATGAGCCAGACTATCACAGCCCGGATCGCGCCCGGCCCAGCCAACGGCAGCAGCCCGACCATCCGCCCCAACACGCCGTAGATGACCAGATGCACCACAAAGGCGAAGAGCGCCACCTGCCCCATCGTCACCAGCCAGGTGAAGGGCAACCGCTGCAGCCACGCCTCACGGCTGAGGAAGAGCGCGTAGACCCACGCCGCAATGCCGAGGTTGAAGAGCAGGAAGGTGAGGCTGGGCGGCGTCTTGTTCATCACGATCCAGTAATAGACCGGCAGCGACGCGTCATAGCGCCACAGATCGCCAAAACCGCCCCACACGCGCAGCACGGCAAAGAGAGCAAAGAGCACAGCACCCACCACGATCCAGTTGCGCGGGGAGCGAAACCATGCACGGCGCACCACGGTTCCAAACGCACAGCCAAGCCCGATCAGGCTGCCCCACCCCAGAATCGCAAACTCAGTGGCCGGGAAGGTCTCGTAGCTGAAGTAGAGCAGCAGCGCCTGCCAATAATCGACGCCCTGATTGAAGTGCGCAGTCAGTCCCGGCAGCGCCAGTTGATAGGCGGCCAGCCAGGCAAAGGCGGCAAGAGTCAGCAGCAGCGTCGGCAGCAGCCGCAGCAGGCTAACCAGCGCGATGCTGAGGCCGATGCTGAGCAGCACATGCGTGTACGGCGTTCCCCCGCGCCACGCCAGCCACGCCACCGTCAGGTCGAGCACCGCCAGCACCCCGGCGCGAATCAAGAAGAAGCGCGTGATCTCCCAGTTCGTGTCGCCCTTCTTGAGACGCCCCTGCGCGTAGAGCGTCATACTCACACCAGCCAGGAACCAGAAGGTGGGCGAGGCAATGTTGGTGAACAGCCCCAGCATCCAGGAAACCCAACTGCCAAGCTGGGGCGCCAATCCGCCGTAGCTCTCCGCCTGCAGGCTGACAAACACCGAGGCCGCAGCGTGGTCAAGCGCCATCGCCACGATCGCCAGACCGCGCAGCGCGTCGATCGCCAGCAAGCGCGCGCCGGCCTGCACAGCCGGCGCCTGGATCGCTGCGTCGGGAGTTAAAACTGCTGCGCGCGAAACCGATGAGTGCGCCATCTGCTTACCGTCCTTCCTCAAGTCCGCGGCTGGATGAGAGCAACTGCTGATACCGCTGGCGCCAGTGCGCGGCGATCTCGACTGGCGTCGCCATCCAGAAGTCGCCGCGCGCGGTGATGCGTTCCAATGCCGCACGCAGCGTGGCGAGCCAGCCAGGAAACAGCGCTTCATCGAAGACATAATCGTGCACGTTGGCGACGAACAGACCGCGCTGCGCGGCAACGTGGTCGACAAGCGCAATGACCCTCTCCTCGCGCTGCGGCTGCGACAAGTCTGCGCGCTGCGAGAGCTGCGCGTCCATCCAGGCAACGGGAAGCTGCACTGCGCCGATCTCGCGGCTACTGTGCGTCGCAACACTGTGCGTTGTAAACGGATAGAAGGGCACAGTCGAGCCGCGCCGCCAGCCAAGATAGCGATCGTGCGTGAGCGACGTATCGTACAGCAGACCAATGTCGGCGTGCATCTGCAGCGTTTCGTCAGGATTCGCCGGGTTCATGTGCCAGTAGTGGTGACGATTGCCCATCACGGCCGTACCCGCTGCCTCCTCCAGTCGTTGTTTTTCGGCGGCAAAGCGCTCCTGTGCGGCGTAGGCGAGATAGCTGGCGTGCATCCCCACTTCCCAGCCACCGTCAATCAAGGTGCGAAAGAGTTCACGAAAACGCGGGGCAGTCACATCATAAAACGGGTCGGGCGTGCCGCGCGCATATTCGAGCAGCGATCCCTGGCGCGCTACGAAGTAAAATGCCGAGCGTATGCCGTAGTTCGTCTCGAGCTCCATCCAACGCGGAAACGCCCAGTGGTCGCGCCGCCCTGTCAGCACTTGCCACGCCGCGCTGACGCCGGACAACCCTTGTCGTTGCACGATGCGCAGCGGTTCCAGCCAGCGAATCACTTCAGGATAGTCTACATCGTGCGTGATGGCGGCGGCGGCGCGCCGCCCTTGCGGCCAGCGCGGCAACGGCTCGTCAAAGCCGGCTTGTTTCAATAGCGCGCCGAACTTCTCAATAATTGCTGAGGCGGGCGCCTGTTCTAATACACGCTCCATCTGCCAGAACTTTGGCAGCGTGTAGAAACCGTGGACGTCCTGCGGCCAACACCTTTCTTCCTGACCGGTCAAGAACCAGAACAGATCGAAAATTATGTCACGTTCTAATCGAAAACGACCGTCCTCTTCCTTACAAAGCGTTAGCGCAAGGGATTCGCCGTTATAGCGAAGTGGTGAGCATGGGTCGTTCACCACCAGGCCAGCCAGACGCTGCGCTGAAGGCGTCTGCCAATATTGAGGCGAAGCGAGAATCATGATGCGCGCTTCGCCAGCCAGATCGGTCTCGGTGGTGTAAGCAATGTCACAGGGGTCGGTGATGGAAACCTCTTGCCAACCATAACCAACGGCCGTCAGCAGCTGACGCCACACCCAATCAATCGCTGGACCAGCAAGTGCTCGCAACCCAGGAGAAATAGAGATTCGCAGATGCTTCACGTGCTTTACGTTAAACTCTTACTTCAAAATATCATCTTTGGGAAGTCGAGAGTCCCCCCAAAGACGACTTGAATTATTATAGCCGGATTACCGATTCACAATTGGCAGGAAGATGAAGTCCGTGTAGTCGCCGCTAGGGTCTTCAGTCACCTCGATCGTGGTCACGCCAGTTGCTTCAGCACCCTTCCTATCGGTGACGCGCACACCAACAACCTTATCACCAGCAAAGGCATAGCTAGTTGATGCACTATTGAGCGGCTGGTCGATCACTTCATAGGAGCCGTCGTTATTCCAATCGAACGAGTAGAAAAGTGGATCATCAAGCTCCTGTATAGCATTCACCGTCACAAGCACCAAATCACCAACGATGACTGAACCACTATTCGTCACTGAGACAATCGACAGGTTCTGCGGATCGACCGTGATCATGGTCATCGTGGTTGACTCGCCGCCGTCACTATCGGTCACACGCACGCGCACTGTCTTTTCACCCGCCAATGCATATTGCGTCGAGGCGCTGCTGCCGGGTTGATCGACGACATCATACGCGCCGTCGTCGTTCCAATCGAACGAATAATGCAGCGCGTCATTCAACTCTTGCGTTGCTGTCACCGTCACCGTAGCGGTCTGACCGCGGCGCACAGGACCGTTATTCGACGCTGTTGCGCCAAGATTCTGAGGGGTAATCAGCAGCGTTGTCGTCGCCACAGCTTCGCTGTTCTGCGCATCACGTACGCGCACGCGCACTGTCTTTTCACCCGTCGACGCATATTGCGTGGAGGCGCTGTTGCTGGCCTGATCGACCACTTCGTAGACGCCATCGTTGTTCCAGTCGAACGAGTAGAACAGCAGATCATCCAACTGTTGCGTTGCTGTGACTACAACGGTGACCTGCTGACCGCGGCGCTTTGGCGCGTCGCTAGTCACGGATGTGATCTGAATCGCCTGCGCGTTGACCGTGATCGTTGTCGTGGTGATCGCTTCGCCGCCATCAGCATCGCGTACGCGCACGCGCACTGTCTTCTCCCCAGCCGTCGAATAGGTGGTCGCAGCGCTGGCGTGGGGCTGATCCATGACCTCATAAATGCCGTCATTGTCCCAATCGAATGAGTAAGTCAGTAGATCGCTCAACTCCTGCGTCGCTGTGACGATCACTGTCACCGGCTGGTTGCGCAAGACTGGCCCACTGTTGCTCACGGCGCTGATAGTCAGAAGCTGCGGCGTTACGACAATGTCTGTTGTGCCGGTTACTGTAGCGCCGTTGCTGTCGGTTACGCCAAAGCCAACCGTCTTGACGCCCGTGCTTGCAAAACTGGCTGCTGCGCTATTCTCCGTCTGTACGATCTCAAACACACTGTTGTTGCCGAAGTCGAAGCCATACGTCAGTACGTCGCTCAGCTCCTGCGCCGCACTCACACTCACCGTTACCGGCTGGCCGCGGCGCACAGGCCCGCTATTCGTCGCCGTCGCACTCAACACCTGCGGCGTCACCGTCACCGTCGTACTTGTCGTCACCACGCCGCCGTCAGCGTCCGTCACCCGCACGCCCACCTGCTTCACACCTGTCGTCGTGTAGACCGTGCTCGCACTCGGCGTCGACGAACTCACTTCGTAGCTGCCATTATTGTCGAAGTCGAAGCCATACGTCAGTGCGTCACTCAGCTCCTGCGTCGAAGACACACTGACTGTGGCGCTCTGACCTCGACGCACCGTCTCACCGCTCGCCGTCGCACTCAACACCTGCGGCGTCACCGTCACCGTCGTACTTGTCGTCACCACGCCGCCGTCATCATCGGCGACGCGCACGGTAACTGTGTACAGACCAGTAGCCGTGTAACTCGTCACTGCTGTGTTCGATGGCGAGTTCTCGATATCAAATGCATTGTTGCTCGTCCAGTCAAACGAGTAGCTCAGTGTATCGCTGGGCACGTCACTGGCATTGACTGTGATGGTCACTGGTTGGCCGCGGCGAACCGGTGTGTTACGTTCGATTGAAATGATCTGTGGATCGACATTGGCGATGGTGACAGTCGTCGTAGCCGTATCGGTTAAACCCGCACCGTCGGTGACAAGCAAGGAGATCAGATATTCCCCGTTGTCGGGCCAGGTGTAGGACGGCGTTGCATCCGTCGCATCGGTGTACTCGCCGTTGCCCGTCAGATCCCACGCATAGGTGACCAAACCACCGTTCGGATCGCTGCTGTTGCTGGCATCCAGTTCAACGGCCTGATCCTCCACACCTGTGTATGGCCCGCCGATATCAGCCACAGGGGGCAAATCAAGCACAGTCACTGTCGCTGTGCCAGTCACGTTGTTTCCAGCGCTGGCTGTAACCGTGTCGGTGAAAACACCCGCCGGCAGCCCGGCGGTAAATAGGCCGCTATTATCAATATTGCCGCCGCCGGCCGTCACGCTCCACGTGACCGGTGCACTGTTGACGACACTATTGCGACTGTCGCGTACTTCAGCAACGAACTGTTGTGTCGCACCTGGATTCAACGTTGCTGAAGCAGGGGCAACCACAATAGATGCGGCGCCAAAGTATGAAAAGTCAAGTGCGCCCACCTCTGGCGAGTTGATCGGATCGCTGCTAGAAAGCGTCATGCGATATTGTAGATAGCGGCCGCTTGGGCTGGTCGGCGTCAGCGTGGCTGTCCCACTGATGACGCTGCCCTCGGCGTTCGCCCACGCCGACCAGGAGATGCCGTCAAGTGAGGTGCGCGTCGCCAGGATGACACTGGTGCTCGTCGGCA
This sequence comes from uncultured Caldilinea sp., assembly GCA_937981885.1. Lineage (GTDB taxonomy): Bacteria > Chloroflexota > Anaerolineae > Caldilineales > Caldilineaceae > Caldilinea. The sequence goes on from CALJMI010000042.1 coordinate 7,138, forward strand.
AGGTCGCCGTGACCGTCGCCTGGGACCAGTTGGCGATCTGACCAGCGTCTTGAGCGCAGGAAATGTAGACTCCACTTGTTGGGTAAGCGCCAGCGCGAATCCAATCGACCAACAGCGGAGTCGTGTTGTCCCAGTCAGGACTGTCAAGATCAAGCGGGTCTTGGTTATATAGAAAAGCATACGTGGTTCTCGTTGAAACGCCGCTGTGTGGGATGGGTTGATCTCCTTCAACCACGGCAATCGGACTTCCTTCAATTAAGAACCAGGTCTCGGCTTCATTCCATTCAATTCGATAAGTGAGATATTGCGCAAGGCCAACTCGCTCATTTTCGATCTGGTCGCCCCAATTATCTACTCTGCTATCCACCCACGGGTCAACATACCCATCGCGCGAGCGTACATACATCAACCGGTCGATTCCGGCGTGATCCGGCTTGCTGATAAAAAGGCGAATCGAGCTATCAGGGTCCTGGGCCTGGAGTGTTGGCGTTACAGCACGATAAAATCCGATATCTGCATTGCTCGGCGTGCGGTCGTCAGCAAACTGTGCGCTCGCTTCGAGAAAGCGCACCGGTGTTGTAGCCGAAAAAACCTGCGCTGATCGTAAGAAGCTGCCATAGAGCGTCAAAACACCACTGCCGATGAGTGGAGCCTGATCAGGATAGCTGGAATTCGAGAAGCCGGTGATCCACTGGCTTGCATCAATCTCATCCCCATCAAAATAATCCTCCACTGTTGCGCGCAGCCGAATTTCGCCGCCATCGGCGGTGCTTACGATTGTGTCAGTCAAGACGGTGCAGACGCCCCCGAAGTGAGCAGCTGTATCCTGTGAAATTGTTCCGGTCGGCGCACTTTGCGCCAGGGCCGATCGATACGGCAACAGCAGCGCTACAACCAACGCCGACAACAAAATCAACGCAATCGCGCTAGTCACTGCAACAAATGCCAGGCGTGGGAGGGCTTTACGTCTTTCTAGCATACAGTTCTACTCACTCTTTCATGTCTCAACCATCGATTCACTGCTTAAAAAAACGGCTCAACCGATTGAGATCGATGTCCATCTGATCTCAATCAATCAGACAGGTTATAGTGTGCATCGATCTCCGTCTCACCGCTATTGAGTGAAACAACCGCATAGAATGTATCACCCACCACGCGGTTGTGGATTAAAATTGGCTTACGGTTGGCTTGCAAATCTATCAATCGCAATGCTTGATTTTGGTTAGGAACCAGTAGAATTACACCAATGTCAGAAGCATCGACATCAACGGCGAAATGAGCCTGCCCCGACTCTGGCGCAAAATGAAATCCGTCAAATCGTATGGCGGAGCGTGTACGCGTAAAATCGAGCCAATGCTGCGCCGCCAAAACTGGAACGCCGTGCGTCTGGCAGCTTTTCAGTACACCATCTAGATAGACCCCCGCCCCGGTTGTCCATGGTCCAGGCACAGCAAACGGGTCAAGGTGAAATTGTGCACCGAGTGCAGCATAAGCGCCGGATACAGCGCTACGAATCAGATTATCGGCGGACTCAATTGCTGCGTCCGGCGAAGAACCTACGAAATTTGCGTCCCAAGGCATGTCGATCACTTGCTCGTCGACAAGATGGGTGTTCTGCTGCCAGATGTCGAGCACCTTGCCACTCACATCGACAAAACGCATAGGTAATCCGCTGCCAGTGAAGTGACCAAACGCCCAAGAACCATCCGCACGCTGAAAGCTCGGCCCGACGTGATAGTAGTCGAGGTTCATACGCACACCGTAGCCGGCCTGCACATAGGACGTGTCGGTCCAGCCGTGCCAGAGCACGCGATGTGTGCGCGTCGTGGCGAATCCGCCATAACCGAGGCCGGTAAATTGTTGCCAGTAGCGCGCCCAACCAACCTCCAGCCCTTCCTCGACATAGGGATGCAGCGCAAATTCGTGACCGCGTGTCCGCCACGCGTCAGCATGATAGGGCGTGACGACATCGGTCGGCGGGATGAGATCGCCGGCAAGAGGCTGTGTATCGAGCCAATCACGTACACGGCGCATGGCGCGGCGCACGGTGTTGGTCGGCGGCGGCGTGTAATAGACGGACATGGCGCCGCCAAAGCGTTCGACGCGGCGCAGCACGTCATCCACTGCGGACGCCGGATTGTTGTGCGAGTCGCCGGTGCAGACGAGCACGCTGTCTACATTTTTGGGAAAGTACCAGAGTCGTGGCAGTGGCGCTCTACTGACTGCATTGAGCAAATTGACCAACAACCGTTGCTGCTCATCAGCCTGCGGGAGGTGGATGCGATCCAGATCGACAAAACCCACGAACATATCGACGGCGCGCACACCCTCAATTCCATCTGCTTCGAGATTGGCGCGTTCAGCCGGCCCCTGGCGCATGCGCACCACGCTGGCGGCCAGGTCGTAACACCAGGCCGCCACCCCCCCACGTCCAACACGGTGATAGGTCACCGCTGGGGTCTCTGTTGCGATGCCGTCACGGCTGCACAAATAGGCGACAACTTCCGCGCCGTCAAGTTGATAATGGCGCAGCGGCGCATGAAACTGCATCGCCTCGCCGCTGATCCCGCCGACGCCCACCGCGCCAGGCTGCGTGCGTAGATAGCCATCATCGGTGATGCGTTCCCCCCAGGACAGCCCACAAAGCGTCGCAAGGCTTGCGACAGGCTGAATGGCGATCAACCCGCCGCCCGCTTCAACGAAGTCACGCAGCAGTTCAATGCGATCTGTTGCGCTCTCGCCGGGAAGCACGATGGCGGCGCCAACCAAATCCAGGTCAGCCAGTGTAAGCTCCGCCAGTGGGCGAGCGCGCGCATACGGCAATCCTTCCACGCGCAGCATCTCCTGCCAGACTACGTGCGCTGTGTCATCGGGCGAAAGAATCAGCAGCGGAGAATTCTCGCCTCGCCCAGGATCCTCAGCGATCAGAGTTGGGGCATTGGGAAACTGATTTCCGTTGCTTTCTAGCAGCAGACGCCCGCCAGCGGCGACCGGAACGCCTACAATCCCCGCCGCAATTGCCAATTTCAGTGCATCACGGCGAGTGAGCATTGTAGGCAAAGAACGGTTGCCGCCTACCTTGTGATGCCAGCACATAAATCCTCGTGTAAAACCACTGGAAAAAAGAGCGACCACAAGACGTCAAAGATTGGTTCATCGACAGGCGTTGTATCTGGGGTCGCCATAGGCGTAGCTATCATTGTTGGGCAAGGGGAGAGCGTCGGAGTCAGCGTAGGCGTGACTTCATCTGTCGCCGAGCCAATCGGCGTTTCTGGTGGGGTCATCGGAATTGTCCCGCCGGAAAGAGGCGTGGGTGTGTCAGTCACGGTGGGAATAGGCGTTAGCGTCGGAAACATAGTATCCGTTGCAGTCGGCGGGAGCGATGTGTCAGTGATAGTGGCTGTCGCCGTGTTCGTCGCTATAGGCGGAATGAGTGTATTGGTTGCTGTGTTCGTCGCCGTTGGCGGAGCCGGTGTGCTGCTTGCCGTAGCTGTCGCCGTGTTCGTCGCCGTTGATGGAGCCGGTGTGTTGCTTGCCGTGGCTGTCGCCATGTTCGTCGCCGTTGCTGGAGCAGGTGTGTTGCTTGCCGTGGCCGTCGCCGTGTTCGTCGCCGTCAGCGGAATCGATGTGTTGGTAGCTGTTGTAACGCTGGTTGGCGTTGCTGTTGGCGTCGAGCCTCCAGTAAATGGCGTATCAGGCGCATACTCTGGCCCGGCAGGGGAACCTCCAAAAACGCACTGTCCATCGCTCGGCCCGCCAGTCGCGCCGGACGAATCACGAATCACACCTGTGCATGCACCCACCGGCCCTTCGTCAAAGTGATATAGCGCAACGGTCTGACTATCGGCAACAAAAGGCGCCGTCGGTCTTGCAAATCCAACGGAATATCGTACTGTGTTCGAGAGACGCAGATCATCGATCCAACCATTGAAGGAGGGATACTCAGCGCCTACGTCATGTTTCTCTGCACCAAGCACGATAAACGGATCGGCAGGATAATTTGTCAAGCGATTGTTGCGATAGCTGGCATTCCCTGGCGATCCCTGCGTCGAACCGGCCGGAGCGCCGTTGATGAACAATTGCATGGCGCCATCCTGTCTGCGCGTGGCGGCGACATGATGCCATTCACCATCGTCGATCCGCTGGTTGCTGCACAAGGAGGTTCCGTTATTGCCAACTGAAACGCCAAACACAATTCGCCCGTCGCCGACCGAAACTCCCCAATCGCCGTAGTCGCCGCCGTCATACATGTCGCGATCAACCACTACACTGCCATAGATCCATCCATCATTTTCGTTGCAGCGCGCAACACCAGGATTCGCATCGGGCAGCGCCTTGATCCAAAACTCAATGGTAAAATCTGTAGCGCCGATGTCCGCTGGCCGTTCAGGATTATCGATCGGGATCAACACGCGATCCTGGCCAGGCGCTCTAACGCCATTGCCATACATCCGCAATGAAAAGCCAGTTTCCTGGGCGCTGATGCTTTGAGAGTAAAGGCTGAGCGCGCCCAGAGCGATGGCCACTATGGTTAACATCACCCAAACACTGACAAGACGCACACCTGCTGCGCTCATTGCGCTGCTTCCTTCAACCAATCGATCATACTTTGCATTGCACCACGATGATAACGCCTGATCCAGCCCGGATCGCTCCAGTCAATCGGACCATCAGCAATATCAAAGAGTGTATGCTCGCTATGATCGGCGACAAAATAGGTTGCGCCATACGGCCATGTCTGGCGATGCGCCTCGACGGCGTCGACGCTGATAGCGGCGAGCGCTTCCTCACTGTCCGCAACGATCACGTGCACAGGCGCAGCTATCGCCCTGATCTGTTCGGGTCCAAGCAGGCTGGAAAGCAGTACGACGCCAAGCGGCGGGCGAATGGCGACAAATTCGGCGAAGCGGTCAGCCAAATGTATTGTGCCAATACTCTGCGCCACGATCAGAATGCGCGTCGGATCAATGCCTGGTTGCGTTACAGCAGCCTGATAGGCTGCAAGTGCGTCCTTCGCTTCACAGCAGCCATATTCGCCGCCGCTCTTGCCCACGCCGCGCTTGTCGAAACGAAACACGGCGAACCCCGCCTCAATGAGCAGTTCCGCCATGTAACCGTAAGCATCGCGCGTGACCGGGCCTGAATGGTGAATGATGAAGACCAGCGGAGCCAGGTCTTTGCGGAGAGGCAGATCAAGCTCACCAGCCAATTCCACACCCTCGGAGACAAAGTGCACCTCTCGCTGTTCACGGGTGATGGCTGCCAGCGCCGGCGTTGGATACACATCGTCGGTGACAGGATCGAACAGTGGCGGCTGGCTCGTTATCGGCAACGAGACACAGCCGCCAGCAAACGTCACAAGAACAATCAGGATTATGCAGATCGGTGAGCACAACCGCAATGGTTGACGCATTATGCTATCAGCGTCCGGCATTCACCCAGGTTGGATCGTCGGCGCCGGCTGCGGCCGAGGCGCCCAACGTGCCGTTGCGTCCATTGCCGGACGAATCGGCGACGATTTGACCGCTGCCTTCGTTGAACGCCCACTGCGCCAGCGTGTCAGCATCGGCGGCAGGAAGTATGGCCGGCGGCGTGAAGTTGACAGTGTAGCGCGCCGACGACGAGATGCGCACATCATCGAGCGCACCAGCAAAGAAAGGATAGCCAGCCAAACCACCCATACGTAGATTCGCCGTTGTGATGCGCAGCGTCGCGCCGACGGTCGCCGGTGTGTTCGAGACGCCATTCACGAAAATGCGGACGGCGCCACTATCGTAGATGGCCGCCACGTGCGCCCACTGGCCCGCAGCCAGCGCCGTTGGATGCAACACACCCTGCCAGCCAGCGTTGGTCGAAATCCACAGGATCGGGCGGTTGGCATTCAGTTCGAGCGCCCAACCGTTGTTGTCGTCCGCTTCGGCAACCAGAATCGCGTTGCTATTGGCGATTGAGGGTCGAACCCACGCTTCGACGGTGAAACGCGATGCGCTCACCGAGCGCGACGCTTGTACAAAATCATTGACGCCGTCAAAGCTTAACGCCGAATTGGCAGGTGGAACCGGCGTGTTGGTCGGCGTATTGGTCGGCGTCGGCGACGGTCCCGGCGTTGGCGTATTCGTCGGCGCCGGTGTATTCGTTGACGTCGGCGGCAGTGGTGTGTTGGTTGGCGTAGCCGTCAGGCCCAAATCGGGGAAAGGATAGCCAGCCACCCAGACTGGGTCGGCGGCGTCCGCCTGGTTCGATGCGCCGAGCGTAGCGTTGTTGGGCGTTCCGGCGCTGTCCGTCGCCGTTTGTCCCGCACCCTCATCGAAGCGCCACAGATCGACCGTGTTGGCGTCAACGGCGTGCGGCGTCGTCGGCGCTGTGAAAGCGCCAGCGTAGCGCACAATGTTGGAGATGCGCACATCGTCGAGCGCGCCAGCAAAGGCTGGATAACCGGCAAAGGCGCCCATCTGCAGCAGCGGCCCTTGCGTCAGCGTAGCGCCTGCTACGCTGGCTGTCGATGCCTGACCGTTGACAAAGGTGCGGATCGAACTGCTGCCGTAGGTTGCGGCGACATGATGCCACACGCCGGATTGCAGTAGAGTGGGATGAGTGTTCGACTGCCAGCCCTGGTTGGTGCGCACCCAGAAGACGATGCGCCCATTTTCCATCTCCAGCGACCACCCGCTGTCGTCGTTGCCGCCGAGCACAACGATGCCTGTCTCATTGGCAGTCGCGGGGCGCAGCCACATCTCGACGGTGACTGGCCCACCGCCCACTGATGAGCCGGCGCTCAAGAAGTCGTTGACGCCGTCGAACTGCAACGCATAGTTGGCGCCAGCCGCAGGCGTCGGCGTAGTGGTCGGCGTCGGCGGGACAAGCGTCGGCGTAAAGGTCGCAGTTGGTGGTGCAGGCGTTGGCGTAAAGGTCGCAGTTGGTGGTGCAGGCGTTGGCGATGGACCGGGCGTCGGCGTATTCGTCGGCAGCGGGGTGTCGGTTGGCGTGGGCGTAGGTCCACTAAACTGAACGCTGACCTGTCGCACTTCAGGCGATTGCATCACGCTCGAGGAGGCAAGATCAAGCCGGTATTGCAAATAGCGCGCTGCCGGGCTGGCGATGACGTCGCCATTGACCGGCGCCCATTCGCTCCAATCTACAGCGTTGTTCGAGGTGCGCGTGTAGACCACAATGGCCGTGCCCGCTGGCGTCATGGCATCGGCAACAAGCGTTCCCCACGGCGCCGATTGCCCGGCGTCGAAGATACACGACGTATAGCTGCCCGCAGCCGGATACTGCCCGACGCGCGCCCAGTCTACGTTCATTGGGCTTGTCCCCATTGTCGTCGGCGTTTGATGATAGATGAATGCCCACGTGTTCAAGTTCGGCGTCCCAGGGATTGTCCCTTGCAACACGCCGTCAACATAAAAGCGCGATTCGGTCATGTCCCATTCAATCCGGAACACGTGATACTGCGTCAGGTCGATGGTGGGAATATCGATGTCGATCAGTGGCTGCGTCTCGTTGCCGTCGCGCCCACGAATGTAGGTCGTGTTCGTATCGCGCGTCACAAAAATGCGCAACGCGCTGTCAGTTGGATAAGTGGCGCCGTAGGCAAAGGGCGGCAACTCGCGATAGAAACCGATGTCGGGCCAGCCAGCATTAGCGCCGTTGACGCGCTGCTGCGCCCGCACTTCGATAAAGCGCGGCTGGTAGGGCTGGAGGTTGAGCTGCGAGCGCAGCAGTGAACCGTCGAGCGTCACAATGCCATTCGAGATGGCTGGCGGCACAGTGTACCACCCCTGTGCATATCCCACCAGCCAGCGATTTGTATCGATCTCCGCACCGTTGAAATAATCTTCGATAGTGGCAGCCAGGCGCACTTCCCCGCCGAGTGCATCACTCACACCGGTGCTATTCAACACTGCACAAGGCGCTGCAAAGTCGCCTGCCGAGGTCTGCGTAAAACCGCTGAGACTGACTGGAACAACCAACGGCGTCGGCGTAAAGGTTGGAGTGTTGGTTGGCGTCGCCGTTGGTGTATCGGTGGGCGTACTCGTCGGCGTATCGGTCGGAATGGCAGTCGGTGTGGCAGTCGGCGCTGCGGTGGGTGTATCGGTCGGCGTTGGCGTCGGTTCGTCGGTTGGCGCCAGCGTTGGCGTCTCGGTGGCAGTCGCAATAGATGTCGGCGTCGCCGTATTCTCAGGCGTCGGTGTATCCGTTGGCAGACCGATGGGCGCGTTCTGCAACGTGACGCTGCGCACTTCGGGCGATTGCATCACGTTGGCTGTCGTCAGGTCAAGTCGGTATTGCAGGAATTGTCCATCCGGGCTAACGATAGCGCCGTTGTCGGTCTGCGCCCACTCACTCCACGCGATCCCGTCGTTTGATGTGCGCGTCCATGCTGTCACCGCTGTGCTGGCTGGCGTATTTGCGTCAAGTGCAAGACTCACCCAATCAACCGGCTGACCGGCGTCCTGCACGCAGGAGGCGAAACTTCCACTTGTTGCATACTGCCCGGCGCGCACCCAGTCGATGCGCAGAGGACTGACGCCATAGGTGGAAGGCGTCTGGCTATAGAGAAAGGCATAGGTGTCGAGCGCGGCGTTGCCCGGCGTCGTAGCCTGCTGCACACCGTTTACAAAATAGCGCGTTTCGGTCCCATCCCACTCGATGCGAAAGAGCTGGTATTGCCCCAAATCGGTGTTCGGTAAATCGACGCTGTAATAGGGGTTTGGCGCAACGCCGTCACGCGCTGCCACATACATCGAGCCGTCGGTGCGTGTGATGAACAGCCGAAAGGCTGTGTCTGTGGTCGGTGCGTTCGGGTCCTGCGGCGGCAGGGCGCGATAGTAGCCGAGATCAATCGGGCCGATCGACTCGCCGTTGCTGCGCACCAACGCGCGCGTCTCGAAGAAACGCGGCTGCGTTGCGGCGAAACTCAACTGGGAACGGAGATACATGGCGTCGAGCGTCACTGCGCCGTCAGCGACAACCACCGGGGCCGTGTACCAGGTATTGGCGCTGCCGATCAGCCAGCGGCTTGTGTCGACGGCAGCGCCGGTAAAGTAGTCTTCCAACGTCGCTGCCAGCCGCAGTTCGCCGCCGAGCGCATCGCTGATGGTCAGGTTCGTCGGCGTCGCACAGGCTGGCGAGAAATCCGCTGCACTGTCGTGCACAATCACGCCCCCCTGCTGCGCCTGTGCGACCGGCGCACCCTGCACCGCCGGCAACATAGACAACACAGCAAGGATCGCCACACTCACCAGGATCAGCCGGATGTTAGCTCCCCGGAGCCTAGCAATCCATCGTCTCAGAAGCGTCTCACGCCAATCCTGCATCATGCGCCCATCCCTTCACAGCATTCTTCGTATGCGTACATCACCCACTTCGATCTGCTAGAGGATAACACAGATCAAAATGCGGTTTGCTTACAATGTGCTGACAGGGGATAATGCGTGGTGCGTGTTACGTGGTGCTTGTTGCGTACATGGCGATATGATACGTAACAAACAACACGCACCACCCTATGTGCGCACGCGCTTATAGCGGGCGTTGAACTGCTCGTTGTCGACGATCTCCACCTTGACCGGCACTTTGAAGGGCGCCAGACGATCGCGGCAAAAGGCGCGCATGCGCTGGCGGAACGCCTGCGCCGGCTCTGGCTGGGTGAGATTTACGCGCGCGGTGACGATGTTTCCGGTTAACGGGTGTGGCTCGCCCAACACGACAGCATCGGCGACATTGTCCATTTGCAGCAGCACGCTCTCCACCTCCGCCGGGTAGACTTTCTGCCCGCCGACGTTGATGATCTCACTCTTGCGCCCCAGAATGCGGATGTATTCACCGTCGACTTCGACCATGTCGTTGGTGTTGAACCAGCCATCCGCGTCAAAAGGACTGGGCGCGTTGAGATAGCCAAGCATGGCGGAGTGCGCCTTGATCCAGAGGACGCCATCGACCACCTTCGTCTCGAAGCCCTCGCCGCCGACCTTGACCCAGAGCGAGCCAGAATCCTTCGACTTGGAGCGCAGAATGCCCAATTCGGAGAGGCCGTAGGTCTGCTGCAACCGGATCTGCGGGAACAGTTCGTGCATGCGCGTGAGCGTGCTTTCCGGCATGACCTCGGTGCCGTAAGTGACCAGCTTGAGCGACGAGAGATCGTAGCGCTCGTAGGCATGCGACATCAACAACAGGTTGAGAAAGGTCGGCGAGGTCGGCAGCATCTCGGCTTTGTGCTCGGCGATGGCGCGACAGACGACCTCCGGGTCGCGGTCGCGGATCGAAATCACAACGCCGCCGTTGGAGAGCGTGTAGAGCAGCGTGTTGACGCCGCCGATGTGGTCGAGCAGCAAAAAAGTGATGGTGCGCATCTTCTGCCGTGGCGTCTTAAACTTATCAAGCAGGCGCGTAAAGTTGTGCAGCGCTGCCTTGCTCTTGCCGGTCGAGCCGGAGGAGAAGAGCACAAGCCCCGGATCGCCTGTCTGTCGCAACGCAACGATCAGCGGGTTGTCGGCGATGCGTTCGGTGCGCGTGAAGGTCCAGCGATCGTGCTCATCGACGCGGATGATCGACTCGACCTGAGCGACCTCCAGAAATTCGTCGCGCTGCGTCTCAGCGGCTTTGGTCAGGGGCACGACGATCGCGCCGCGGTCGATCAACGCCAGCAGCAGCGAGACGGTGGCGGGCGAATAGTCGCCGTCGAGCGTCACCATCTCGCCCGGCGCCACCTGATGTTCGTCCAAAAAGCTGCGCCAGAAGTGCACGCGATCCAGAATCTCGCCGTAGGTCGTGGCGCAGTCGTTCCAGATCAGGCAGGGTTCCGCCGACCAGCCGGCCATGCGCTCAGTCAGCCATTGAATATGCTGGTGCATAGGTCTCCTCCATTCGTGTCTGCTTCAACGCCGGTGCAACCAACGCCGCCACCGCATAAATCAGCGCCGCCGCCGCCAGCGAGATGGTGAAATTCGAGAACATGCTCACAATGATCACCGCAGTCGAGCCAAGCACCGAAAAGATGCCGTTCATCCCCCATGCCCACGGCACAAGCTCCGGCGTGCGCTGACCCACGGCGCGAATGCCGGTCGGAAAAGGCATCCCCATGAAAAACGCCAGCGGCGCGATCATCAAGATGCTGACGACCACGCGTGCAGTGTCCGGCAGACCAAGCAGCGCAGAGAAGATCGGCGGCATCGCAAAGACATAGAGCAAGATCAGCGCCGATACAACCAGGATCATCAGCGGCAGCCGCGACTCGACGCGGAACAGGCGCTGCCCAACCAGGCTGCCGCACGCCGAGAAGACCAACATGCTGAAGATCGTGGTTGTGATCGCCAGCGTCGGGTAGCCGATGAAGAGCGTGAAGCGCTGGATCAGCACGATCTGCACGAACATGTACGCCAGACTCAGCGCGCTGAAGTAGGTGAGCATCTTGCCTGCGTTCGGCGTCGCTAGCCCGGCGCGCTGGTTGCGCCACAGTGGCAGCACGACAAAGACGGCGGCGACGATCAACGTGAAGACCAGCATCGTCAGCAGGATGATGTTGCCCATCGGCACACGCGCGCTGAGATTCCCCGTGCGCGCGCCGCCCTCCAACAGCCGATCCCACCTGAAGTAGTTGTAGTAAAAAGGATGATCATCCGTGACCGGATAGATGTTGAACGGGTACGCATCCTCGAAGGCGCGCGGGTTTTCGGCGGTCAGGTAAGCGGCGTAGGCACTCTCGCGCAGCGTAAAGGGGTCGTGCAGCACAGAGAAGCCGTTCTCCGCCGCCCACTGCTCCAGCCGCTCGACCTGCACCGCACTGAACGGCGAAGGCGACGCCAGCAGGTTGATCGCCGACTGCGTGTCATTTTCGACCACGACGATATGCGCTGCCGGATCAGCAACGCCGCGCTGGCGCAACGCCTCCGCTGCCAGCCCAACCAGACGCAGCGTCTCAATCGGTGGGTCGGTGGCTGCGCGCGTCCATGAAAAGACGCCCTCCGGCGTCAACCGATTGAGCGCCAGATCGAACGCCTCCACGGTGTAAAGATACGACTCGGACAGCACGTAGGCGCCCGTGTTCAGCGCAGCGATGTTGTCCAACCCGATGCCCTGGATCACGTCGAACTGTTCGCTAGTGCTCGTCAGGAAGCTGCGCCCCTCGGCGGTCAGCACCTCGGTGGCGCCGGTCGCCAGATTGCCGGTGAAGTCGGCGTAGCGGTTGACGACCAGATCGACCACGTCGGAGTTGAGGTCGATGGCGACGATGCGCCGTGCGTCGTACAAGCGCGCCAGCAGAATGTCGATCCCACCGCCAACGCCGACCAGCAGCGTCGTTGGCTCCGGTTCGCTCAGCAGATAGGGCGCGCTGATGATGGCGTGCTGCAGAAAGGCGAATTTGCTGAGATCGCCGTCGAACTCGAACAGCCCAGTCATCGACGTGCCATCGAGCGTGACAAAGTTGAGCCGATAGCTATGTTCCACCGTTTCGCTGGCAAGATAGCGTTGGCTGACGCCGCCGACAATCATCGGTTCGTCGACCTCGATGACCGGCGTCACATCGACGCGCGCCACCGGGTTCCAGCGCATGTATTCAGGACGGTCGACGCCGCTCGCTTGCAGCGCCCAGTGCAGCGGCTTCGATTCGGGCACCGGCAGATAGATCGGCTGCACCAGCGAACCGATCAGCAACGCAGCCTGCCCGACCAGCACAGCCGGCGTCACCCAACGCCAGCGCGCCTTGACGCCAAAGAGCAGCGCCGCCGACGCCGACAGCAGCGCAACCAGAATGATGGCGCTCGGCGCACTCACCGTGTGCACCACCCAGATCACAGCCAGCGTGCTCACACCGGCGCCGAGCAGATCGGCAAAGTAGAGCCGGTGTGCGTAATACGACCACACGCTGAACGCACCGGCAATCACCAGCCCACCCAGCATAAACGTTATGAACAAACCGACAAAGTAGATCGCCAATCCCGCCACGGTGCGCGGCAGGTCATTCATCCGCAGCGGGTCGAAGTGGACGAACGAAATGATCGCCAGCATCGCCAGCGTGCTCATGCTGAAGGCAAGCGCAATGATCCCCAGCCGCCGCCGAATGAGTTCATGTTTCCAGCGGCGCACGGCAAGAAAAACGCCTGCTGCGCCGCCGCCCAAGAGCGCCACCCCCACGATCAGGTAGGTGAAGTGGTGCCAGATCATGATTGAGAAGATGCGAGTAAAGATCACTTGTAGCGCCAGCACGCTCGCTGAAACCAGCGCAACGCCCGCATAGATCGGCAGTCGATTCAATCCACACCTCCCAGCGTAATCACTTGCCCGGTCACATAGTCACTTTCCGGTCGCACGAAAAAGTCGATCACATTCGCCACATCCTCGAAGCGCCCCAGGCGCTTGATTGCCAGCCGTTCGACGATGGCGTCGATCTTCTCTTTTGGCACGGAACGGATCAAATCGGTCCCGATCGGCGTCGGCGCGACAACATTGGCGGTGATGCCATAGCTTGCTACCTCGCGCGCCAGAATCTGTGTGAAGGTCACCACTGCGCTCTTCGACGCCGCGTAGATCGCCTCGCCTTCCAGGTGCAGCGGAACCGCTACGGTGCTGATGTTGACGATGCGCCCATAGCGCCGGCGCTGCATTACCTTCGCCGCTTCGCGACAGAGCAAAAATACACCCTGAAAGTTGGTGGCAAAGATGCGCTCCGCCGTGGCGGCTGGCGTCAGCAGCACGTGGTTCATCGAAGCGATGCCAGCGTTGTTGATCAGCACGTCGAGGCGACCAAACTGCTTGTTCACCGCCGCCACCATTTTGCGCACCGCCGCCTCGTCGGTGACATCGAGGCAAAAATGGGTGTAGTTCTCCAGCGACCACTCCGGCTCGCCGCGGCTGCACCCGACGACTTGCGCGCCTTGGCGCACATAATGTTCAGCCAGAAAGCGCCCGATGCCCTTGCGCGTGCCGGTGATCAGCACGACCGAATCGCGCATCAGCCCTGCTCCGCCGCCAATTGCATCACATAATCCGCCAGCGAACCGACCGAAAGGAACGGGCTGCGCGTCTGCGACATGGCGCGGTCATCAGCCAGCACCACCACAAGATCATAGTCTGTCTCCAGCCGCTGCTCAACCTCGACGATCAACGTCACCAACCCCATCGAATCAAGCGTTGCAGAGCGGCCGATCAGCCGGGTGCTTTCATCCAGCACGGGCAGTTCGCCCTCTGTGTTTGCTTCAAGCAAGTCGTGCAAGGCGGAGAGAATCGTCTTCACCACCGCTTGACGGTTCAATTCCACTTTCGTTGCTTCCATAAAACAGTTGTTCCTTGGTTGTGAGGTAGAACATGGATTGACGGAATCAACGGATTTGGCCTGATCCGTTGATTCTGCCAATCCGTGTTCTATCTCTTTCGATACAGATCAAACTGACCCAGCGTCTCGACTAGCTCGTACCCGGACGCCTGCAATCGTTCGACCGGATAGACATCGACCCAGCGCGCAAACTCACCGATCAACACATACTCCGGGTCAAGCTCCGTAAAATCGTACAACTCGGAAACCGGCGTCTCGTTCACCCAAACCTGGCGCACCGTGCGGTTGAGCAGAAGCTGTGGCGGGTAGTGGTAGCGGTGGTCGGTCAGGAAGCCCATCTGCGGCTCCCAGGTTTCGACCAGCGCGTCGAGCGGCACGGACGCATTCATCACCTGCGCCATCTGCGCCGAATCGTCAGGTGGCGCCGTCGCAATCCGCCATGACAGGCGGGCGGCTGGCGCAACGAACATTGTCGCCAGCAAAAGCAGCAGCGCCAGCCCGCCGTAGCCCGCCAGACGCCGCCCGCCGAGCGCTGCATTCCGAAGGCGCGTCACGCTGAAGTTGGCAGTCAGTTCGCCAAAAGTCAGCGCCACGAAGAAGGTCGAGAACGCCAGCCCGACAAAAGCGTAGCGCAGCCAGCTCACCGACGCCACGACGTACCAGACCAGGTTGACGATCACAAGCAGGTAGAGAATCGCAAGCTGTTGACGCTTTTCGGCAGCGGCGAGGGGCAAGGGGCGATGGGCGAAATCCCTTACCAGTTCACTCTTTCCCGTTCGGTTTGGACTTAGCAGCCACCACGCGCTGTAAGCGAGCGCAGGGAAGAGCGTCCACAAGAAACTCTTGGCGCTGACCAACTCGCCGAGCGAGCGCCGCATCAGTTCGAGCGAGAAAACAGCGGCGGCGCCGGCCGTGAACTCACGCAGCGACGCTAGATTTTCACCGATCGTAGCAGGTCCTAGATAGACAAGCGTGAACAGCTGCCAGACGCCGAAGATGGCCGCGGTGACAATGCCGGGAATCAAAAACAGCCGCTGCGGCAGCTTGAACCAGATCAGATTCATCCCCCATGCCAACAGCAACGTTGCGCCCAAAACCAGCAAAAATTGATACTTGGTGACGACGCTCAAGCCAAGCAGCACGCCGACCAGGATCAGCTCCCACCAACGCGCGCGCCGCCAACGCACAAACCAGAGCAGAAAGCCGCCCGCCATGAACGCCAACCCGGGCGCCTCACCCAAGACCTGACGCCCATATTCGACCAGATTGACCGCCGGCATCACCAACAGCAGCGCCGTCGCCACGAACGCGGCGCGCGTCCCCAACAGATGGCGCGCCAGCAAGAACATCAGCGCAGTTGCTGCCGCCAGGTAGAGCGCCATCACCAGCCGCGCCTGCGCCATGCCAACGCCGAAGAGCTGAAATGAACCGGCAATCGGCAGCATCACCGTTGGGCCGACGCCGATGGTCGGC
The DNA here is from genome assembly GCA_937981885.1 of uncultured Caldilinea sp. Taxonomy (GTDB): domain Bacteria; phylum Chloroflexota; class Anaerolineae; order Caldilineales; family Caldilineaceae; genus Caldilinea. Next base: position 22,883 of record CALJMI010000042.1, read on the forward strand.
CCGTAGTGGCGCAGTCCCTCGCTGCTGTAGTCGGCGTAGACGCCCATCGTCACCAGCGCTTTGGGCACATGCAGATGCGACCCTTCGTCGAACCACGTCTTGGGATAGTCGGTCAGATTATACAGGAACAGGAATAGGATGAAGATCGTTGCGCCGCCAGCCAACACCAGCTTTATCCAGACGCCAGCACGCGCAGGTGCGTGAACTCGCGATGATGTCGTCGAAGTCGTCATGATTCACCTCAAGCGGCGACGCAGAATGGGTGCTATGCCATCACCTGCTGAATCGTCGCGGCGGCGGCATGGCCGTGACGACTCACCGATTCGCCGTTGGTCAGCGCCGGATAAATCTGCGCCGTCGTCACCAGAAAAAGCCGCTCCACCGGCGTCTCCACCGCAGGAATCAGATGCGCCGAGTTGAGGCCGTGCAGCGGTTCGACGTAGCGCTCGCGGTGCACCAGGAAGTAGCGCACCGACGCTGCGTCGAAATCCGGGAACATGGCGCGCAAATTTTCCATCCACATCGCCTTGATCTCGTCGTCAGATTTTGCGATGAGCGTACTGCCTGGCGCGGTGTACTTGGGCAGATAGACCAGATGATGCCCTCCAACATATGCAGGATCGATATAGGTCGTCGTCTCGATCACACCAGTGAAGGGGATGCGTTCATCGGTGATATTGAGCGTCCAGTAGCCGGTCAGCGGACGATCCATCACCAGCAGCGGGCAGACGATGCCAAGATAGTCGGTCTTGCCGAGAAAGTCATGGTAATCTTGTGCGGCCGCCGGAATCAACCGCCTGAAGATAGGAACCTGCGAGGTGACGACGACGGCGTCGAAGCGATGTACGCCGTCAGCCAGACGCACGCCCGTCGCCACGCCGTTTTCGATGCACACTTCCTGGACAGGCGTCTTGAGATGGATGCGTCCACCGGCTGCCTCGATGCGCTGCGCCATTGCCTTGATCAGCGTGATGTAGCCGCCGATGATGTGACCGGCGCCCTCTTTCTGGCTGGCTCCCTGCCGCGTCGATTTGACGCGCACCAACCGCGACCAGATCCATGTCGCCGGCACGTCGGTGAAGTCGCCGTCAAATTTGGCTGCCAGCATCGGTCGCCAGATGTTCTGATAGGTGTTTCTGCCGCCGAGGCGAATCAACCACTCCTCGACGCTGACGCTCTCTAGCTCCTGCCAGTCGCGCACACGCTGCGCCGCTAACACCGTCACACCGAGGCGGAAACGATCGATCCAACCGAGCGGTGGAAATTTGAGAAACTCGACGATGTTGTTCATCGAATAGATCAAGCGATCGTAATAAAAGCCGGTGCGCGTTTCGCGAAAACGCATCTGACCGTCGATGCCTAGTTCACGACAGAGATCGATCAGGTGTGCGTCGCTCGACAAAATGGCGTGATAGAAACGATCCACTTCGACGCCATCAGGCAGCGTCAACGGGCCCGCCAGCCCGCCCAGCGTGTCCGAGGCTTCAAAGACGTCCACGCTGAAGCCGGTCTTCGCAAGATAATAGGCGAGCGTGATCCCCATGATCCCGCCGCCGACGATGGCTAATTTCAAGATTCCTCCGTGCAATTAGAGATTGGAGATTGGAGATTGGAGATTGGCATGTTGCGAGAAGGGAAGGAACGATCTCTAGTCTCCAATCTCCAATCTCCAATCTCTCAATCTCTCTACAATTTTCTTTGCCGCTGTCCCGTCCCCAAGCACGGGCGGATGCTCGGCGGGCGGTTGAAAGGTGTGCCAGGCTTCGACGATCTTGCGGCAATCGGCGCCGACGAGCAGATTCCAGCCAGCCTCGACCGTTTCGGTCCATTCGGTTTCGTCGCGCAGGGTAATGCACGGTTTGGCGAAATAGTACGCCTCGCGCTGCACGCCGCCTGAATCGGTGGCGATCAGCCGGGCATTTTCTTCTAGCACCATCATGTCGTAGTAGCTCGCCGGCTCGGTGAGCAGCACATGGTCGGCAAACACAGCGCCAGCGCCGCGCAAGGCGTTGCGCGTGCGCGGGTGCACCGGAAAAACGATCTGTTCACCGACCCTATTGAGCGCCTCGACAATGTTGTGCAGCCGCTGTGGGTCGTCGGTGTTATTGGCGCGATGGATCGTGACCAGCGCATATTTTCCCGGCGTCAGCTTCAGGCGTTCAAGCACGTTCGACTTTTCACGCGCAATTGTGCGGTGGTGCAACGAGGCGTCGAGCATTACGTCGCCGGTCACATAGACGCCCTCAAAGATGCCCTCGGCGGCCAAGTTTGCCGCCGATTTGCTGCTTACGCAGAAACAGAGGTTGGCAAGATGGTCGGCGATAATGCGGTTCTGTTCCTCGGGCATTGAGCGCGCAAAACTGCGTTCACCCGCTTCGATATGTACGATGTCAATGCCCAGCTTGCTCGCCGCCAATGCGCCCGCCACCGTCGAGTTGGTGTCCCCACGTACAATGACTGCATCTGGCTGTTCCTTGAGCAGCACATCTTCCATGCCGATCAGCATCGCTGCGGTCTGACGTGCGTGGGTGCCTGAGCCAACTTCTAGATTGTAGTCTGGTGCAGGCACGTCCAACTCATCGAAAAACGCCTGTGACATGGCGTAGTCGTAGTGCTGGCCGGTGTGCACCAGGATTTCTTGATGCGCTTTGCGTAGCGCCCAACTCACCGGCGCCGCTTGGATGAACTCTGGGCGAGCGCCTACAACAGAGACAAATTTCATTGTGCACCCACGTCTCTACGTCACGATCCGCTGCGCGATATTAAAAAGACGCCAAGCATAACGACCAATGTGCCGGCGAGTCGCAGCGGCGTGATGTTCTCATTGAAGAGCATCCACGACGCCGTCAGCATCACCACATAGCTGAGGCTGGCAAACGGATAGGCAAAGCTCAGATCGACGCGCGAGAGCGCCGCCAGCCAAAAAACTGTACCACAGACATAGAGCGTCAATCCGCCGATGATGTAGGGGTTTGTGAAAATCTTCCAGAGCGTCGGCGCGATGTCATGCAAACTCAACGTAATCTGGCCGATCTGGGTCATGCCATATTTGAGTGTAATCTGACCGATGGCCCCTGCAATCACGCTGACCAAAATATAACTGATAGCAATCGTCATGATCTGTCGTCTCCCGCTGAACGCCTGTGTTGTTTCCATTGTTGTTGCACCCAATCTAGCTATCTTAACCCGAAGCAATCGTCGCTTACCTACTATCTGACGGCAAGGGTTGGCCTGCCATCAACCTGTTGAATTGGCTGCACCGCTGGCGCAAGCCGGAGCCGACGCAACAATACATTGCCTTGAAAACCGAGATGCGCCCGAATCGTGCGCATAATTTTCGCTTTCGATGCGCCAAATGCCCGCGAATAAAGCGTCGTCGGATATTCCGCCACTCTGTAGCCAGTGAGCATAGCATTGACCATCAACTCCGTCCCGGCAAGAAAGCCATCCGACTCGAACGGAATGCGCTCGATCACCTCACGGCGGTAGGCGCGAAAAAGCGCTGTGTAGGTGTGAATGTGATGGTCGACCAGCACCCTGTAGAGCAGGGAAGACCCCTTGCTGAGAAAGATGCGATAGCCCGACACGTTCTCAATTGCCCCGCCTGGCGCATACGGCGACGCCGTCACAATGCTGATCCCTGGTTTGAGACAAGCCAGCAGATTCGGAATCGTCTCAAAACGATAGGTTCCATCACTGTCGGTGGTGACGATCACCTCGCCAGCGGCGGCGCCGAGCCCGGTGCGCAACGCTGCGCCCAGCCCACGGTTGACGACGTGCTGCTCGAAGCGGAAGACAACGCCCGGAATTGGAGCGCCAGCAAACGCCGCCGTCAGCGCGGCGTATGTTTCATCCTGGCTGCCATCATCGACGAAGACGACCTCCACCCGTGTGACTGTCTCGTTGCCTGGCAAAGTGAAACCGATCAGGCGCTGCGCCACCGGGACAAATTCCGTCGAAAGCTTGCCGACGTTATCCGCTTCATTGTAACAAGGTATGACAATCGACAAAAGCATGGCGTTGATTCCTTTCCACAACTACCCAACCAGAACCGGTTTTGCGTCAGCTACGGCCATTTCAGCAGCCATCCCAACGCCCACACCGTCCTCGAGGCGAGCGTCGAGCATTCGCTCCTTAATCTGCGTGCGGATCATCTCGGCGATTCGCAAGGTGCGCAGGCCGTGTTCAGCGGTGACGCGCGGCTGCTGGCGTGTGCGCACACACATTACAAAGTGATCCAGTTCGGCGTGAAGCGGCTCGGCGATCGGCACATGGATACGCTCCACCACGCTTTCCTGACGATATTTGACGCCGTCATGATGGTGGTTGATGTACTCGCCGACGGTGCGGTAATGCACCTGGATCGACTTGTTGAGCAGGTCGCCTTCAACGTAGGCCTCCAGCGCCGTGACATCGATTGAGCGCACCTTCTGTTCGGTGACGCGCGACGCCGTGAGGGTCAACATCGGCCAGCGTGCAAACTTGAGATTTACTGTGGCATAGTCGATGGCGCCGCTGAACGCTGTGAAGCCGTCCGCCTCGATGCGCACCGGGTCGGCGCCAGCCAGATCAAGCGCCAGATCGAGATCATGGATCATCAAATCAAGCACGACATCGACGTCGATGTTGCTGCCGACATAGGAACTGAGGCGGCGGAAGTTGACCACTAACGGGGAGAGATCCTCCAACACATGCTTCAACTCACCATAGGTCGGGTTGAAACGCTCGATATGCCCGACCTGGACGATGCGACCGGTGCGCTGCATCAGCGCAACCAGCTCTTCCGCCTGCATCCACGTCTCGGTGAAAGGCTTCTCAACGAAAACGTCCAGCCCGCGTTCCAGACACTCAGCCACCAGTGCATAGTGTGTGGGTGTAGGCGTGGCGATGCTCACGGCGTCGACTGCATCGAGCAGTGCGTCAAGCTCTGCGTAGGCGGTCACCTCGTACAGCGCTGCCACGGTTTGCGCCGCCTCACCGATCGGATCGTAGACGCCAGCCAGATCGGCGTGGCGCAATGTCGAGTAAACCCGTGCATGATTGCGCCCCATGCGACCGGCGCCAAGCAGACCAACTCGAATTCGCTCCATGACTATTCCTCCTTATGCAAACAGAGGCTCCGACACAGATGCAAGCACTGCATCGGCAACCCGGTTCAACTCTGCTTCGGTCAACGCCGGGTGCACGGGCAAGGAGAGCACGCGTTCGCTCGCCACCTCAGCGACCGGCAATACCACGTCGTAGCCGCGTTCCCGGTACACTTGCTGTTTGTGGATCGGGATTGGATAGTAAATGCCGTAACCGACGCCGTGTTCGGTCAGGCTGGCGATCATGCGATCCCGATCGTTCACCGCTACGGTATATTGATGAAAAACAGGTGTTGCACCCGGCCGCACCTTGGGCGTCTCGACGCCTGGCGCGCCAGCAAGCCGCGCCGTGAGCAACGCAGCATTGCGCCGACGCTGCTCGTTCCACTCGTCGATGCGCGTTAACTGCACTAATCCTATCGCCGCCTGCATGTCGGTCATGCGGAAGTTGTAACCGAGCGTCTCATGCACATACCGTACGCGCATCCCATGCTCGCGGATCACACGCATCCGCTCCGCCAACGCCGGGTCATTGGTGGTGATCATGCCGCCTTCACCCGTCGTCATGTTCTTGGTCGGATAGAAGGAATAGCAGGCGGCGCCCCACACTCCCAACGGGCGGTTATCCAACAACGCGCCATGCGCCTGGCAGGCGTCTTCGATGATCGCCAGCCCGCGTCGCTCGGCAATGGCAGCGATGGCGTCCATGTCACACGGCTGACCGAAAAGATGCACCGGAATGAGCGCACGTGTGCGCGGTGTAATTTGGCGTTCGATGGCAGCCGGATCGATGGTGTAGTAGTCTGGCTCGATGTCGGCAAAGCGCGGCGCAGCGCCTGTGTACAATACACAGTTAGCCGAGGCGATAAAACTAAAGGGCGTCGTAATCACCTCATCGCCGGCGCCGATGTCATGGGCAAGCAGCGCTACGTGCAGCGCCGTTGTGCCGGAGCTGACAGCCACAGCGTAACGCGCCCCAACCCACGCTGCAAAGCGCTCCTCGAACTCACGGACGCGACGCCCTTGCGCCAACTGCCCGGAGCCGAGCACTTCCATCACGGCGGCTTTTTCTTCTTCACCGATCAGCGGTTTAGCAATTGAAATCATTTTTTATAGTTGCTCCAATTTCAATCAGGTTGTGGCAACGCGGACAGCGGCCATAGCCTTGTTCATCGACATCCAATTTTGAGCCGCAAGCGCAAACATAGCCGACCAGTCGCGCAGGCACGCCAAGCACAAGTCCATGCGCTGGCACATCACGGGTGACAACCGCGCCAGCGCCGATCATGGCGAAACGCCCGATTTCCACACCGGCCACAATGATGGCGCCAGCGCCAATCGATGCGCCGTAGCGCACAACTGTCTCACCCACCTCCCAGTCGCTCGCTCCTTTGAGCGAGCCATCGGGGTTGATTGCCCGCGGGTAGAGGTCGTTGGTCAGGCAGGCCTGTGGCCCAACAAAGACGCCATCTTCGAGCGTGGCGCCGTGGTAGATCAGAGCGCTATTCTGCACCTTGACGTTATCGCCAATGCACACATCAAAATCGATGTAGACATCCTTGCCGATGTTGCAGTTGGCGCCGAGCACAGCGCCCTCGCGCACCTGAGCGCGGTTCCAAATGCGCGTCCCCGCACCAATGCTTGCCTGTGGCGAAACATCGGCGGTTGGATGCACATAGAACTCGTGGACAACCACGGCTGCATCCGGAGAGCTATTTTGTGCGTTGATATGCGTCGATTGCATCATTCAATCTTTCCAGTTGCTCAGGCTCGCCGAACCATTCGTACCACCACCCACGCACTATCAACTGCCCTTGATCCATGTCCAGGTTCTGCCAGAGTGCAACTGCCTCGGCGACAGCGCCATCGAGCGCAAAGACCTCGCCAAGCATCTGTTGTACGGCCCGGTCATAAGGCGTTGCAGCGTGTGCAGCGAGCAGGTAGCTTTTGGCAAGTTCGAATTCCCCGCGCGCAAGCGCAAGCGCCCCAAGCCGTCGATGCGCCGTAGGCTGTTCGGGATCGAGCTGCAACGCTGCACGAAAATACATTTCCGCTGGCTGAAGTTCTGTGCGTAGTTGACGGCGCACCTGATCCTGGAATGACCATGACGACCGCTCATAGACGCCCAGCTCCACCTGCGTCTGTATCACTGAGCCGAGATTCGCCTCCCAACGCGGGGCGCTGCCAGGAACCAACAGCGCCACCAATAACGGAGCGCACATCCCAATAATGAAACCAATTCCAGGCAGCGATCCAGTCATTTGACCTGCGTAAGCGCCTTCAAACACAGGCTCATAGATTGTTGCAGCAATCCACAATAGTGCAGCCAGCGGATAGAAAACCAGCCCACCAAGCGCACTGAAGTACAAATCCGCCTCGAACAGACTATGCACCAGAAACGCTGCCAGCGCTGCAAACCCTCCAACTAGCAATGTCCGTCCAACACGGTCGGCAATACGTAGCGCCCCAACAGCGTAGATGGTTACTGCTATGACCAACCCCAACCACGCCAACAATGCTGGCACCCCCTGCTCAAGCGCTACTTGCAAGTAAAAATTGTGGGCGTGATAGAGATAAGGCACGTGCAACAAATATGCGTAGGTGGCATACACCATCGCGGATGTTCCAAGACCACTCCCCGTAAAGTAATAATCAGCGATCAACGGGATCGAATCACGCCACAGTGCAATCCGGCTCAGCGCTGAGCCACCTTGCGCGCTGACGGCAAGCCGAGCGTCAAATTCAGGGATTGCCACAACAGCCACATAAAGAGCGAGTGCGCCCACAACTATCAGCAAAAATATGCCGTCCACCACCCAAAGCCACAACGACCTGCGATGTGTACGATATCGAATGGTGCTGCGCAACGAAACATAGACGGCTAAACCTACGCCTGCCCCCACCCCTAATAATGCGCCGCGCGACTCGGTTAATAATAGCGCCGCCGCCACAACTGCTAGAGCTACGCCTCTTGACACTGTGACGCGCCATCGTCGATCAAATGCAGCAACCCACAATAGTGCGGCCAGGAACGGTGCACCGATTGCCAGAATCTGTGCAGCCTGGTTGTCACTGAAAAAAGAGCTTTGCACAGACGCGAGGACGCCAGCACGCTGGGAAAGATAAAATACCGTCGTCGTAAGGGTCAATAGCGTCGTCAAGCCAGCAAGGACAGCCACAGCCGTCTGTATTGAGACATATCGCCCAAGTGTGGGTGCGACCAACACAGTCAGAATGCCACCAAGCAAAAGAAAGAAACGGTCAAGTGCACCAGCCCCATCGTAAGCAGACCAAACCGCAACGACTGTGGTGGCAAGAAAGCAGAATGTAAAGCCATAGACAGCCCCGCTGGCAATGCTTTGGATGCGCAAGGATGAATCTCTTGCGATGTAGTAAGCTTGATCGTGGGAAGTGTTTTCTGCCTGCGGCATTATCGTAACCTATCGCTGTTTTTTATCACCCTATCATTGTACTCCGGGCCTGGAACTTAATTCTTGATTATAGCACTCACTAACATCGCATTTTCTTACAATGTGCTGACACCCAAAACAGCAGCTGCACTTTAATCAATAATCAATTTACTGATTTCTAAGTTGGCATTGTATAAGCGCAATGTTGCGTAGTGCGTGTTGCGTGAGGGATTCCGACACGCAGCACGTAGCACGCAACACTGAAAACATAAAAACTCTGCCTAGCAATCAGTAAAAAGGCGGTTAATCAGTTTGATCAGCCGCCTTTGCCAGATTCCGATAAATTGTTTATAGATTGTTTACGTCTTGGAAAACTGCAGCATCTGCCAACCCACATTGGCTGCGCTCTTGGCGCCTTCCCAGGTGTTCAGGCCTTTCAAGAAAGTCATGATCGGCCCGGGGCGCAATGACCACTCACGCGTGGCGCGCTTCTGCCAATACTCAAGCTGCTCAGCGGTTAGATTTCCATAGTCGAGCACGGTCGATTGATCCATATCCACCTCTTCCCACTTGGTGCCGGGGCGGAACCAGTTGTTCTCGACCACTTCGTAGAAGAAGGGGGTGCCCGGATACGGCGCGGCAATGTGGAAGAGAGCGATGTCAAGCGGCAACTCTTTGGAATACGCCATCGTTTCCTGGATCGTTTCTTCTGTCTCGCCGGGGAGACCGATGATAAAGTATCCCCAATTCTTAATGCCAGCCGCTTTCGCCCACTTCAGCGCTTTGAACGCTTGCTCTTTTTTATATCCCTTGCGCGCACGTTTGAGGATCATCTCGTTGGCGCTCTCGATGCCCCACGAGATCAGCCAGCAGCCCGCTTGCCCCATTAAGGTCAGCATTTCCTCGTCCACATAATCGACGCGGCTGTTGCACGTCCAGCGAATCTTGAGGCCGCGTTCGATGATCAGCTTACATAGACTCACGACGTGGTCGCGGTTGACCGTAAAAAGGTCGGCGTACATGTGAATGTTGGTGATGCCAAGCCTGCCGAGATATTCCAACTCTTCAACAATGTTCTCCGCCGAACGCACGCGCACGGAGTTCTGATAGCTCACATGTTTGATGCAATATTTGCAGCCAGCCGGACAGCCGCGACTCGTCACGATGAAAGTGAACGGCCCCTTGATCATCGGCATGCGCTGTTTGTCGAGCGGTAATCGTTCGTGCAGCGGGATCGGCAGGTCATCCAGGTCTGGGATGAACGGTCGATCCGGGTTGATGACGATCTCTTCGCCGTTGCGCCAGGCAAGACCCAGAATGTGCGCACACGGATTGTCAGACGCCGTCGTCGGAAACGCGTCGACCAGATCCTGACCACCGACGCGCCGACTCTGCGGTTTGCTAGTTTCCGCCAACATCTTGGCGACTTTCGGATTGGAAGGCGTCTTGCCCTCGAAAGTGTCGAGCAGCTCGCGCAGCGTCATCTCCGGCTCACCGCGCAACACAAAATCAAGCGCCGGGAAGGGGCGCATCGTCTCCAATGTCATCGGCGTGACATGGGTGCCGAAAGCCATCGTCCTGGCGCCAAGCGACTTGGCGAGAAAAACGCCGTACATGTCATTGCGCAGCGTCGGCGCCGTAACCTGGGTCAGGTAATACTTGGGCCGTTTCTCGTCGAGCAATTTCTCAAACTCTTCCCAACCCATGCGCAGGGCGTTGGCGTCGATAATCTCGACCGTGTATTCGGGCGCAAGCAACGCAGCAAGCTGCGCCAAACTAACCTGCGGCCAGATCATATTCTCACGCGAACGGCGCCCGACGCGGTGCTGGCTGCGAATCCAGATCGCACCGTCGGGCGTCGGCGGATTGACGAGCAGCACGTCCACCGACCCGGCCGGACGCGTCGACGAGGTCAACGTCTGCACACTGGCGCCCGCATCGGGAAAATGCGACGGGCGCAACGGCGGGATGCGACGCGTGCCAAGATTGTCGCGAATATCCTCAGCAAGCTCAATGTTCGGCGTTTTTTCGCCAGGATTTGCACGTTTGGTCTCAGTCAATGGCTGATGAACAGTCATTCAGGTTTCCTCCACTTCAGAATCTATCGTAAACAACCAACGTCAAGGTTGTGGCTGAAGCCGCTCGCTACGCAGCTGACGCGGCGCAGGCGTAGAGAACGCGGACGGCTTGGTCTCTTTGCCAAGCAGATCACTCGCCGCCAATTCCTCACGGATGCGCAACGCCTCAAGCGTCTGCATTTGCACCCAGGCGACCATCAATTGCAGACCCATCAGGCTGAAGACAGTGCTGGTTAAGTAGTACAGCCAGAGCTGAATCAACGTTGCGCCCATCATCGTCGCTGTCAGACTGCCGAGAGCAACCACAATGCCGAGCAAGAACACCACCAGCCCAACCCAACCAAAGTGTTGCTCCCAGCGGATATTGAAGAGCGGTTTCCCCCACAGCCCCTGACGCACAGGCGTCTTGTGGAACAGAGCCACAAAGTAATTAAAGCTGAAGCCAAGCGCAATCAACATCACGCCGCCGATGGAAAGCACCAACGCCGAGAAGAGCGCAAAGGCGCCCAACGGGCTGATGGTCTGCACACCCTGCAAACGCACCCAGATTAACCCCAGCCCAATCAACGCAGCGATCGCAAAACTGGTCATGCCGATCAACCCAAACGGACGCGCCGGGTTGTAATTGAGCGCCGTCCACACAATCGACTGCCCAAAGCGCATTCCATCGTGCACCACGCTCAGCTTCGAGCGGCCAATGCGCTCACTGTAAGGAATCGGCACTTCAACCATTTTGAGATTCTCGTGCAACGCACGCGTACTCATCACCGGCGTTAGATTCAGACCATCGGGCAGTGGATACAATTGTGACAAAATCGACTTCTTGAAGATGCGCATACCGCTGGCGGAGTCAGTGATGTTGGAGGCGCTGATGATGTTGACAAGACGGGCAAAGATGATATTGCCGATGCGCCGCATGACCGGCATCTGACTTTCAGCGCCAGCCATACGCGAGCCGATCACCAAATCGGCGTTCTGCTCCTCTGCCGCCTTCATCAACGCCGGAAAATACTCCGGCGGATAAGTGCCGTCGGCGTCGAGAAAGCCAATCCACTCGCCAGAAGCAGCGGCAAAACCTGTCTTCAACGCCGCACCATAACCGCCGTTTTTTGCGTGCTGCACCAACGTCGCACCCGGCTGTGAACGCACAAGCTCCGCCGTGCGATCGCTCGACCCATCGTCGACTACCAACAATTCTAGATTGTCGATGCCTACGCTTCGCAGCGACTCGCGCACAGCGAGCACCCGCTGCATAATCTCGCAGATGCCGTCTTCCTCGTTGTAGGCCGGAATCACCACCGACAAAGTTGTCATCTATCGCCTCCTATCGTCTGTCACCAGGCTGCGCAGCACCACGACGGCGCTGGTTCCGCTCAAAAATACACTTCTTTTGATGAATCAAGTTTCTGTGCACGCTCGATCTTGCGAAGCACACGCGCCGGAACGCCGCCAACCACCGTATAGGCTGGAACATCCTGCGTCACCACCGCCCCGGCTGCCACTACCGCCCCTTTACAAACCCGTACACCATCGGTTATAATCGCACCAGCGCCAATCCATACATCATCTTCGATTACGATGCCATCGGCAGTGATGCCCTGTTCGACCATTGGTCGAGTCGGATCGTCGAATACATGGTTGACAGCCAACATCTGCACCATCGGTGCGGTGTACACCCGGTCGCCAATCATGATTCCCCCTTGCCCCCGCAGCACATTCAGCTCGCCAATCAGACTGTTGGCGCCAATGCGAATAAACGCATGAGGCAAGTTGCGAAAATTGTAGACATGCAATACGGAGCCATGCATTACAAAACTGTTGTCGCCAATTTGGATGCCGTTTGGACATGCGTGTAAATAGACGCCCTGATCAATATACACATTGCGACCGAGTTGAATGCCGTCCGCAAAACGGATGCGCACCCCGTCCTCGATCGCAGCAATTCCTTGCATTCGCAGAATCGTCCGATAGACCAATGCACGCACCCCAATCCCGACTATGGTCGGAATCCATCCAAACAATGTCAGCACAACCTGCTCGACAATGTATTTTTGCAGACCATTCGCCTGTCTATGTATGTAAAGCAGCAACCCTTCTCTGGGATTGCCAGAGACGTTCATACGAGCCATAAATTATGTAAAAATAATCGCGGCCAGGACTATGAGTAAACCTGTCTGGAGCTATCGTAACAGCAATTCCGAGGACAAGAGCTTACACTTCGCTGACAAGTGCTTTCATAGAGAACAAACGTTTGCAGTGCGAACTTCGTGCGATTCGCCGCTGCACACCACCTTATAGTGCAACAGCATCTAGGCGCATCGTACATGTGGAACATGCGTAGCTCTTTCAGCCGTGGTGCGTAGACTGAAGAGCGAGCAGGAAGGTTCAGTGCACTGTTAACATGGGCTTTACAGTGAGTTGGTTGTTCAGAGATAACTGGTTTTACAATGCAGCTTTTACAATACAGCGGCGATAAAGTAGCTGCGTCAGGAAAACCTTACCGTAAAAGATAGTACTTTTGTCCCTGGAAAAATACGAGGGCTTATGTAATTCTAAATGTAGCAATTTTCCTATTCAAGAATATGAAGCCTTTCACGCAAAACGCAGCAAAACGCAATTGATACGATGGGAAAGCAAAGGCGAAGAGATAACGGAGGAAATTATGATCATCGGGATTACAGCGGCCATTTTGATATCGATCAGTATAGGCATCACTGTGGTGTTGCTGGCGGCCGCTGCGATGACACGCCGCTCTGTTGAACTAGATCCTGGACTTGAAGAACAACCCATAGAACATTGGCTGCCTTCTGGCGCCCAATTGGGTATGAATTCTTCGACGCAGCTGCACCTATCGTGAACGAACATCCTTCATCAGCACAACCATGCGTCATTCAGAAAATTTTTTGCGCTAGCAATTGAGGTGGCGGAGACAGAAAAGCCAGCCAGAGTCTAGCGGAGAGCAAAGCGTAAATAATTAGAGCGGCGTCGAGCTCTCGACGCCGCTCTTCTGTTCTATAGCGCCAGCGCTACACAGAAAAACAAACAAAGGATTGTCTCAAGAAGAAGGGCAAGGACGCAAGATGTCCGGTTCGCTCCTACAGCGTCCCTTTGTTGCGTATCGCTCGTTCGTACAGATCGACATATTGCGCAGCACTCTTTTCCCAAGAATAGTCCTGCAGCATGGCGGTGTGGATCATTTTCGCCATATGGTGCGGGCGGTCATAGTAGGTGCTGACGGCCCAACCGACGGTGTAGAAGATGGCGCTCGAACTTGGCTCCCAGAACTTGAAGCCGGTGCCGTCACCGGTGCGTTCGTCATATTGAATCACCGTGTCGTCGAGACCGCCAGTGGCGCGCACGATCGGCAGCGTGCCGTACTTGAGCGAGTAAATCTGGTTGAGCCCACACGGCTCGTAGATCGACGGCATGATGAAGAAGTCGGCGCCCGCTTCGATCCAGTGGGCAAGCTGGTTGTTATAGCCGATGAAGCTGCCGATGCGCCCCGGATAGCGCCGCGGCAGGTCGCCGTAGAACGCTTCCAGCCCTTTGTCGCCCGAACCGAGGATCACGAACTGCACCACCATATTTTCGACGATGCGCTCGATAGCGCCAGCCAGCAAGTCCAGTCCCTTCTGCGACACCAGACGACTGACCACGCCGACGATTGGGACGCGTGGATTCATGTCGAGCAGGAAGCGGCGCTGTAGCTCCGCCTTGCAGATGCGCTTGCCAGTAAGGTCGTCGGGCGTGTAGCGCGCCGGGATCAGGTTGTCGACCGCCGGGTTCCATTGCGTGTAATCGACGCCGTTGAGGATGCCAACATAGTTGTCGCCCTTGTCGTTGAGATAGGGCGCCAGGCCATAGCCAATCGCGGGCGTGCGCGTCTCGTTGGCGTAGGTTGGGCTGACGGTGTTCACCACATCGGCGTAAACAATGCCACCTTTGAGGAAGTTGATGGCGCCGTAATCCTCGAACTTGTCGGGCGTGAAGTTGCCCCACTGCAAGCCAAGATAGTCGTAGTGAGAGGCAGGGTATTTGCCCTGGTAGGCGATATTATGGATTGTGAGCACGCTGGCTGCGCTGCCGAGCAACGGGTCATTCCAATGCCAGATTTTCAGATACGCCGACGCCAGCGCAGTCTGCCAGTCATGAACGTGGACGATGTCGGGCTTGAAGCCCAAATCCTGCGCAAGTTGCAAGCCGGCGCGCGTCAGAAAACCAAAACGACGGGGATTGTCGGCGTAGTCGTTGAAGTTGTCGTCGTGATAGAGTCCTGGTCGCGCAAAAAAGTTGTTGTGCTCGATAAAGTAAGTAGGCACGCCGTCGTTGTCCGCCACATCGACCGCACACCACTCCTGCATGTTGCCCATCCACACACCCATGGAGTCCCAGTGGCGACGCAGCCCGAACTTCTGCGCGTCGATGCTGCCATATTTGGGCATGACGACGATTACCTCGTGCCCCAGTCGCTGCAACACCTGGGGCAATGCGCCTACCACATCGGCCAACCCACCCGTCTTGGCGTAGGGCACGACCTCGGACGAAATCATCAAAATTTTGAGTTTCCTCACCATACGCTCCTTTTGTTTCGGTTGACTAACCCAACACAATCCCCGCCGCCAACAACAGACTAAACAGCAACCCCAGACGCGCCGTGCCTGCCAGCGTTTTGTTGAGCGTGGCACCGTCGGTTGCGCTGCGCAGCGCCTGGATCAATTGCATCGCCAGCGGCAGCGTTAGCCAACTCAGCATCACCCACACGCCGACGCCTTGCAACAGCCACATGATCACAGGCAGCACGAACGCAAACGCCAGCAACGCCGCGTACTCGATCTGCGCGCCACGGCGACCGAGCCGCACCGCCATTGTGCGCTTGCCGGCGCGACGGTCGGTGTCAATGTCACGATAATTATTGACAACCAAAATGGCTGTGACCAGCGCACCGACGACGAAGGAGGCCGTCACCACCGTCGAGGTCAACATGTGCGCCTGCACATAATAGGTTCCACAGACCGCAGCCACGCCAAAAAAGAGAAAGACGAACAGCTCGCCCAACCCGTAATAGCCGAAGGGGAACGGACCGCCCGTGTACGCCAGCGCTGCCACAATCCCCGCTACGCCGATCGCCAGGATGGGCCAGCCTCCCACCCAGATCAGGTAGAGGCCGACCAGCGCCGACACGCCGATGACGACGATGATGCCATTGCGCATCTCGGTTGGCGTGATCAGTCCGGCGCTGGTCACGCGCGTCGGGCCGAGTCGATCCGGCGTATCGGCGCCGCGGAAGAAGTCCGAATAGTCGTTGGCAAAGTTGCTCAGGATTTGCAGCAGCAGCGCGCCGATCGCAGCAGCCAGTGCAGGTAGCCACGCCAGGCTGTCGTCGGCGTATGCCAGCGCCGTCCCCACGACCACGGGAGAGAGCGCAGCGGGCAGCGTTTTGGGGCGTGCGGCAAGAACCCATGCCTGCCGTCGTGTGATTGCCTGCGTCATCATGTGTTGTTCCATGCGTAATGCGCTTGATCGCTGCGCGACGCAGATGCAGCATCACGACAGCGCAAGGGTGATTGGCTTCCTGTATGGTATTGTATCATTACAGAGAAGAAGAAACAGATTGCCAGATGAAACGAGAACCTTTCGATGTACGTCCAACCCATTCAGACTCGCCGCATTACGACCGCTGATCACGATCTCTTTGCGCTATTCGATGAGGCGCTGCCTATCCTGGCGGAAGACGAGATTCTGGCGATCTCCTCCAAAATCATCGCAATCTGCGAAGGGCGCATTGTACCGCTTGAAGGCACGGACAAGGCGGCGCTGATCAAGGCTGAATCGACCTGGTTTCTGCCCAGAACAATCAGCCGCTACAATGTCTATCTGACAATCAAGGCAAACACGTTGATGCCCTACGCTGGCATCGATGAGTCAAACAGCGACGGACG
>CALJMI010000043.1 GCA_937981885.1 uncultured Caldilinea sp.
ATGTAGATTCAACTCACCCCATATTGATCGCGCACAAACGGCAGCAGCCCAACCTTCTCCAGTCGATCAACCGGCGCGCGGAAGGTCACCTGCACGACGCCCGGATTACGCCCGATCTCGATGGCGCCGGTGATCGTCGCACGGTTTTTGACTTCCGGCACGGTCATGCTAAGCAGCGCAGCGGCGCGTTCGAGGCCGTTGTCGGTGGCAGCGTTGAGGTCAGGCCCAGTGCCGATGACGGAGATCGGCGCCGATTCTTCGAGACGGTCGACGCCCCACTGCCGCGCCACTGCCTGCGCCTTTGCCTTCTCCTCGGCGCTGAGCGGGCGGGCGAGGAAGGGCAAGTCCTCTGCCACGGGCAGCAGAATAGGCCCGTCGATCTTCAGCCCCTTGATCACGTGCACCTGCAGCGTCACCGTGCCCGATACGTCGCAGGTGTGCCCTGCAATCTCGCCGTCGCCTTGCAGCGCGTGCATGTCGCCGAGGTAGACGCCGCCGCCCGCCACCTTGACCGGACAGATCAAGATCGCACCGGCGCGCACGGCGTCGATGTCCATGTGGCCGTCGGTGCGGTGCGCAAGCTGATCGGCGGTCAACCCGTATTCGTGCGGCGCGCCGATCAGGAAGGAGCCAAAATCGCCGGCGTTGTGCGAATCGGGGAAGGGGATCGACGGCGTGGTGCCAAGCTGCCCCATGAACGGGCGCAGGCGCGCCACCAGCCCAACCAGGTCGTGCGGGGCAAAGGTGAGAATCGGATTCTGGATCGAGTTCTCCGGCAGCGCGGCGTAGGTGCGGGCATCGTAGGCGATCTGTTCGGCGGCTTCCTGGTCGAGCGTCACGCCGACCGTGCGGTTGGCGTCGAAGGCGATTGTGTAGCCGTTGGTGAAGGTGAAGGGCGAGGCGTCGGCGCCGCAGGCTGCACAGCGCACCGCAGTCGGCCCGATGCCGCGCAGCACCGTCTTCGGGTAAAGCGTTCCGCATTCTGGGCACTTCCCGGCCACATACGGGTCGCCCAGAAAGCGCCCGCTCATCATTTGGTCGTTGCCGGAGGCGGTCGCCAGCGAGGTGACGGTGATGTCTTTAATGCGGATGGCGATGGCGTCGCCCACCTCGGCGCCGGCGACCGCAACAGGGATCGTGACCTCGTGGCCGCCGCGGATCTCCGGCGTGATCATTGGACCCCAACAGCCGGGCGCAGTATTGGCGACGATGTGGCCGCCATCGCGGACGGGGCCTAGCATCGGTTTGCTTGGGTCGAGAATGCCGTTGGTAAAGCGGTCGACAAAGACCGTTTCGTGACCAACAGCGATGGCTGACTTCATTTCGGCAGCTTGGATGGACATGGCGATTCCTCCTGAACTACAAATCAATTGGTCGAGAAACTGCGATCAGGCTGGCGACAACGGCGACAAAATGTGCATTTGCGCTTACGCTGCGCCGCCAGCGACAGGCATCAAAAATGCAACTTCCTGGTCGGCGCCCACTTGATCGGTGAGCCTGGCGTGACTGCCGCCGACGACCGGCACGGCGCGTTCAAGCCGCGCGCCCAGTCCGGGATAAGCCATCGCCAACGCCTGGAGCACGTCGGCAACAGTGGCGTCGTCGCTCACCGTCACCTGAAGGCGCGACGCGCCCACAATCTGGGCAAGCACGGCATTGAGACGGACAGAGACCTGCATGGTGTGGCATCCTTTGATTTTGCGATTGAATTTCACGACAGTGAGTGCAATTATACGCAATTATAGATGAAGGGAGCGTGTGTCCCAAGACAGGTTGTAACACCGATATGAAGTTTGTTGAGCGATCCGCAGGGTGCAACCGTGCGTCAGTATATCGCCAACGCATCTTTGGGCAGCCGTCGCACGTGCGCCAGGTGCGCGCTGACGCGGTCATCGTCGCCCTGCGGATACTCAAAGCCAAAGTGCGCCGCCACAGCCTGCGCGACGCGGCGAAACAATGCCGTCATGACGAACATCGCATCCCATGTGTGGTCGATATCGGCGTCGGCGTAGCTCTGCACGAGAGCCGTCCACAGCTCCGGTTCGAGATAGTTCCGGAGGTATTTCCCATACTTGCCGGGACTGCGCGCAAAGTCGGTCTTGACGCCGATGTACCAGACCAGCATCTGCATCAGTTGGTTGCGCACAACTTGATCCTGCATATACTTGGCGTAGGTGATCTCGTCGCGCCACAGCCCCTTGGCGACATAGGCAGCGACCCACCAGAACTCATTGCAGCAGTCGGCGAACTCTTTTGCGGTCGGCGGCTTGGGCAGGTAGTCGCCGTCGTGCGGCGGATCAAAGGGTGCAACAACGCTGTCCTTGTCGAGCAGAAGCGCGCTCAGGCTGTCGCGCCCCATCCGTTCCAGGCTGGCAAGCGGAAAAAGGGTCAGGTCGATCCGATTGCCGTCGGTGAACTGGATAAGATAGGCAAAGCTGCCGTCGGCGGGCGGCGCCTCGCCCATCGTATCGGGCAACTGCATGATCATCCGCTCGCCGAAGCGGTCAATCCACGCCGGGTTGTTGACGAAGGCTGCCACATCGGTCACGACGTACACGATGTCGTAATCCTGAAAGATGTTGCGCGGTGCGTTCGGATCGGTGCGCGATCCGTTCATGATCACGGCGCGGATACGCTCATCCGCCTCAGCAACGCTGAGAATCAGGTCGAGCATTTCCTGTTCACTGCGCATCACTGAAATCATTCCCTCATGCGCCGGCAGTGTTCAGCCGCTCCATCTCCTCCGCCGACAGCCGCAGATCGAGCGCAGCCAGATTTTCGCTCATCTGCTCGTCGGTGCTGGCAGCCATCACCGGGATGATCGGCGGCTCCTGTTGCGTCAGCCACGCCAGGATCACCTGGTTGGGTGTGGCGTTGTGCGCAGCGGCGATCTCACGCAGCGCGGCCAGGCGCACGTCGGCGTCCGGGCCGCGGTACTGGTCGGGCAGCGGACGATCCGGGCGCGTGTACGCGCCGCTGAGCAGCGACGAGTACGCCAGGATCGTCACCTGATTGGCGCGGCAGTAGTCGATAATCTCGTCGGTCAGGCTCAACTGCGGGTCGAAGCTGGCGCCGGGCTTGGGGCGCAGATAGGTGTAGCGCTGTTGCAGACAGACATAATCGGGCCAGCCATTCTGCTTGCTCAGCGTGTGGGCGCGTTCCAACCGATAGGCCATAAAGTTGCTGGCGCCGATATAGCGCACCTTGCCGGCGCGCACCAGTCGGTCGAACGCCTCCATAGTTTCGTGCATCGGCGTGTTGCGGTCATCGACATGTGCGTAGTAGAGGTCGATCGTGTCAATGCCCATACGCCGCAGACTTTTTTCGCACTCCGTCTCGATCTGCGCTGCAGACAGCCCGCGCGCCACGTCATCGTATTGAAAGCCGACCTTGCTGGCGATAAAGACGCGATCGCGGTTTCTGCGCTCACGCATCCATTCGCCCAGCAGCGTCTCGCTCTCGCCGCCGCGGCAGCCCTCCACCCACCACGCATAGATATTGGCAGTGTCGATAAAGCTGCCGCCTGCATCGACATAGCGGTCGAGCATCCGGTAAGAAGTAGCGCGGTCGTTGCGCGAGCCAAAATACATGGCGCCAAGACAGTAGATGCTGACGTCGACGCCGGAACGTCCAAGTTTGGTTGTTTTCATATCCTTCTCCAATCAGGTTTTCAGCGAATCGTGAAGTTGCCCAAATAATGATATACTTGCGCATCGATCAGACGCGAATTGGGGCGACGGGCACAATGCAGTGAACTGCGCCCTGTGCAGTTGTTGCAACAGTGATTATCAAAGAACTATGACGAATCTACCCTTTTCTTTCGCTGGCGTCGCCGACGCCAACGGCGTCGTGCGTGTCACACGGCGCGTGCCGGTTGGGCCGATGCGCATCCAGATCACCCATTTTTCGTTGCGCACGAACAATGGCTGCAACAGCCGCATCCACAATCTGCGCGTGCTGGTGAACAGCGACGAAATCTACCAAGGCGAGATGCACGACTGCGCCGATCTGACCATCAATTCAACGCGTTCCTGGCGCGGGGTGCTGCGGCTACAATTTATTGCCGACAGTTTCGACGCGGGAGAGCAGGTCAACGGCGCTGGCGAGGTCGAGTTCCGCGCGGCATTGCTGTGAGCATCACGCGATGAAGCATATGGAGCAACTGACCAACGAGTCGCCGCGCCCGCTGCCGGAAGCCGAACCGCGTAAAGGGCTGCGCGTGCTGGCCGGCTTGGCGCGCACCCGCAATCCGCTCACTGCGCTGGCGTTGATGCGCGAGTATGTTGGCCAGGCGTTTGAGATTCCGGCGCCGCGCTTTCGTCCCGCTGTCTTCATCGGGCCCGACGCCAACCGTCAGATTTTGATCACCGACCGCGATCGGCTGAGCTGGCGCAATGAGAGCGATCCGGTCGTCAAGCTGTTGCGCCGCGGCGTGCTGGTTGTCGACGGCGAGGAGCATGACCGCTATCGCCAGATCATGGATCCAACGTTGCAACGGCGGAATGTCAACCTACACATCCCCGATTTCTGGCGCTACACTGACCAGGTTGCCGGCGCCTGGACCGACGGCTCGACGCAAGATATGCTGATCGAGATGCGCAAGCTGGCGCTGTTCATCTTGATGGGCGCCAGTTTTCACGTCGACTTCACGTCGCACATGGCGCGCCTCTGGCAGCCGATCCTCGACCTGATCGAATACATCTCCCCCGGTCTGTGGATTGTCTGGCCCGACGCGCCGACAAGTGCAAAACATCGTAAAGCCATTGCCGTCATGGATGACTATCTCTACGCTATCATCCGGCAGCGACGGGCGGAGCTGGACGCAAGCGGCGCCGCACCCGATCCTTCTGACCTGCTCGGCGCGCTGATTGTCGCACCGGGCATGACCGACGACCTGATCCGCGACCAATTGTTGACAATGCTGATTGCCGGACACGACACGAGCACAGCGCTGCTGGCGTGGGTTTTCTATCTTCTCGGCGCGCATCCAGCGACGTTGACGCAAGTGCAACAAGAGGTGGACGCAGTGATCGGTGTTCAAGATGCGCCGCCGACTGCCGATCAGCTCAACGATCTGCACCTGCTCGACCAGGTGATCAAGGAGACGCTGCGCCTCTATCCGCCGATCCACATTGGCAACCGCCGCACCACCGAGGACATGGCAATCTGTGGCTATGCTGTGCCCGAAGGCAAGCGCGTGATGTACTCGATCTACCTTTCGCATCGCGACAAAGAATACTGGCGCAACCCGGATCAATTCTGCCCGGCGCGCTTCGAGCGCGGCAATGAGGAGAAGACGCCGCCCTTCACCTACGTGCCCTTTGGTGGTGGGCCGCGCACCTGCATCGGCGCCACCTTTGCGCAGGTCGAAGCGCGTGCAGTGTTGGCGCGGCTGTTACAGCGCTTCGACTTTACGTTGCTCAACGGTGACAAGATTCATCCGCACATGGGCGCTACGCTGGAGCCGCGTCCAGGCGTCTTGATGCTCGTGCGCCGCAGGGGGCAAACCGGATGACCACGGATTCGGAGTTTCCAATGAACGTCAATCAACCGACGCCAACAACCATCGATGAATATATCGCCGGTTTTGCGCCGCACATTCAGTCGATTTTGCAGCACATTCGAGCGACGATCCGTGCTGCAGCGCCGGATGCGCAGGAGACCATCAGCTACCAGATGCCGACCTTCACGCTACATGGCAACCTGGTTCATTTCGCTGCGTTCAAGCAGCACATCGGCTTCTACCCGACGCCGAGCGGCACGGCGCACTTCGAGGCGGCGCTGGCGCGCTACAAAAGCGGTAAAGGGTCAGTGCAGTTTCCGCTCGACGAACCGATCCCCTATGACCTGATCGCGGCGATCGTGAAATTTCGAGTTGAGGAAAACCTGGCAAAAGCGGCATCCAAACGGAAGCGGAAATGATGACGCCCGGCGAAATTCTCCTGGTGGCAGGCATGGCGCTCGTCACCTTCCTGGTGCGCTATCCGGTGCTGGCGCTGGTGAGCCGCATCACGCTGCCGCAGGTGATGCTGGATGGCATGAAGTTTATCCCGCCAGCAGTGTTGGCGGCGATCATTGCGCCAGCGATGTTCATGCCGGACGGCGCGCTCGATCTCCGCCCGTCCAACGCCTACCTCGTCGCAGGAATTGCCGCCGGTCTGATCGCTTGGCGCGCCCGCAATCTGCTCGCAACCATCGTCCTGGGCATGACAATCTTCCTGTTCTGGCGCTGGCTTTGGTAGACTGAGGGGAGTTGCGAAGGGCGAGTTGTCATCACGCAACACGCAACACGCAACACGCAACACGCAACACGCAACACGCAACACGCAACACGCAACACGCAACACGCAACACGGTTCATCCCAAAACGAGGTGTACACGATGTTTACGAACGGCGTCAATCTGCATGTGGTGATGGCAGGACCGCAGGATGGGCCGCTGGTCATCTTGTTGCACGGTTTCCCGGAGTTCTGGTATGGCTGGCGACGACAGATGCCAGCGCTGGCAGCGGCGGGCTACCATGTATGGGCGCCCGATCAGCGCGGCTATAACCGCAGCGACAAGCCTGCTGGCGTGGACGCCTATCGCATCGACACGCTGGCGCGCGACATCGTCGGGTTGATCGAGGCGTCGGGGCGTGAGCAGGTCTATCTCGTCGGCCACGACTGGGGCGCGGCGGTGGCATGGTGGGTGGCGGGCAACTATCCGCAGC
>CALJMI010000044.1 GCA_937981885.1 uncultured Caldilinea sp.
GATAATGAATTTCATTGTCTATGAATGTCTGGGCGTGGGTGCGACATCATTTCTTGCACGGAGCAGGCGCATCAAGCAGAACGAGGTGCAATTACCCCAAACATCAATCCCATCTCGTCCCAAGCCAGCCAAAACTCCTCAATCGGCACGGCGATGACAACTTCTGACTGGGCGGGGTCGACGACATAAACGAGGCGATCAACTAGACCGACAACGAGGACGGCATGTTGCGCCGTTTCACCGCCCCAATAGGTCAACTGGTTGGTTTGAACAAACACCACGACAGGAAAACGATGCGCGAGCCACTGGCGGATGATCTCAAGTTCCGCCTCGACACCAAAGAACACATCGATTGTTGATGAACGCAATCTGAGCAGATTCGAGGCAGGCGCACCAACATATCGCTGGACGCCAAGCAGATGCGCAAGTTCGTGCTGCGAGCGGGACACGCCTAGATAAGCTAATGCCATCTGTGCGCACGCTGGCAGACAGTATCCCTCTTCTATCTGATGGCTATACGGGAGGTCGATAAGCTCGTGCACGTTCGTAGAGAGTAACCTTAGTTTGTTCGCGGTCGAGAATCTCTCCCGAAGCGGCATCGATCTTCAGGACGCCAAGCGGTCCCCAGGGTTTGCGACCGGCTGCCGTGCTGAACACCTCAAACTGCCATACCCAGCCTGCACCGGACCGAATCAGGATTCCATGATCCGCCATCAGCAGGTTGCCTACTTCGCTGACAAGCCAGCAGTTGGCGATTCGCTTTGCAGCGGGCGCCGAAATGGACGTAGAGGCAACAACATAAACTTCAGCACCGTCAGGCAACTCGATGGTATCCGTTGTCTCAACTTTGCCACGGTGAATGATGCCTCGGTAAGTGGTTACGGTCATGACATGCCTCTCAACGGTACGCAGTCTCACGCAGCACGGCCGTTCTGTCATTGAATTTGCCGGTCGCACTGACATGATTGTAGCACATCTTTTTCTCGTTCGTGCGATTCTTGATCATGCTTCCCCTCATGGATAACCGTCCGGTAGCTGCGCGCCCGCCAGATCAGCGTTCGTCAGGATCGCATCGGTCAACACGGCGCCGCGCAGGTCGGCGTTGCGCAAGTCGGCGTTGCTGAGATTGGCGCCCGTGAAATCCACGCCGGACAGGTCGGCCCAGGCGAGGCGGGCGTCGCGCAGGTCGCGTCCGGCTGCGCCGGTGTTGACCAGTTCATGGATCAGCCGCTGCGACGGCGTAATCACAGTGCGGTCGTCGAGCACAGCACTGCGCAGATCGACCAGGCGTAGGTCAGCCAGGGTCAGGTCAGCCCCGCGCAGGTCGGCGCCGGCAAGCGAGCCTTCCTGCAGCGCGGCGTGGTGCAGATCGGCGTCACGCAGATCTGCGTTGTCGAGGCGAGCGTAGCGCAGGTCGGCGTCACGCAGCACGGCGCGCTGCAGCACGGCGTCGCGCAGGTCAGCGGAGCGCAAGTACGCGCCTGCCAGCCAGGCATCGATGAGATCGACGCCGGCGAGCTGCTGCTCCCGATCCACAGTGTTGACGATCTCCCACACCTGCCGCCACTTGGGATCGATGCGCGTCTGGTCGTCCAGCTTTGCCTGCTGAAACTGTACAAAAGCGAGGTTGGCGCCGGTCAGATCGGCGCCGTACAGCAATGTGTTGCGCAGGTCAGCGCCTTGCAGATCAACCCCGGCCAGCGCTGCATCGCTGAGGTTAGCGTCACGCAGGTCGGCGCCGGCCAGACTGTCCACCGATTCCGGCATGTTGATGATGCTCCAAACCAGCCGCCACTTGCGGTCAAGCCGGGTCTGCTCCGCGATAAGCGCGTCGCGCAGGTTCGTGTGGGTGAGCGAAGCGGCAGTGAGATCGGCAGCCGTGAGGTCGGCGGCGGTGAGGTCGGCGGCATCGATGCGGGCGCCGCGCAGCACAGCGCTGGTAAAGTTTGCCCGACGCGCGTCCACGCGGCTGAGTGCAGCGCCGGTCAGGTTGGCGCGCTGGAGATTCGCACCCACCAGTGACGCGCCGAGCAAATTGGCGAAGGTGAAATCAGCGCTGTTGGCGTCGACGCCGTCGAGAAAGGCGCGGCTGAGATTGGCGTCGCGCAGGTCGGCGTTGCGCAGATCGAGCGCCACCAGGTTGCCGTTGCTGAAATCACGCCCGCGACAGGAAGGCGGACAGACGGCAAACAGATCGCGCACGCCAAAGATCCACGCAAAGTATACGATCATCGCCAGCAGGGGCAGCGAGAGCACCAGGAGAAGGTAGAGGCGCTCGCTCCGTTCACGACTGGTCACCGGACTGCGACAGCTTCAGGCGTCTCGACGCCAGACTCGTAGAGATAACATGCTGCTTCATGTCCCGCCTCGCCGACGGAGTAGAGCGGCGGCGCTTTTTGCAGACAGCGATCCATGCGATGCGGGCAGCGTCCGTAGAAGCGGCAGCCGCTGGCGATGTTGGTGCGCATCTGCTCGTCATCGAGCGTCGTCACCTCTTCGCCGCCCCACTTCACCGAAGGGTCGGGCACGGGGATCGAGTTGATCAGAAGCTGGACGTAAGGATGCTTCGGATTCTCGATGACCTTGACGGTGTTGCCGCGTTCGGCGATTGCGCCCTGATAGAGCAGGTGGATGTTGTCACCGATCTGATAGGCGGTCGAGAGATCATGTGTGATGTAGAGAAAGGAAATGTTATGTTCATCGCGCAGCCGCAGCATGATGTCGAGGATCATGGCGCGCAGCGAGGCATCGACCATCGACACCGGCTCATCGGCGACGATCAGCCGCGGCTTGAGCATGTAGGCGCGCGCCACCATCATGCGCTGGCGCTGACCGCCGCTGAGCTGGTGCGGATACTTCTCCAGCACCTCCTCGCCGCGCATCCCGACCACGTTGAGCGCATCCTCGATCAACGCCCGCCCCTCTTCCTTTGATTTGGCGAGCTTGAAATTCTTGAGCACCATGTCGAAGATGTGCTTGACGCGGTAGAAGGGGTTGTAGACAGCATATGGGTCCTGAAAGACAGCCTGCACCTCGCGGCGATACTCGAAAAGCTGGCTGCTGTTCATGGTGTTGACGTCGACGCCCTTGTAGAGCACTTGGCCGCTGGTGATCTTGATGAAACCGAGCACCAGGTTGGCGAGCGTCGTCTTGCCGCTGCCGCTCTCGCCAGCAATC
Source organism: uncultured Caldilinea sp. (assembly GCA_937981885.1). Classification (GTDB taxonomy): domain Bacteria; phylum Chloroflexota; class Anaerolineae; order Caldilineales; family Caldilineaceae; genus Caldilinea. The sequence continues at coordinate 3,178 of CALJMI010000044.1, forward strand.
GTCGTGATCGTCGCCGGTTTGGCGTCGATGGTCAGGTTGAAATCTTGCAGGGCGACGGTGGTGCGGCCCTTACTAAAGAAGCCGGCGCCACCATAGACTTTGGTTGCATTCTTGATTTCGAGCAGTGGTTCGGGCAT
>CALJMI010000045.1 GCA_937981885.1 uncultured Caldilinea sp.
AGCAGCGTATATTGCGTCGTAAACCACAGGCTGTTCCAAAACTGTTTGTCGTTGACCATGTCAACGTAGTTCTGAAGGCCAAGAAATGTCGCTTGCCCAAGCAATGGCCAGTTGTGCAGCGACATCCATCCCGTCATGATCAACGGAAAAATGAACATTGCCAGCGTAAACAATACGGCGGGCAGTACGAACAGAAAGCCGGCGATCATACGCCGCTGGCTAAGCGTGACGCCGCGCCGTGCTGGTTTGACGATAGCATTCGATACAGTTGCCATACCTGTCACCAGTCATCGTGTCGGGCGAAGGGCGTTTCGCCTTCCGCAACTCGCCCCTCGCCCCCTCCTCAAATTACTGTCCGCTCAGAATCTTGGTGAACTCTTCCTGCGCCGTGTTGACGGCCTCTTCGACCTTGCCGTCGAAGACCGCCGTCTGGATCATCTTCAGCCACGGCCCGTTGGCGTCGTTGAAGAGCTGGTTGTAGACGACCGTGTAAGGCGTCTTGCCCATCGCCATCGCCTCGGCGGCGGTGGTCAAGCGCGGGTCGGCGGCGAAGTACTCGTTCTTGGCCAGATCGGTGCGCACCGGCAAATTGTTGAGCTTGGCGTAGTATTCGAGCTGCACCTCGTCGGAGGTCGCCCACTGAATGAACTCGAACGCCTCATTCGGATACTTGGAGCCGGCCGGGATGGCGATGCTGTCGCCACCGGCAAAGGAGGAGGCGCCGCCCTCGGCGCCGGGCAGGAAGGTGGCGCCAAATTCGATCTCCGGGAAGTTGGTCTTGATGTTGTTGATGGCAAAGGCGCCGGTGCCCACCATGCCGATCTTGCCGGTGGTGAAGGCGTTAGCGAAGTCAGTGCCTGTGTCGGCCTGCGCGCCCGGCGGGATCAGGTCGTCCGCCCACATCTGACGATAGAACGCAAGCGCCGCCGCCACATTGGGATCGGTCAGCGTCGCGGTTGCGCCGTCCTCGCTCAACACATCGCCGCCGCTTGCCCAAATCAGCGGCATGAAGGTGAAGGCGTTGCAGCCTGCGCACGAACCGGAGAAATAGAAGCCGTAGATGTCGTCGCCCAACGCGCGAATCTTGGCGGCGGCGTCGGCGATCTCCGCCCATGTCTTGGGCGGATTCTCCGGGTCGAGACCTGCCTGTTCAAAAAGACCCTTGTTGTACATCAGGTACGATCCCTCGGCGTTGAAGGGAAGGCCGAAGATTTTGCCATCGTAGGTCGCCAGGCGCACATGCGACGGACTGAGCTGCTCGAAGTAGGGCAGCCCCTTCGCCAGGTCGGTGATGTCGGTGAGCTGGCCCGCAGCGGCGAACTGCGGCACATAAATCAGATCAACTGCCATCAGGTCGGGCGGCGCGCCAGCGCCGACAGACGCACCGACTTTGGTCATATATTCGGAGGCTGGAATGACCGTGATCTCAATCTTGTTCGGGTGCGATTCGTTCCAGGCGTCGACCAGGGCGCGCACCTGCGCCTGGTTGCTGTCGCGCGTCCAAAACGACATCGTGACGCCGCCTGCCGTCTGTCCACCGCCTGCCGCCTGCTCACCTGCCGGGGCTGCAGGGGCTGTGCACGCTGCCAGCGCCAGCGCTGCGATCAGGCTCAATACCACCAGTAGCTTGCTCAAGCGTTGCATTGAAGCTCTCCTCCTGAATTTTTGAAAGGAACAACATCTCATATCGGTCAACGGCGCGATGGCCGTTTCTCCCCGGCAGCGGCTGCGCAATCGGCGGTGGATTTGTGTTGCGCGCCGCACGATTCACGCACCAACAGACAGCCGCGCACCTGCACCTCGGCGGCGATCTCTGCTTTCCCCTCCATACGGTCGAGCAACATTTGCGCCGCCGCCTGCCCCATCTCGTAGCAGGGCAGCGTCACCGTCGTCAGGCGCGGGCGAAAGGTGCGGCTGATCTCGCGGTCATCGTAGCCGACGACGGCGACATCTTCCGGCACGCGCAGCCCGGCGTCCAGCAACGCATAGATCGCGCCAACTGCCATCAGATCGTTGCCCGCAAAGAGTGCAGTCAGACGCGGTTGCGCCTGCAACAGATGTTGCATAGCAGCGTAGCCGCTCTCTAGCCCCCAGTCGCCGCGCGCCACAAACGCCGGATCAAAGGCGATGCCGGCGCTTTCCAGCTCCTCCCGATAGCCAGCCAACCGCAGCGCCGACGCATAGTAGTGCTCTGGCCCGTTGATGTAGCCGATGCGCCTATGTCCGAGCCCAATCAGATGGTTCATCGCCAGATGCGCGCCGTAGCGCTCGTCGGGGATCGTCGAGTATTCTCCCGGCGCGGCGAACTGACGATGCACAAAGACATAGGGCTTGCTGGCGAGATCAAGCAGGTCGACGGCGGTGTGATGCCAGGTTTCTGAAAAGACGATGCCGTCAATCGACCGGCTCACCAAATCATGGATCGCCTCGCGTTCGGCGTCCGGGTCCCAGTCGGCGCTGATGATCACGCACAGGTAACCGGCCTGGCGCAGCCGATCCTGAATGCCGCGGATGATTTTGGTGGCGAACGGGCCAATGATGTCATCGGCAATGATGCCCACCGTCGCCGAGCGGTCGGTGCGCAGACTGCGCGCGGCCACATTCGGTCGATAACCGAGGCTTGCGGCGCAAGCCAAAATCCGCTGGCGCGTTTCAGCCCCAACCGGATGGTCGATGTTGTTGAGCACACGCGAGACCGTGGCGATCGATACGCCCGCAGCCTCGGCGACATCGCGAATCGTAACTGGCATGGTTGATGCAAGGAAAAGGTTTACTTAATGCAGGTGACTTTAGCAGAAAACGTTTTCCCTGTCAAGGACTCGCTGCGGAAGCGTTGCGTCACACCCTGATTCATGTGTACAATGTGCAAATCAGAGGCAAATCTGCCAAAACGCTCACGGTTTTCTCCATGAGCGTCACGCATGATCGCTTCTTTTGTTGATTCTCCGATAATCTTGAACAGTTCACTATGGGATGTAAGGTCATGCGCACAATCACACAACCACTTACGAGCAATGGATTCACCCTGTCGAACGCCGCCGATCGACTAGGATGGCTCAGGCCAACTGATCCCAAACAGCCGATGGACGCACTGCGCCAGCAATACTGCGAGCAAGGGTATCTGTGGCTCAAGGGGATTCTGGATCGCGACGAGATTCTGGCGTTTCGGCGGCGCTATTTTGCGGCGATGGCGCCTTCCGGCATTCTGGCTGAAGGCACGGACCCGGTCGAGGGAATTGCATCGGACGGGCCAGTCGACCATGAACTTCATAACAAGCTGCTGATGGAGATCGTGCGCAGCGCTGCATTTGAAGCATTCTGCCTGCAACCGCGCGTCCGCCTCTTCTTTGAGGAGTTCCTGCAAGGTGAGGTCTATCTCCACAAGCGCAAGATCATTCGCAGCACCTCGCCAGGCGCTGCGTTTAGCACGCCTGCACACTACGATCTTGTCTATCTACGCGGCGGCACAGACACCGTCTGCACCGCTTGGATTCCGATTGGCGATACGCCGGTGGAAATGGGTGGGCTGGTCTACCTCGAAGGGTCGGATCAGGTGGGGCGTCGCATGGAAGCAGAATTCGCCGCCAGGAACGCCGAGCTATCACCCGAGGAGCGAATTAGCGCCTATAACAAGAACATGGCGGAAGGCGGTTGGGTCACAAAGAATCTGCCGGAGATGGCGGAGCGCTTCAACACGCGCTGGCTGATGGCGGATTACGAGGCTGGCGACATGATGGTGCACAGCGCTTACATGATCCATGCCGCAACCGCCAACATGGACGCCAGCCGGATGCGTCTCTCCACCGACATCCGCTATCAGCGCGTGCGCGACGAGATCGACGCACGTTGGGCGAATCATTGGACGCTCAACGACATGCTGTGATCAACGCGCGGTAGGGATGAGTGTTTGTTGCGTGTTGCGTGGTGCGTCTCGGTACGCGCCACGCAACACGCACCACGCACCACGCAACAAACTATCGCAGCACGCGGCTGTCTCCCTCGCGGCGGGTGATACGCCTGGCATCCATCTCTTCGAGCACCGCCTGGGCATATTTGCGGCTGGTCTGAAACAGGTCGCGAACCTCGGCAAGCGTCACGCTGCCGTGTGCGCTCAAGTGGGCGACGACGCCATCGACCATTGCGGCGAAATCTTCGGTGCGCAGCAGAACATCGCCCGATAGTCGCATCAAGATTCCCGAATCGATCAGATAGTCAAGTAATTCTGTATCGCCACCGAGCATCTGCAACGCATCTTGCTGGATAGGCGGTGAGTACGGCGTGTTTGTGAAGGCAGCCAACAGACGGTTGATACGTTGCTGTTGGGCCGACGTGGGCGTTGGTGCAAAGTCAGGTAGGCGTACACTGGCGTCGTCGGCGCGCAGAAGATCGTGTTGTTCGAGTGCATCGAGCAACGCATTGAACTGGCGCACCGTGAGGGTGACGCCGGGCAGCAGCGCTTGTGCGCGGCTGCGCGCTTCGCTACGCGGCAGCCCCCGGCGCAACGGAAACTGTTTGTGAAATGCACCAACATGAGCGGTCATCCCATCGGCAAGCGTACGCCAGGCGTTCAGGCTGAGCAGGATAGTATCCTCGCCTGCTGCAACTTCAATCAACGCCTGCTGGTTGCGCAGATCGGCAAGCGCCGCTGCGCCTGTGGCTGCGTCCAATTCAGTGGCGGCGAGCAGCGCTTTGACTGTACTCAGGCGCTGGCGTTCGAGTGTGTGCAACAGGATTTCATCGGGTTGACCGTGCGCCAGCGTAGTCAGCCGCGCCAACACCGCCGGATCAAAGCGCCGCCAGCGTCGTTGCGGCGACGGGCTGACGATGACGCCGCCGCCGAGCGTTGCGCTGGGGCTGGGCTGGCGCAGGATGAACCGGTCGCCTGCTGCAACGACCGCCGGTTTAGACAGGCGCAATTGCAGCCAGCCCTCTTCGCCAGGCGCCAGCGTCTCAGCGCCGAGCAGCCGCACAATCGCCGGAATTTCCGCTGCGCCGGTGAAAAAATCGACGGTCTGATTGTGCTTGAGCGGCTTTGTGGCATCCGCCAGCAGACGAAAGCGCACATCGACCAGGACGGTTGGAGTCAACTGATTGGGACGCGCCACGACATCGCCGCGGCGGATCTCGTCGGTTGCAACGCCAGTGAGATTGATCGCAAGCCGGCTGCCGGGCTGTCCGACTTCGACCTGGCGGCGATGCGTCTGCAGCGAGCGAATGCGCGCGCTGCGGCGCGAGGGCAGAATCTCCACCGCTTCACCGATGCCGAATTCACCATCGAGCAGTGTGCCGGTGACGACGGTGCCGAAGCCGCTGAGGCTGAAGATGCGGTCAACCGGCAAGCGCGGGCGTCCACGATTGCGGCGTGGCGGCAGATCGGCAAGCACGCGGGATAACGTGCGCTTCAGCTCGTCAAGACCGGCGCCGCTGACTGCGCTCACAGGCACGATCGGCGCGCCGGCCAGGTGAGTGCTCGCCAACAGCTCGGCGACATCGAGTTCGACCAATTCGAGCCAATCCGGGTCGTCGATCAAGTCGATTTTGGTGAGGGCGACGACTGCGTTGGGGACAGCCAGCAAGTCAAGAATGGCGAGGTGTTCGCGCGTCTGCGGCATAACTCCTTCGTCGGCGGCAATCACAAGGATGGCGGCGTCGATGCCGCCGACGCCCGCCAGCATATTTTTGATGAAGTCGATGTGTCCTGGCACATCGACGACGCCGACGCTCTGAGCGGCGTCACCAGGCAGATCAATCCAGGCAAAACCCAGATCGATGGTCATGCCGCGCGCTTTTTCTTCCTTAAGACGGTCAGGGTCGATGCCGGTGAGCGCATGAACGAGCGTCGATTTGCCGTGGTCAACGTGACCCGCTGTGCCGATGACGTGCATTGGAGATTAGGAGATTGGAGATTGGGTGAGATTCACCCCGTTTGGATTGGTGAATCCCTCAATTGTTCAATCCCATCTTCGCTGAATCAACTCTTTTGCCCGTTGCCTGGCGCTTCACCAGTGATGATGCCAGGGGTGCGCCGTTGTTGTCCCTGCGCGGCAAACAATTCGGCATTGCGACGTTGGCGTTGCCAGGCTTCTTCCATGGCGCGCAGCTTTTCGTCACGATTCTTGAGCGCCTGTTGCATTCCGCTGAGCCAGGAATCAGCCATCGCAGTGAAGTAGGCGCCGTAGGTTTCCTGGAGCTTCCACATCTGATCGACAAGTGTTTCCAGCATCTTGAGATCATGCTGGAGTGGTGGAAAGCGGTCTGCCACCTCCTTGTTGTATTTCTCCTGTTCACTCCAGAGATGTTCCTGACGCAGCTCCCCTTTGCGTCGTCGTCGCTCATAATCCTCGCGGAACTCGTCCATCTCGCGACGGATACGTTCTTCTGCCAGGCGTTGCAACTCGGCAACCTGGCTCTGTTCGCGCAGGATCAAGTCCTTGAACTCTTGCATTTCGGCGACGGCGCGGCGGCTGATGTCGATCTGTTGGGCAAAATTTTGCACGCGTTCATGTACTTGCGCAATGATGGCTTTCTGTTCGTCGATGGTCTCCTGCCAGCGCGTGAGCACCTGTTCGCGATCGACGATCATGACACGCGTACGTTCCATAAACTTGACCTGGTCGTCGCGCAACTGGTCGATTGTCGGCGGCACTTTTTCGATTTCGTTGGCAGTTTTGCGGATGCTTTCTTCAAGCAATGGCAGGCGACCAGCAGTCGCTTCCATGCGCTTAAAAAGTTCAACTGTCTCTTGCTGCAACTGGGCGATACGCTTTGTGTCGCTGGTGCGCTGCTCAACCAGGAAGGGAATCTGGCGCGTGCGCTCCTCGATCTCCTTTGCCAGGCTGCCGATCTGGTTGCGCATGCTCATGATCAATTCACCGAGGCGCTCATCTTCTGCAATGCGCAGTTGAACGGCTTCCTCCACTCGCCCGATGCGCGGCAGTTCGCGGCGCACTTCGCCGATCTCGCGGCTCAGCATCTCGCGGTCGCTCATGCGTGCACGTTCCAGTTCGCGCTGGCCGGAGACGCGCTCTTCGTATGCGCGCTCCACCAATCCGACCAGCTCGGTCTTTGTATTCTGAATCGCCTGTTCGACCTGATTGAAACGGCTGAGCTGCGCCTGTGTGCCGGCAAGCCGACCTTCGAGCTCCTGAATACGACGCGCCTGCTCGACGATGTCGCTCGACTGCGCTTCGATGCGCTGCTGTAACCGTGCGATCTCAGCGCGGTCACGGCGATGCTCTTCATCGAGCCAGGTCACCATTTGGGCGAGTTGTGTTAGATCCATGTTGATTTTTCGTTTATGTCAAAAATATTGTCGTTGCACGTAAATCGGTAGTATATCACTGTAACAGTGGAACTCAAACAGCCCACAACCTCGAAAAGGGAGCTACTTCATATCCGGGAACAAGACGCTGTCACGCCGGAGGCGGCGACCTATTATGCAGGACGCTCCTGAGTTGAAGCGCACCCAACTTCTGGCGCACTCGTGGAAAACGACGTCATTGAAGAGTAGCAAGGATGCTGTCCAGCTCGAAACCTTTGCCGCTGCCCGGTTCGGTCAGGATACGGCGCTGCAGCGTGAACAGTGCGGGCCATTTCGTTGGCGCTACTTGCATGAAGTAGGGCGTGCTGACATATTCCGCTGTCTGCACCAGCTCGATTCCTTGACGCACATTTGGGGGAAGCGACGCGTCGGCAGGGCTGCCAGACATTGGTGCGTAGAGGCCGCTGGCAGCGACGTCGGTTTCCAGAAGCGCCCGTCCTTCCGATGAAGCCAGCAATTCGATGAACGCCAATGCTGTGTCGCGCTGCGGCGCCTGTGTTGGAACCATGTAGCCGATCGCCATCACGACTTCGGCGGGTGGCTGCGCAAAATCGAGGATTGGAAAAGCAAAGAAATCGAGAGCGCTGCGCTGCTGCGGCGAGAGCGCCCCCTGAAACGCTGGCCCCGACAGCACCATCGCCGCCTGAGGCGCGCCAACTGCAGGGACCACCGCCGCCAGCGCATCGTCGATACTCATCGTGCTGGATGTTGGCAGGAAATAGCCTTTTTCCACCAGCGACGCCCATAGCTCGAATGCCAGGCGAATACGCGGGTCATCGGCGCCGACGTCGCCCGCCAGAAACTGCTGATGCAACACCGGCCCGTTGAGACGCAAATTCAGGTAGTCGAACCAGAGCAAACCCATGAACGGATCGCTCCCGCTGATCGCAAAAGGTGTGACGCCGTTGAGCCAGAGCGTTTCGCTCAGTTGCAGAAATTCGTCCCATGTGCGCGGCGGCTGCAAGCCAAATTGCTCAAAAATCTGTTTGTTGTAGTAGACGCCGTTCCAGTTGTAGCCGGTGGGCAGGTAGTATTGTCGCCCGCCGCGTTCGCTCAACGTCTGCAAGGCGGGATTTGCCATTTGCCCGGCGTCAGCGCCCGCCCACAGGTCGGTGAGATCGGTCAATGCACCGCTTGCCATAGCGTTGTCAAGGAAGTGGCCCGGCGTAATCAACATCAAATCCGGCGCGGGAGATGTCGTCAGGTACTCCTCCGGCGCGCGGTTGTATTGTTCGACGGCGAAGGAGACGTGCGGGTTGGCTGAGCGAAAACGCTCGAACAGCGTCTGTTCAGCTACGTCCAGGCCGGCAAAAGTAACATACCGCAATGTAATCGGTTCGGGTGTTGGCGTTGGACCGCCGCCAAAACCGCAGGCGGATAAAAGACTTATGACGACAATCAAGATGGCTGCACTTCGCAACGGAATCAAGTCGAATAAAGTACTCATCAGTTTTTAGGGTTCTTTGCGATGAAATCAGATAGAAGGGATAGGATAACCATCATAATAATCGTTGAGGCAGGTCTTCTGACGAATCATGAAGATTAACAAAATAATCCGGCAATCGGCGTAGTCACTGCGAGCATGAGATGTCGACTCATCTCACGGTCGGCTCATCTCACGTAGGTCATCGCCTCCGGCGTGACATCGTGGCCGACCGGCAGCGTCCGGCTGGAAGCCGAACCTACGATTACCGAAATCTATTTGTTAAACTCCATAATTCGTCGGCCCGCGGCGCATGGAATGTTGTGGATCGTAGCATACTCACAGAAAAACCGGCAACCACGATCCCTCTTTTTGGGCAGCTTGTGGTAGGCTTGTACAGAAACAGCGCACTCTCCATTTTTCTGAATCCATACGATATGAGCATGAACAACGAACTGCGAATCGACGCCCTGCTGCCGGCTGATATGGCGGCGAAAGCCGAAGCGATCGGCGTCAAGAAAGCCAATCTCGATGTGATGAGCATGTTTGTGCTGGCGGTGCTGGCTGGAGCGTTCATTGCGCTCGGCGCCATCTTTGCGACGACGGTGACGGCAGGCGCGTTTGGCTCCACGCTGCCAAACGGCTCGACCGCAGCCACGACCTGGCCCACTGGCTGGCAGCGTCTGCTCGGCGGGCTTGTCTTCAGCCTGGGGCTGATCCTGGTCGTGGTGGGCGGCGCCGAGTTGTTCACCGGCAATAACTTAATCGTGATGGCGTGGGCGAACGGCAAAGTCAGCACCAGGTTGCTGGGGTTGAACTGGCTGGTCGTCTATGTCGGCAACTTTGTCGGTTCGGTGGCGACTGCGGTGCTGATGCTCTGGACGCGACAGTACGAGTTTTCGGGCGGGCAAATTGGCTTGCAGGCGCTCACAATTGCCAACCACAAAGTTGGGTTGGATTTCTGGCAGGCGATGATGCTGGGCATCTTGTGCAACGCACTCGTCTGCCTGGCGGTGTGGCTGACCTACAGCGCACGCTCGACCACCGACAAAATTGTGGCGATTGTGCCGCCGATCACGGCGTTCGTCGCTGCCGGCTTTGAGCACAGCGTCGCCAATATGTATTTCATCCCGATGGCGATGTTGATCAAATCGACTGCTTTGTCGGAGTTCTGGGCGACAGTCGGCAGGACGCCCGCCGATTTCGCCAACCTGACCATGACCAACTTCCTGGTGCGCAATCTGATCCCGGTCACGATCGGCAACATCATCGGCGGGGCAGTGCTGGTCGGCGCCGTGTACTGGTTCGTCTATTTGCGCAAGAGCAGTGAGTAGCGTGTTGCGTGTTGCGTGTTGCGTGTTGCGTGGGATGACGAGACCTTCACGCAACACGAAACACGCTCAACACTCGATCACATTGACCGCCAGCCCGCCGCGCGCAGTCTCTTTGTATTTGGTCTTCATGTCGGCGCCGGTCTCGCGCATCGTCTTGATCACCTTGTCGAGCGAGACATAGTGCGTGCCGTCCCCGCGCAGGGCGATGCGTGCAGCGTTGATCGCCTTGACTGCGCCCATTGCGTTGCGTTCGATGCATGGAATCTGCACCAGCCCGCCGATTGGGTCACAGGTCAGCCCCAGATTGTGTTCCATCCCGATCTCGGCGGCGTTTTCGACTTGTTCCGGAGCGCCGCCGCGCACTTCCGTCAACCCACCCGCCGCCATCGAGCAGGCGACGCCGACCTCTCCCTGACAGCCGACATCAGCGCCGGAGATCGAGGCGTTCTTCTTATAGAGCGTTCCGATGGCGGCGGCGGTGAGCAGAAAACGAATCACGCCGTCGTCGTCGGCGCCAGGGACAAAGCGGGTGTAATAATGAAGCACTGCCGGAATGACGCCGGCGGCGCCGTTGGTCGGCGCCGTGACAACGCGCCCGCCCCATGCGTTTTCCTCGTTGACGGCGATGGCGTAGACATTCACCCAATCCATGACATTGAGCGGGTCTTGCAGATTGGCCTCCGGACGCTCGGTAAGCTTGCGATAGAGCTCGGCAGCGCGTCGTTTCACCTTCATGCCACCGGGCAAGACACCCTCAGTGGTGACGCCGCGACGCACACATTCCTGCATCACCGCCCAGATGTGCAGCAAGTTGGCGCGAATCTCGCTCTCGCTGCGCCACACCTTTTCGTTTTCGAGCATGATCTGGCTGATGCTCATGCTGTGGGCGTGGCAGAGACGCAGCAGTTGTTCGGCGCTGTCAAAAGGATAGGGCAGCGACGTTTCGTCTTCCTTGATACGGTCTACGCCAATCGCGGTTTCATCGACCACGAAGCCGCCGCCCACCGAGTAGTAAGTCGCTGCATCCAGGAACGCGCCGTCATCGTTGAGTGCAGCGAAGGTCATGGCGTTGGGATGATACGCCAGCGCGCTGCGGCGAAACAACATGTGCTGCTTCTCGACAAAACGGATCGGCTGCACGCCAAGAACGTACAACTGCTGAGCAGCTCGGATGGCGTCGATGCGCGCGGTCACAGTTGTTGTATCCACGCTCTCTGGCTCCTCACCCAGTAGGCCGAGGATCACGGCTTTGTCGGTTCCGTGGCCTTTGCCTGTGGCGCCGAGCGAACCAAACAACTCGGTGCGAATGGCCGCGGTGTGACGGAGCATTCCATCGCGTTGCAAACGCAATGCAAAGAGGCGCGCTGCCTTCATCGGACCAACCGTATGCGAACTCGACGGCCCGATGCCGATCTTGAACAGGTCAAATACACTGATCGACATAGAATTCAGCGTCCGTTCAACGCGTTTCCAGCCCATAACGACCAATCGCTTCATCGAGAATGCGGTTGATCAGCCCTTCGTAGGTCCAGCCTGCCGCCGCTGCTTCGATGCACAGATCGGAGTAGCCAGGGTTGAGACCGGGCAGCGGGTTGACTTCGAGAATGTAGGGCTTGTTATTGTCGTGCATGTCGAGTCGGAAGTCGACGCGCGCTACATCCAGGCAGCCGATGACGCGAAAGACGGCGGCGGTGTACCAGCGCAAGTCCTCGACCAGTGTTTCGGGCAGCGGCGCCGGGCAAAGATAGTGGAAATCCTCTGCTAGCTCGGTCTTGATGCGATTGGTGTAGATGCCCGCCTCCTCGATGGGATATTTGCCCATGTCAACTTCGAGCGCCGGGAAAATGTGCAGCCCCTTAAAAATGCGCGGTGCGTTCTCATCTTCAGGCATGCGTCGCGCCGCCGGCCCAACCAGATTGCCGACTAGCCCCATTGTGATCTCGCGACCCTCGATGAAGCGTTCGACCAGCGCCGGCTGCTCGTAGCGATCAAAGACGCGCTGAATCTGCGTGCGCAGTTGCGTCTCGTCATGGACGACAGATTCTGCCGAGACGCCCATGCCGGTGCCTTCGCGACTGGGTTTGACAAACAACGGAAATTGTAACGACGGATCGAGCGGTTCGCCGATGCGCTCGAAGACCTGGAAGGGCGGCGTGGGCAGCTCGTGATAAGCGAGAACGCGCTTGGTCATCGGCTTGTCGAGCGCCAGCGCCAATGTCAGCACCTTCGAGCCGGTGTAGGGGATGCGCATCATCTCCAGAATCGCCGGCGCCTGCGCTTCGCGTGCATCGCCAAAGTGACCTTCGCAGATGTTGAAGCAGATGTCGGGCTTGAGCTTGAGCTTGCGCAGGCTGTCGACCAGCTCGATGTTGCCTTCCAGAAAAGTCACTTCATGGTCGCGCGAACGCAGCGCCGCCATGATCGACTCAACCGTCTTTTCAGAATCCAGATCATCCCAGTGATCAGGCGACATGCCCTCCCACGTCGGCGCATTTTTCTTGAGATTTGCCAGCAGTGCAACGCGCATAGAAAGCCTTTCTTTGGAGATTGGAGATTGGGAGATTGGGGAGCATCCCCTCGGAGAATCGCGCAATCTCCAATCTCCAATCTCTTAATCTCCCAATCTCTTAATCTTCCAATCTCTTAAAATCCATTTGTAAATGACTGCAGCTCGATCTTCGTTTCTCTCTGGTGCGTTGCCTCAAAGCCTTCTGGCTTGATGTTGAGCGCCTGTCCAGAGAGCAGCCCACTGACGCCTGCTTGGAGGTCGGTGACGCTGGCGCGACGCTGACAGGCGGGGCAGGTCCTCGGGTCGTGGCGGTTATAGGTTTCGGGCTGTGTGTAGGCGCTCATGTAACCTTCGTAGTTGCGCACCACCACGCGGTCAGGCGACTGGCTGATCACGTAATTGGGCATCACCGGGATTTTGCCGCCGCCGCCCGGCGCGTCGATCACGTAGGTCGGCACTGCATAGCCAGAAGTGTGGCCGCGCAGCGCTTCCATAATCTCGATGCCGGTGGACACCGGCGTGCGGAAGTGCCCGGCGCCGTGCACCAGGTCGCACTGATAGAGATAGTAGGGACGCACGCGGTTGATGACGAGCTTGTGCACCAGCTCTTTCATCACATTCGGACAGTCGTTGACGCCTGCCAGCAGCACGCTCTGACAGCCGAGCGGGATGCCCGCATCCGCCAGCCGCGCCAGCGCCGCCGAGACCTCCGGCGTGATCTCTTTGGGATGGTTGAAATGGACGTTCATCCAAAGCGGGTGAAACTGGCGCAGCATCTCGACCAGATCGGCCGTAATGCGCTGCGGCAGAAAAACTGGCACGCGCGAACCAATGCGAATGATCTCGACGTGCGGAATGGCGCGCAGCCGGCGCAGCAAATCTTCGAGCACCTTTTGTGGGATCGTCAGCGGGTCGCCGCCGGAGAGCAGCACATCGCGCACCTGCGGCGTGCGCGCAATGTAGGCGATCTGCGCGTCGTGGGCGGCGCGACTGAAGGTGGCGCCAGGGTCGCCCACGATGCGGCTGCGCGTGCAGTAGCGGCAGTAGCTGGCGCACTGCGTCGTCACCAACATCAGCACACGGTCTGGGTAGCGATGCACCAGTCCAGGTACAGGTGAATGTGCGTCCTCGCTCAGCGAATCTTCCATTTCAGCGATGAATGGCGTTAGCTCTGCTGCCGTCGGCATGATCTGCAGTCGCACAGGGCAGCGCGGGTCATCGGGGTCCATCAGGCTGGCAAAGTAGGGCGTGACGTCGACGCGGAAATGCTCTGGTGCCGACAGGCCTGCGATCTCATCAGGCGTCAACTGGATGACCCTAGCGAAATCCTCGACAGTGTTGAGGCGATGGCTGAGCTGCCATCGCCAATCGTTCCATTGCGTCAGCGGCACGTCCTGCCACGGTGCAGGTGGGCGCACAACTTCCTCGTTGCGTGCAAAAGCGGTGTTAACCATAGATTTTTCCTTTTGGCATTCATGCCGATACTATCGATTATCGTTTGCTTTCCAATCGCCCGACTTGCCGCCCCGTTTTTCCAGCAGCCGGATGGCGCCGATCACCATCGACTTGTCAAGCGCCTTTGCCATGTCGTAGATCGTCAGTGCGGCGACGCTGACGGCAGTAAGCGCCTCCATCTCTACGCCGGTCTGACCGTTGCAGCGCACAGTGGCGGTGATGAGCACGCGGCTCTCCACCTCGTCGATCTCGAATTCGACGGCGGCTTTGGTGAGCAGCAGCGTGTGACAGAGCGGGATCAGTTCGGGCGTGCGCTTGGCGGCCATGATGCCGGCAATACGCGCCGCAGCTAACACGTCTCCTTTCGGCGTTGCGCCGTCGCGGATTGCAGCCAGCGTCGTCGGCGCCATACGCACTTCGCCCGCCGCTACTGCTGTGCGCGTTGTCACTGCTTTTTCGGCCACGTCAACCATGGTGGCGTTGCCGAATTTGTCCAAATGGGTTAGCGAGTTCATAAAAAGGCCCTCATTGAAGAATCCTTAACCTTCCTGTCAAACTCTACAGCACATCTCCAATCAGCAGCGCTGTAACGGTTGTTCCGGCTTCGAGCACGCCCTCGCCCTGTGGCAGTTCGAGCAGCGCATTCGCCGAGCGCATGCTGAGCAGGCGGCTGCTCGCCTGGTTGCCGGTGCTGTCGGCCAGCAGCGCCCCGCGGCCTTCGTGCAGCGACGTCTCCCAACGCACCGTAGCGCGATGATATTCAGGGCGGTAGGGATCGAGACGCAGCGGCTGACCGAGACAGACCTGTACGCGCGTAAGGCGTGGATTGGGCCACCCCGCCAGCTTACGCAGCGCCGGCGCGCCGAGCAAATAGAAGGTCACCAGGCTACTTACCGGATTGCCGGGCAGGGCAAAAATCAACTTACGCCGTCCGTTGCGCTCCACCGTGGCAAAGGTGCACGGCTTGCCCGGCTTCATGCGCAGGCGCCCAAAATGCACAAAGCCGATGCGGTCGAGCAATGGTTTGAGCAGGTCGAGATTGCCCATCGACACGCCGCCCGACGTGAGCAGGATGTCTGCTTCTGTCAAGCCGCGCTCAACAGCGGATTCAATCGCGGCAAGCGCGTCGCCCGCAATGCCCAGATCGACCACGACGCCCCCCAATGCTTCGATCGCAGCGGCCAATGTGGGCCGGTTGCTGTCGTGGATTTTTCCAGGGCTCAACGGCGCATCCGCTTCAACCAACTCATCGCCGGTGGAAAGGATCGCCACGCGTGGCGCAGGATGAACGCTGACCTCGGCGGCGCCGATCGTCGCCAGCAGCCCGATCTCCGCCGCGCCGAGATATGCACCGGCCGGCAGCACCTCCTGCCCGACAGCCACATCGTAACCGATCGGGCGCACATCTGCGCCGGCGCTGACTCGCGCCTGAATCCGCACTTGTCGCTGACCGCCTGGTTTTGCGTCTTCGTTGCTCTGTGTTGCTGTAGCAAGCTCTTCAGTCTCCTCGACCATCACAACGGCGTCGGCGCCTGCCGGCAGCGGTGCGCCAGTGGTGATGTAGGCGACCGTGCCAGGCCGCACTGTGAAGTCGGCGACACGCCCTGCGGTCACTTCGCCAATCACAGGGTATACGCCAGGCCCGTCACCGGCGACGACAGCGTAGCCATCCTTGACCGAGGCCGGAAAGGGCGGCAGCGGCTTGGAGGCGTGCACGGCCTCGGCGAGAATATGACGATGGGCGGCGGCAAGCGGTGTTCGTATCGGCGCAAGCGGCGCTGCCTGTTCGAGCACAATGGCAAGCGCAGTCTCGACAGCCAACATAGGATAGGTGGATTCAGTCATGATCGGCTGCTTGTATTATTGATCGGCGGACAGGACATCGACCACGCCCGGAGCGTTGGCGAGTTCCTGTGCAGCATGTGGTGTGCATTGCACAAAAAGTAGATTGAAGCCTGTGGCTGGACTCACTGCCAGCACTTCATCGTTAAGATTGTGGCGGTCGATCCAATGTTGCAGTTTGGCGCGATGCGCCTCGGTATTGGCGCGCAGGAGGCGATAACGCTCTGCGCGTGAATAGGGCGCCAACTCCGCCGACGATGGTCGCTCGACTTCGAGCAAGACGCTGATCAGATCGATGGGGTGGTGGTTCGATGTAAGCGGCAACGAGGTTGTATTGTTCATAGCATCTCCTCTGGAACAAACCGCGCCAGGCCTGCGCCTGCGCGACCTTTGCGTGTGTTTGGAATCGGCAACGCGTTTTTGCGCAGCCGTTCAGTCAGCACATCACCTTGAATCATATTTCCACAGCATGCATAGAGCGCGGCAATGCCTGCGACATAGGGCGTGGCCATACTCGTGCCGCTCAAAGTCTGGTAGAGACTGCGATTATGACGATCGCGCTCATAGCTGGAGACGATGTCGACGCCATAGCCTACCAGAGTTGGTTCTTTTTCCTTTGTAATCGGTGAAACGCCGCTGCCGCTAAAATCGGGGATATTGAGATCAAAATCGACGGCGCCAACTGAAATCGTGTTGGCGAAATAGGCGGGCGCACGCACATTGCCGACGCCTTCGTTACCCACCGCCGTCAACGTAAGCACAGAAAAATCTTCACAGAGTGTATCGATCATCGTCTGCAGACCAACGCGAACCTTCTTGAACTCACGTTTCGACATAGTGCGGTGGCTGAAGCCAAGCGACATGTTGACGATCACCGGCTTTTGCAGGTTTTCTTCGTACTCGAACTGTGACAGCAGCCAGTCGAGCGCCACTACGACTCGCTCCAGGCTGGTCTTGAGCGTCTCACTTTCGAGCACAGCAGCCACCATCAGGTCGACCTCTGGCGCCACGCCAAAATTGGGGCTTGCAATGACGCCGGCGACATGTGTGCCATGTCCATCGACATCAAAGCCGCGACAGTCGCGCAGCTTGCTGTCCACCGTATCGAGCGGCACATAGCGAAAATCGATCACCTTGTGGCGTAGCTCAAGATGATCGGCGTCAACGCCGGTGTCAAGCACAAAGACGAGCACATCCTGCCCCTTGTAGCCCAGGTCATGCGCCACGCTGACGCCGCTCTCTATAGGCCATCCCTGACGGGTAGGTGGACGCCGGCCATATTGGCGTCCGTGCACCGGTGTGGGCATCCCCATCTCCAGGTTGGGCAAGATCAAATGCGTCGGCTCCAACAGCTCAACTGCCCGTTGTTTTAAGCGCGGGTTCTCTGCTTTGATCACATACGCGTCCAGATAAGGCAACACCTCAAACGTATGGGTCTCGGCGGGCGCCTCCTCAGTTGCATGCACATGCGTGAAGCCGAGGTCTGCCAGCCGTTCTGAAGGCATGGCGGTCGGCGTAGCGGCGACGAGCGCAGCGCGTTTCTCTTCCGCCGTGCACTGCTCTTTTTCGGTATCGCTCATCCGTAACTGTCGTCGCACTGCGATCAATTTCTCGTTCATGCTCTCTGTTCGTCGTTGGCTGGCATAGAATTTCGCCTTCTGTTCTTATTTTGCCACAGAGAAGGTGGAGGTTCAAGAGAGGAAGAAAGGCTCAGCGGGTGTTCTTTATGGGCCGGACATGGCGCGCTGCCAATCGCCCTTCCCGCTAAGGAATATCTGTGCTACACTGATCCAGCACAGATATTCATGATGATGATGATGGCTAAACACAGCACATTGACTATATCGCTGCTCGGCGCGTTCCAGATCGCAGTTGATGGCAAAGAGGTGGAGACGCTCAACCATGCACGCTTGCAAGAGTTGGCTGCCTGCCTGCTTGTACAATGTGGCGCGCCGGTCTCGCGCCAGCATCTCGCCTTCCTGCTCTGGCCCGACTCCACCGAAAAACAGGCGCGCACCAATCTTCGCAACCTCTGGCATCGCCTGCGTCGCGCCTGGCCGCAGGCAGAACGTATGCTGCACGCAGACGACCTGACCCTTCAGTGGCGCAGCGACCCAGAGTGCTGGGTGGATGTAGCTTTGTTCGAGAGCTACTTGGACAATGCAAATCAGGCGTCCGAAGCCGAAGCGGAAATTGCTCATCTCGAACGGGCGGTGGCGTTGTACAGGGGCGACCTGCTGCCCGGAAACTACAGCGACTGGCTGCTGGCTGAACGCGAACGGCTGGCGCAGGCGGTTCGGGCAGCGCTGGATCGGCTGGCGACGCTGTACGAGGATCGCAATGATTATGGCCGGGCAATCGGCTGTGTTCAGGTGCTGCTGCGCCACGACCCGTTGACCGAGCCAGCCTATGCGCGCCTGATGCGTCTCTACGCATTAAACAATGATCGCGCTGCCGCCCTGCATGTTTTCCACACCTGCGTCACGGTGCTGCGTCGCGAACTGGACGTGGAGCCAGATCACGCCACCCAGGCGCTGTACGAGCAGTTGCTAAACCCCGCGCCTGCGACCGTTGCGCCGCGCATCGAGTCCGTCACACCGCTGGTTGGACGCCGCTCCGAATGGATACAGCTTCAGGATGCATGGCGCAAGGCAAGGCACAGGCCGCAACTGGCGCTGATTTCTGGCGAGGCTGGCATCGGGAAGACGCGTCTCGCCGAAGCGCTGGCTGAATGGGTCGAACGTCAGGGCGCGCCTGTTCTGACCGCTCACTGTCACGCAGCGGGCGGCGACCTGGCTTACGCGCCGGTCACGACCTGGCTGCGTCATCGTCCGCCGCCGCCACTGGCCAATGGATGGCTGCGCGAGCTGGCGCGCCTGTTGCCGGAGCTTCTGGCCGAACATCCTGGTCTATCACCGCCCGCGCCGCTGACTGAGGCGTGGCAGCGGCTGCATCTCTTCGAGGCCGTGGCGCACGCGCTGCTCAACAACCGCACTTCGCTGCTGCTCGTTCTCGACGATATCCAGTGGTGTGATCGGGAGACGCTGGATTGGCTTGTGCACCTGCTCCGTTTCAGAAGTCCACAGCCGTCGCAGCACCCGCAGTTGATGGTTGTTGCTACAGCGCGCAACGAGGACGTCACCCCTAAAGCTGCGTTTTTTGGCTGGAAGGCAAACCTTGTACGCACGAATCAACCGCTTGAACTTAAACTGGAACCGCTCGATCAGGATGCCACAGCGCAGTTGGCTCAACATATCACAGGCCAATCTATCAACCCACAACAGATGCACCTTCTCTATCGAGAAAGCGAGGGCATCCCGCTCTTTGTCGTGGAAATGGGGCGCGCCGGTTTCGCCGCAACGCCGGACGCCACTCCGTCGCTGCCGGACAGAGTGCGCCACACGTTGGAAGCGCGATTGGCGCAGCTATCTGCGCAGGCGCGTGCGGTGATCGAGCTCGCCTCGGTGATCGGACGTGAGTTCACCTATGATGTGTTGGCGCATACTGCCATCCTGGACGAAGCCACGCTTGTCAACAGCCTCGATGAATGCTGGCGTCGAAGGATTATCCGCGAACAGGAGGGCGACGCCTACGACTTCAGCCACGACAAGCTGCGCGAGGTTGCCTATGCAGGCTTAAGCCGCACGCGGCGACGTTGGCTGCACGGTCAGGTGGCCTGCGCGCTCAAAACCCTGCATGATGACGATCTGGACTCCGCAGCTGGCGCAATTGCCATACATTACGAGGCAGCGGGCCAGTCCAACCAGGCAATCCCTTTCTACCAGCGGGCAGCGGCTGCTGCGCGTGCCGTCTACGCGCACGCCGACGCAGTGGAAGCCTTACAGAAAGCCATCGACCTGCTGCCATCTCTGCCCGCAGGCGCGATACGCAATGGACAGACGGCGCAACTGTACGAATCATTGGGTGATGTACATTGCTGGCTGGCGCAGCATGAACTTGCCTGCTCCGCTTACGACACAGCTTTGGCGTCCGCTGTACAAAAAATCAATGTCATCGACCATGCCCGGCTTCAACGCAAGATCGGAAACGCCCTGGCGGAAAGGCGCGCCAGCTATGATGAAGCAACGGCGCATTACGAGACATCTGAGGCGCTTCTAGGCGCCTCAGCCGAGAACGAGAACGCGCCCACCTGGTGGCATGAGTGGTGTCAACTCCAGCTTGATCAACTGATGCTGCGGTACTGGCACGACCGGCTCGATGACATGGCTGAACTGATAGCGCACGTGCGTCCTTTGCTTGAACGCCATGGGACAGCGTTGCAGCGCGCATCCTTTTTTGCCAGCCTCAGCAGGCATGAGAACCGCCGACATCGGTTCGCACCGTCCGATGTGGCGTTGGAGTATGCACACGCTGCACTGACAGCGTTGCCGTCTTCGATTGCGCCCACAGTGCGCAGCTCCTATCAGTTTGGGGTGGCTTTTAATGCACTGTGGTACGGCGATTACGCAGAGGCGGAGGCACGGTTATGCGAGACGTTGGCGTTGACCGAAGAGACCGGCGATGTCTCCTTGCAGGCGCGCTGTCTGGCTTATCTGATGGTAGTCCATCGTCGATATGGGCGTGTGGCTGAGGTTGATGCCACCGCCCGTCGCTGCCTGGCGGTCGCCGAAGCAGTGGACATGCTCGATTACGTCGGCGCCAGTCATGCCGGACTTGCCTGGGCAGCCTGGCAGCGTGATAACCTGGCGGAAGCCAGGCGGCGTGCGAAGCTGGCGTTGGCCACCTGGCGCAAATACACCGCACCATATCCCCTCTGCTGGCAGGCGCTCTGGCCACTGATCGGCGTGGCGGTGACGCAAGGTCGCATCGCCGACGCCATCGCCCACGCACGCAAGCTGCTTGCGCCCGAACAGCAGGCCCTGCCCGCTGCACTGGCTCAACCCCTGTCCGCCGCCCTGTCCGCCTGGGACGCCAACCGGCCCGACGACGCACGCGAAAAACTCCAAAACGCCGTTGACAGGGCGCAGGAACTGAATCTCACCTGAAATCTGCATTCCTGAAAACGCACAGTTTCCTTCTTCGCTTCCATCCCCTCAAGCGGCGTTCACCACGTCACCCGAATCCATTTGAATTGCCCTCTGCTTACATCCACAGCAGCCCGTACAACACCCCCGCTACGCCGACGCCTGCCAGGACATAGACCGGCAGGCGCGGCATTTCGCCGTCCTTCTCCATGGCGCGACCGAAGAGGAAGAAGACCAGCGGGTGAACCAGGAAGGGCATGGCAAAGACGAGAGCAATCAGCGGGTAGAAGCGTCCCAGTTCGTCGTTGGGGGTGATGCCCAACAGATATTTGGTTAGCGCCTCGACGCCCAACAGCAAAAAGAAGGCGCGGATGATAAACACGAACTGCGTGCGCCCTGTGCCCAGCACGACCTCGTCCGTGCAGTAGATGACTGAATCGTCCTGGGGCACGCTGTTTTTGGAAAAGACGCGGCGCAGTTGCTGACCGCCCACAAAGAAGGTGGCGCCCAGGGCAACGATGGTGGTGCGGCTGAGGATATTGAGCAGCGGAAAGTCGGGCAGACCGGCTGTCGAGACGCCAGAACTGACCAACACGAAGCCCATCAGCAGCCCAAAGATCACGATGATCAGGATCGGCGAATAGCGCGTTCCCGTCACCGCCGTGCGCGCAATCAGCACCATAGGCACAAGGATGAAGAGCGACCACCAGAACTGGTTGAGAAACTGGAAATGTTCGGAAGAGACCAGCGATGATTCCATCGGGACGACTCCTGTCATACGTGGCAGGGGCGGTGAATCAGGCAAAACGCAGTCCTGATTGTAGTGTGTAGGCTGGGGTTGTGCAAGTTTTCACGATCGCTTTTCTCAGCCGGTGTCTTCGTTGACTACATTGTGAAACGCTAGTGAAACGCACACCCTGTTAGGCTTGCCTGTGAGTCGGCTTTGCCTGACGACAAACAGCAAGAAACGGCGGCGGCGGTTCATTCCCTACAACCCGCCCTCGCTTTTTACCCAACAAGGAGGGTAATCCCATGGCAGTTGGATTTGTGATCAAAGACTTGATCTACGCGGCGGCGGAAGGCGCCAGCGAAGGCATCGAGATGCTGCGCGACAACAAGTTGCCGGTGGAACTAGAGGAGTTCGAGATCGAAGTGACCTATGCCGCCGAGACTTCGATCGAACTCTCGCAGCAGACCGATCAAAGCGTCAAGTTGCGGCTCGAGTTTTTGACCTTCAAGCAGAAGATCGGCACAAACGTGATCAACCGCAATAAGGCAACTTACGGCATGAAGGTGCGCTTCCTCTTCAAGGGCGGCGACGCCGACGAACAGGAGCCAGCCGCATAATGACAGAACTGCGAGGTGCACAATGAGCACGACAAGGGACGAACAGAGCAGAGTCAATCTGGCAACATTGCTTACGTCGATCGGAAAGTCAGTGAACGATGCGCGCGCAGAGATGCAGCGCGCCCGCATCGTCGCCGATCTGGAAGAGTTCGAGTGTACGCTCACGCTCTCGGTCGAAATTGACGAGGAGCCGCTGCGTAAACCGGCGACGGACGAAAAGAGCGCGGTTGGGCTGCGAATGCTCAGGATTCACAGCGAGCCGCCGGTTCGCCCGCCATCATCAGGCGCTCAGGAGCAGCCCGGCGCCGGGACGCTGACGATCCGCGCGCTCTTTTCGCCGGGCAGAGAGAAATAGGGTTTCTGACGGCAAACAGGAAAAACAAACTATGTCAACGACTTCCCCAAAAACGCCTGTCCAATCTGCGCGACTATTCACGATTCGTCTCTGGCAAGCTGCGCCAGAGGCGGCGTTCGCCCCAGAATGGCGCGGCAAGGTGCAGTCGCTGCCCGACGGAGAGGCGTATTACTTTCGCGATTGGTCGGGGCTGATTCAGCGACTAGAAACGATGCTTACAACGTTGGATGAATGCACCAAAGAAGGCAATAATGGCATTACCTGAATCTGGCATGAGCATGGTGCTTGCTGTCCATGCCAACATATTCTTCCGTCGCGCCGAAGGGCAGATCAAGACTGCGCAAGCAGCCAACTGCATCGAAGACCTCGACGTGAATGGTCTCACGATCAGTGAGATTCGGATGCGTCCATCAAATGCACGCTTCAGAGTAGAGGGTGTACAGGTGCTGTTATCTGTGGTGGTCACGTTGCGAGCACGATTCATACTGCCGATCGAGGTTCAAGGCAATCTACATCTCGTGCTGGATGCGCATCCGGCCGGGCCGAATAGTCGCTTGCTTGAACTGCATCTCTCGTATGAGCGATTCACGCTGGATACAGACATCATGGCGCCGGAGCAGGCGGAGGTGCTCGATCACACTGTGCGCGCGATGATCGAGCCGCTGCTTGGAGACGTGGTTGCGCCCATCTCATTCGACGGTATACTGCCCGCTGGAGCCTCGCTTGTCTCGCCGGTTCTGCTCAAGATGATTCCGGAGTTTGGACAGAACGGTTCAACGCTGTTGTTCGGCATCGAGGTCGACGGCGATATTGGCGTCAACCGGAACCGCTTTCGGGATACTTTTTCTGTCGACATGCTTGCTGAAAGCGCCGCTGACTGGCGTCTCGAAATTGACAGTGAATTGGTGCGCCAGCGAGCCGAGGCAACCTTAGCCAGTCTCGACTTGACTGAGAACGCACCGGATGGGCAGGGAATACCGAACTGGGTTGCTACGACTTCGACAGGCGTGCTGTGGTCAGGCGATCCCATCACCCTTCAAACGCACGGTCAAGCCAGCTACATCTTGGCAAATTATGCCGAACACCCTCTATGGTTCGTGGTCGAAGGCTTCTACAACACCGGTCTGTCCGTAGCGCTTGAGTCGCGCGCCGTCGGGCATGCGGACCTGCTCGTCGATCCTGTCGCCGCCCAGGTGTTGGTCGATCCACATATCTTTCATGCTGGTTGGCTATTCTTTGAGATACCACTTGAAGATCAACCAGCGCCGACGCCGATCATGAACACAGCGCTCGGCGGAGAGCTTACGATCCAGGGTCTTGGATTCGATGTGAATCGTCTGAACGTCATCGGTCTGGATGTGCATCCCGGAATGCCCAGTGAGCCGAACCTGCATACTGTGCCGGAGCTGCTGGTCAACTTTCAGCCACGCGAACCTGGAAATTTATGCAAGTTCAGCCCTGGTCAAGGGGAGATGCGGCCCGATGGCACAGTCGTGGCACGTTCGGGACTGGCCAACACGGGTGACGCACCGCTCTGGATCTGTAGCGTCGAAATCGGTACGGGCGATCCCGTGTTCAGCGTGCGCGGCGAGGCAGCCGACTTGACTGCCGATATAGAGCTTCAGTTGCCAGCGCGGGTTGATCCAGGAAATGTCTTGCGCTTCATGGTGCTGATGCAAGCGCCGGACGGCGACCACGAAGAACATCAGACCGAATTGATTGTGCGCTCAAATGATTTTGAACGGCCCGTGGTGAAAATTCCTGTCCGCGGGCGCAAGCATCCATCGTCCGGTTTGGCCGGCATGTTGCACGCTCTTGATCACGAACATCGCAATTTGCTCTGTTTGGGCAGGCCAGACCTTCTCCTTCCCCCCGACTGGTTCGATCTATTCACAGGCCTGGTGCGCAACATCGGCAATCTGGTCACCGACCGGCTGCCACAGGACGCCCTCATCGATCTGACAATGGCCGGGCTGCCGATCAGCGATGGGATCATCGTCCGTGACCAGCGGGGACGGCCCATTGGTCTGACATCAGCAGTAGGTGGTCTGCATCAGCTCAGCGTGCCGGTCAATCGACCCATGCAACTCCGCTTCGAGCACGTCGGTGGACGCAACGCCGGAGTGGACAAGGTTACGCTTGCGCTGAGCCAACTAGAGCCGTTCTTCAGCTATAGGGCGCAGGGCAAGCCAGGCACAGCCCTGATTGCAGGCGGCCTGCTCTTCGCTGCATTCGACGACGGTATACATCTTGTGCCGCTTGGGCGCAACAGAGCCACCGCAATCTTGCAACTTCCTGCACCGACTGCAATGGACGCCGCAGCCGGCTGGCTGTTCGTGCGTAGTGAAAAGGGCGTCGAACTGGTGGACATCAGCGACCCCAATGCACCGAGATATATCAAGACGATCGCGGTCTCGCGTGAAGGGACATTTCGAGCTTTGCCGCGACGCCTTCTGGTGATGGAGCGAAGCGGTGTCCGGGTGTATAGCCTGGCGCCAGGCGCTCTGCCAGTTTGGCAGGGCGAGATAGAGACGGCTGGTCCGTTCTCCCTGGTGGCCCCATGGCATCAAGGCGTTGCCCTGCTCGGCGCAAGTGGTGGACTCATCAGCGCCAGCCTCGAAATAGGAGACCTGGCGAGGGCCAAGTATAGCAAACTGGGCTTACTGCCGCCGATGCTGCGCTTGCAGTGGGAAACGCGGGTTGACGATCGCACCGCTCTTCCAAGCGTCTGGCACCGTCCGTTTCAGCTTCGCCTCGATAAAGATAGTGTACACGTGTTGGAGCGTCGTCCAGGCAAGGTGAGACTGAGCAGCGACAAAGTGGCGACATTCCTCAAGGCACAAAGCATCAGCGATTAGAAAAACAGGGCAACGGCGCCAGTTGTCATGCAGAAACGGCACCGCTTCACACAGCACTTAGCGCGCAACAACAAAACCGGCGCCTCTGAGATTGCGAGGCGCCGGTTTTGTTGTTGCGCAATCGGCTCGATTGCTGTACAAGCGGTTGTGATACAATGGCGCACAGCAATCCATTTCGCCATACGGCCAGGAGCAATTGATCATGAGCCTGTTCACCGACTACACACCCGACGAGCAGCAACTGCTGTTGCGCGGTTTGCAAGCTGCCGCCGTTGCGATTTCCGCCGCCAGCTTGGGGCGCAAAACCGAGACGATCAGCGAAGGCTTTGCCGCTGCCAGCCTGATCATGGCGCGCAGCGAAGCCACGGTCGCCAACCCGCTCATCTCTTCTGTCCAGTTTGCGCTCGACCAGCGCGCAAAGAGCGGGCAGCCATTTCCCAGCTATGAGAAGGCTGCATCGGCGCCAAACGCCAAAGCGGATGCAATCGAAACGCTGCGTCAGGTCGCGGCATTGGTCGATGCCAGAGCGCCGGCCGACGAGGCGCTCGGCTACAAACGCTGGCTGCTGGAGATCGCACAGCGCACCGCTGAAGCTGGCATGGAGGGCGGTGACTTTTGGGGCCGCGGCGCCGTGCTGGTCAACGACGCCGAGAAGGACGCGCTGGCGGAGGTCGCGCAAGTGCTGGGCTTGTCGTAGAGCGTGCTTGATCCAGCCGCTGCATTCAGGAAATGGACGATGACATTAGCAGGCTGCCTGACGAGAGAATGAACCGATTCGCCGCCGCTTCAATGAGCGCAACCGTCACAGCGTCGCCGTTCGTCTCGATTCAGCATGTCAGCAAGCGCTACCCCGGCGTGCTGGCGGTGGATGACGTTTCGCTCGATCTTTTTGCTGGCGAGGTGCACGGGCTGGTCGGCGAGAACGGCGCCGGCAAATCGACGCTGATCAAACTGCTGGCTGGCGCAACACCGCGCGACAGCGGTGAAATCCTGGTGCGCGGCAAACCGGCGGCGCTCCACCACGTACGCGACGCCACCCGACTTGGGCTGGCGTTCATCCACCAGGAGCTGAATCTCGTCCCTTACTTCGACGCCGCCGAAAACATCTTTCTCGGCCACGCCTATCCGCGCCGCGCATGGGGCGGCATCGGCTGGCGAGTTTTGCGGGCGCGAGCGCAGCAGGTGCTCGACCAGCTTGGCGCCGACATTCCGCTCGATCTCCCCGTCAGCCGCCTCTCGCCCGGTCAGCAGACATTGGTGTCGATTGCGCGGGCGCTGGCTGCCAACGCCGACCTGCTGGTAATGGACGAGCCAACCGCCTCGCTCACCAACCAGGAGATCGACCACCTGTTCGCCGTGATCCGCACGCTACAACAGCGCGGGGTTAGCGTGCTCTACATCTCGCACCGGCTGGCGGAAATTTTCGCCATCACGCAGCGTATCACCGTGATGCGCAACGGGCGCATTGTCACGACGCAGCCCACTGCGAGCGTGACCGAACGCGACCTGGTGCAGTGGATGACCGGACGCACCGTCGATGCACTCTATCCGCCGCGCCGTCCCGCCACAGCGACGCCGCTGCTTACGGTGAATCGTCTCAGCGGCGCGTACTGTCGCGACATTTCCTTCACCCTGCACGCTGGCGAGGTGCTGGGCGTAGCCGGGCTGATCGGCGCCGGGCGCAGCGAACTGCTGCGGATGATCTTCGGCGCCGCGCCGGTGACGGGCGGCGAGATGCTCCTACACCAGGCAGGGGCGCCGCAGCCGATCCGCCCCCGTTCTCCTGCCGAAGCCTACCGCCTCGGTCTGGCGTTGGCGCCGGAGGAGCGCCGCACGCAGGGGCTGGTGTTGACGCGCCCGATCTACGAGAACACGACGCTCACCTTTCTGCGCAACTTTGCGCGCGGCGGCTGGCTGGTCGATCGGCGACGCGAGGTCGATGTCACGACGACGCTAGGCGAACGGCTCAGCCTGCGCAGCCGCTCACCGCGGCAGCCGGTCGGTCAGCTTTCGGGCGGCAACCAACAGAAGGTCGTCTTTGCGCGGGCGCTGGCGGGCGAGGTCGAGGTGCTGCTGCTCGACGAGCCGACGCGTGGGGTCGATGTCGGCGCAAAGCAGGATATCTACCGCATCATCGGCGACCTGACGGCGCAGGGCGTCGGCGTGATCCTGGTCAGCTCGGAGCTGCCGGAAGTGCTGGGGCTGGCGCACCGTCTGATCGTGCTACGCGAGGGTCGCCAGGTCGCCACGCTTGATGCAGATTCAGTCAGCGAGGAAGAAGTGCTCGGTTATTGCTTTGGCTTGACAAGTAATCATTCAGGATGAACTCGATGCAGGCAGATAACTCCATTTCCACCACCGCCGGGCTGCGCCAGGGCGCCAACCGCTGGCTGCGCGTCTACGGCACCTTTGGCGGCTTTGTGACGATGATCGTCGTCTTTGCGCTGTTGCGCCCGGGCGTCTTTCTCAGCCCGAACAACCTGCGCAACATCACCGAACAGGTCGCCATCCTCGCCATTGTCGCCACGACGATGACGGTGGTGATGGTGGTGGGCGACTTCGACCTCTCCGTCGGCGCGCTGGCGAGCCTGAGCGGCGTGGTCGTGGCGGACATGTTGATCCAGGGCATGGGGTTGTGGCCCGGCGTCGTCGTCGCACTGCTGGTCGGCGCCGTGGCCGGGCTGTTCAACGGGCTGCTCGTCGCCTATTCCGGCCTCTCCGCCTTTGTCGCGACGCTGGCGACGATGACGGCGTTTCGCGGTCTCTCGCTCTTCTACACCAACGGTTCGACGCTCTTTTCCGGCATCCCGGAATCCTTCAAGATTTTCGGGCAGAGCTTCACAGGCCCGATTCCCAACTCGGTGCTGATCATGCTGGCGGTGCTGGTCGTAACCTGGTTCGTGCTAGAGCAGACGACGCTGGGGCGGCGGCTCTATGCCATCGGCGGCAACGCACAGGCATCCTATCTTGCCGGACTGAACGTGCGTGCGCTGCGCCTCACCGCCTTCGTGATCTCTGGCGTGGGCGCGGCGCTGGCAGGGATCGTGCTCACCAGTCGCCTTTTCTCCGCCCATCCGACCGCAGGCGAACCGCTGATGCTCAACTCAATCGCCGCTGTCTTCCTCGGCATGACGATGTTCCGCGAGGGCGAGCCACATGTGCTCGGCACCTTTGTCGGCGTGCTGCTGCTCGGCGTTATGAGCAACGGGTTGAATATCCTCCAGGTCAATTCCTATTTGCAACTTGTGTTGACTGGCGGAATTATTTTACTGGCGGTGTTGCTGTCGGGATTGGCGCGGAGGGAGTAGAGATTGGAGATTGGAGATTGAGAGCTTTGCCCTTCGTCATTCACGATTTACAATTCACAATTCATACTTCAATTTTCACAACCAGAGGAGTTTGACCCATGAACCATTCGTTTGTTCGTTTGTTGTTGGCGCTTGTTCTGATCGTGAGTCTGGCCGGATGTACGGCGGTGGCGCCGGCGCCATCGGCAGGCGAAGCGGGCGCGCCGGCGGAGACGTCGATCACTGTCGCCGTGGTCACGCCCTACATGGCGAACGCCACCACCAAGTACGCCATCGAACAGTTCGAGAAGTACGGCAAGGAACAGGGCTGGAATGTCACCGTCACCGACACCAACGCCGACTTCAACCAGCTCGTCAGCCGCATCGAGGACGCCGTGACGCAGCAGGTCGACGCCATCGTGCTCGGCATGGGCGACCCGGCGCAGATGACCAAGGGGCTGGAAGCGGCGCAGGCGGCTGGCATCCCTGTCTTTGGGCTGGATGCGGGCAACGGACCGGGCGTGGTGCTCAATATCACCTCGGACAACGGGCAGCTCGGCAAGGAGACGGCGCACTTCCTGGCGGAAGCCATCGGCGGCAAGGGCAACGTGATCATGTTCACACATGACCCGCATCCCGGCGTGCGCGCCCGCGCCGAAGCCGCCGCCGCCGAGTTTGCCAACTACCCGGAGATCACCGTCATCGAGAAGAAGCACATCGAGGTGCCGGGGCCTGTCGACTTTGCGCGCAACGCCACGCAGGACTTGCTGACTGCCTACCCCAACGACGGCGACATCGCCGGCATTTGGGCGGGCTGGGATGAGCCAGCGCTGGGCGCCACGCAAGCCATCGAGGCGGCGGGACGCACCGGCATCGTCGTGGTCGGCATCGACGGCACCGACTTCGCCCGCGCCGAGATCGCCAAGGGCGGCCCCTTCGCCGCCTCCATTGCCCAGGACTTCGACGGCATGGCGCAGCAGTTGGCTGACATCATCGCCGCCTATCTCAACGGCGAGCAGCCCGTCAGCGACAGCGTGCAGATTCCGGGCGTGCTGGTGACGGGAGAGTAGTAGGGATTGAGAGATTGGAGATTGGAGATTGAACAACACCCGAATCTCCAATCTCCAGTCTCCAATCTCCACTGCTTCGACCTATGGACACAATTCTTGCGATCGACATCGGCACGACCGGCGCGAAGGCGGCGCTGGTGCGGCGGGATGGCGCGTTGCTGGCGAGCGCGCTGGCGACCTATCCGACGCACACGGCGGCGGGCGGCGTCGTGGAACAGAATCCCCAGGATTGGTGGGATGCCTCCTGCCGTGCGCTGCGCCAGCTTTGGGCGGACGCACCGGCAGGCGTGCATGTCGTCGCCGTAATCTTGAGCGGGCAGATGCAGGACGTGATCCTGCTGGGCGACGCGGACGCCATCGGGCCGGCGCTGCTCTATTCCGACAGCCGCGCCCAAGCTGAGGCGGCGGCGCTGGAACAACTTGTCGGCGCAACGCACCTGACGGAGATCACCGGCAACGCGCAGGGCGCGTCCAGCGTGTTGACAAAATGGCGTTGGCTGGCGACGCACGCTCCATCACGGCTGGCAGCCACGCGCACGATCCTGCTCGGCAGCCACGATTACATCGCCTGGCGGCTGTGTGGCGCACGCGCCGCCGACCCGACCACTGCCGCCACAACCGGTTTGCTCGACTGGCGCACGGGCACCTGGACGCATGACCTGCTGGCGCAGCTTGGGCTGGACGATACTTTATTGCCGGCGTTGCACGCATCAGGAACCCAGATCGGTGTGGTCAGCGCAGACGCCGCCGTCACAACCGGCATCCCTCTAGGCACGCCCGTGCTGCAGGGCGTGGGCGACCTCGGCGCGACCACCGTCGGCGTGGGCGCGGCGGAGCCGGGCATGATCTACGCCTACCTGGGCACGAGCGGCTGGATTGCGGCAAGCCAGGACGCAGTGACACCGATGCCCGAACGCGGCGTTTTTACGATTTGTCATCCGCAGCCGGAACGCTACATTCAGGTGGCGCCGGTGCTCACAGCAGGCGGCAATCTGGAGTGGCTACGCAGCGCACTGGCGACGCCGGAAGGTGTGCAGCCGGACTATGCGCGCCTCAATGCGCTGGCGGCGCAAGCTACACCCGGCAGCGGCGGTGTGCTCTATCTGCCCTATCTCAACGGCGAACGGTCGCCTTTCAGCGATGCCAACGCCCGCGCCGGCTTCCTCGGCATCTCCGGCGCCACAACGCAGGCTGACCTGGTGCGCGCCGTGATGGAAGGGACGGCGTTTGCCTATCGCGCGCTGCGCGAGGCATTGGGCGTGGTGCGCGGCGGGGCCTTGATGCTGGCGGGCGGCGGCGGGAAGTCGCCTGTGTGGACACAAATTCTAGCCGATGCGCTGGCCTCACCGGTGCAGGTGGCGGCAGCGCCGGGCGATGCGCCAGCGCGCGGGGCAGCGATCATTGCGGGGCAGGCGCTGGGGTGGTACGAGAGCCTCACGCCGGGCGATGAGTTCTTCCCTACGCAGGCAGTCTACACGCCCCTTGCAGCGAATGTGCGCGTGTATGATCGACTCTATCCGATCTTTGCTGGTCTCTATCCAGCGTTGCGTGAATCGTTTGCAACGTTGGCGCAGGCGCGTGTTGAGATGGTGTAAACGCACTGGCGCGTTTGCAGAGCTGTTTTTGCGATTCGGTATCCAGGCTGCCACTCCGTATCACGTGAGCAATGATATACTGTGATCATGATTTGTCGGCTTGATGAAAGCAATTGTAGACGCACCATGAACTAGTCAATGACCAACACCAATATTCCGAGCGGCTTGTGGCCGTACTTTCAGGAATTTGACCCACAGCGCCTGGACCGCGAGGCAGACGCAGACCTGATCATCCAGCGCACATTGGAATATGGCACATGGGAGGAAATTCGCTGGCTGATCGAATTCTATAGTGTCGAGCGCGTTCGCAAATTCCTCCGCCGCCACGGTGAACGCTTATTGTCGGCGCCGTCATTTACACTTGGAGCTTATCGAAAACAAACGGATTGCTCGCCCCCACTTGCTCTCAGTACAAGTTATGCGGCTCGCTCACCTTCCCGGAAGCTCAGAGCTTCCGGGAAGGTATTCTTCTGATAGGCTCGGCATGGGCGCCCGCTTTGTCGAATTATTCCACCTTCACTGGCTTTAGGTTCCATATATCCTGCGCGTACTCGCGGATTGTGCGATCCGACGAGAAGAAGCCGGTGCGCGCAGTGTTGAGGATCGACATGCGCGTCCAGGTTTCGGGGTCGCGATAGACTTGCGACACGTGATCCTGGGTGTCGAGATATGCCTGGAAATCGGCGAAGACCAGGTACTCGTCGTTACGCAGCAGCGAATCGAGCAGCGGACGGAAGAGGGTGGCGTCCCCGCGTGAGAAGACGCCAGCAGCAATCGCATCGATGGCGCGTTTCAGCGTGCGGTTGTTGGCGTACCAGTCGTAGGGATGGTAGCCGCGGTTTTTCAGGTCCATCACTTCCTGAGCGTTGAGGCCAAAGAGGAAGAAATTCTCATGGCCTACCAGGTCGCGAATCTCGATGTTGGCGCCGTCAAGCGTGCCGATGGTCAACGCACCGTTGAGCGCAAACTTCATATTGCCCGTGCCCGAAGCCTCCTTGCCTGCCAGCGAAATCTGCTCCGACAACTCGGCGCCCGGATAGATGATCTGCCCCATCGTCACGTTGAAGTTGGCGGGGAAAACCACTTTGAGGCGGTCGCGTACGATCGGATCGTTGTTGACGACTTCGGCCACGCTGTTGATCATCTTGATAATCAGCTTGGCAGTGGCGTAGCCGGAAGCGGACTTGGCGCCAAAAAAGTAGGTGCGCGGCACGATGTCAAGATTTGGGTTGTCCTGCAGCCGCTGATAGACCACAACGATGTGAAGCAGCTTGAGCAACTGGCGCTTGTACTCGTGCAGGCGCTTGACCATCACATCCATCATCGCGCTTGGATCAACCGTCACGCTGGTGCTGTGTTGCACAAATGCCGCTAGATTTTCTTTGTTGTGCTGCTTGACCGCGCGCCAGCGTTCGCGGAACGCGGCGTCATCGACAAATTCCTCCAACCCGCGCAGCCGCTCCATGTCGTTGATCCAGCCGTCGCCAATCGCCTCGGTGATCAGGTCGCAAAGCTGCGGGTTGGCGAGCTTCATAAAACGCCGCGGGCTGACGCCATTGGTCTTGTTTTGGAAGCGATCCGGGAACATCGTTGCAAAATCTGCCAACGTATAGTCGCGCAGGAGCTGCGACTGCAATGCAGCCACACCGTTGATGGCGAAGCTGCCAACACTCGCCAGATTTGCCATGCGGATCTGCCGCCCACCATTTTCATCGATCAACGACATGCGCACCACACGCCCCTCGTCGCCGGGGAAACGTGCCCGCACATGCGCCAGGAAGCGATGATTAATCTCGTAGATGATCTCCAGATGGCGCGGCAACAGATATTCAAAGAGGCTGACAGGCCACTTTTCCAATGCTTCAGGCAGCAGCGTGTGGCAGGTGTAGGCAAAGGTGCGCTGCGTGATGCGCCATGCCTGATCCCAGTTCAGCCCCTGCTCGTCGAGCAGGATGCGCATCAATTCAGGTATGGCAATGACCGGGTGCGTGTCGTTGAGCTGGATCGACACTTTATCGGGGAAGGTGTTCCAGTCGTCGTTGCGCAGCCGGAAGCGGCGGATGATGTCGTGCAACGAACAGGCCACGAAGAAGTATTGTTGGCGTAGACGTAGCTCACGGCCCTGCGGCGTGCCATCATTGGGGTAAAGCACTTTGCTAATGTTCTCGGAGTAGATTTTCTGCTCGACGGCCTGTGCGTAGTTGCCGGTGTCAAACATCTGGAAGTCAAACTCTTCGGCCGCGCGCGCGCGCCACAAGCGCAAAATGTTGACCGTGTTCGTGCCGTAGCCAGGCACAAGCGTGGTGCACGGTTCGCCCAGCACCTTTTGACCGGGCGTCCAACGCACGCGCAATCGACCACCGCCTTCGGGTGCATGCTCGGTGTAGCCGCCAAAGCCCACCTCGATCATGTCGTCGGGATGAATGAACTCCCACGGGTTGCCGCGCAACAGCCAGGCGTCGGGCTGCTCGACTTGCCAGCCATCGACAAAAGTCTGGCGGAAGATGCCAAACTCGTAGCGAATGCCGTAACCGACCGCCGGCAGGTCAAGCGTCGCCAGCGAGTCGACAAAGCAAGCCGCCAAGCGCCCCAAACCGCCGTTGCCCAAACCCGGCTCTGATTCTAGTTCCAGAAATTCCTCTAGGTTGAAGCCAAAATCAGCCAGCAACTGCTCAGCGACTTCGGTCGTTCCTGTGTAAAGCAGGTTTTGACCAAGCTGCTTACCCAGCATGTACTCGGCGGAAAGATAGTACGCAAACTTGGGATTCGCTTCATAGTGCGCCTCGGTTGTATGGCGCCAGCGTTCCGTCAGCAGGTCGCGCACCGCCAGCGACAAAGCCATATACAGATCATATTTGCTGGCGGATTGAATTGCGCTGCCAACCGTATTGTAGAGACGTTCGGCGACGGCCTTGCGCAACTCATCTTTGGTCAGGGTGAATGTTCCTCCAAGAGTGTTCGGTTGAACTTGTAGGGTTGCACTCATAATCGTTCCTATCTGGTCGGACCGAAAACCTCCTGCATCAATGGGTGGCAAGGTTTTCGGTTATAGATGTTTCGATAACCAAGCGGAGCGAATGCTCCGCCGCCACTATACATCAAGTAGTACTTCCTGGCTAGTGACTTAGCGTACAGGAACGTCGTTAAGATCGCCAGACCACTAAATGCAATGAGACGACTTCATGTCAGGGCCAAAGAGATTAGGCAATCATCCTTGATAGCCATACAATCTTAGCTAAAGTTGGCGACACAGTGGATTTCAGGCATGATCATCGGAATCGACGCTTCGCGTGCAGTGCGTGCGCAGAGAACCGGCACTGAACGGTACTCGCTCGAAATCA
The DNA here is from genome assembly GCA_937981885.1 of uncultured Caldilinea sp. GTDB lineage: Bacteria > Chloroflexota > Anaerolineae > Caldilineales > Caldilineaceae > Caldilinea. The sequence goes on from CALJMI010000045.1 coordinate 34,723, forward strand.
TCCGTCACTTGTTGGCAATGCCGGAGGCAGGCGAACATCGATGGCGGCTCTACCTGGATGCGCCTAACCGTGATACGCGCCTCACGGAGCATCTACCAGACGCCGACCATGTCGAGGTGTGCGTGATCCCGGCGCGCCGACTGTGGACGCATCGCACATTGGCGCACGAAGTGACGCGTCGCCGCCCCGACGTGTTGTTTGTGCCTGCGCATGTAATTCCCTTTGTCATACCTGCCAGCCGGCTGCCCGCCAGCGTCGTCACCGTACATGATCTCGGGTATCACGCCTTCCCAGAGACGCACACCTGGCAACAGCGCCTGTTGATTGAAGGCGGCACGCGTTGGAGCGTCCACGTGGCGCAACGTGTGATCGCGGTCAGCCAGGCGACAGCTGACGACCTGATTGCGCGTTGTCACGTACCAGCGCAGCGCATCCGCGTCATCTACGAAGCGCCAGCGCAGACGGCAATCGTGACGCACCATCAAGTGACAGAAGTGTGCGAACGCTACGGGCTGCATCGACCGTATGCACTCTTTGTCGGCACGATCCAGCCGCGCAAGAACGTGGCGCGGCTGCTGCAGGCGTATGACTGGCTCTATCGCAACACGCCGATCACCTTTGATCTGGTCTTTGCGGGTGCATCAGGCTGGCTGAGCGACAGCCTGTACGAGCAAGCTGCTGCGTTGGGACTGGCGCAGCATGTACGTTTTCTCGGCTATGTGCCCGACGACGATCTGCCTGCCCTGCTCAAAGGTGCGCGCTTTTTCAGCTTTCCTTCGCTCTTTGAAGGATTTGGCCTCCCGGTGTTGGAGGCGCAAAGTTACGGAGTGCCTGTGTTGACATCGAACAACTCATCTTTGCCCGAAGTCGCCGGCGATGCCGCGCTGCTGGTCGACCCAACCGACGTGGACGCCATCGCCAATGCCATGCTGCGTCTGAGCCGGGACGAGGTGCTGCGTCAGCAGTTGATCGAGGCTGGCTATGCGAATGTGCGGCGCTTTTCTTGGGAAAAGGCGGCGCAGGAAACGCTGGCAGTGCTAAAGGAAGCGGCCAACGTTTCCAGATAATCGTCAACAGCCAAAGAAAGCATCGAATGAATTCGACGTCTGAGAGAAGAAGCTGCGCTGATGGAGTTTAACAAATGGATTCGGTAATCGTGGATTCGGCTTCCAGCCGGACGCCCCCAGGAAACGATGTCACGCCGGAGGCAATGACCTACGAGAGGTGAACCGACGTCTCATGCTCACGCTGACTACGCCGATTGCAGGATTATCTTGCTCATCTTCATAAGCGCGCTTGATGCGGGCGCTGCACAACCGGCGTGAGCCGGGTTTCTCCTATCCAACGATGAGTTTCAACCATCGTTTGTTTGATGATTTCTCATGAAACCTGTTGACTTCACTCGCATACAGCGCCTCCACATTCTCAACGTCGAGATCGACCGCGTCGACTTCGCGCTGACGCTCGACCTGATCGATGC
>CALJMI010000046.1 GCA_937981885.1 uncultured Caldilinea sp.
TTCTTCCCGCTCGGTCAGCTTGGCTTCATCATCTCGCAGATGAGCCAGGCGTCCGCCAGCGCCAACCGCATCTTCGAGATTCTCGACGCGCACAACGAAGTGACCGACAAGCCCGGCGCCGTCCCGTTGCCGCCGATCGAGGGCGAGGTTGTCTTTGAGGATGTCTTTTTCCGTTACTTTGGCAGCACGGAGCCGGTGCTCAACGGCGTCAGCTTCCGCGCCGAGCCTGGGCAGACCGTGGCGATCCTGGGGGCAACCGGTAGTGGCAAGAGCAGCATCATCAACCTGATCCCGCGCTTCTACGACGTGACCGGCGGCAGCATCCGCATCGATGGCTACGATGTGCGCGATGTCACCATCGAGTCGCTGCGCCGGCAGATCGGCATCGTGTTGCAGGAGACCAACCTTTTCAGCGGCACGATTCGCGACAACATCGCCTTTGGTCGCCCCGACGCCACCGACGAGGAGGTGATCGCCGCCGCCAAAGCCGCCGCCGCCCACGACTTCATCGTCAGCTTCCCCGATGGCTACAACACTGCGGTCGGCGAGCGTGGGACGACGCTGAGCGGCGGGCAAAAGCAGCGCCTCGCCATCGCCCGCGCCCTGCTGCTCAACCCGCGCATCCTGATCCTCGACGACTCGACCAGCGCCGTCGATGTGCAGACCGAACTGCTGATCCAGCACGCGCTCGACGAACTGATGAAGGGGCGCACCAGCTTCGTGATTGCACAGCGCATCAGCACCGTGCTCAACGCTGACATGATCCTCGTGCTGGAAAAGGGTAAAATCGTGGCGCAGGGACGGCACGTCGATCTGATCGAAGAAAGTCCGGTCTACGCTGAAATCTACCGCAGCCAGCTTGTCGAAGACCCGACCAGCGAGCCGCATGACAAAGAATTGGAGTTGGTGCTATGATCGGTGGGCCACGTGGATTACTCGAACAGGAAGTGAGCAAGCCGCGCAGCGTCGGCAGGACGCTGGGACGGCTTGCCAGCTACTTCAAGCCCTTTTGGCTGGCGTTGGTTGGCGTGCTCGTGTTGATGGTGGTCAATGCCTGGGTGCAGGTGATCACGCCCGAACTGCTCGGTCAGGCAGTCGATTGTTATCTGACGCCGGCGGTGGCGGGCGAGTTGTTCGCCGCTGAGTCTGTGCAAGGAATGCCGGCGGGCGTCGCTGCGGCGCAAGGCGCGCGCAGTTTCGCCTGTTGGTTTGGCGATGTGCCCGCCGGGTCGCCGCTCGATGCGTATATGGCGGGCTTGGGCCGGCTTGTGCTTGGATTGATTGCTATCTTCGTGCTCGGCGCCATCACCGGCGGCGCCATGTTCTTTATGATGTCATGGGCGGGTCAGCATGTGCTGCGCGCGCTGCAAGTCGATGTGTTTGCCCATCTGCACAGGCTGTCGCTCGGCTTCTATAGCCGCAACGAAAGCGGCGACCTGATGAGCCGCATCACCAACGATGTAAGCACGATCCAGCAGGCGATCAGCTTTGCGTTGATCCAGGTGCTGAGCGGTGTTTTACTGCTCGGCTGGATCGCGTGGAACATGCTGGCGTTGAACTGGGTGTACGCATTGCTGAGCCTGGCGGTCGTGCCGCTGATGGCGGTTGCGACGGTCTGGTTCAGCGGACAGGCGCGCAAGGCGTTCCGCGTTACGCGCAAAGAGATCGGCAACGTCAACGCCGAGCTGGAAGAAAGCATCTCCGGCGTGCGCGAGGTGCAGGCATTCAGCCGTGAGGATGCGAACATCGAATCCTTCCGCGTCAGCAACGCTGCCAACCGCGACGCCAACGTGCGCGCCGTCGCCTACACCTCGGCGCTGGCGCCCACGCTTGAAGCGTTGGGCTATGTCGCCATCGCCATCGTAGCCGGCGTCGGCGGCGCGTTCATGCTGCAAGGGCAGACGCTCGGCGGCTCGGCGGTGACGCTGGGGCTGATGATCGCCTTTATCGGCTATGTCCAGCGCTTCAACCAGCCGATCGCGCAGATTGCGGTGCTGTGGGCGAATATCCAGAGCGCAGTCGCTGGCGCCGAGCGCATCTTCGATCTGCTCGACGAACGCCCGGAGATCGTCGAACGTTTCGACGCCAAACCAATGCCGCCGATCGAAGGGCGCGTCGTGTTCGAGAACGTAGGCGCCGAGTACAAGCCGGGCGAGCCGGTGCTCAAGGGCATCGACCTCACGGCGGAACCGGGTCAGACCATCGCCATTGTCGGCCCCACCGGTGCGGGCAAGACGACGTTGGTCAACCTGCTGCCGCGCTTCTACGACGTATCGAGCGGGCGCGTCGCCATCGATGGCATCGACGTGCGCGAGGTGACGCTGGAGAGCCTGCGCAAACAGATCGGCGTGGTCTTGCAGGATTCGTTCCTCTTCAGCGACACTGTGGCGAACAACATCCGTTATGGTCGGCCCGACGCCACCGACGAGGAGGTGATCGCCGCCGCGCAACTGGCGCGCGCCCACGACTTCATCGAACGGCTGCCAGAAGGCTACAACACCGTGCTTGGCGAGCGCGGCGCCGGTCTCAGCCAGGGACAGCGCCAACTTTTGTCGATTGCCCGCGCCGCGCTCTCGAACCCGCGGCTGCTGATCCTCGATGAGGCGACGAGCAGCGTCGATACACGCACCGAGCGCCAGATTCAAGCCGCGCTCGAACAGCTTCTGGCAGGGCGCACCAGCTTTGTGATCGCCCATCGCCTGAGCACGATCCGCAACGCCGACCAGGTGCTGGTGCTGGTCAAGGGCGAGATCATCGAGCGCGGTGCACACGAGGAACTGCTGGCGCGGCAGGGTTTCTACTACAACCTCTACATGAGCCAGTTCAAGCGCCAGGAGCAGGTCGTGCGTGCGTCGCAGCGCGTGGACGGCGCCGGGCTGGTCGCTGCGCCGGCAGGAGCGTGACCGATGCTGACCGTCTCGAAACTCACTGCCCACATTGTGCGCCTGTTCGAGCAGGACGACGCGCTGCGCGATGTGCAGGTCGTGGGCGAGGTGAGCAACTGGAAGCGTGCGGCCAGCGGCCACATCTACTTCCGGCTCAAGGATGCCGGCGCCACGATCAACGCCGTGATGTGGAAAGGCAGCGCCATGGCGCAGAGCTGGCTGCCGCGCGAGGGTGACCAGGTGATCGCACATGGCTACGTCGGCGTCTATCCCGAAAGCGGCGCGTATCAGCTCTACACCAATCGCCTGCAGCCCGCAGGCAGGGGCCAGCTTTATGCACAGTTCGAGGCGCTCAAGGAAAAGCTGCGTTCGGAAGGTCTCTTCGACGAGGCGCGCAAGCGGCCGCTGCCTGCCCGTCCCACCCGCATTGGGATTATAACCAGCGCCGACGCCGCTGCGCTGCGTGATATCCTGCGCACGCTGGCTGGGCGCTGGCCCCTGGTCGAAGTGCTGCTCTTCCCAACGCTGGTGCAGGGCGCCGACGCGCCGATGCGTATCATTGCCGCCATCGCAACGGCGAATCGGTATGCGGCTGACGTGGCCGCTATCGATACGCTGATTGTGGCGCGCGGCGGCGGCAGCATCGAAGACCTGTGGGCGTTCAACGATGAAGGTGTGGCGCGCGCTGTGGCGAACAGCGCCATCCCCGTCATCTCCGGCGTGGGGCACGAGACTGACTTCACCATCGTCGATTTTGTGGCTGACCTGCGTGCGCCAACGCCGACTGCCGCCGCGGTCGCCGCCGTGCAGGGGCGCATCAATCAGCATGGGCAAACACTGGCGCGTGTCCAAACCGTGAGGGAGCGCGTCGTGCAGCGCATTGCGCAGGAGCGGCGCGTACTCGATCGCCTGGCTGCGCGGTTACATCGCATTCATCCTCAGCGCCAGCTCGACCTCCAACGCCAACGGCTGGACGAACGCGAGCGCCGGCTGCATCAAGTCATCCAGCGCATCCTCTCACGCCGCCGCGAGCGCAGCCTCGCCGCCGTGCAGCGGCTGGAGGCGCTCAATCCGCTGCGTGTGCTTGGTCGCGGCTACAGCATCGTCCAGCGCGCCGACGGCGTCGTCGTCACCGCGCCGGCAATGGTCAAGGGCGGCGACAATCTTGTCGTGCGCTCAGCTGGGGGAGCTTATCAGGCGATTGTGCGATTAGAAGATTGAGAGATTGGAGATTGGAGATTGGAGATTGGAGATTGAGCAAGACGTCTCTATACGGAAACATAATCTCCTAATCTCCAATCTCCAATTCCTAATTCACCCTCCCCAACAACCGATGCGCGGCGTCGACGGCAGGGCGGTAGTGAGGGAAGTACTCTGCGGTCTGCTGGTAGAAATCGAGTGCGCTGCGCCAATTGCCCAGCCGTTCGTAGGCGCGACCGAGATTGAAGAAGGCAAAGACGCGGGCATCGTAACGCGGCGCCTCTAGCGCCCGCTCGAACCACGGAATGGCCTCCTCGACGCGTTCTAGTTCGAGCAAATAGGCGCCAATGTCATTGTAAGGGTTGCCAAAGTCGGGATCGACCTCGATGGCGAGTTTGCACGCTGCGATCGCCTCTTCATAGAGACTCAGATGCGCGTACGCCCAACCCAGAAAGGTGTACGCCTCGGCGGTGGGATAGAATCGAATCGACGCCTTGTACTCGCGGATGGCCGCGGCGATGTCGCCCTGCACCTGCATGCGGTACGCGCGCTGAAACGACTCGACTGCTTGCTGCCAGACCTCGATCTGATCGTCGGGCAGGTTATCGGGCTGAGCGATCATGATGGTACTATGCCACAAGCAATTTGTGCATGCAATCGAGCATTTAAGGAGATAGGTGAGCAATGCTTCAGATCAATCAGCGGATTCGCATTCCGACCGTGGCAATGATTGCGCCGTTGGCGTTTGTGATAGCGATGACCCTCAACGGCTGCGGTTTTCTCTTTGGCGGCGGCGCCCAAGAACCGGCGCCGACGCCGCTTGTGGAGCGTCCGGTCGTGCCAACCTTCACGCCGACGCCGGTGACCGAAGCGCCGCCACCGACGCCGGAGCCGGTTGAAGCCGTTCCGACGCTGGTGATTGCGCTCGATCTCGAAGCGTCACAAGACGCGCCAGCCCCCGCGGAAGCGGCTGCCGAAGCAGTCGAACCGACCGCCACGCCGCAGCCAAAGCTGACCGTGAAGGAAAATGCTGTCAACGTACGGTTGGGGCCGGGCACAAATTATGGGCTGGCCGGCACGGTGAACCAGGGGCAGGAGTTCACAATCGTTGGCAGCAACGCCGAGCGGACATGGTGGCTGATCTGCTGCGTCAACGGCAAGGAGGTGTGGGTCTTTGGCGACCTGACCAACCGCGAGAGCGACCAGTTTGCGCAGGTGATCACCGATATCCCCGCGCCGCCGCAGCAGGTCGCGCAGGCGCCCGCACAGCAGCCCGCCGCTCCACCACCGGCGGCTGAACCGCCTCCCGCGGCTGAAGAGCCGGCGGCGCCACCGCCGTCCACCACCGACCCCTGCGCCAACATCGGCGGCGACGGCTGCAAGTTCAGGCTGCGCGGCGGACCGAGCTTTGCGCCCAATGGCGGCACGGAACTCAAGCTACAGCTTCACTTTATTCACAGTGGGGTCGATGGCGGGCAGCCGCAGGGGAGTTACTTTGTCTGGGTCGAAAAAGATGGGGTGAAACTGCCCATCTCCGACGGCGTGCGCAGCATAGCCCTGCAAGATCAACAGGGTACATTGGGCAAGTTTAACTACGAGTACAAGGTCGGGTTGAGCGACATTCCTGGCAACAACGTTGCGGGAACCTACGCCATCTGGGTGCTCGACGGCAACGGCGAGCGCGACAGCCAGACCTTTACCTTCACCGTGCCGGACGGCCAGGGCGAGGTGTGGATGCAGTTCGATCAAGGATGATCCCATGAAGGTCGATCTGCTTCTCGTCAACGCAGCGCAGGTAGCGACATGCGCTGCGCCGGCGCCAAAACGCGGTGCAGCGCTGGCTGACGTCGGTGTGATTGCGGATGGAGCGATTGCGATTGACGACGGCGTGATTGTGGCGGTTGGCGAGACGGCGGCGCTGCGCGGGCGCTATCGGGCGCGCACGCAGGTTGACGCAGCGGGTAAGGTGCTCTGCCCAGGCTTTGTCGATTGTCACACACACCTTGTCTTTGGCGGCGAGCGCGTGGCGGAGTTCGAGCGCAAGCTTGCCGGCGCCACTTATCAGGAACTGCTGGCGGCGGGTGGCGGCATTCTTTCCACGATGCACGCCACACGCAATGCTTCGCTGGATGAGCTGGTGGCCGCCGGGCGTCGCCATCTTCAGGCGATGTTGCGTCTGGGTTCGACCACGGTCGAGATCAAGAGCGGCTACGGCCTCGACACTGCCACAGAGCTAAAAATCCTGACCGCAGTCGAGCAGCTTGCCGCTATTGCAGCACAGGATATTGTCCCAACCTTTCTCGGCGCGCACGCCACACCGCCGGAGTTTGCCGGCGATCCCGACGGCTATGTCGACCTGGTCTGCACCGAGATGCTGCCGGCGGCTGCGGCATGGTGGCGCGTATCGCCGTTGGCTGCGAGCGCCGCGCCGTTGTTCAACGATGTCTTCTGCGAGCGGGGCGTCTTTGATATGGCGCAGGCGCGGCGTGTGCTTGAAGCAGGTGCGCGGTTGGGGCTGCGACCCAAGATTCACGCCGACGAGTTTGTCGCGCTGGGCGGGGCGAGGCTGGCGGTCGAGCTGGCGGCGATCTCCGCCGACCATCTTGACGTGACGCCGCCGGAAGATATGGCGCTGCTGGCGGCGTCAGAGACGATTGCGGTGCTGCTGCCCGGCGTCAATGTGCATTTGGGCAGCCGCCATTTCGCCGACGCCCGTGCGTGGATCGAAGCGGGCGCAGCGATTGCGCTGGCGACCGATTTCAACCCCGGTTCGGCGCCGATTTTGTCGTTGCCGCTGGTGATGGCGTTGGCATGTCGCTATCAACACTTGACCCCAGCGGAGGCGCTCAACGCCGTCACCATCAACGCCGCCCACGCCATCAGCCTGGGCGACCGGCTCGGATCGCTGGAAGTGGGCAAACAGGCCGATGTGTTGATCCTGGATTTGCCGGATTTCCGGCATCTGGTCTACTGGCTTGGCGCCAACCTGGTCGAGGGTGTGATCAAGCGTGGCAGGCTGCTTGATTTGTTATCATGAGTCTTGCGTCACGCATTGTTCATTTGGTTGCGACTTGGCTGGCTGCTGCCTGAGAAGCCCCATCCACGCCACCAACGACGGCCGGACGAATGCTCGTTGATCAATGGAGCGGCATCACCGCGTTTGAGCAGTCTTTCGGCTGCTGTGTAACCCTGCTCTATCAGCGTCGTCGAATGGCTGAAGTCGATCGGCTCGATCGGGTCGTCTGTCCACAGCGGCAGATAGTGCAGCCGCACGCGCCGCGCTGTTTCAGCCAGGTGCAGGTCGTGGTCAGCTTGCAGGCGCAGCATAGTTGAGACAGCCTGATTGATGTGTTCAGCCACGCCGCGCAGTCGTTTCTTTGGCGGTTCAGCGGTCGGACGATGGAGGTGCAGCGCGTAGATTTCGGTGGCGCCGCGTTCGAGCGCCACGCGCAGCGGCAGCGGCGTAACAGTTCCGCCATCGACATAGCGTTCGCCGTTGATCTCCCACGGTGGATGCAGCGGCGTCAGCGCCGTGCTTGCCATCAACGCATCGAGCACCAGGTCATGTGGATTGTCGCCAAAGACATGCAGGCTGCCCGTGCGCAGGTGGGTGGCAGTGACATAGAGACGGGCGTCGTGCAGGTCGTCGAAGGTGAGCGCAGGCGTGCAGCCGCTTGCCTGCAAAAACTCATAGAAACGCCGATTGTCGTAGAGGCTGTCTTTACCGGTGAGAAAGCGCCACACTGCCTGCACCCTGGCGCCCGGATAGACAATGTCGGTGGTGACAGCCTGCCACACCTTTTCGGCGCGGGTTAGCTCATCGAGGCTGAGGTCGGTGGCAAGAAATGAGGCATTGAGCGCGCCGACAGAGCAGCCGACCACAATGTCTGGCTTGATGTTCTTTTCCAGGAGCAGGCGAAGCGCGCCAATCTGCATGGCGCCCAGGGAGCCGCCGCCACTCAGCACAAATGCTCGCTTCAATTGTCCCCTCCTGACAGCGCCTGCTGTTCCGCCGCACACTGCGGACAATGGCGCGGGTCGGACAATTCCACCATGTGTCTGGTGCAGACGGCAAAAGTTACTTCGATCTGTCCGCGCAGAAAGCGTCTTACAACCTTTGCCTCGAGCGCCAATTCGCGCGTGTTGCTTGCGATCAAGATCTCCGGCACAGGGCAAGAGTCGCAATAGCTGCGCTTCCACGGATGCTCATTTTCCTGATTGGCGGCAATCAGTCGGCATTCTTCCTTGTTTTTGCCGCGGAAATAGTCACCATAGAAGTAGCGACAATTCACCGGTTTATTCATGAACAGTCAGCGATTTCTCTAAAATGAGCAAGACCGCATCGGGGAGCTGCGGTCTTGACCTGCCGTTGCGTCATTCTCTGCGCTGGGATGTCAACTGTTCGGGAATCAGTTGTTCCAGAACGGCATCCCGTTGCCAAAATTGTCGTCGTCCTCGTCATCGTCAAATTCGAGCGACTCCGGATCAATGAAGAGACGCTCAGCCAGGTCATCGACGCGTTTGCTCTGTTCTGGGAGCAGATAGCCGAACTCCTGCTCAAGCCCCAACAGCGTTTCCAATTCAGCCTCGAGCAGATGATAGTCGCTGTGGGACAGCGGGGCGTCAAAGTCGTCCGACATTCGATGCGATTCGAGATACGATTCGTAATCGGGGCAGGAATCCTCAAAATTGCCTGCGTCGGGTGAGCTGTCCTCATCGTCAAGCCAGTCGCCCGATTCTTCAAATGTGAAGTTGGGCGGCAAGAGGAAGGCGTCGATATCATCGTCGTCTGGCTCGTCACTGCTGTCGCTCTGCCTGCGTCTGGCGGCGGTGACGCTCCGAACCGGCTGTGGGCGCGCTGCATCGGCGGAAGTGAGGCGTTCCAGCGTATAGCCAGAACCGTCATCGGCAATGCGCAACATGCTGTATTTGTGTAGCACCATGTGTAAATCATCGGGTGGAACCGGGCTGGTGTAAAGTTTGCGTCCGATCAAGAGCGCGGCCAGCTCCCAAACAGGGATGATTTTGTCCAGGCCTCGAGATGAGGAAACCAGCTCCTCTGCCGCCATCGCCAGCCGCATGTTCTGCTCGCGGATTGTCTCTTCGTCTCGACTTTCACGGGGCTGCAAGCGCACCAGATAGTGACCATCGATGGCGTTTCTGACCGTGATTAGGATGTCATCACGTCCCTGCCCGCCCTGTTCATCAACCCATTCGGCGAACGCAACTCCCAGGCGCAGCGACCAGGTCTTGCGTTCAACGGCTGCTTCCGCCTTCAGCGTAGGCCCCCCCATCAGTTCGATCTGAACGTGACGAAGGTCGGTGCGATGGTTTTGGAAAAACTGCGGGAAGAATACAGCATGTTCCAGCTCGTCGAGCAACAAATAGCCGCGGCGCGCTTCATCGGCAGTGAGCGGATGGCGAAAGGTGCTGTTCTGCAGAAGATGAGAAAGCCAACCGATCTGGCTGGGCGCCACGGGTACGGCTTGATACAACTCCTTGATCGCTCGATAGATCGCCCGTCGAGCGCCTTTCCCTATGGGACGCTGGCGACCAACCGTCGTCAGCAACGCCTCGATTGAAAGCGGTTGTGGCGATGCACTCAATGCACGAGCTACACAGACTGTATAGCTCGGATACCGACTTGACTTTTCCATGTGCATCTTCTCCCTTCCCTCATGAAAATCCTGCGATGATTATCCCACAGGAATTGCAAAATGTCCATTGTCTGGAAAATTATTTACGAACAACGGGCTTCACGGCGCGATCGGTTTTGCGCCATCCATGAGTTGCGGTACGCTACCTGTGGTTGAAAGCGTGCAGCGTACACCTGACAGTTCGATTGTGCCCTCGCAGTGTATTCGGATGCCGACAGTTTAGTCATGTCAGTTTGCTTACAAAATGTCAATAATTGTACGCTATTTTTTTGGAGAGGATGCCATGAAAGCTGAACAGGCAACATGGACTGAAAGGGAATCGAAATTTGTCACAGGCTTGCGTTGTCTTCGTTGCGGCGCGTGGTACGCGCCGGGCGCGGTTGACTATGTCTGCTCCTGCCGCCCCAATCGCGGCAGCGACCTGGGCACGCTTGATGTGCAATACGACTACGCTGCCGTGGCGCGCTCTGTCACGCCGGCGAGCCTGCGCGCCGATTGCGACCGCTCAATTGGGCGCTTCTGGCCCTTGCTGCCGATCCCTCAACGTGAAAGTCTACCGCCTTTGCCGGTTGGAGGAACGCCGTTGCTGGCGGCGCCGCGGCTGCGCGCTGCCACCGGGCTGGCAAATCTGTGGATCAAGGATGACGGACGCAACCCCAGCGCCTCTTTCAAGGATCGGGCGTCGGCGATTGCTGTAACGCGCGCGCAGGCTGAGCGCTGTCCGATCGTGGCGACCGCCAGCACCGGCAACGCGGCAGCGGCGCTGGCTGGACAGGCCGCCGCCGCTGGTCAGCAAACGGTCATTTTTGTGCCCAAAAGCGCGCCGCCCGCCAAGATTGCGCAGTTGCTCGTCTACGGCAGCACGGTGCTCGCTATCGACGGCAGCTATGACGATGCGTTCGACCTCTGTACCGAGGCGTGTCTGGAGTTTGGATGGTACAATCGCAGCACCGGCTATAACCCATATATGACTGAAGGAAAGAAGACCGTCTCCTATGAGATTGCGCTGCAACTGGCGGAGCAGAGCAATGACGATGCGCCAATGCTGGCGCCTGACGCTGTCTTTGTGTCGGTGGGCGACGGCTGCATCATCGGCGGCGTCCACAAAGGCTTCAAGGATTTGCTGGCGCTTGGCTGGATAGAGCGTATGCCGCGCATTTACGGCGTGCAGTCTACGCTCAGTCCTGCGCTCTACAACGCCTGGCGCAGCGGAGCAGAGATTCCAACGCCGGTGCGGGCTGCCACGCGCGCCGACAGCATCAGCGTCGATGCCCCTCGCGATCCGGTCAAGGCGCTGGCAGCCGTGCGTGAGAGCGGCGGCGCCTATGTGTTGGTCGAGGATGCCGCGATTTTGGAGGCGATGCTGCCATTGGCGCGGTTTGGCGCCGTCTTTGCCGAGCCGGCAGGCGCGGCTGCCTATGCTGGGTTGCTGCAAGCCTGGTGTGATGGGCTGGTGCAAACGAGTGAAACCCTCGTCGTCATCAACACGGGCAGCGGTCTCAAAGATGTGCGTGCGGCCATGGAGGTGACCGGCGACGTGCGCGTCATCGAGCCGACGCTCGCTGCTGTACGTTCCGTTCTCGACGCGTAAGTCTGCCGCTTCATAGGTGGAAAGCTACGATCTTTCCAGGGCATCGCGGTTTGCCGTTTATCTCTTTTTCTTGTTGGTGGACAGGCTACGCCTATCTTCCGCGCGCCATGGTCAGCCCGGCCACGAAACGCGCCAGAGTTGTCGACACGGCGTTCGGTGGGAGTACGATCTCGATCAAGACAAATCGTCCACGGATGGACGCGGCGCGCTCCAACGCCATCGCTAATTCAGCGCGCGTTGTGACGCGGACGCCAATGCCGCCCAGTCCTTGCGCCAGCACGGCAAAATTCCAGTCATCCAAGTTGTTGAAACCGCTTTCTGGCTGAAAGACGCGCAACATTTCCCAACTGCGGCTGTTGAACAATAACACAATCGGGTCCCAGCCATAGCGCCGACAGTTGCCCAGTTCCCAGCCTGTCATCTGAAATGCGCCATCCCCTACAAGGATAATCGGCCGACGCCCGGTGGCAGCCTGGAGACCCAGGCCAGCGGGCACGCCATACCCCATCGTTGCATAATAGCCGGGCGCCACCAGTTCGGTGTTATCCATGTCTAGCGCGGTGAAAAGGCAGTCTCCCATGTCGGAGGCAAGCGGCATCGATCCATGTGCGGCGAAGAAATCGTTGACAGCGCAGGCGATATCTGTCGGCGTGATCGGCTGGTCGTCGTGCACCAGGTTGCGCGGATAAGCATGTACGGATGTAAACGCACTCTCTTTACGATCGACGCGCACCAACAGCGCATCGACGAACGCCTCAAGCGGGATATGTGGATAGATGTGGTGTCCCAGCCTCACCGCGCCATCTTCGGCGTGGATAGCATGGCGCAGATTCAACCGATGGCTGGAAACCCCAAAATTCGTGTCCGAGAGAATCACCCCGAGCAGCAGCAATGCATCTGACTGCTCGACAAGCTGAGTCAGTTCGGGATCGCCAGCAATGCCCATGTAGGTTCCCAATACTTGCGCCGTCGAGTGCGCCAACAGGCCGCGTCCCAAAAATGAGGTCACAACCGGAATGCCGAGACGTTGCGCCAACAGTTCGATCTTCTGCTCCAATCCGAAGCGCCGAATCTCAACACCCACCATCAGCACTGGCGACGCTGCCTGTTGGAGACGATCCAGCACCTCGTCGACGCAGGTCTCCACCGCCTCGACATCGACCGGATCGGCAGGGAGCCGCGTGACAGCCGCACATGGTTCGGCGACCAGATTGCGCGGTATCTCGAAATAGACCGGGCGTGATTGTGTGACGCAATTGTGCAATACGCGCGCGATCGCTTCGGGCGCCGTGCGCAGGTCGTCAAGACGCGCCTGGTCGCAGGTGATCTCGCGATAAATCTGATGCTGCGAATCAAGCGACTTGACTTGATGGTGCAGGAGCAGCCCGCGGCTCGACTCAGCGCTGCCCGGCGCGCCAGAGACAACGACGACAGGCGCCTTCTCGGCATACGCCGAGGCGACAGCATTGACCATGTTCAAGGCGCCGGCGCCGTAGGTCACTGCCGCCACTGACGGCGCTGACCGAATACGTGCGGCTGCGTCCGCAGCAAAGCCAACACCTGGCTCGTGGCTCAAGGTGTATAGAGGAAGGATGTTGGAAGTTTCGATCACTTTGAAGAACGGCAGCGCAAAGTCGCCGGGGATGCCGAATATCTCACGTGCGCCATGGTCGCGCAAGGCGCTCAACAAAGACTCTGCAAGATTCATTGGAACTCCTGATCGTAAATACCGGGCCATCCAAAGAACAATTTTTGAGAAGAAAACGCCAGCTCGCCTGGGAAGCGATCACTGCACAGAAATTATCTACAGTAACGCATCGATTGGCAAGCGTTTCTTCTGACGGGTCTGCTTGACGGCTGGGGTAAAACAGGTCATCGCCTCCTGCGTGACATTGCGTCCCGTCATGCAAGAGGCGATGAACCACGGCGGACACCCTTGAATTACACCCCATTTTGGGTGGGCAGCGCAACGCAACAGCATGTCATTTTCCTGTTACAATCTTCAACATGGAGATTCATTTGTTAGGGGCCTGGCCGGACACAAACGGCGACGGCCTGCGCCAGCCTCGGGAGACGCCATTGGCGGGTATCCAGGTGACGGCGGGGCAGACGACCGTGACGGACAGAGACGAGCGTTTCACCACCATTGCCAATATCGCAGAGGGGACTCACCAACTTGTCGCCGCGCTGCCAGATAGGCTGACAGCCGTGAATTCCTCGGTCATGGTTTCGGCAGGGCGAGGTGCAGCCGTGGGAATCGCCGCCATCGAACGGCGCGGGTGGAGTCTTTATCTGCCGGTAGTGAGCTGATGACGCTACTCTTATCGAGTGGATTTCGGAGAAAACCACAAAGTAAATGGTTGACATTGTCTGTGCCATGCGCTATGATGAGGAGGCAACACTAGTTCCCTTCGTTGTAAGCCATTTTGAGCGCGTTTTTTCAATCAAATACCCACACCACCAAAGGAGAGATCTGATGAGATTCGCTCACCGTTCCCATTTATTTGCATTTGGGCTACTGATTGCGCTATTGGTGGCGGCTTGTGCGCCGGCAGCTCCAGCGAGCGCGCCTGCTGCCGACCGGCCGGCGCAGCAAGCAGATGCACCTGCGCCCAGCGGTCAAAAGGTGCGTCAGTCGTTTGGTGGCGGGCCGGTTGGCGGCGCCTTCCAGATTTTTGCCAACGCCATGTCGTTGATCATAACCGACGCTGACCCGAACCTTGACATTGCCGCTGAAGGCACGGGTGGCTCGGCGGAGAATCTGCGCAGCGTCAACTCCGGGGATATCCAGTATGGCATTGTTTACTCCGGCGATATTTTCTTGGGGCGTGAAGGGCTGCTGGCCGACGATCCCAATGTCTATGCAGATGTGCGTCCAGTGGCGGCGCTCTATGGCGGCGTCATCCATTTGGTTGTTACGGAGGCAAGCGGCATCAAGACGGTGGCTGATCTGGAAGGCAAGCGCATTGCACCGGGCAACGCCGGTTCAGGTGCGGCGCTTTCCGCCGAACGGTATCTGCGGCACCTTGGGCTTTGGGACAAGATGAGCATCGAGTATCTGGGCTATTCGCAGGCAGCCTCGGCGATGGGCGACGGTCAGCTTGACGGTTTTTGGATTCTGGCGGCCTTCCCCAACGCATCGGTGACGGAGGCTACAACGGTGACCAAGATCCGGCTGCTGGACACCGCCACTCCTGGAGATGAGTCGGGCTTTTTCGAGGCGTATCCATTCTATGCCAAACGCAACCTGTTGGGTGGCTTCTATGACAATGTGCCGGACGATGTGCCGAGCTTCCAGGATACAGCGATCTGGGTTGCGCACAAGGACGTTCCGGACGATTTGGTCTACAATGCAATTAAGGCTGTCTTTTCTGAAGAAGGGCTGAAACGAATGCGTGAGGCCCATCCGGCTGCGGCGGAAATGACGATCGAGGGTGGGCTGATCGGCATTCCGGTCGCGCTCCATCCGGGCGCTTATCGCTTTTGGCAGGAACAAGGCGTCGAGATCGCTGATTACCAGAAGCCAACCGAGTAACTGACTGTGAACGCAAGAGAGGCCGGATTTTCTCACGGCCTCTCTTTTTTGTTGAGGTCTTGCGCATCCTAAAGCCAGCAGAATCTTACGGTGAAGTACATGTCACAACCAGAAAAGGAAACACCCCAGGCTAGACAGCAGCGCCATGAAGGAATGCTCGAAGCTCTTGACGAAATGCAGACTCCGATTGCCAGTCAGGAGGACGAGGAGCGACTACAAGAAATCATTGAGAAAGAGGAGAGGTCGACCCGCTCGCTCAACCGCTTTTGGCACACCATTTTTGCCGCGCTGGCCGTTGGGATGAGCTCTTTCTATATCTACACAGCGGGCACATTGCCGGCGCCAGTACAGTGGCAGCGCGGCATCTACGTAATGCTCACCTTTATCATGATCTTTATCCTTTACCCGCTGATTCCCCCCAAGAGTCGTCTTGGGCAGTGGCTGAAGGCGGGGGACACTGATGCACATCCGGCATGGAGACGTTGGCTGCGCCGTATCTTGATGCCCAAGAGCGGGCCAGGGCCGATCGGCTTGACCATGATCGCATTGACTGTGCTCACTGTAGGCTACTATATCAATCAGTTTGCAGCGCTACAGAAACGTGCAGGCGCCTACAATGAGAGCGACTACATAATTGCCATTCTCGGCTTGATCGTCTCGCTCGAAGTCTGTCGCCGCGTGCTTGGCTGGAGTATGACAATTATCGGTCTTGTGTTTCTGCTCTATCTACGCTTCGGCTATGTGCTCTACGACATCCCTGTGCTCGATGCATTCGCTCATCGCGGGCGTACGCTTCAGCGCACGGCGACAACGCTTTTCTTCGATCAAGAGGGCGTCTTTGGTGTGATGGCGGCAGTGCTGGTAAGTTATGTGATCCTCTTTATTTTCTTTGGCGCCTTCCTGCGCAAATCGGGCGCCGGGCGCTTTTTTATCGATCTGCCGATGGCGCTTGCAGGCAAGACCACCGGTGGCCCGGCGAAGGTGTCTGTGCTGGCCTCGGCGCTCTTCGGCTCGATCTCAGGCAGCGCCATTGCCAATACGGTCAGCACTGGTGCGTTTACGATTCCTCTGATGAAGAAGGCGGGTTTCCGCCCTCATGTCGCCGGCGCGATCGAACCGGCTGCTTCAATTGGCGGTATGTTCATGCCGCCGGTCATGGGCGCTGGCGCCTTTCTCATGGCCGAGCTGACGGCGATCCCCTATCGCACCATCGTGCTGATCTCGATCTTTCCGGCGATCCTCTACTTCCTTTCTGTCTTGACGATGGTGCATTTCGAGGCCAAGAAACAGAAACTGAGCGGCATCGACACCGGCATGCGCGTTGGCGACATTTTGCGCAGGGAATGGTACATGGCGACGCCGTTGCTGGTCATTGTCGCGATGATGATTGCAGGATACTCTCCCAGTTACGCCGCATTCTGGGCGATCCTATCATGTGTGGTTTTGATGATGATCGGGCCGGAAGCTCGCGCTGACTTTTCTACTGGGATGGCGGAACAGGGGGTTATCGTCGGCTTGACCCGCGCTGGCCGTCGCGTCGTGCGGCTAGTCTACGAGGCGCTTTACGATGGGTCGCGCGACACGCTTGTGATCGGCGCCACCGTTGGCGTCATCGGCATCATCGTTGGCACGATCTACGCAACCGGCGTCGGGCTGCGCTTCTCCGACATCATTATCAGCCTCAGTAACGGCAATGTACTGATCGCTATCTTCCTGATAGGCCTGGCGTCGCTGGTGTTGGGCATGGGCGTGCCAGTGACTGCTGCTTACCTGATTGTCGCCGTGCTCGCCGTGCCTGCGCTCACCGAAATGGGCGTTGCGCTGATTGCGGCCCACATGATCGTCTACTGGTTCAGCCAGGACAGCAATATTACTCCGCCGGTTTGCGTCGCTGCCTACGCCGGCGCTGCTATTGCGGGGTCTGATCCCTGGAAGACTGGATGGACGTCGTTCAAGTTTGCCAAGCTGCTTTATGTGATGCCATTGCTCTTTGCCTTTAGCCCGGCGGTTCTCCTCGTCGGTCACAACGGTCAAATTTTGCAGGATTTGGTATTCAATGAGGTGTTGTTTGCCTACATCTCGGCGTTTTTGGGAACTATCGCCTTTTCTGTGATCAGCATGGGTTTCCTCGTGCGACGCACAACCTGGTGGGAGTGGATCATTGCCGCCTTCGGCGCGTTCCTGTGCTTCTTCCCGAATGTGGCGACCGACATCATCGGTGTTGCAATCGTGGCGGCGGTCTGGTTCTGGCAGCGCTACGATGTGCGCCGCAGAGAAAATCAACAGATCTCCACCACCTCACCAGCCTGACTGTCGGTGACAGGGCTACCTGGTCGGGCGACTGACTGCCGTTGACGGCGCCGACGCGCTGGCGCCAACCGGGCTGCTGCCGTATGCCTACGGCTACCCGCAGCGCAGGCCGGGGTTTGACGGTTTCATCTTCCTGCTGTTATGCGTCGGCGCGCTGTTCTTGATTGGCGGTCGCTTCATTGGCTGTGGACGGCATCGACATCAGCCTCAATCTGCGCCGCCTACGGCTGGCGAAAACTAGCCTGCGGATGCGCAGAAGGTCAAGCTGGCTGGGGGAAGTTGCCGCCTTCCAGGAAAAGTGCTTACGCTTCCTGGAAGGCGGCAACTTTTCAGGGCGTGGTCGCCGCCGGTAGTGCGAGACCCTCATCCGGCGAGCCGCTGCTGTTCAGCAAGAATCGGAAAAACTCCGTGTCGGACGGAACGATCAGGCGGTCGCCTGTCTTCAGAATGGTCTCGTATGCCTGCAAGCGGCGGATAAAGGCGTAGAAGTCCAAATCCTGTGAAAGCGCTCCCGCATAGATGCCGATAGCTTCGGCTTCGCCTTCACCGCGCAGCCGCTGGGCTTGTTGTTCGCCTTCTGCCACGATCACGGCACTGTTGCGGTCAGCCTGTGCGCGAATGATGTTTCCTAATTCCTCGCCTTCAGCCCGCAGCAATGAGGATTCGCGCTGCCGTTCCGCACGCATTCGGTCAAAAACACTTTGCTCCACTTCCCGGGGCAGGTCAGCGCGCTTGGTGCGCACGTCGAGTACAAAAATGCCGAACTCGGCAGCCTTGTCCAAAGCAGATGCAGCCACCCGCTCCTCGATGGCTTCGCGTTGGTTGGAGATCACGTCTAGGAATTCCACCGTCGCCAATTCGCGGCGCAATTCCGAAAAGATAATGTCGTCAAGACGGGCGCGGGCGCCTGCCTCTGTACGCACAGCCTTGAAGAAGACCAGCGGATCATTGATCCGCCAGCGCGTCACATGATCGACCACCAACCGTTTTTTGTCAGCTGTCAAGTATTCTTGCGGCAGAGCATCGCTCGACAATACGCGCTTATCAAAGGTGATCACATTCTGAATAAACGGAAGCTTGAAGGCGAGACCTGGCTCCTGGATCGTAGCCACCGGATCACCGAACTGCAAAATGATCGCCTGTTGTGTTTCGTCAACCGTGAATACGCTCTGGCTGATCAAAAAGAGCGCAACAATGGCAACCATCACGATGACTGTCGTAATGAGACCTCTCATCTTATTCACCCTCCGTGGTCGTTTCCGGGCGCACCGTCGTTTGATCAGGTGAAGCCTCTCTTATCTCTGAACGCTGCGCATTGCTTCCCGCCTCGGTCAGGGGCAAGAATGGCAAGACCTGGCTCCCGCCCACTGCATCCTTGTCGAGCAGCACCAAGTCCACATGATTCAACACGCGTTCCAGCGCTTCGATATGCAGTCGTTCCCGGGTGACCTCTGGCGCCAACTGGTAGGCATTCAACACGGCCAAGAAGCGTTCAGCTTCACCGGTGGCGCGCAGAACCTCCCGATCTTTGAAGCCGGTTGCCTCTTCGATCAGGCGCTGTCGTTCGCCACGTGCACGCGGCACAATGTCATTTTGATACGCTTCCGCTTCGTTGATACGACGCTCCTTGTCAGCCTGAGCACGCACCACTTCCTGGAAGGCATCGCGCACCTCTGCCGGCGGATCAGCAACCTGTAGACGCACATCCGTCACCAGAATGCCGGTGCCATAATCTTCCATCAACCGCGTCAGGAAGACGCGCGTCTGATCCTGCACCCGCGCACGCTCCTCCGTAATGACGGCGTCGATGCCCATTTGGCCGACGGCGCTGCGCAGCGCCACTTCGGCGCTGGTGACGAGCACAGTTTCCGGTTGCTGCACGTTGAAGATAAAGTCGCGCGAATTACCAACCCGATACTGGATCAGCAGTTCGACCTGCACGATATTCTCGTCGCGAGTCAACATGAGCGCCTCGTTGAGCATCTCCTCCTTGCGATCCCCGATGCCGGTGCGGAATCCGATCTCCGCGCGACGGATGCTCTGCACATCAACAACGTTTACGCGCTGGAACGGTGCAGGAAGGTGATAATTCAAACCAGGTCCCGTGACATTCGAGAACCTTCCGAAGGTGCGCACGACCCCTTCTTCACCCGGCTGAACAATGTATATCCCGGAGCTTAACCACAAGATGATCAGGAGGGGTACGACGACAAAATAGATGAGTTTGCGATTGTTGCTCAACCACCTCAGCAACCTATCCCAAGACTGCTCGTATTGAGCACCATCATTCAACGACACAGTTGCGTTCCTTTCTATAAACTGGAATCCATCACGTAGGCAATTGTAGACTCAAGGAGGGGGCAAAGAATCCACACGTAGCGCAGCATCCGCACATTCCCTTCACGTCGGGTGATGCGCCGGGCATCCATTTCCTCAAGCACGGCCTGCGCGTATTTGCGGCTGGTCTGAAACCGATCGCTCACCTCGGACAGTGTTGCACTACCATGTTCGCACAGAAAGTCCGTAATCCGTGTAACCGTGCCAGCGAAGTCGTTGTGAGATAGCAGGCTCAGCAAAGATTTTGAGCACAACCCAGCCTGCAGTGAGGGCGTTATCCATATCGCGTCCATTCACACAATGTTGCGACGCCTCGCCGCCTTATTTTCTAACGGGCGCTTCGTCGACGAGTGGTCACATGCGCACCCTTTGCCGCAGCAATAAACGCCTGCACCTTTGCGTGATCCTTGCGGCCCGGCGCCTGCTCGACGCCGCTGGCGACATCGACGCCCCACGGCCTGACCAGCCGCACCGCCTCGGCGACATTCTCCGGCGTTAGACCGCCCGCCAGCAGCAGCCGATCGACGCGCTGCGCCACTGCCGCCGCCATCGACCAATCCGCCAGTTGCCCAGCGCCGCCGTATGCGTGGGGCATGTAGGCATCGATCAACAAGCGTGGCCCCGCCGTTCCGCCGAACTGTGCAAATGCATCAGCCGTTGCCACCGCCGCTTCCAGGCTCGCCGGTCGCACCGCCTTGAAACCGCGCCCCGCCAACGCCGCCACCTCCGCTGTCGATTCGTCGCCGTGAAGTTGCGCCAGGTCAAGCCCGGTCTGTTCCAGCGTGGCGAGCACCTGTGCTGTTGATTCGTTGACGAAGACGCCGACGCAGCGCGGCGGCGCTGTGAATCTCGCACGCACCTCTGCCACGATCTCAGCGATCACTGCCAGCGCAACGTAGCGCGGTGACTTCGGATAGAGGATAAAGCCCAGCAAATCAGCGCCCGCCTCCGCCGCCACAAGCGCATCCTCCAGATTGGTCAAGCCGCAGATTTTGACAATGGTCATCCTGAAGTTGCTCCATAACTATCATCCGCAGATTACGCAGATTGCGCAGAGAAAATCGTAGTTCTCTCTGCGTAATCTGCGTAATCTGCGGATCAATTCTAATTTGATATTTCACGATTTCGCCTCATGCGAAGGCTCGAAGATGAAAATGGCTTCCTGCGCGTCCGTTGCGCCTTCGCGTATGATTCATGAAATCCTGAATTTCTCGCAGTTTATTTATTGGTGAAGAAGTTTTCTTGCTTCTTCCTGGATGCGCGCCCATGCGCGCTGCACGTGCTCGAGCTGCGTGTGCGTCTGCCCGATGCTCATGCGCAGCGTCAGCTTGCCGTCGAGCTTTGTGTGCGTGAAGAAGAGGTCGCCGCTGCGGTTGATGCGATCCATGATCTGTTGGTTGATTTCGTCGCCGCCCTTATGCCGGAAGCAGACCAGGTTGAGCGGAACCGGCGCCGCCAGCTCGAAGTCGTCGCTGACGCGCACCCATTCGGCAAATTGTTGCGCCAATTGCACGTGTTGCCGCACATGGAATTGCAGATCTTTGATGCCGTAGTGGCGGATTACAAACCAGAGCTTGAGGGCGCGAAAACGGCGTCCCAGCGGAATCTGCCAGTCGCGGTAGTCGATGACTGCGCCGGTTTTGGTGGCTTCGTTGCGCAGGTATTCGGGCAGGATGCTCAGCGTGTTGATCAGCGCCTTGCGGTCGGCCACGAAAAAGGCGTCGCAGTCGAAGTTGGTGAACATCCACTTGTGTGGGTTGAAACAATAGGAGTCAGCGAACTCCAGCCCATCATGAATCCAGCGGAACTCCGGGCAGAGCGCGGCCGTGCCCGCCATCGCTGCATCGACGTGCAGCCAGATGCCTTCCTGCTGGCAGATTGCGCCGATGGCGGGCAGTGGATCGATGGCGTTGGACGAGGTTGTGCCGACCGTAGCGCATACGAAAATTGGCGTCAAGCCGGAAGCGCGGTCGCGGGCGATCTGGTCGGCGAGTGCGTCGGGACACATGGCATAGGCGCCGTCCACCTCAATCAGGCGCAAGTTGTCGCGCCCCAGGCCAGCGATCATCATCGCCTTTTCCAGCGAGGAGTGCGTCTGCGTGGTGGCGTAAGCGATCAGTTTGCCTGTACCGCCGGCGCGGTTGATGGCGAAGTTGGTGGCGCGTTCACGTGCCGCCAACAGTGCAGTCAGCGTGGCGCTCGACGCCGAATCCTGGATCACGCCGCCGCCGGTTGAGGTCGACTTGAACTTTTCCGGCAGCGCCAGCATCTCGACAAGCCAGTCCAGCATGTGCGTCTCTAGCTCGGTGCACGCCGGGCTGGTGAGCCAGAGCATCCCCTGCACGCCCAGCCCCGACGAGAGCAGATCGCCGAGGATGGCAGGGCCTGAAGCGTTGGCGGGAAAATAGGCGAAAAAGTTGGGCGACTGCCAGTGCGTGACGCCGGGCAGAATGATGCGGTCGATGTCAGCCAGGATAGCGCCAAATGCTTCGCCATGCGCAGGTGGGTGTGGCGGCAACATGGCGCGAATGTCGCCCGGCTGCACCTGCGACATCACCGGCAGCGACTCGACTCGACGTTGATAATCGGCGATCCAGTCGATCACGGCGTAGCCAAAAGCACGGAATTCATCAGGGGTCATGTGGAAAGAAGTTGACGCAGTCATCGGATCATCTCGTTGATGGATGAAGAGTTTGATCGTTCAGTTGTTTCTGCCTGCCTGTACGAACGCTCGGACCTCCCCGCTGCGCTTTGCCTGCGGCAGCCTGCAGAAAGTCTCGCCGACCAGGATGGCGTCGCAGCCCATTTCCGCCATGCGCCGCACATCCTCCACGGTGCGGATGCCACTCTCACCGACCAGAATTTTGTCGGGCGGGATCAGGCTGCGCAGGCGTCCGGTGGTTTCGATGTCCACCTCGAAGGTGCGCAGGTTGCGGTTGTTGACGCCGATGATCCGGGCCCCGCTCTTCATCGCACGCTCTGTTTCCGCTTCATCGTGCACTTCGACGAGCGCAGCCATACCCAGACTCTCCGCAAGTTCGCGCAGGTTGCGGAGATCGTTGTCGCCTAGCACGCCGACGATAAGCAGGATGGCGTCGGCGCCGGCCATGCGCGCCTCGTAGACCTGGTATTCGTGGTAGAGAAAGTCCTTGCGCAGCACCGGAACCGGCTTGCCGATCTCACGCAGCCGTTCTTTGATGGCGGTCAGATATTCGAGTTTGCCTTGAAAGAAGCGGCTGTCGGTCAGGCAAGAGATCGCCGCTGCGCCGCTGCGCGCGTAGGTTTCGGCGATCAGCTCCGGGTCCCAGTCGTGGGCGATCACGCCCTTCGATGGGCTGGCGCGCTTCACCTCGGCGATCAAGCTGGCCCCGGGCGTAGCGGTCAGCGCCGCGGCAAAATCGAGTGCGGGCGGCGTTACGCGTGCAAAGGCCTTGACCTGCGCCACCGGCATCGCTTCCATCTGCTTCGGGACTTCCAGCCGCTTCCACGCCATGATCTGGTCGAGCACTTCGCCTTTGTGTTTGGCGATGTCTAGTTTGGATGGTTTCATTTTGTATTTTCGTAAGCGTCCAGAAAATCATCACGCGAGATACTCGCCTGTGTCAGAATTGACCGCAGCGTTGATCCTTTGATGTAACGGTGATTAGGCATTGTCAACGGCGTATATGATCCGTCAAGATTGCGCCGCCTCATGGCAATGTGATTTCCTTCACGAACAAATTCAAATCCCAACACAATAAGCGCACCAATCACACGCTCTTTGGGAGCATCTACAGGGAACTTAGGCATCAGGCCGGCACCGCTGTCTCTGCGATGAATGCTTCCAACACAGTAGAAGCGTCGTTAAGCATATCCGCGCCAAAGGTTTCAATGTGAAACTGGATAGCCGATCTCACATCGGCAAGGGCGCTTTCGTAACTGTCCCCTTCGCCAACAACAACGCCGCGTATCCCGAGCGGGTAAGCGACGTAGCCATCGCTGTGCTTCTCAACAATGATTTTGATCTGTCTCTCCATGATGGCACCTTTCACGCAAGGTAACTTTGAGTCTTTACGACATATGATTCTAACACACGCTGCGCTGCGCCGCTGTCGATGCTTTGCCTTGCCTCCTCCAATCCTGCCGCCAGATCGCCGCATTCGGTGCTGAGGGCAAAGGCGGCGTTGAGCAAGACGGCGTCGCGTTTGGCGCCGTGAATCTCGCCCGCCAGGATGCCGCGCGTGATGGCGGCGTTCTCTTCCGCCGTGCCGCCGACCAGCTCGCTGATCGCCGCCTGCGCCAGCCCCAACTCCTGCGCGTCGAAGTCATAGGTGCGCACGGCGCCGTTGTGGAGATGGCTGATGCGGTTGGCGCCGGTCAGGCTCAGTTCGTCGGCGCCGCCCGCACCGTGCACGACGAACGCTGCGCGCGCGCCCATCTGCCCCAACACCTGCGCCATCGGCTCGGTGAGCTTTGGGTCGAAGACGCCGACAAGCAGATTGGTGGCATTTGCCGGATTGGTCAGCGGCCCCAGAATGTTGAAGATCGTGCGCGCGGCGAGTTCGCGGCGCGGCCCGATGGCGTGACGCATGGCGGGATGGAAGGCGGGCGCAAAGAGAAACGCCAGCCCGACTTCTTCGATGCATTCCGCCGCCTGCTCCGCCGTCAGTTGCAGGTTGACGCCGAGCGCCGCCAGCACGTCGGCGCTGCCGCTGCGGCTGCTGACCGCGCGGTTGCCGTGCTTCGCCACCTTGATGCCGTGCCCTGCTACGACAAAGGCGGCGGTCGTGCTGATGTTGAAGGTGCCGATGCTGTCGCCGCCGGTGCCGACGACATCGACGAGCATAGCGTCGCCGATCTGCGGGCGCACCGGCACGGCGCTGCGTTTCATGGCGCGGGCGCAGCCGGTGATCTCGTCGACGGTTTCGCCCTTCATGCGCAGCGCAGCCAGGAACGCGCCGATCTGCGCTGGTGACGCCTCGCCTTCCATGATTTGCGTCATGGCGGCGTCGGCTTCGTCGGTGCTCAGGTCGTAATGGGCGAAGAGGCGATGAATGGCGTGTTGGATGGCGGTGGTGGTCATGGTCGATCTCCTCTCAAAAACTGTAGTTCGGAATTAATTCCGAGTTACGTCAGTCAACTCAAAAACAAAAACTGTAGTTCGGAATTAATTCCGAGTTACGTCAGTCAACTCAAAAACTGTAGTTCGGAATTAATTCCGAGTTACGTCGGTCAACAAATGGTCGATCTCATCCAGCGGAATGGCGACGGCGCCGAGCAGATTGGCGGTTGCCGCCTCACCTGCCGCAGCAAGCGTCTGGCGCAGAAACGCCGTGTTGTTGCGAAAATCCGGATCGCGGCGATCAGAAGGTGAAAGCTGGCGCAGCCCAGCCAGCAGGTCGGTGAAGCGTTGCAGCGGCAGCAGCCGGCTGTAGACATCGATGCGCGCAGCGATGGCGGGCGTATCGGCATGGATGCAATAGCTTTCCAGCCAGTGCGCACGACCGGCCTCGCCCAGCGCGCTAGCTTCGTGAAAGAGCAAGGTTGCGGCATCGAGCGCGGGGTCGCCCAGCCCGAACATCTCCCAGTCGAACAGCAGCGCCCGACTATCCTGAATCAAGGCGTGCTCCAGGCGCAGATCGCCGTGCACCGGAGTGGGCGGCGCGCCCTGCCAGAGGGACAACGCATCCGCCACCACGGCTGCAGCGCCTCTCTCCAGGGCGCGTAAAAGCTCCGCCAGGCGTGGGCAGCCGGCTGCTTCCAGCCAGCGCACTGTCGGCGTCAGTCCGCCCGCCAGCACGCGCCAGAAGTAGTCGAGACTGACTGCACGCGGCGAGATGCGGCGCACGGCTGTTGCATCATGGTTGTGCACAGTGGCAACGCTCATCGCCAGCGCCGTCAAGTCGTCCATGTTGCTCGCATCGACGGCGCGTCCTTCCGCCCAGCGATAGATCAGCACCTGCCGCGCCAGCCCCTCCGGGTAGCGATCGAACCAGAGCGGCGCGGGCGCAATACCCAGCGGGGCGAAGCGCTGCTGCCCATCGAACTGTCGCCGCCCGCGCGCCTGCCCGGCGTCGAGAAAGAGCTTGATCACCGCTGCGTCGCCGCCTGCGTCCACACGCCACAGCAGGTTGTCTTCCCCGCGCCACTGCGCACGCATAGTCACCACCCGCCCGGCAAAGCCGCTGGCAGAGGCAGTGGTGAGGTAGGTGTGGATGGAAGCGGTCAGGTTGGACATACCTTCGAGATTAGAGATTGGAGATTGGGTGATTGAAAGGACAATTTGTCATCATCGAACCATCTCCAATTCGACCTATTTTCTTCCATGACAGTGTTTGTACTTCTTGCCGCTGCCGCAGGGGCAAGGATCGTTGCGCCCAACCTTGTTGCGATGCTCTGGAACCGGTCGAACCTCCTCCTTGCGGGTGACCGGCTTGCGGCGCTCGCCAGCGATTGCCTCCAGAATGCCTTCGACAACGTCATCCGGCCATTCTTCTGATACTTCGTCTGGAAAGACGCCAGCGCGCAGCATCAGCAAAGCGTCTTCTGCGCCCGCACGATAGTCATCACTCTGACCTGAAGGTGCACCGCCGCGCAGCGTACTTTGCAGCACCTTCTCCCAATAGCGGATCGCGCTGTCGCGGTCGCGCCTGGCGCCAGCTATTTGCGCCAGATTCATCCAGGCTTCAGCATTGTTGCTGTCAAGGCTCAGCGCCAGGTGATAGCGTTCCTCGGCCTCCTCGGTGTAGCCCAGGAAACGCTTCAAGTTGGCATAACCAACGTGGAGATCGGCGTTGTCGGGTTGTTTGGCCAGTTCTTTCTGGTAGCGCTCATCAGCTTCCACAGGGTGCATCTTGCCCCAGCGCGTCGTGAATGTAATCATTGTGATGCGCTGGTCCGGGCGCAGCAAGTCGGCAGTGTCCGGCATTTTTGCCGCTAGAAGGCTGGCTGTAATGGCGATGTGTGCCATCGGCGTCAACTCGTATTGGTCGACAGCACCGCACTTTGGGCAGACAACGCGCTGCGGAATGATCAGCGGACCGTATTTCTTGCGCTTCTTTTCGTCGCGTGCGGTGGGGATGTCGCAGTAGACCTTGGGGAAAGTGTGCGCCCGCTCCCGTCCGCACACTTTGCACTTAAGCACCAGATGCACGCCCGGCTCTGTGCGCAGCGGTGGCAGGACGTCGATGTCTGAGCGCGGGCGCATGCCCCACTCTTGCTCCACGAATTCCAGATCGAGAATCTGCGTGTCCACCCGGTCTTCGGCAAAGGCACGAGCGATGGCGTCGTAGGCGCTGGTGGCGCGCAGGTCGGTCAAGTCGCTGATCACGAAGGCTGTTACACGTTCCTCCTCGGCGCTGTCGTCAGCACTTGGCCGGTCCAGGAAACGGGTCAGCGCGGTGATGATTTCCTCCTGCGCCGACGGATGGGCGTCGGCGATCGCGCGCAGTGCATCGGCAGCTAACACCCGGTGCATCGGCTCATGTGTCCCATCCTCCAGATAAGCCAGCAGCAGGGGGACAGCCACCGGACCGATCTTGGCGTAAGTGCGCGTCAGTTCGTCACCAGCCCAGTCCGTCTCCCATTCCAGGCAGGCGAGCAACGGCTCTGCAGCCTCTGCCGGTCCCAGGATCGCCAGCACTTCCAGCGCGTGGAAGGGCGCCATGGCGATTGGATCGTCCTGGTCTCTGTCGGCGAAATCATCATCCAGTATCAGACGGATCAGATCGGGCGTGTAGTCCCGCAATCGTTCTGCCAGGCTGGTGTAGTCGATCTCCTTATCTGGGACGCCCAGTTGCAGCAACTCTGCCATTGCCGCAGGGTAGCGTGCCAGCGCAGGATCGGTTTTAGGTTTACGGTTGAAGAGTTTCATCATCAAAGTGTTCCGTAGCAGACACAACAATCTATTATGTCGAATCTATATGCAACAATAGGTGGCGTTCCATGTTTTAGCCTCCATCGACCACATGATTACCGCGACTCCACTACATCCTCAAAAAATTCGCCAACAATTCCTTCCCGTGCTCGGTCAGGATGCTTTCTGGGTGGAACTGCACGCCGTGAATCGGCAGCGTTTTGTGGCGGATGCCCATCAGCTCACCGTCGGCGGTGAAGGCGGTGACCTCCAGCACGTCGGGCAGCGGTTCGGCGACGATCAGACTGTGGTAGCGCGTAGCAGTTATCGGGCTGGGCAACCCCTTGAAGACGCCGACGCCCTTGTGATGCACCGGGCTGACCTTGCCGTGCATCAGTCGCGGCGCGCGCACCACCTGCCCGCCGAAGACGTAGCCCATGCACTGTTGCCCCAGGCATACGCCCAGGATCGGCGTCGTCTGCCCCATCACGCGGATCACATCGTTGCTCACGCCGCTGTCCTTTTCTGGCGAGCCGGGGCCAGGGCTGATGACGATGTGCGATGGGTGCAGCTCCGCCAGCTCCTCGACATCGATCTCGTCGTTGCGCCACACACGAATCTCGGCGTGATGCTCGCCATGCACCGGCATGTGCAACGTGAGTTCGCCCAAAAACTGCACCAGATTGTAAGTGAAACTGTCATAATTGTCGATGATGGCGATCATGGGTTGGGTTGCTCCTTTGTGACAGAGAGATTGGAGAGTAGAGATTGGAGATTGGAGATTGATCGGCGGCGAAGCTTCGTTGTCCAAGAGAAGCCCAATCTCTAATCTCCAATCTCCAATCTCCAGTCTCCAGTCTCTACTCTCCAGCCTTCGCTAACTCTTTCGTCCGCTTCTCATCGCTGCGGCGAATCTTGTTCCAGACGCCGGTCAATCCCATCGCCTTCTTGACCTCGATGAGGGTGGCCTGACCTTCCTGGCGGGCGCGGTCGGTGCCCACGACTAGCAGGTGATCGACGAAACCACGGTCGGCTTCATAGCGGGCGCGACGTTCGCGCATCGGGTCGAGGAAGGCGTTGAGCGCTTTTGCCAGCTTCTCCTTGACCTCGACATCGCCCACCTTGCCGGCGCGGTAACGCTCCTTCAATTCCTCGACCTCGGCTTTGTTGGGGTTGAAAATATCGTGATAGATGAAGACCGGGTTCCCTTCCACCGTGCCGGGGATGTCGGCGCGGATGCGATTGGGGTCGGTGTACATGCCCATCACCTTCCGTTCGACGGTCTTGGCGTCGTCGCTCAGGAAGATGGCGTTGTTGAGGCTCTTGCTCATCTTCGCCTGACCGTCGGTGCCGACGAGCGTGCCGCCGATCACGTATGGCTCCGGCTCCGGGAAGACGACGCCGTAGGCATTGTTGAAGCGCCGCGCAATCTGCCGCGATAGCTCGACATGGCTCTCGTTGTCCTTGCCGACGGGCACGAGATGGGCGCGCGGCATCAGGATGTCGGCGGATTGCAGCACGGGATAGCCGAGCAGGTTGTAGGGAATCTGCTCCATGCCGGCGGCGTTCGCCATGTCCTTGATCGTCGGCAACTGTTGCAGGCGCTCGACCGTGATCAGGCTGCTCAGTAAAAGTTGCAGTTCATAGATTTCATGCACCGCCGATTGCAGATAGAACGTCACCTTGTTGGGGTCGATGCCGATCGCCAGATGATCCATGACGATCGCGCGCGCGTTGTCAGCGATCTCCAAAATGCTTTCTTTGTCCGGCTTGGTGGTGAGCATATGCAGATCCGCCACCAGGAAGAAGCACTCGTATTGATCCTGCAGCGCCAGCCGGTGGCGGTGGCTCCCGATGTAGTGGCCCAGGTGCAGTTTTCCTGTCGGCCGGTCGCCGGTCAAAATGCGTTTGCGAAGTTGGTCAGCCATGCAATATCCTCCATGGAAATGATTTCGTCGGAATCGAGATTGGAGATTGGGAGATTGGAGATTGGCTCCGCTGCACTGTACCTCTCACTCGATTCCTTGAGTTTATTGTCAGACCGCTGCTGTTTGAGTGAAGTTGCAAAGCTATTGATACTCTTGGCGAGTGGCTCAATCAACTCTGCCAGCAGCGCACTATCTTCTTTCAGCAGCAGTCTTCGCCGCCAAGCTAACCGCAGCCAATGGCGCGTCTCGTATAGGCTGCCACGTGCGTAGTAAAGAAACTGGAGTTTCTCACCAAAGTAGAATCGCCCATGCGACTCGGCAATGTTGGCGCCGACTGAATCGGCGGCACGGACAAGCTGTGAGCCAATCGTCTGTCGCTCAAATGGCTTCCAGTGCTCCACGATCCCCCATACCACCTGAGCCAGCGACTCCGCCATTTGATAGCACTCAAGCTCACTCAAATCCGTCTCCATGCCACCCCCAATCTCCAGTCTCCAATCTCCAGTCTCCAATCTCCAATCTCCAATCTCTACAACCCCTTCTCCGCCTGCTCCACCGCCACCGCCAGCGCCTTGAGCTTGTTCATCGACTCGTTGAACTCATAGGTCGGGTCGCTGTCGGCGACGATGCCGGCGCCGGCTTGCAGGTGGCACGTGTCGCCTTGCATGACGATGGTGCGGATGGCGATGCAGGTGTCCATGGCGCCGTCGTTGTCGATGTAGCCGACTGCGCCCGCATAGACGCCGCGACGCACACCCTCCAGCTCCTCGATAATTTCCATTGCCCGAATCTTCGGCGCCCCGCTCAGCGTGCCGGCGGGGAAGGTGGCGCGCAGCAGGCTGAAGGCGTTGTGCTCCGGGCGCACCTTGCCGCGCACGTCGCTGACGATATGCATGACGTGGCTGTACTTCTCCACCGCCATCATCACCGGCACGGTGACGCTGCCGTACTCGCTGACGCGGCCCAGGTCGTTGCGCCCCAGATCGACCAGCATCACATGCTCGGCGCGCTCCTTGGGGTCGGCGAGCAGGTCGGCGGCGAGTGCGGCGTCCTCCGCCTCGCTCTTGCCGCGCCAGCGCGTGCCGGCAATAGGATGCAGATGCGCGTAGCCGTCCTCCAGCCGCACGTGCATCTCCGGGCTGGAGCCGATCAGCCGCAGCGGCGCGTCCCCCATGCCGGCCACGCCCTGGAAGTCGAGAAAGAACATGTAGGGCGACGGGTTCAACATGCGTAGCGCCCGGTAGATCGTGAACGGGTCGGCTTCGGTGCGCCGCGAGAGGCGTTGGCTGAGCACGACCTGGAAGATGTCGCCAGCGGCGATGTACTCCTTCGCCGCCAGAACCATTGCCTCGTACTGCGCCTGCGTGAAGTTGCTGCGCCACGCCTCGCCCGCCGGCAGCTCCTGGCTGATGGGCGGGGTGAGCGGCTTGCGCAGGTCGGCGATGATATGCTCGATGCGCGCCACGGCGTCGGCGTAGGCGCCGCGCAGGTCGGCCTCGACGCGCAGGTTGGCGATGACGAGCAGGCGATGGCGCACGTGGTCGAAGACGACCAGGTTGTCTGCCAGCATCAGCGCCATATCGGGGACGTGCAGGTCGGTGCGGGCGGTGGCGGGCAGCCGCTCCATGAAGCGCACCAGGTCGTAGCCGAAGTAGCCGACCACGCCGCCGTTGAAGCGCGGCAGCCCGCCGACCGGTGCGGGCTTGCGCGGCGCCATCAATTCCTCGACAATCTGCAGCGGGTCGCCCTGGCGCTGCTCCAGCACCGCGCCACCCGCTGCGCCGATCGTCACCCGGTCGCCGTGCGCCGTGATCGTCATGGGTGCGTGCACGCCGATGAAACTATAGCGCCCTAATTGCTCGCCCTTTTCGACCGATTCGAGCAGAAAGCTGGGACCGCGCCCGTTGCTGCTCCCCTGCCCGCAGAGCTTGAGATAGACCGAGACCGGCGTCTCCAAATCGGCTGGCAGCTCGCGATAGATCGGGATGATGTTGCCCTGCTGTGCAAGGTCGCGCACTTCGTCGAGTGATGGTTTGTAAGTTACGGCCATAACAATGCTCCTTGTAGGAGATTGGGAGATTGGAGATTGGAGATTGCCGCACCCGACTCTACAATCTCCAATCTCCAATCTCCAATAGAAAAACCCCCATCCCTCCATTCAGGGACGAGGGTTCTGATGCCTCGCGGTGCCACCCTGGTTAGACTGGAAACAAAAAATCCTGCGGTGAAACGCAGGATCGGCGCCAGTCTCACTCTGCGAGAACAGGAGAGCGATCTCCGATTCTCCGCGCCCTGATAACGGTGGCGTGTCCGGAGCAGACTACTAGGTCATTCGTTCGTTGCTCGACTCCCCGGGCCATTCGCCATCTGCGCCGCTATCCTCTTCACAGCTACCGAGGACTCTCTGTAACTCGCTTCGATGGGTACTCGTCCGGTTCACAGTCATTGATATTTCTATTGGAAAAGAGTATACACAGCCAGGAAGCGGTTGTCAAAAGACAAAAAGTCCTTTCTATTCTTTTCCCTGGACAAATCGAGATAAGCGTGGTATGATGTTAGTGTCAAATCTACGTTAAGATTGGCGAACGCAGATCAGGTGAAGGAGGATCGATGCGAAATTTACTACCGTTGCCACCTCACTATGCACCGCAGAAAGTAGGCGAAATTTGGCGAGTTGGCTATGCAGAGCGTGAACTCGAAGCGGAAGCATGGGCGGATCGTTACAAGCTGCAACCGGTGTCTGAGGATCGCTTTCGCATAGCATTGCTGGCTGTCGATGTACAAAACACGTTTTGCATTCCTGGGTTTGAGTTATTTGTCGGCGGGCGTTCAGGCCAAGGAGCGGTCGAAGACAATCGACGACTGTGCGAGTTCATTTATCGCAATCTCGATATCATTACCCAGGTTTTTCCAACCATGGACACCCATCAGGCTGCACAAATTTTTCATCCGGTTTTTTTCGTCAATGACGCCGGGGAACACCCGACGCCGTATACCCAGATTTCGGTGGAGGACATTGAACGCGGTGTTTGGCGTTTCAACCGCGCATTGGCGGCGACGCTGGAACTCGATCCTGAGTATGTGCAGGAGCATCTGTTGCACTACACACGCTCTCTGGCGCGTTCCGGTCACTACGCCTTGACCATCTGGCCCTATCACGCCATGCTCGGCAGCATCGGCCATGCACTGGTTCCAGCGTTTGAAGAGGCGCTTTTCTTTCACGGCATCGCCCGGCAGAGCCAGCCCGATTTTCAGGTGAAAGGGAATGTCGTGCTCACCGAGAATTATTCGGCGATCGAACCGGAAGTGAAGGTGGATAAGCACGGAAAACCGCTTGGTGCATTGAATCGGGCGCTGTTGGACAGGCTGCGCACATTCGATGCTGTTTTGGTTGCAGGACAAGCCAAGAGTCACTGTGTGGCGTGGACAGTGCAAGGCTTGCTCGATGAATATCGGGAACGCGATCCCGAGCAAATTCGCAAGATATACCTTCTGGTCGACTGCATGTCGCCGGTCGTGGCGCCGGGTGTGATTGACTATACGGAAATCGCCAACGCGGCCTTTGAACGCTTTGCAGAGGCTGGAATGCACCTTGTTCGCTCGACAGACCCAATAGAGGAGTGGTTGCTGGAGCTGTAATAGAAGGATGGCTTTGTTGTAATCAAGCGGTGACGGGGAACAACGAGGGCGACGCTGAAAAGGCGTCGCCCTCGTTGTTTATTCAAATGGATTGCCGGTGCAATCGTCAGTGTCTCAGCCGATAGCGGGAATCAGTAACCCGTAGTTGCCGTCCTTGCGTCGATAAATGACATTGACGCTGCTGGTGTGTGGGTTGTAAAAGACAAAGAAATCGTGCCCAAGCAACTCCATCTGCTCCAGGGCTTCCTCCTCTTCCATCGGCTCGACTAGAAATTGCTTGCGGCGGATGATGTAACCCGGCTCCTCTTCCGCTTCCACCTGCTCGGCGACAGCGGTTTCGACCATCTCGACTTCGCGCGTTGCGGCATGGGCGGCGCGGCGTTTGTTATCGAATCGACGCCCCTTAAATCGTCGGATCTGGCTCGAAATCTTGTCCACAGTTGCATCGACGGAGGCGAAGATGTCGCTTGTGGACTCCTCGGCGCGAAGAATCTGACCGTTAGCCCAGATCGTGATCTGCGCCGTGAAGCGGTCATCGGCGGAGCGGGTCATGTTTTGATTCAGATCGGCGCGCACTTCGCCGATCTGCGGTAAATAGCGTTCGAGACGGCCAACTTTCTTAGTGACATACTCGCGCATGTAATCTGTCACCTCGATGTTGCGACCGTTGACCATTACTTTCATGGTCGTGCTCCTTTCTACGATAGCGTTTGGTTAGCAAATGAGGGGATGAATGGAAACGCAAATTTTCATGATCTCTGCTGGATCCCTCAGTTCCGAAAACGGTGTTTCGCAACCATAAGTTCCGTTGCTGATCGGCTGGGTTGACTGGATGTGACAGGCAAATGGGTGCTGGCCAGAGTAAGTTGGCAGCGATGCAGCTTCGGTTCGTACAAAAACGGGAGCCATGGCAGAAGCATCATCCATAATCCGATTTTAGTCAGGTCGGAACAAATTGTCAATGTCCGTTTGACCGGTATTTGGGGACGTCGTCGTCAAACGATTGTTCTGTTATGCGCCACTTGTCAGCACATTGTAAGAAAATGGAGGGCATTTCTCGACTACAATTGGCGCTGAAGAGCCACGACAGTGTGTTGGTATTGCGCCAATGGTCAAAATGTCTTACGCACGGTGGAGGATTCGTTCATTGCATCTGTGAAGCCAGGCGGCGATCAAATTCTTACCCACGAGGAAGTCATTGCAATATGCTGAGACGAGGACGGAGCGAAATGACGGCGAACACGAAAATCGTAGTTGGACATGCAGAAAAAGCGAGTGTGCAACATGGGCGCGGTGGGGTTTATGCGCAACGGCGCACATATCGGTTGTTTTTGGTCGTTGGCGATGCTTTTGTTCTGTTGATTGCCTTTACGCTGGCGTACTGGCTGCGCTTTACGATTGGACTTGCTGTCTCAACCGACATTGTTCCAAATCCGCAGGAATATCTGATTCTGTCGATCATCCTGATCCCGGTGTGGCTATCGATCTTTGCACTGTTTGGTCTTTATGATTTCAACATTCTGCTCGGCGATATTACCGAGTACGGTCGGGTCTTTAACGCCGTGACATGGGGTATGATGGCTGTAATGATCTACGGCTTCTTTAACCCCGAATTCGTGATTGCACGCGCCTGGCTGGTCTTTGCGTGGCTATTATCGGGGGTTCTGATCAGCGCTTTCCGCCTGATCATGCGTCGTATTGCCTATCGTGCACGACGTTATGGCTACTTTGTTTCGCCTACAGTGATTGTTGGCACGAATCAAGAGGCAATTGCGCTTGCCGATCAGTTGCGCGATTCCGCCGGATCTGGTCTCCAGATCGCCGGTTTCGTCAGCGTGGATGGCAAGGACGCGTATGTCTTGGGTGATCAAGTGCATGGCATCAAAGTGCTTGGCACAATTGGCGACCTGTCGCGAATTTTGGATGAGCACAAGATCGAAGAAGTGGTGATTGCAACAACTGCGATGGAGTCGGAACAGCTTGTACAAGTTTCACAGTGTCTTACATCACAACATGAATCGGTGCGAATGCGCCTTTCGTCAGGTCTCTACGAAGTGTTCACAACAGGGATGGAAGTGACGACCAGAAACTCAGTGCCGTTGACCAGCCTGCGGCGGCTGCGGCTGAGCAGGGTCGAGACTATGCTCAAGATAATGTTGGACTATACATTGATTCTGTTGGCGCTGCCAGTGCTAATCCCGCTCTTTGCAGTGATTGCCATCATCGTCAAACTGGACTCTCCGGGTCCCGTCTTTCATCGACGAAAGGTGTTGGGCGTTGGTGGACGCATCTTCGACGCCTTCAAATTCCGAACAATGTACGTCAATGGCGACGAGATTTTGGAGCAATATCCAGAATTGAAGGCGGAACTGGCAAGGACGCAGAAGCTCAAGAACGACCCGCGCATTACACCCGTCGGCAAGTTCTTGCGCCGCACAAGTCTGGATGAGCTCCCGCAGTTGATCAATGTGTTGCTTGGGCAGATGAGTCTTGTTGGCCCGCGCATGATCAGCCCTGGCGAGCATGATCTCTACGGTCGCATGAAGTTCAATCTGTTGACGGTCAAACCGGGCTTGACAGGCATGTGGCAGGTTTCTGGGCGTTCCGACCTATCCTATGAGGAGCGGATCCGGCTGGACATGTACTACATCCGCAACTATAGCATCTGGACGGATATACAGATTCTTTTCTTCCAGACGCTGCCGGCAGTGACAAAGGGGCATGGCGCTTATTAGTGTATCAGGTGAAATCAGGGGGGCGTCTGCGCGTTGTGGCTGAACATAAAAGATTTTGCTAGACGTCTCCTGGTTTCTAAAAGCGGTTCTGGAGCACAAAAATGAAAGCGTTGATATTGGCGGCGGGAAAAGGGACGCGTTTGGGCGAACTCACCGCTGACTTCCCGAAGCCGATGTTGCCGGTGAATGGCCGACCGCTGCTTGCCCATCACATTGAGTGGTTGCGGATGCACGGCGTGACTCAAATCGCCATGAACCTACATCATGCCGCCGACGTAATTCGTGACTATTTCGGGGATGGCAGTCGATTTGACGTGGAGATTGTCTACTCTTACGAACCTGAGTTGCTTGGCACCGCCGGAGCCGCCAAGAAGCTGGAATGGTTTCTCGACGAGCGATTTGTTGTTGTCTATGGAGATGTGTTCACCAACGTCAATCTGTCGCACCTCGACGCATGGCACAGCGCAAAGATCAAAGACAACGACAGAGGGGTGACGCTCTCGCTCTATCGCGTGCCCAACCCTACCGAGTGCGGTTTGGTTGATATCGATGCGCAAGGCGTTGTGCGCCGCTTTGTCGAGAAGCCCCCCGCCGATCAGGTCTTCACCGACTTGGCCAACGCCGGTATTTTGATCTGCGAGGCGCGCATTTTGTCGCGCGTGCCCGCCGAAGCAGTCTACGATTTTGGTCGTGATTTGTTGCCCGACCTGCTCGCCGCCGAGTGGCCGGTTTGGGGGAAGCCTATCACACCCGATGAATACGTTATCGATATCGGTACGCCGTCAGGGTATGCACGAGCACAGCAGTTGGCGGCAGCCGCTATGCTGGCGGTGTGATGGTCCGCAAGGCAAAACAGATATGATAGAGGGTCTTCGGTGCAGAAGACAGAGATCCGTTTTGCGTCGAAATCCGGTGATTGGTCTTCGCTTCTGACGTCAGAGGGGAGAAATGTCATGATTATTTCACAGACTCCGTTGCGCATCAGTTTTTTGGGGGGAGGCACTGACTTCCGCGATTTCTACGCGCAGGAGCCAGGAATGGTGCTCAGCTCTGCGATCGACAAGTACATCTTTGTGACGATCAAGGAGCGATTCGACGACAAGATTCGCGTCGGCTATACACGCACCGAGCTGGTCGATAGCATCGACGAGGTCGAGCATGAGCTGGTGCGTGAATGTCTGCGTCGCACCGGCATCACACATGGCGTTGAAATCAATACGATGGCGGACATTCCCTCGGAAGGGTCGGGGTTGGGTTCGTCTAGCACGCTTACTGTAGGACTGCTTCATGCAATGTACACCTATATAGGCGCTCCCAAGGATCATGCCATTCTGGCGCGTGAGGCGTGCGAGATCGAGATCGATGTGCTCAAGAAGCCTATCGGCGTGCAGGATCAGTACATTGCAGCGTATGGCGGACAGCGGGTGTTGCAATTCTGCCCAGATGGCGACATAAGTATTCAGCAGGTTGTCATGCAACCGCGTGTGGCGCGTCGTCTCAATCAAAACCTGATGTTGTTTTACACAAACCTGCCGCGCAAGGCGGAGAGCATCCTGACCGAGCAACGCCAGAATATCGAGGATCGACGTACAGTGTTGCGTGAGATGAAGCGCATGGTGGTCATTGGTTGTAAGGCGCTTGAGGAAGGCGCACTTGATGACTTCGGTTTATTGCTGCATGAGGCGTGGCAATTCAAAAAACAACTCGCCAGCAAGGTTAGCAATTCGTTGATCGATGACCTATATGCTACTGCCATCAAGGCTGGTGCACTGGGCGGAAAGATCACCGGCGCAGGCGGGGGCGGGTTTTTACTGCTCTACTGCCCGCGTGAGAAGCAGGACGATGTGCGCAACGCACTTTGCCATTTGCCCGAGTTGCCCTTTCACCTGGAGCGAGACGGGACAAAGATTATCTTCAATTATCGTCGCTAATGGTTGATCGTTTCCAACGGCAGGAGAACAGAATTATGTACAGCAACCCATATTTCATCCGCACTTATGCGAACGAACTTCAGGACACTCTGGCAAATCTTCCCTGGGCCGCAATCAACGATGTCGTGCGCACCGTCTTTGATGCCTGGACAGAGAGAAAAACGGTCTTTATCATGGGAAATGGCGGCAGTGCAGCTACAGCGCTGCACATGGCGGCAGATTTAAGCAAGAACACGGCTGTGCCTGGTTTCCCGCGGCTGCGCGCTGTCTCCTTCAACGACAATATGGCGCTCTTCTCGGCGCTCGGCAACGACACCGCATATGACCAGGTTTTTCGCGAGCAGGTGCTTACCTATGTTGACGGCGGCGATGTGGTAATCGCAATTTCGGCGAGTGGAAACTCGCCGAATGTCCTCAACGCAGTCACCACAGCACGAGATTTGGGCGCAACGACGATTGGGTTTAGCGGCTATTATGGTGGTAAACTGGCGGGGATGGTTGACATTCCTGTGGTGGTTCCGAATCATTCGATTGAGCAGATCGAGGACATGCACATGATTCTGGAGCATATGGTGACTGCAAGCGTCCGACAGGCGGTGCACCAGGCAGTAAAGCGTACTGTGTAGCGACATGGATTTGATGCAATTTCCCCCGCACGCTCTGGGCCGCCTGCGTCGTGAGCTTCTGCCACAGGCAGTGTTTCTCGACCGTGATGGCACGATCAACGTTGAACGCGCCGACTACGTGAAGAGTATTGAGGAATTCGTGTTTTTGGCTGGTGCGCTTGCTGCGATCAGCGATTTGTCCCGGTTCGAGATTCCAATTGTCCTGATCACGAACCAGTCTGCTATCGGGCGCGGCATCGTCACGCCCGATCAGATTGATAGCATCCATGCCCATCTGCGAGCGCGTGTACGGGCTGCCGGTGGACGGATTGACGCAATTTACATTTGTCCTCATCGTCCTGACGAGGGGTGCGCCTGTCGCAAGCCTAAACCTGGGTTGCTGCTAGACGCCGCCGCCGATCTTCACCTTGATCTTCGACAATGTGTCTTCATCGGCGACAGCATCGCTGATTTGAATGCTGCACGCGCAGCAGGATGTCAACCCATCATGGTCTGTACAGGTCGTCAGGCGCAGGCGTTGATGCAGCTTGCCGAAGCTGAACACAGCCTGGTATTGGTGGCTGACCTGTCGGCTGCCGTGGAATGGATGCATCGGCGATTGTCCGCCGGTCTGCATGTTTGCGATATAGCGTCGGTTTTGGCTGCGGGCGCTTCATCGCATCGGGGGTGAATCAATATGTGTGCATGCCCATATCTGGGGCTATATGATGACGCAACGATCATGCTGAGCGAGGCAACGCCAGCGCATCGTTGTTTTGGTACAAAACCACCCACTTCGCCGTCGACCGATCATCAATCAAGTTATTGTCTGGTGGCGGCGCATGTGAACTGCCCGTACTACCTGGCAGCCGTCAAGCAAGATGGCGGCCATCGCTCTGTCGGCGCAGCGCAACGCCGGCGCCGTGGAAGTGGCGCGCTGGTGTTTGCCGGTGTAATGGCTGTAGGCGTGTTGGTGGCCGCGGCTGTATTTGCCGCCAACGGCGCGTTTGGCATCTTGCCCAGCCCAACGCCGCCTAGCGTCGAGATCGCAATCGCTGAAACGCCGACCGCCACAGCGACGGTGACGATGACCCCTTCTCCTTCGCCGATTGCAGAACCAGCCACTGACACCCCAACTGCTACGATGCCGCCGCTGGTGTTGCCCTCGCCGACGCCTGTTTCGCCATTGGTCGCCGATGTTGCGACGCCAGCGACTGGCGGCGTTCCAACGATGGAAGCACAGCAACTTATATTGAC
Source organism: uncultured Caldilinea sp. (assembly GCA_937981885.1). GTDB lineage: Bacteria > Chloroflexota > Anaerolineae > Caldilineales > Caldilineaceae > Caldilinea. The sequence goes on from CALJMI010000046.1 coordinate 39,445, forward strand.
GCCGTCGAGCGGTGGCGTTGGCTGGTGGGACAGTTCCGACGACGTGCAGATCGGGCTGAATGACTCATTTCTCTACGCTGGCGTCTACGGCAATGAGTCGCTGCTGAGCGCAGTTCGCTTCAACTTGAATCGAATTCCGCGCGGCGCGCCAATTCTTTCGGCTGAACTTCAATTGAACGGGCTGGCGGATGACCGACTCAATCTCGACGCTGACGGTCTTTGGCGTGTTCAGTTGATACCCCAAAGCGAACTGGACAACCTGATCGGGGCCAATTTCATGATGGTCTACAGCGCAGCTGCGCCAATCACATTGCGCGAGCTGCGCACAGAAGACCTTGGCCGCGACCGCCTCAATACATGGCAGTTGGAGCCTTCGACCCTGCGCTGGTTGGAGGAGCAGCGTCTCAACGGCGCCGAGTCGGTCATCGTGCGGCTCACAGCCTCGACCAACAATACGGGCGATACGCTCTTCGCCTGGGACAGCGGGATTGGTCAGAAAACTGCTGGCGTTCCACCGGCGCTGGTGCTTACGGTTGGTCCGCCGCCGCCAACGCCGCCGCCGCTGCCAACCTATGAATACCTGGTCGCCACCTTCACGCCCGCGCCGGAGAATGTGTTGACCGCCGTGGCGCTGCAAAATACAGCAACGGCAGTTGCCGAGACGATTGGAACTTTCACGCCGGTGCCGCCCTTTATCACACCGACTCCACTGCCGCAGAATCTGGCGACGGTGCAGGCGGCTGCGCTGCTGGCAGGCAAGCCGCCTGTCGTAGTGGAAACGCCCGTTCCCGCCAATGCAGCCACGGCGACCGCACAGGCGGAGTACGCCACCGCTGTTGCCGTGACGACCGGCACTTTCACACCCGTGCCAACTGAGTATGTGACGCCGTTTGTGATTCCGCCCTCTCCGCCTGCACTCAACGTGGCGACGGTGGTGGCGCGCGCTGCCGAGGGCACAGCCATTGCCCAGGCTGGCGGACCGACCTTTACGCCGTTGCCCTATAACGCTGTGATCGGCGAGTTCGTCATCGCCACGCCGACGCCGCAAAATGTGGCGACTGCAGCCGCCATCGCACTTGCAGCGACAGCCGATGCCCAGACTTTTGGTCCGGCGCCGCCGACGCCCTTCCACTGGATTGTCATTACCGCAACGCCGGAGCCGTTGCCAACTCCAACGCCAACCACGCCGCCGTTGATCCTGGAGGAGGACTTTACACCGACGCCGATCCCTACACCTACGGAATTTATTCCTGACCGGCTGCCGGACGAATTCAAGAACCTGATCTTCTTCCAGCGCGGCGCGGAGCCTAACGCCGAAACCTGGGTTTACAATCCAGCTACACAGCAAACAGGGTTGATCACGCGGCCGTGGCTCTATCCGCTTGCGCGGGCCATCCTGACGCGCTCGCCCGACGGTCAGCAGGAAGTGTTCGTCAAGCGCGATGCCAACGGCGTGGCGCAAATCCATGTGCGCACCATCGGCTCCGATCGGTCGCGCCAGATTACATCGTTTGGGCGCGACAGTTATGATCCGGCGTGGTCGCCCACCGGCGAATGGATTGCGTTTGTTTCCAACAATCCGGGGAACGACGAAATTTATCGCGTCACACCGGATGGCAGCATTGTCGAACGGTTGACGAACAACAATTGGGAATGGGACAAGCATCCAACCTGGTCGCCTGATGGCAAACAGATCGTTTTCTTCTCGAATCGTGACGTTGGACGCACGCAGCTCTGGATCATGAATGCGGACGGCTCCGGTCAGCGCAACTTGCTTGCAAGCGAATTCAACGATCTCTATCCAGTGTGGACGCGATAGCAGGCTTGTGATAAGGTATAGTTCATGAACAGTCAGGAACTTCAAAAATATCTGCGGCCGGTTCTGCGCTGGTGGTGGCTGATCTTGTTGGCTATGGTGATTGGTGGCGTCTCCGCCTACCTGATCCTGAGACAGCGTCCCCTTGTATACATCTCCACCGGCACCGTCATGATTGGCACGGCGCTGCAGGAGCGCAACCCAGATAGTCAGCAACTCTCTCTGACGCAAGGATTGGCGCAGACCTACGCCAGGATCGCACAACGACCGTCTGTCAAGAATGCGACGATGGCAGCGCTTGGAATGGACTGGTTGCCGCAATATACTGTGCGTCCCGAGTCGCAGCTCATCGAGGTCACCGTCACCGATGTCGATCCGCAGCGCGCCTACGCAGTTGCAACCGAGTTGATCAATCAATTGATTCGACTCAGCCCCGGCGGTCAGGAACGGCAGGCGCGTGAAGTTTTCATCCAGGAGCAGTTGCGTAAGCTTGAGCAGAGCATGCGCGAAACCGAGGTGGAGATCAATCGTCGTCGCGCAGATCTGTCCGCTGCCCTCAGCGCGCGTCAGATTCGCCAGTACGAAGATCAAATTGCTGCGCTGGAAGCAAAACAAGCCACCTTGCAATCGACATACATCGGTTTGCTTGCCAGCACCGATCAAGGTTCGATAAACACTGTGAATGTTCTCGATCCTCCGACCATACCGGTCGAACCGGTTCCTGATCGTATGTACTTGTATGTGCTGGTGGCGATGGTGATTGGCGCTGGTATAGCGATTGCCGGCGCGTATTTGCTGGAATTGTTCGATGAACGATTGGTGAATATCGAGCAAATTCAGGAAGCGACCGGCCTAACGACGCTTGGCACACTGCCTGAAGCCAGGTTCGACGCTACGGGTGATTCACTCATCATGTTGAGCAACCCTCACAGCTCAAATGCTGAGGCATTCCGCGTCCTTCGCACCAACCTGCTGTTCGCGTCGGTCGACCATCAACTGCGTACACTGCTTGTGACCAGCCCTACCCCGGCTGAAGGCAAATCGTTTGTTAGCTCCAATTTGGCTGTGGCGTTTGCGCAGACCGGCAAACGCGTGATTTTGATCGACGCCGATCTGCGCAAGCCGACGCTGCATCGCGTGTTTGGATTGGTCAATAATGTGGGCGTGACGAGTGCGTTGGTCAGCGGCGTCGATGCCGTAGCCAGCTCGCTGCAGTCGACGGTGGTTCCAGAACTACGCGTTATGACTTCAGGCCCTCTGCCGCCAAATCCATCCGAATTGCTGAGTTCACACCGCATGCAAGAACTGTTGCAACACCTCGAATCACATTGTGACATCGTCGTGATCGATAGCCCGCCGGTGGTGGTTGTGTCGGACACTGCTGTGCTGGCCAGCCACACAGATGGGGTGCTGCTTGTTCTTGATAGCGATAAGATGCGCCGCGACCTTGCACGCAACACCGTTGCAGCGCTCAATCAAGTGCAAGCGTTCATTCTCGGCGCCGTCATCAATCGCGTCACTAGCGGTGAGCATGGTTACTATTACTCCTACCATAAGAGTTATGGCAATCGTTACTACAGCAGCCATTACTCGGTGAAGGACAAATCAAAACAGGTCTCCCCCACCCCCGTTCCCAATCCAACCGCCAGAGTGGACGGTGAATCGGCTGGCGTGGCGTTGTCAGCTTCGCTGAATGCAGCTGAGAATGGCGCTGCTCGCCCGCCAGAACGCACCGAACGAGCACGCGCCTGACAAAAATGAATGGCTTATCAAGATTTGCAGGAACTAATATGCATCTATGAGCCTGGCTGACACACAGCTCAACCCACTTCGCCGTGTTGAGAAAAAACAAGTCCTTACGGTCTGCACGGCGAATGTTTGTCGCTCGCCTTTTGTGGCTGCACTTTTGCAGCAGCGCTTCCGTGAAAACGGCTTCGACGATGTCGTGAGCGTCGAATCGGCCGGGGTGCGCGCAGAATCGGGGCGTGAAGTTGATTCAACAATCGTGGCAATGCTTGCTGACATGGGCGTGGAGTTGGCAGCGAAAAAGGCAATGCCCGTAGTTGAAGAGACGCTGCGCAAAGCCGACATTATTTTGGTGATGGAAGAGGCGCAGCGCCAGGCGCTTTTCTATCGTCTTCCCGATGCATTGCCCAAAATTTTTTTGTTGAGCGAACTTGCGCACCGCTTCGATGAGATTCCAGACCCCTACGGTCTGGGCGCGCACGCATATGAGATAATGGCTGCGTTGGTTTTGGAATTGATCGAACAAGGATGGCCGGAGATGCTGAAGCGGCTGGGCATCGATGATTCTCGGTAGAGCGCCAAGCCAATTGCATAAACTACACAAAATACCCAGAAACCATGGTCGGCGCAAAACGTTGCGCCGACCACGGTTTCTGGGTTTGACGGCCATCAACTGAAGTTCAACTCGACCATTTGGTGTCCATGAACTATGGGCACGACGAACTCAACGCGATCACCGGGCTTTTCGAACGCAAGCTCCATACCCTGCGGTGCAGTTGCAACGCGCATCACTGCTTTGGAAACGCGCACCGAAACTCTGACGTCGTACAGCGGAATCACATCTTCGATCACATCAAAGAACTCGCCGCGGCGCACCGGGATGTAGTGGAGCAGATGCAGCACCTGACGCTGTTGCGCCAGCTGCTCGTTGAGCGTGACCAACAGCGTGGATGGCCCCTGATGGCGAATCAGCGGATCGGGCAACAGCAGATCGAGTGCATTGAGCAGTAGCTGCTTGCACCACAACGGCGCCATTTTCTGGTAGATCGTGAAGATCGGGTTGCTGAAATAGATGACGTTGCCGTTGCGCACGATTGCCGGGTTGCCCGGCTTGCCAGCTGATGGTGTGTGGCGGTGCGAGCAGAAGTGCTCCCATGTACGGTCGAAGTAGCTCGGCACGATATCTGCCAGGACTTCGGCGTCAGGGCGTGCGTGCACATCCATCCCGCGGATATACATGACGTGCTCCGTAGGCGGCAGCCCGCGCCCGATTGCGGCGTCGGGCAGAATGTATTCGACATAATCTGTGCGGTCGTACACCCGGCCGCGCGCCAGATTGCCGGCGGCGTCGGTCGGCCCTTCGCTGGCAATGGTCACGCCCAACGCATCAAGGCCAAAAGCTGTTTTGCCGGGATTCAGCCCCGACTCGAAGGTGGCGATCAACCTGCCGCCTTGCGCCAAATAGCCGTCGAGTTTGGCGGCGAACGCCGCATCGACGGGAATTACGTCGGGGAGGATTACAACGCGGTATGGCGTCAGGTCGGTCGCCGAATCGATGATGTCGAACTGGTGGCCGCCTTCCTCCAATATGCGCGTGGCGCCTTTGATGGCGTCGGGCAGATTGCCCGCGCCGGCGCCGGCAAACTCCTCTGGCGTGAAGACGGCGATCTCAGTGACCGGTTTGGCGCCGTGGCACCACGGCTCTTTCTGTTCGACCTCGGCGTAGACCTGACCGATCAGCGCGTAAACATGCGGCTCGATGCGGCCACGTGGGGGCAACTGATCGCCGACCATGCACTTGGCGTTCATCGCCAACATCTGGAACACCTCAAACTGCAGCGCGGCCAGATTTTTGAACGAATGGAAATCGCCCCACGAGGTGTGGAATTTTCCGGTCATGCCCAACACGTCGATGTCGAGCGTGCGGGCGTAGCGCACACTCACCGGAAAGTGGAGATAGCCCCAGCCGCCGCTGGGAAGCGTCTCCAGCTCCCAGTGCGAATAGGCGTCGACGACGGCGCGGTGGCGCGTGCCGACATGCCCGGCGTTGAAGAAGATGCTTACCTTCGGGTTGATCGACCAGACGAATCGGCTCATGTCCCGCTTGAAGTCGTTGAGCGAATCGAGCGCAAACTGAGCGCGATGGTGGGCATTGGCAGGGTCAAGGTTGGCGGCGCGCATCCGCTCTTGGGTGTAGGGGTCGGTCGACGGCACGATGCGCACGATGTCGAAAAAGAGGCCGTCAGTAGGCAGCGTCGTCAATATTTCGCGCACATGTGGCTTGAGAAATTCTTCGACATAAGGTGAATTGACATTCATTTCGCGGTAGAAGCCGGCCTCGAAAGGCGGCGTACCGATGAAGCGCCCGTTCTCGTCGGTGCAGATCCATTCGGGATGTTGGCGCGCTGTGAAATGATCCCACTGCACGGTGGTGTAGATCGGCACGCGGATGCCGCGCGCATGGCAGGCTTCGATCTGCTCTCTGAGAAGATTGCGCACTAGATGGGGATGTCGGCGTTCAGGGTTGAGCGTTGTGTCGTAGTAGATCCAGCCGTGATGACAGCGCGCAAAACAGGTGATCGAATTGACGCGCGCTTTCACGAGTGTATCGGCGAATTCGTCGGGGTCGAAGTCGGCGCCAATGTCGGGGATGTGCTCGCTGGTGTGGAAGTCGAGATGGATTTCACGGTAGGGCAGAAAGTCGGTGCGATTCATCATTGTATTCCTCGGAACAGCTACAGTCGACTTGGTTGAAAACATCAAACTATCTCTCTTTATGTTTGCGACGGCACCGGCTGCCGTCGCGGCTCGTGCACCCAGAACACCAGCAGAAGACCACCCAGCGTGGCGACCGCAGCCGACGCGCTCAACAACGTTGGGAAGCCAGCCGCCGTTGCCAGCCAGCCGCCCAGGATCGGCGCCAGCACGATCGTTGGCGCCAGCAACGTGTTGGTCAGTCCGATATAGGTTGGTCGATCCTCCGGCGCGGCAAACTCCAGGATGATGTTCAGGCCGGAGACGGCGTCGCCGGAAGACGAAGCCCCCAAGAGAGCAAAGCTCAGGATGAGCCAGCTTTGATTAGGCGCCAATAAGGTGTTCAGCGCAGCGAGCGAAAGCAGAAAAGCTGCGCCAGTCAACACTGCTTTGTGTCCCATGCGGTCGCCGACGACCCCCCAAACCAGGCTCATGACGGCCTGGTTGGCGACCAGGACGGCGGTGAGCAGTCCGATAGTGGCGCCGTCCAGCCCAAAGCGCTGGTTGCCGTAGATGATAAAAAAACTGTTTGCCATTGCGCCTACTAACACAACCGTGCGACTGATGAAGAAGCGACGATAGTTGGCGTTGGCGCGCAGCAGATCGGGCAGTTGCCGGAAATAGTGCTGTGTTGAAACACGCCCCTTCACCATCGGGCTGGGGGGTTCGCGATTGAGCGCCAGCCCGACAAAAGAGATGCACGTCGCAAGAAAAGCCAGTAAAAAGAGGAACGCAAAGTTGCTTGGATACGGATAGCCATCCAGGATGCGCCCGACCAGAAACGCGCCGAAGATCGCCATCAGTGCGCCGATGCCATGACCGAGACCCGACCACACGCCGCGGCGCTGCACCGGGATCACCTTAGCAATCAGATCATACCAGGCGGGGGTGGCCGCGCCTGCTGCGAACCCCGTGACTGCCAGGCAACCGAGAACCAGGATCAACGCGACATTGGGCGCCGGCCCGGCAAAGAGCCAGACGGCCACACCCATCAATAGGTAGGGCAGTCGTTCGCCCACACTGCCGACCAACATGACGAAGGGTTTCTTGTAGAGCAGTCGTTCGGTGAAGTTGGCGGTGAAGAGTTGTGGCAGATAGATGCCTAGCCCGTAGAGCGCCGCAATCAGGCCGATGGCAAGGTTTGAATCGGTCAACGTATTGACCAGCACCGGCAGCACTGTGTCGCGCGAGACCAGGCTGATGCCCAGTGTGATAAAGGCGATGTCGATCAGGTTGACGGTGAAGTTCCAGCGGAGATTCTTGTCGCTGTCGGTGACAGGCGCCTGCTCGAGAACAGTATCAGCCATGTATCCCAGCTTATCTGTGTGATGGGCAAATAAATTGCCAGCCAAAGCGCAACTTCGGCCGGCAATTTTGATACGCCCGACGGTTGAATTGACTATCCTTTGATGCCAGTCAGCGCAATCCCGCGCACAAAGAGGCGCTGCCCAAAGAAGAAGACCAAGAGCACCGGCAGCAGCACGAGCAAAGACACTGCCATCATATACTGATAGTTGGCGTTGCCGTACGCGCCGCGGAACATGTTGAGCGCCACCGCCAACACTTGCTTGTCCATTGTGCGGATGTAGATGAGCGGATAGAGGAAGTTGTTCCAGTTGCCGATGAAGCCAAAGATCACGACCGTGGCCAATGCAGGTTTGGAGAGCGGCAAAATGATATTCCACAGGATGCGCAGTGAAGAGGCTCCGTCGAGGCGCGCTGCCTCGTCCAGTTCACGCGGAATCCCCATGAAGAACTGACGCAACAAGAAGATGAAGAACGCCCATCCAAACCAGGGCGGCACCATCAACGGCAGCCAGGTGTCATTCCAACCCAGGCGTGTAAAGAGTACGTATTGCGGGATCACCGTCACTTCCTGTGGCAATAACATTGTGCCCAGCACCATGATGAAGAAAAAGTTTTTGCCGCGTGCGCGCAGCCGGGCAAAGGCAAACGCCGCCAGACTGCACGAAATCAGGTTGCCGATGATATTGCTGGTCGTAATAATCAGGGAATTCGCCAGAAAGCGATTGAAAGGCAGAAAGTCATTCCATCCCTTGGCAAAATTGCTCCACAACACCGGATCAGGAATCCACTGTGGCGGATAGATAAAAATCTGCTTGGGATCTTTGAGCGCAGTGGAGAGCATCCACAGAAGCGGTATTGTAAATAACACTGCCCCGGGGACCACCAGAAAATAAACAAGCGCTGCGTGTGCGATCTGACGCGTCCTGCGTCGCTGATACCACGGCGTCGTCTGGATGATACGCCCTGAAGCGGTGGAAGATATCGACTGACCGGTTAGCTGTTCCATCGTTTGGCCAACTCCTTACCGTGCTCTGTATCCATGCTCACGCAGCCTGATCCTCGTAGTAGACCCACTTCTTGCTGCCCCAAAGCTGCAGCAGGGTCAGCGCCATAATGATTGCGAACAAAATCCAGGCTAAAGCTGACGCATAGCCCATCTTCAAATATTGGAAAGCATTTTGATAGATGTAGTAGACGTAGACCAGCGTCGCCGTACCGGGGCCACCCTGTGTCATGACGAGTACATCGGTCAAAATCTGGAAGGAGGCAATGGTCGAAATGACAATTACATAGAAAAGCACCGGTGACAACATTGGGATCGTGACATTTCGGAATTCATCCCATGGATTGGCGCCGTCGATCTTTGCCGCTTCGTAGAGCGACAACGGCACAGCCTGCAATCCAGCCAACAGAATGATCATATTAGCGCCAATCGCCCAGGTGCTCTTGATGATGAGAGCGGGCAATGCCCATTGCTGGCTGGCGAGCCACGGCGGCCCCTGGATGCCGATCAGCGACAAGAGGTAATTGACCAGACCAACCTGCGGATTGAACAACCATATCCAGAGGATCGAGACGGCGACGCCGCTGGCAATCGACGGAATGTAGTAGAGCACCCTCATCAAAGTCGTGCCCGGAAGTTTCTGGTTGAGCAGAATTGCCACATACAGCGCCCCAAGCGTACCCAGGATCACGCTGCCGAAAGAATAGAAGAAGGTGTTTCGTGTAGCAATCCAGAACAGCTTGTCTTCAAACAGGAGCTTGCGGAAATTCTCCAGTCCGATCCATTCCTGCGTCGTCAGCCCCGTCCAATTGGTGAAGCTGAAGACCAGAGACGCAAGGATCGGGCCGCCGGTAAACAGCACAAAGCCGATCAACCACAGTCCGATGAAAAGATAGAAATCTCTCTCTTCGCGTTGACGCAAAGAGAACCCTTTCCGGCGCCGTGTTGGTGCAGTTGCAAGACCCATCAGAAATTGCCCTCCGTTCCAACCATTCGTGTCAAGATAGCTGGTTGTAGAGTGAACTTGGGTAAAGCCCTACAATCAGCTATCTTGCGAACCTCATCCACTACCTGTAATTCAATGACTAACTGCCCTGTAGCCGTCTTGCCGCTTCTTCCAACACTGGCGTCCCTTCAGCCAAGATGTTCTCGATTGCCTGATCGACCGTCATGTCGCCGGACTGCACAAGGTCTGTATTTCGATTGAACACATCGAGAATTTCGCCGCCAGCCAGGGTTTGGTAGGGGCGACCGGTGACTGCATAGGTGGCAAGGGCGTCCTTATAGTAACTTGCGTGTTCGGGTGCGCCAGGAGAATTCAGCCAGCTGTCATAGGCTGCCTGTCGCGCCGGGCTGCCGCGTCCCGACGAACCCCACATGAACTCCATACCCTCTTTGGATAGATATTCGCGCATGTATTGCCACGCTGCCTCTGGCTGCTTGGAGTCGCGTGTGATGCCAAAACCGCTGCCAAACGCTCCTGCTTTCCGTCCGGCAGGTCCCTGCGGCCATGGGGCTACGTCCCAAGCAAAGTTGGCTGACTCGATCAGAGTCGGCGTGCCCCATGAAGCCAGTGCAAACATGCCTGCCATGCCAGCGACCCATGGGCCTGCTCCTGCAACCGCCTGAGATTGAGCCGGCAGCGGCGCAACCTTATGAACATGGATCAGATCCGCCCACCACTGCAAAGCCGCTCGCGCTGCATCGGAGTCAATGAGAATCTTCGTTTCCGTTTCATCGATGACTTCACCGCCAAATGGTCCTACCAAGGAAATGCCTAGCTCATTGCCTAGTTGAACCACCAGGTTGTAATAGCCACCGTATCCCCATTGATTTTCTTTGGTGAGCGCCTTCGCCGCCTCAAGGAAAGTGTCCCATGTCCAGCTCTCGTCCGGATAGGCAAGCCCGGCTTCATCGAACAGGTCTTTGTTGTATCCAAGAATGATCGGACCATGATCGTAAGGAATTTCGTACTGCTTGCCATTGTACGCATACAGTCGCAACGCTTCTTCCCAGATGCCGTTCACATCGAATTCTGGATCGTTGTCGATGAAGTCCTGCGTGGAGACGACGATGCCTTCGTGATTCCAGGGAAATGCATAGCGGCCATGCACATAGATAATGTCCGGCAGCGTCCCCGCCGCAGCCCATGTTGGTACGATCTGGTTGTGCTCGGACCATGTGTTGTACGTGTACTCAAATTTTACACCTGGATGCGTCTCAGCATACTTCTGATCGAACTCTTCCTGACGCGGACGGAATGCAGCTTCCCAGTGATGCCCGAAGGAGAGCGTGATCCCTTCTTGTGCAGGAGCCCCTGGCGCCGCGCCCGGCGCAGCGACTGGCGCCTGACAGGCCGCCAACAGTACAACGCTGGCTGCGCCGGTTCCAGCCAACTGCAAAAATCTTCGTCGAGATAATTGATTGGATTGCATGGTGTCTCCTTGTACTTGTGACAGTTTGATTGATACAACATAACGACAATAAACTGGCGCATTCGACACGAGTGTGCAGTGGCGCAACCGTTGGGGACAACGATGCGTGCCTGTCAACAATGGGGCAATCGAGCGATGGATGCTCAAGCTATATTCAATTCAAGGTGCAGGATTCTGGGAGCGAAAATGCAATGACTCTGCGCACATTGCCATTAAACTCAATATGGTACGCGTACCATATTGTCAATAGAATACATGGCGTTTGGCGCTTTGTCAAGATGTTTTTGGTGAAGTATTTTTGATTGTAGATCGAGAGTTAAAATACAAAAGAAATCGCAGATTGTTTTATTCATCACGATGCTGATAATAAGAATTGCATCGCTTTTGCCCGCCAAAGATGTCGGTCGCTACTATCTCCAGGAGGAAGGAATGATGTTGTAAAATTTGCCTAATGTCAATAGGTGTTTAGAAAATTGTTGTATACGCCCCTGGACAACCAACATTTTATGTGTTATTGTGGTACCGGTACCACAAGCGCCCCTGTCAGGCGTCCGTAAACTCAATTTCTGTAAGCTCTATCATTGCCGCTGCGCGCATCGTTGGCTGTTAGGATAAAATCTCTGAAAGAGGGTCATTTATGTCTGCATCCTTAATCCGTGATTGGTCGATTGCAGCAGACGCAGTTGATCCGCGCCTTGTCCCCCAACGTCGTCTTTCCACCGGCGCTCTGATGCCGGCTATCGGACTGGGCACGTTTGGATCGGATCGTGTTTCCGGCGTCGAGGTGGCTGAAGCAGTCAAGGGGGCGGCGGCAGTCGGCTATCGCCATTTCGATTGCGCCGCCGTCTATGGCAACGAGCATCTGATTGGCGCAGCGTTGGAAGAGATCATGGCCAGCGGGGTGAGGCGCGAGGAGCTATGGATTACTTCTAAACTCTGGAACGATAAGCACGCCGAGGAAGATGTCATCCCGGCGTTCATGCAGTCGCTGCGCGATCTGCGTCTCGATTATCTTGACCTGTACTTGATTCACTGGCCCTTTCCCAACCACCATGCGCCTGGCGTCGATGTCACTTCACGCGACCACAACGCCAGGCCGTACATCCATGAGAATTACATGAAGACCTGGCGGCAGTTAGAGCTGCTGGTCGAACGTGGATTGGTGCGGCACATTGGCGCATCCAACATGACGATCCCGAAGTTGGAACTATTGCTGCGCGATGCGCAGATCAAGCCCGCTGTCAATCAAATGGAGCTGCATCCGCACTTCCAGCAGCCGGAGTTGTTCGATTTTGTGCGTACACATGGCATCGAGCCGATCGGCTACAGCCCGATCGGCTCACCGGCCCGTCCCGAACGCGACCGCACCCCAGAAGACACTGTCGACATCGAGGACCCTGTGATCGTAGAAATTGCCAGGCGCCATAACGTCCATCCGGCAGTCGTCTGCATCAAGTGGGCTGTACAGCGCGGACAGACGCCGATTCCATTTTCCACAAAGCGGCGCAACTATCTGGCGAATTTACAGGCAGTCGTCAGCGATCCGCTCACGGACGATGAAATGCGGGCGATCGCCGCCATCGACAAAGGCTGTCGGTTGATCAAGGGACAGGTCTTTCTGTGGAAAGAGAATCAGGATTGGCATGATTTATGGGATGAAGACGGCGTCATCGTGCAGTGAGACATGTTGGGTGATTCGTATACTACATGTTGCGTGATCCGTGCCGGGTTTGCAGAGCAGGCGCAATCTCCTAACACGTGACACGCACCACGCAGCACGCATAATTTTCTACAAACAAAAGGATAAAAAACCAATGAAAATGCGAGGCGTGTTGCTCCCAGGTGGGCGCAGGGTGGAGTTCAAGGAATTTGACGTGCCAGAACCTGGGCACGGTCAGGTGTTGATCAAGATGAAGGCGTCGTCGATCTGTGGCAGCGACATTCGTGCGATCTATCGCGAGCATTTGGGGCACGGACCGGAAGGCTATCAAAATGTGATCGCTGGTCACGAACCGTGCGGACAAATTGTCAAAGTTGGCCCTGGCTGCAAGCGCTTCAAGGAAGGCGACCGCGTGATCCTCTACCATATCAGCGGCTGCGGCGTCTGCAACGACTGCCGCGAGGGATACATGATCTCATGCACCTCCGAGCGCCGCGCAGCGTATGGCTGGCAGCGTGATGGCGGACACGCCGACTATCTGCTGGCGGAAGAGGACACCTGCGTGGCGCTGCCCGACGAACTGAGCTACGTCGATGGCGCGTTGGTGGCGTGTGGCTTCGGCACCGTCTACGAAGCCCTCGACCGGGTTGCCGTTTCAGGCAAGGATCGCGTGCTGATCACTGGGATGGGGCCGGTGGGCATGGCTGCCGGGCTGATCGCCAAAAAGATGGGCGCCACAAAGATCATTGGCGCCGACATCGCCGATTCTCGGCTTGATTTCAGCGTCGAGGTGGGCGCCATTGACCATGCCGTACGCGCTGATGCGCCTGACGCCCTCGATCAGATTAAGGCGTTGACTGGTGGCTTTGGCTGTGAAGTTTCTGTCGACTGCTCCGGCTCGCCACAGGGTCGGCTGTTAGCGCTGCAAGGCACGCGGCGTTGGGGGCGCTGTGCCATGGTGGGCGAGGGCAATCGCGTAGACTTTGACGTCAGCCAGACGATCATCCACAACCAGATCACGATCTACGGCTCGTGGGTGACCAGTTTAGGCCACATGGAAGACCTGGTCGAGAAGCTGGTCGAGTGGAAGCTCAAACCAGAAATCATTGTGTCGCACCGTTTCACGCTCGATCAGGCCGACGAAGCCTACAAGGTTGCTGACGCTGGACTGAGCGGCAAAGTCTGCATCGTAATGGAATGATATTTTGTCGGTCTGATTCATCACATGTGCATCTTGGCGTGGGCGTGTGCGCCTGACAAACTACAGTAATGGCGATGCTGACATGACAACGATTCGGGATGTAGCAAAGCTGGCTGGCGTGGCGCCGATCACTGTCTCGCGCGTGCTGAATAATTCTGGCTATGTGAAGCCGGAGACGCGGCGTCGCGTCGAGCAGGCGGCTGCTGAACTGCATTACGTCCCGAACATGCTGGCGCACAGTTTCCGTTCCAACCGAACCAACACGCTGGCGCTTGTCATGACCGACATCACTAACCCTTTTTGGACAACAGTGGCGCGCGGTGTGGAAGATGTAGCAAGTGCACATGGGTACAGCGTCTTCTTCTGCAACACCGATGAAAACGAGGAGAAACAGGCGCACTATCTGGCTGCTCTATTACGCCGCCGCGTCGACGGCGTGCTGTTGGCGCCGGCATCGAGCAACGGCGCACCGGTGCAGGCATTGTTGCGTCAGAACGTCAGCGTCGTGGTGTTGGATCGCCGCGTCGAAGGCGTCGAGGTCGATACAGTGCGCGGCGATTCCATCAACGGCGCGTATCAGCTTGTACACCATCTGGTCGAGCTTGGACACCGGCGTATTGCGCTGCTTTCGGGACCGGCGAATCTCTCGGTGAGTCAGGAACGCGCCGCCGGCTATGAACAGGCGCTGCGCGTAGTTGGTCAACCGCCAGAGCCGGCGTTGATGTTGTTCGGCGCCTTCACAGTGGAGAGCGGTCGCACGATGATGCAAAGATTATTGAATCTGCCCGAGCGTCCGACGGCAATCTTTGCGGGAAATAATTTCATTGCGGCTGGCGCCCTTTCGGTGATGCGCGAGGTTGGTCTGCGTATGCCTGAAGATATGTCGGTCGTGGTCTTCGATGACTTGCCGGACCCCTATGTGACTGAGCCAGTGCTGACGGTGGTCGCGCAGCCAGCGTATGAGCTTGGACAGGTCGCTGCGCGTCGGCTGTTGGCGCGGCTTTCGCAATCGTCGCACGCACCGGTGCGCGATGAAATTTTGCCTGTTCGATTGATCGTGCGGCGGTCCACAATGAAGCTGGCAATGAATTGAGCAGGAAAGCAAAAAAAGTGGAAGATGAGCTTGACAGAGTTTCTGTAATCGATTACACTCAAATGCGCCCAAGAATATCTGCCAGAATGCCAATCAAATATTGCTCTTTGTGCGTCGAGAACAAAAATGTATAATGTGATGAGCCATTGTAAGTAAAGCACCAAGCTGCGCATCGTGCGTCCTGTTTTCTCGATTGTGGAGAAGCGCAATCGCGAAGAAGCAGGATGTGATGCAGCATCCTGATCTGGTCGGCGACTCCATCAGGAGTTGAACAATATCTTCTATGTTTCAAGGGAGAACATCCATGAAAAACAATCGACTTGCAATGCTATTGTTAGGTATGTTGCTGATCGCCTCGTTGGTCAGCGCGTGCGCTGCGCCGGTGGCTGCGCCCGCCGCTGCGCCGGCAACGGGCGGGGATGCCGCCGCGACCGAAGCTGCGCCGGCTGAAGCTGATGCAGCCAGACCCTATATTCCGGTCATCTCTAAGGGCTTCCAGCATCAGTTCTGGCAGGCTGTGAAGCTTGGCTCCGAGCGCGCTGCTGCTGACTACAATGTTGACATCACATTCGAGGGGCCGGCGACCGAGGCTGAGGTGGACAAGCAGATCGAGATGCTCGAAGCTGCGCTGGCGAAGAACCCGGCTGCCATCTGCTTTGCCGCACTTGACACGCAGGCTGCCAACCCGCTGCTAGAAGAGGCTCACTCGCGTGGCATTCCAATCGTCGGTTTCGACTCTGGCGTAGACAGCGACATCCCTGTTGCAACCGCAGCAACGGACAATATCGCCGCTGCTGCGTTGGCTGCCGACAAAATGGCTGAGTTGATCGGCGGCTCCGGCAAGGTTGCGGTGCTGGTGCACGATCAGACCAGCCGCACCGGCATCGACCGCCGCGATGGCTTTGTCAATCGCATCGCTGAAGCGTATCCGGATATCGAGATAGTCAACGTGGATTACGGCGGCGGCGACCACCTGCGCTCGACCGATCTGGCCAAGGCTGTCATTCAAGCCAATCCTGATCTGAAGGGCTATTTTGGCGCCAATGAAGGGTCGGCGATCGGCGTCCTCAACGCAGTGACCGAGCTAGGCAAGGAAGGCGAGATTGTCGTGATCGGCTACGACGCTGGCGCGCAGCAGAAGGAGGCTGTACGCTCTGGTGTCATGGCAGGCGCAATCACCCAGAACCCGATCGGCATCGGTTACAAGTGCGTCGAGGCGGCCGTGAAGGCGATCAACGGCGAGGAGGTCGATCCGGTCATCGACACCGGCTTCTTCTGGTACGACGCCAGCAACATGGACTCGGAAGAGATCGCCCCGTTGCTGTACGACTGATTCCATCACCTGGTTTTCACTACTTCCAGGAAGACGATTGTCTTCCTGGAAGTTTTTTCAGAGGGGTGATCCATGGGTGATCTCTTGCTTAAAATGGAAGGGATCGATAAATTCTTTCCGGGCGTGCATGCCCTGGACAATGCGCACTTTGAATTGCGCTCCGGTGAGGTTCACGCTCTTGTGGGTGAAAACGGCGCCGGTAAATCGACGCTGATGAAGATTCTCTCCGGCATTTATCCCAAAGATGCCGGCGTCATCCTCTATCAAGGACAGGAAGTTGATATTCCCAACCCGCGTGCTGCGCAGCATCTTGGCATCAGCATGATTCACCAGGAGTTGAATCTGATGAATCATTTGACGCTGGCGCAGAATGTTTTTGTCGGGCGCGAGCCGCGCGGCAGGTTGCCATTCATTCTTGACGAAAAAAAGATCAATGCTCAGACGCAGGCGTTGTTTGACTCGATGCACTTGCGTCTCGATCCGCGCACATTAGCCGCCGATCTGACCGTTGCCAAACAGCAGATGGTCGAGATTGCCAAAGCGCTCTCCTTCAACTCGCAGGTGTTGATCATGGATGAGCCAACGGCGGCGCTGACCGAATCGGAGATCGAAGAGCTTTTCCGCATCATTCGCCAGTTGCGCAACAAGGGCGTGGGCATCGTCTACATCTCCCATCGCCTTGAGGAGCTGAAGCAAATTTCCGATCGCATCACTGTGATGCGTGATGGCCGCACGGTCGATACGGTCGATGCAGCGACGGTGACCATCGATCGCATCATCAGCATGATGGTCGGCCGCACCATCTATGAGTCATCGCCCGAAGTGCCTGACAACCCAAACCCGGAGGTGGTGCTTGAGGTGCGCAATCTCAATCGTGGGGCTGCGATCAAGGATGTCAGCTTCCATCTCAAGAAGGGCGAGATTCTTGGATTTGCAGGTCTGATGGGCGCCGGTCGCACTGAAGTTGCGCGCGCCATTTTTGGCGCGGACCCGGTCGACTCCGGTGAAATCTATGTAAAGGGCGTTAAAGTTGCCATCAACAGCCCGCGTGACGCTGTTCGCCACGGCATTGGCTACCTTTCCGAAGATCGAAAACGCTACGGATTGGCATTGGGCATGGATGTCGAAGCCAACATTGCGCTGGCGTCGTTCGAGCAGTTTATTGGCCCGTTGGGTGTTGTCAACAACGGCAAGATGCGCGCGACGGCGGAGCGATACGTCGGCGCCCTGGCGATCAAGACGCCCAGCATTCAGCAGCTTGTACGCAATCTATCGGGTGGCAACCAGCAGAAAGTTGTCATCGGTAAATGGCTGACTGCCGACACCGATATTTTGATTTTCGACGAACCGACGCGCGGCATCGACGTCGGCGCCAAGAGTGAGATTTATAAGCTGCTTAACGAATTGGCGCATCAGGGTAAGTCGATCATCATGATTTCTTCCGAACTGCCCGAAATTTTACGCATGAGCCACCGCATTATCGTCATGTGCGAGGGGCGGATCACCGGTGAGTTGACCGCAGGCGAGGCCACACAGGAAGGCATTATGCGCCTTGCCACACAGCGCAGCGTGATGGTGGCGACGGATGACAATTCAACCGCCAATGGGGCGCGAGTCAGTTAGGTCAGGGACAATGGCAACAGCAGAAACCACGCTCACCACAGGCAAGCAATCGATCTTTCGTTCCAGCGCTGCGCAGAAACTGCTGGCGTTTGCGGCGCTTATCGTCATCTTTGTCGTTTTTTCGGTTTTGTCGCCTTTTTTCCGCACGCCGGAGAACGTTGTCAATATTTTGCTGGCGACCGCAGTCAACGGCGTACTGGCGCTCGGCGTGACTTTCATTATCACCACCGCTGGCATTGACCTGTCGGTGGGCACGGTGATGACGCTTTCAGCGGTGATGACCGGCCTGGCGATCTCGATCTATGGTATGCCCGTCCCGGTCGGCATCCTGGTCGGCGTACTCACCGGCAGCACGGCGGGTTTGATCAATGGCCTGGTGATCTCGCGCATGCGCGTCCCTCCTTTCATCGCCACGCTTGGCATGATGATGATCGCCCGCGGGTTGGCGCTTGTGCTCTCGACAATCGAGACCGGCACCGTCAAGCCGATCTACTTCAGCGATACGCCGGTCTTCCGTCAGATCACAATGGGTTCGGTGCTTTCGCCGCTGCTTTCCCCAATTGCGCCTGGCTTCAATGTGCCGAATGCGGTGTTGATCTTGTTTATTGCCGCAATCATCGCTGCGTTTATCCTGGCAAAAACGGTGCTCGGTCGTTACACTGTGGCGATGGGCAGCAACGAGGAGGCGACCCGGCTCTCTGGCGTCAACGTCGCCAACTGGAAAACCGCAGTCTACGCGCTTGGCGGCACCTTCAGTGGATTGGCGGGGGTGATGATTGCGTCGCGCCTGAATTCAGCGCAACCGGCGTTGGGCGTCGGCTATGAGCTGGAGGCAATTGCAGCCGTTGTGATCGGCGGCACCTCGCTCAGCGGCGGTCAGGGCACGATTCTTGGCACGATCATCGGCGCGTTTATCATCAGCACCCTGACCAACGGCCTGCGCATCATGAACGTGCCGCAGGAATGGCAGTTCGTCGTGACCGGTCTGATCGTGATCCTTGCCGTCTATCTTGATATTTTGCGGCGCCGCCGTTCCTAACCACCTCTGTAGTGGAGACCTGGGTTTCAGAACAGCGAAACCCGGGTCTTTTGTTTCACAGGGTCTCCGGATCGACACCCAACGTGCGCAGTCGCTCCGCTAGCTGTTCAACTTGCCGTTGTCGAGGGCGTCGAGACAGTATCAATGCCCACTGTCTATAGAAGCGTAGCTTGTTGTTCATCTCGATGAAGGCGTCGCCCGCCGCAGGCGCCTCGAAGACGACCTGCGGCGGGATGTTCTCCTCTTGGGGATGTTCTCCTCTTGCCACTGCAGATAGAAGCCGCAGCTCAACGCGCTTTCGTTGGCAACGCGTCTTCTGACCAGTGCGTCACATGTGCCCCAGGATTGTCGAGGTTTTGCACAAGATTGTAGCAAACCCCACGCAAAGCCAGCGCCTGGCATGGTATCCTACCAAACATTAGGTTGGTAGGAAGGGAGAATATACTAATGTTGGGTTTATCCTGGTTTCGCAAAAAGAATAATGGCGTGATCAACGGTGCACATGCCAATGACAATGCGCTAATTTCATTGCGCGGCGTCACAAAGAGCTATGCCACGCCCGCTGGCGAGTTCCAGGCGCTCAAAGACATCAACCTGGAGATTGCGTCAGGTGAGTTTGTCGCCGTGGTCGGCAAGTCAGGCAGCGGCAAGTCGACGCTCAGCAACATGATCACCGGCATTGATCGCTCCACCGCCGGTGAGGTGATCGTGGCGGGCACGCCGGTGCACAAGCTCAGCGAAGGGCGCATCGCCGAGTGGCGCGGGCGCAACGTCGGCGTTGTCTTCCAGTTCTTTCAACTGATGCCGACCCTCACCGTGCTCGAAAACATTCTGTTGCCGATGGATTTCTGTAACATGTTCAGCGCGCGCGAACGCAAGGAGCGCGCCTATCATCTGCTCGCACAGGTTGAGATGACCGACCATGCCGACAAGCTGCCGACTGCGCTCTCCGGCGGACAGCAGCAGCGTGTTGCGATTGCGCGTGCACTCTCCAACGATCCCGCAATTGTCGTTGCTGACGAGCCGACCGGCAACCTCGACTCGCGCACGGCGGACGCAGTCTTTCATCTCTTCGAGAACCTGGTGCGCAACGGCAAGACGATCCTGATGGTGACGCATGACGAAGACATGGCAAAGCGTGTCACGCGCACGGTGACAATCGCCGACGGTCGGATTGCAGCGGACACGGGCAGTCTGTCTAGCAATCATCTACACCTGCCTTACGCTGTACAGAGCGGTGCGCTACACCTGCCGCCGGTGGCTCCCGGCATTACCCTGCGCACCGGCGCAGCCCGTCTAAGCGAGGGCGCCCATGCATAATGTGCGCTGGCGCAAAATTGTGCGCGACCTGTGGCTTAACCGCACGCGCACGACGCTGGTCGTCGTTTCGATTGCCGTCGGCATCTTTGCCGTCGGCGCGGTGCAGTTGCTGCGCTCGGTAATTTTAACCGAGCTTCAGGCAGTCTATAATGCAAGCAATGCCAGTCAGGCAAATCTATTTGTGATCGGCGTCGATGAAGATACGCTGCGCGCCGTGCGCCGAACGCCCGGAGTGGCGGAAGCGGAGGGGCGCAGCGCGTTGGTAGTCAAAGTGGAGGTGGCGTCGGGCGAATGGCAAAACCTTACTGTGACCGCAATCGAAAATTTTGAGGACATTCGTATCAATTTGCTCGAACCGCTATTCGTCGTGGAATCTGCGCCTGAATTCGGCGCAGAGCGTACAGCATGGCCGCAGCGCAATGAGATTGTTCTCGAACGTAGCGGCCTGGACGATCCGAATGTGTTGCCTGCTGGTCTGCAAGTTGGCGACGAGCTGCGTATTCGCACGCCAGATGACCGCAATCGCACCGTCCGCGTCAGTGGCGCCGTGTTCGATCCGAATGGCTTTTCGTCACGCTTCACCGGTTCAGCGAGCGGTTATGTTAGCTTCGACACTTTTGAGCGGCTGGGCGGCGTACGGTCTTACAGTCAAATACTGTTGCGTGTGGATGGCACGCCTGAACAGCAACTTGATAAAGAGTACATCACCAGGGTCGCCAATGCTGTGGCGGACAAGATTGAGCGCGCCGGTTTCACAGTAGCGCGCGTACAGGTTCCCGATCCTGGACGGCTGGCGCTGCAGGATTTGTTCGACGCGCTGGCGCTGTTGCTGACGCCGCTTGGCTTGCTGGCATTGTTGTTAAGCGGCTTTCTGGTCATCAACACGATGTCGGCGTTGATGGCGCAGCAGGTGCGGCAGATCGGCGTGATGAAAGCGATTGGCGCCAGACGTGGGCAGATTGTTATCATGTTCCTCGGCGCTGTGCTGATCTACAGTGTTGCTGCGCTGGTGGTGGCTGTGCCTTTGACCGTAGTGGTGGCGGGTGGACTGGCGGCTTTTCTTGGCGGCTTCATCAACGTTGAATTTCCGCGCTGGTCGTTGCCCGTTTCGGTGCTGGCGATTCAATTGGCGGTGGGCATTCTGGCGCCGTTGCTGGCTGCACTTGTCCCGGTCTGGCGTGGCTCGTCGATCACCGTGCGTGAGGCG
This sequence comes from uncultured Caldilinea sp., assembly GCA_937981885.1. Classification (GTDB taxonomy): domain Bacteria; phylum Chloroflexota; class Anaerolineae; order Caldilineales; family Caldilineaceae; genus Caldilinea. Next base: position 60,983 of record CALJMI010000046.1, read on the forward strand.
GTGACCGATTATGGCGTCAATGTTCACGACGGCGGCAACGGACGTCTGATGCGCGTGTTGAAGTCGGTGCGTGGGATATCGAGACCGATGCAGCTTTCGCTGCGCAACACTTTCCGGCGCCGTGCACGGCTTGCATTGACGCTCATCACGCTGGTGTTGGGCGGCATGATCTTTATGACGGTCGGCAGCGTGCGTTCCTCGCTCGACGGGCTGATCAACACGGGTCTCGAATACTATCAGTTCGACATCCAGGTGCAGTTCGGCCAGCCTTATCGCACAGAACGCATCGAGCAGGTCGTGCGTATGATTCCAGCCTTCACCACGAGCGAGGGCTGGCTGGGCGCGCAGGCGTTGCGTGTGCGCGCCGACGGTGTGAAAGGCAATCCGCTGACGGTGACGGCGTTGGGGGCTGACAGCGCTATGGTTAGCCCGACGCTGTTGGAAGGACGCTGGCTGCTGCCCGACGACCAGAACGCCATCGTCCTCAGCCAGAATGTGCTCGGCGCTGAGCCGGACATCCGGATCGGCGACGCTATTGTGCTGGAGATCAACGGCAAAGAGTCACCGTGGGTGGTGGTAGGCATTGCGCAGGTGCTGGGTGGACCGCCCAACGTCGTACCGGTGTATGTCAACTATCCGTACTTCAGTTGGCTGACCGCCTCGGTGAACCGCGCCACTAGCTTGCAGCTTAAACTCGACCCCGAAGCCGGATTGACGCAGGATGAAGCAGCTGCGCTGCTCAACGAGCGATTGGAATCAGCTGGCTTTGCGGTGAGTTCGGTCTTTACGATCGATACGCTGCGACGTTTCACGGGTGCATTCTTTGACATCATTGTCTACCTACTGTTGGCGATGGGTGTGCTGATCGCTGCGGTGGGCGCGCTTGGGCTGGCGGGCACGATGAGCACCAACGTGTTGGAGCGCACGCGCGAGATCGGCGTGATGCGCGCTATCGGCGCATCGGATGGCTCGGTGCTGCGCATTGTGATTGTTGAAGGGCTGTTCATCGGGTTGATTAGCTGGATCCTCGGCGCCATGCTTGCCTATCCGGCTGGGTTGGCGTTGGCGCAGACGGTTGGCGCTGTGCTCTTCCAACAGTCATTGCCGTATGTCTTCTCGGCAAGTGGTCTGGCGATCTGGCTTGCCATCGTGATCGTGCTGGCGGCGATGGCGAGCTTTCTGCCAGCATGGCGCGCCTCACAATTGACTGTGCGCGAGGTGCTGGCGTATCAATAGTCGCTTCGGTGCAACTATCTCTCGCGTTTGGTGAATTTGCCATTTTGCCGGAAAATCAGGTTTCCTGACAGGCGAATTTATCAAGGAGAGGTGGGAGCATCGGCGTGAAATATCAACTGGCAATCTTTGACTTCGACGGCACCCTCGCCGATTCCTTGCCCTGGGCGATTAGCGTTGTGAATGAATATGCAGCGCGCTACAAATTCAAACGCGTCGAGTTGGCTGATCACGACGAGCTGCGCAACTACGATGCTCGCAAACTGATGAAACATTTGGGCGTGCGCATGTGGCGTGTGCCTGGCATGGCGCGCGATGTGCGCAAACGTATGGCGCGCGAGATTGACCAGATTCCACTGTTCCCTGGTGTGGATGAGATGCTGCGATCGCTGACGAACGCAGGCATGATGTTGTCGGTCGTCAGCTCGAATTCGGAGACGAACGTGCGCGCTGTGCTAGGGCCGCACAATACCCCGCTTTTCGCCATTTTTAATTGCGGCGCGTCGGTTTTTGGCAAGCCGCGCAAGCTCAAAGCAGTGATGAAGAAGTGTCGGGTGGCGCCAGGGTCAGCGATTCTGATCGGCGACGAAATTCGTGACGCACACGCTGCGCGCAAGGTCGGCATGGCGTTCGGCGCTGTAGCGTGGGGATACACCAATCCCGAAGCGTTGCTGGCAGTGCATCCGGACGAGTACTTTGCATCCATCGAGGAGATTACGGCGAAACTGGTTGGATGATAAAACTTTGCGCCATCATTCAGGCAAATACAATCTGCCTGAATGATGGCGCAAAGACACATCTTTATCTATCCGTACAACGGCCCAAAATTCGCGCATGCGCGGAAGTCTGCCCCCATCGGCTCGTTGGCGCCAAAAAGCGTCCACGCGCTGGGGCGGAAGAGAGCGGCGTCGTCCAGGTTGTGCATGTAAACCGGGATGCGCAGCATCGAGCAGAGGCTGGCCACGTCGGCGCCGAAGTGACCGTAGCCGATGGCGCCGTGGTTGGCGCCCCAATTGTTCATCACGGTGTAGACATCACGGAAGGGGCCGCTGCCTGTGGTGCGCGGCACAAACCAGGTGGTAGGCCAGGTCGGGTTGGTGCGCTCGTCCAGCGTCTCATGCACCTTGTCGGGCAGATCGACCGTCCAGCCCTCGGCGATCTGGAGCGCCGGCCCCAACCCTTGCACCAGGTTCACGCGGATCATCGTCACCGGCATGCCGCCGCGCGTGCGGAAGCGCGTCGACCAACCGCCGCCGCGGAAATAGCCCAGGTCGCTGGCGTGCCAGGTCGTGGCTTTGAGACACGCTTCAGCTTCCTCCGGCGTGATTTCCCAGTACGGCTTCATCGCCGGTTCGCCGTTGCGACTCTGCTGACCCGTTCCATCGAGCGCAGCGGGGCCTGAGTTGATCAGGTGTAGGATGCCGCCTGCCGCGCGTCCTTCCAACGTGTAGCCGGTGACGCGTTTGACTGCGTCGGGACTCCAGTAGGTGCGTACATCGGCGAAGATGGCGGCGGCGTCGGTGAGCAGGTGGATGAAGAGCATCGAAATGCCGTTGAGCGCGTCATTTTCCGTGGCGACCATGTAAGGCGGGCGAATGCCGTTCCAATCGAACGAAGAAGTGAGGATTGCCTCCAGAAAATCGCCGTTGGGCAGATGGTCGGTCCATTGCCGCTGTCCCTGGAAGCCTGCGGCAATGGCGTTGCGTCCGTGCGCCTCTTCGCCGTAGCCCATTTCTTTAAGCTTCGGGTTGCCGATCATCAGGTCGCGGGCGATCAGCGCCATCTTGACCGACTTTGCCCAGTCTTCATCCTTCTGGGCGCGGCTGCGCTGCTTTTCTGGAGCGTTGTAGTCTTTGCCTTCGGGACAGTTGGCGCGCACCCAGGCGTACGCCAGTTCAAACTCTTCCTTGTCGTAGATGCCTTCTTCCATGCGCCGCACGAACTCGACCATGTCGATGGTTTCGACGCGCAGACCGAGCCAGCGCTCCAGGAAGTCGTGGTTGATAATCGAACCGCCGATGCCCATGCTCACGCCACCCATGCTCAGGTAGGATTTGCCGCGCATCGACGCCACGGCCAACCCTGCCTTGGCAAAGCGCAGCAGCTTCTCCTGCACGTCGGCAGGGATGCTTGTGTCGCCGGAGTCCTGCACGTCGCGACCGTAGATGTTGAAGACGGGCAGTCCCTTCTGGTTGTGCGCGGCGGAGACGGCGGCCAAATAGACTGCGCCCGGTCGCTCGGTGCCGTTGAAGCCCCACACCGCCTTGGGTAGATGCGGATCCATGTCCATGGTTTCCGAGCCGTAACACCAGCACGGCGTGACCGTGAGTGAGACGCCGACGCCCTCGCGACGGAACTTTTCGGCGCAGGCCGCTGCTTCGGCCACGCCGCCGATGGTGCTGTCGGCGATGACGCACTCGACGGGCAGACCGTTGTAATGACGCAGGTTGTCGCTGAGGAATTTGGCGACGTTGCGCGCCATTGTCATTGTCTGCTCTTCCAGCGACTCGCGCACACCGCCGAGCCGTCCGTCGATGGTGGGACGAATGCCGATCTTGGGCATGGCGCCGATGAGATGGTTGGTTGGTGGATTGATCTTCATCGTGTTTGGCTCCGATTCTATTGAGAAAATGAAATTGGGTGTTGGGAAACGACACCACAACGATTATATTTCGATTGTACCGCAAATCTACAGCAACCGGATATGCCAAGCTATCTCTGCACCATCATCCGCCAAACTCCGCCGCTAACGCCTTGTGCATCACCTCGATCGATGGCTCGTGACCTGTCCACATCTTGAAGGCGATGGCGCCTTGATAGACCAGCATCCCTAGCCCATCGAGCGTAGTCGCTCCACGTGCGGCGGCGCGGCGCAGGAAGGGCGTGCGCGGTGGATTCGGGATCACGTCGCAGACGACCATGCCTGGCGTGATCGAATCGTAGTCGATGTCGGGTGCATCCTCCACATTTGGGAAAAGACCAATGGAGGTGGCGTTGATCAACAGATCGATGCCTTCGGGCACGTGATATGCACCCGACCACGGGACAAACTCCGCCTGCACAGGCGTCTTCTCGCTCAGCAGGCGCACAAGCGTCTCTCCACGTTCGCGACTGCGGTTGACGACGGTGATCTGCCGCGCACCTGCCAGCGCAAGCTCGACGGCGATGGCGCGCGCTGCACCACCCGCTCCGAGTACGACTGCGTGCGTTCCTGCCGCGTCGATGTCGGCGTCATCGCCCAGCGCACGCATAAAGCCTTTGCCGTCGGTGTTCTCGCCGATCAGCCGGTCGTCCTCACGGCGCACAGTGTTGACTGCGCCGATCACCTGAGCGCTGGGCGCAATCTCGTCGAGATACTGGAGCACGGCCACCTTGTGCGGAATGGTGCAGTTGACGCCGCGAAAGTTGTTCATGGCGCGCATCCCCAGCACAGCGTTGCCCAGATTCTCCGCCGTCACCTCGAAGTTGAGATAGCGCCAGTTCAGCCCCAGCGCCCGGAACGCTGCGTTTTGCATTACGCCGGTTGGGTTCTCGGCAACCGGAAAGCCAAAGACGCCGGTGATGTTCTCCATATAATTTGGTTCAGCCATTGCAAATCTCCTTGTCTTTGCGCCAGAAAATGTAGCGCGGATGCGACGAGATTTGATGGAATTCCGCCTGATCTGCGCACATCCACTGCATCTGCCCGCATCCGCGGTCACGCTTTTCGATCGATTGTTCAGGTCTTCTTTCAGGCCTATCTCTTAAACAACATAGCCTTCAAGATGTTTCTTGACCGCCGCACAGAAGGCGTCGGCGGTGGCGCCGTCGAGCACGCGGTGATCGTAGCTGAAACCGAGCGTTGTCATCGGTTTGAAAGTCAGGTAATCGCCCAGGTTTGGCTCCAGCGGGTGACCGTTGCTGACGACGGCGGCGCGCTTCTCCACTGCACCTACGCCAAGGATGCCCACTTGCGGCTGCACAATGATCGGCGTCTGGAAGCGGCTGCCCGACGTGCCGTAGTTGCTCAACGTAAAGGTGCCGTCCGCCAAGTCTTCCTGCTTTAACTCGTTCTTGCGCGCGCGGTCTGCCAGATCGTTCACAGCGCGCGCGATCCCCATTAAGTTGAGGTCGCCGGCATTCTTGATCACCGGCACGATCAGCCCGCCGATGCCATATTGATCCATCGGCAGCGCGGTCGCCATGCCAATGTTGTAGTAGCGTTTGATCACCACGCCTTCATCCGTCCATGTGGCGTTTGCTGCTGGAACGGCCTTGAGCCCAGCCACGATCGCCTCGATGAAGTAGGCGGTGATCGTGAGATTGACGCCAGCGGCGGCGAACTCTTTCTTGTGCGCTGCACGGTGCTGCAGGACGGCGCTCATGTCCACATCCCACATTGTGGTGACATGCGGCGCGGAGAACAGGCTTTGCGCCGTGTTGCGTGCAACCGCCGTGCGCATCCGTGACAGCCTGACCAGCTCCTCGCCAGACTTGAGCTGCGCCGGCGCAGGTGCAGGAGCGGCTGCGGGTTTTGGCGCAGCAGGTGCGACAGTGCTGGCAGGTGGAGGCGGCGCTGCAGGTTGTGCGGGGGCGGCAACGGCTGCTGCGCTGCTGGCAAATGCAGGCTCGACGCGCACCGTCTTGCCAGCAGCGCGGCTGGCGGCAGCGCTGAGCACATCATAGACCGTAAGGGTGCTCAACGGGCGGTCGCCTGCAATCTCGCGCAGGTTGATATTGTGTTCAGCGGCGGCGCGACGCACAGGCAGGCTAGTTTCGTCGGCCAACTCGCCGGGCAGTGCTGTCCCGACAGCGCCCGGCGCAGCTTCTGTGGCCGCCAGCACATCATGCTTGGTGATCTGTCCGCCCGGGCCGGTGCCCGCCACGCCGGCCAGATCAACGCCTTTTTCGGCGGCGACGCGTTTCGCCACCGGCGAAGCCTTGACGCCTGCGCTTTCTGTTGCTTTGCTCTCGGTGATCGCGCTCTCGGTGATCCCACTCTCAGTGGTTGCACTCTCGGTGGCTGGCTCGCCGGCTGTGCTTTTGTCGGCAGGCGCGGCTGTCGCGGGCGCCGCTTCATCAACGCTTTCGCCTGCCTCACCGATGTAGCCCATCACGGCAGAGACCGGCGCGATCTCGCCGTCGCGGAAGTTGATCTTGAGCAGAACGCCGGAGGTTGGCGCTTGGATTTCGGTGTCGACTTTGTCGGTGGCGACTTCAAGGATCACGTCGCCAGCATTGACAGCGTCGCCCACGGCAACGCGCCAGCGGCTGACCGTGACATCTTCGATTCCTTCGCCCGCATCGGGCAATCTGATTTCGGTGGCCATGATTTCCCCTTATCTCATCATTTCCAGGACGGCGGCCTTGATGTTGGTTTTCCAGGGCAGCAGCTCCTCTTCCAGCGGTTTAGAGACCGGGATCGAAGCCGGCGCCATACCTAGCCGTCGCGCTGGCGCCTTGAGCAGATAGGGCGCTTCTTCGTAGGCGCGCGCCACGATTTCGGCGCCGATGCCAGCGTTGGCCTGTGACTCGTGCACCGCCAGCAGCCGACCAGTCTTGGCGACCGAGGTGAGCACCGTCTCCATGTCAAGCGGCGTGATGCTGCGCAGATCGACCACTTCAATGTCGATGCCGTGTTCCGCTTTGAGTTCTTCGGCGGCTTCGAGCGCCTGCAACAGCGTGTAGCTAAAGGTGGCAATCGTCAGATCTTTGCCCGCGCGCTTGATGTCGGCTTTGCCGATCGGCACAGTGTATTCCTCTTCGGCGTCGGGCATGTCCCCGCGCGTGAAATAGAGCATCTTGTGTTCGAGAAAGAGCACCGGGTTGTCATCGCGGATGGCCGAGATGAGCAGTCCCTTGGCGTCGTAGGGCGTCGCCGGCGCTACGACTTTGATGCCCGGAAACTGGGCGAAGGTGCTCTCGACGCTCGAACTGTGCTGCGAACCATAGCGCTTGCCGCCGCCCTGCTGCCCGCGAATCACCATCGGCACGTGCAGCAGCCCACCGGTCATGTAGTGCATCTTGGCGGCCTGGTTGAAAATCTGGTCGGCGCAGACCAGGAAGAAATCCATATACATCAGCTCAACGATCGGACGCAACCCCACCATTGCCGCGCCGATCGCCATGCCCATAAACCCCTGTTCGCTGATCGGCGTGTCAATGACGCGGCGCTCGCCGAACTCCTCCATCAAGTTGCGCGTTACGCGAAAGAGGCCCCCGTAGTGGCCGATGTCCTCGCCGATCAGAAAGACGCTCTCGTCGCGACGCATCTCGTCGCGCATCGCCTCGTTGATTGCTTGAATAAATGTCGTCTTGCGCATTGCTGTTTTTGTTCCTTGTGCACGAGATCGAGCGGTTAAGAGATTGAGAGATTATGAGATTAGAGATTAGAGACTAAAGACTGGAGATTAGAGACTGGAGATGATTGTGTGTTCTCTTCCCTCTACCCGTTTCGCTCTCTCTCACCTCGATCGTTGGCTAGACTTTATAAACGTCTGTATACGCCTCGGCGATGTCGGGCCAGGGCGCGGCGAGCGCGAATTCGACGGCTTCCTGCACTTCCTCTTCGACCTCGGCGCGGATTTTGTTTAGCTCCTCCTCAGAGACGCCGCGGTCAAGCAATTTCTGGTGCAGTTGGGTCAGCGGTTCGTAAGCGCGCTGCATCTCGATCTCCTCCGCTGTGCGATAAGTTTCAAGATCGCCAGCCATGTGCCCTGCCAGTCGATAGGTGACGCCCTCGATAAAGGTGGGTCCCTCACCGGCGCGGGCGCGCTCCGCCGCTTTGGAGATGGCGTCGTAGACGACCTCGACATCGTTGCCGTCGATCTGGATGCTTTCCATGCCGTAGGCGCGCACGAACTGGTAGATGTCGCTGACCGATGATGTGCGCGAAATCGGCGTCATCTCGGAGTAGCGGTTATTCTCGCAGTAAAAGATGACAGGGAGTTTCCATTTTTGCGCCATGTTGAAAGTCTCATGCATCAAGCCCTGATAGAGTGCGCCGTCGCCGAAGAAGGTGATGGCAATGCGGTCTTCGCCACGAATCTTGGAGGCAAGCGCCATGCCGGCGGCGTGCGGAACCTGGGCGCCGACGATGCCGTTGGCGCCCATCAAGCCCAGCGACGGGTCGAGGAAGTGCATCGAGCCGCCTTTGCCCTTGGCGAAGCCGGGCGCCTTGCCCAACACCTCGCAGATCGCACGCTTTGGATCCATGCCGCGCGCCAGCGAATGATGGTGGCCGCGATAAGTGCAGGTCAGGTAGTCGTCCTTGCGCAGTGCAGCGGCCATGCCAACTGCGGCGCCCTCGTGCCCAATCGCCGTGTGCATGGCGCCGCCGATCTTGCCCGACTCAGCCAGCTCAAGCAGCGATTCTTCCACGCGACGGATCAGGAACATCATACGATACATGGGGAGAAGTTGTTCAGTGGAGAGGACAGCTGCTGGTTCTGTTACAGCCGCCTTTGCCGAAGGCACACTGGCCTTGAGTGAAGGTTCTGCCATTTTCGATTTCCTCTACTATTTTGTAGTGCGCCCAAAGTCAGGCAAGGATCGTTGAATAACGTCCAAGTTTTATCTTGACGTGAGATTATAGCACAGGTTTCGATCAGGGTGTGTAATGTTGATTAGTTCCTGAAGAGCCCAGATGGACGTCTTCAAGTTGCAAATTAAGACGAGGCTGTTGGGGAATGTATCTCATTCATGATAAACACACAGGGGACGAGGAAAACATCTGATGGATTACCCTACAAAAAGTCGCACATTGGGTTCGCCGATATACGTTGTGCGCTTCCGTTGACAAGATCATGACGAATACCCATGGCTGCCTGGAAACATACGTCAGCATGTCATGTGTATTAAGGTAAGGTAATCTTTTGGGCGTGATAGAGAAAATACACCAGAAATGTGGTCGAACGAAGGGCGCATCAAATCGAATCAGTCCATACTAGTGTTGACTGACGCTTTACGCTGCCGTTGTTGACAGGCAGCGGCTTTGAAGGAAGAAGGCGAACAGCCCTTCATACTTCGAAACACAGTGGCGAAGTATTGGCTGGAGCCAAATCCACAGGCGTGAGCGACTTCTGTGATGCTGGCGTCTGGGCGCTCGATCAACATGCGTGCAGCCAGTTCCACCCGGCACTGCGTCAGGTATTGGATGGGCGTCAGATTTGTGAGGCGCCGACAATACTCCGAAAACTGCGTGCGCGATAGCCCACATTGGCGCGCCATTGACTCCAAATCCCAGTCGGCGGCTGCGTGTTGCGCCAGTCCATCTAGAAATATTTGCACTGCGCGCTCGGTGCTTGAGAGATACTCATCCAGCGTAATGTGTTCGCCCTCAAGCATCTCCAGAACTGCCAACAGAAGACCGTTGATCGCCAGCTTGAGCTTCGACTCAGCTTTGACCGGGTCGGTGCACAGTTGCATCAGTTCCGCCAGACGGTCGAACCAAAGCTCGATTTCGTCGGTTGCCTGCCAGACCGGTTGCTCGTTATGGCTTAGCAAGCGGGTGAGTCTTTGCAGTTCAGCTTGCGTGCACAATAACCACTCGGGCCAGCGCCACGTCTGATTGGGGCGCCGCACCGCAACATCGAAGATTAGCCAGATCAGCTGGCTGGGGGCAATGTATGGCGCACCGACGCGATGAAACTGCCAGGGGCGCGTGATCGTGAGCGTCCCTTTGCGCAACAGCCATTGCTTGCCATCGACCTCGAAGGCAACCTGCCCGCGTTTGAGGTGCGTGAACTCGATCCCTTCGTTGCAGTGCAGGTCTAGCCCCCACGACTGGCTGTTTGGCGCGTCCCACACACCGATCGAACGCACGGCAGGCAGAAAATTACCTGGTAACGATACGCCTGGATACGGCGCATGTCCCCAGGCGTGCAATTGCACCTCGCCCCTGATAGCCGCAGCCTTCAGCGGCTCACAAGTGTCGGCATAGTAGGTACGTTCACCATCCTGATAAATGGCGGGCAACTCTTTCATGGTATGTGTGTCCAACTCGACGATAGCTGAGGTGTTCAATATTTACCGGTGAAAATACGGACGATCCTGAACGACTATAGCATCTGAGTCATGGTATGGTCAATAAGCCACAATTGTCTTGCTAAAAGAACACCGATGTGCCATCGATTCGTGTTGTCGTAATTCTTCTTAATGCAATCTCTTTGCCTTGAAGAGTGCTGCTAACAAGCACTATCACGTTCTCAGCCGTTACTTATTAGGAGGAAAAATGAGTGGTTTGAGCCGTCGTGACTTTCTCAGAGCCGTTGGAATTGGAGGTGCTGGTATAGTTTTGGCTGCTTGCGCGCCCGCAGCGGTACCGAGTGGTGGAGGAGGGGCTGCTGCTCCGAGTCAGGCAACTCAGAAACTAGTTGTGGCCAGCTTCTATGCGGTAGACCAGACTGCTGGGTGGACAGGGCTCGTGGAACAGTTCGAACAGGATCATCCTAATATCAAGGTAGAGACGCAAGTCACCCCGTGGGAAGAGTACCTGCCAAAGATATTGACGCAGATCGCTGCCAACACACCGCCTGATGTACTTGGTGTAGAAAACACCCCGTTTATTCAGTTCGTCCGCAAGAATGTGTTACTTGACCTGACACCGCTGTTGGATGCTGATCAGGTGTTCAAGGCAACTGACTTTTTCCCCAAGCTAATTGGCCGGTATACGGTTGATGGTAAGGTTTGGGGCATTCCATATGATGTTCAGCCTATTTGCTGTCTCTTTTATAACAAGGATCACTTCGATGCTGCTGGCGTTGCATATCCAACGGATCAGTGGCGATCTGGAGACTTGCTGGCAGCAGCACAGGCGCTGACTGTTACTGAAGGTGGTCGCATTAGTCAGTATGGATTCCACCTGGGTGAGACTGCGGTGGATCGCAATCTCTTCGTTTATAGCAATGGTGGTGCGGTAGCCGATAGCGTTGAGGTGCCAAAGCGGGCTACTTTCACCAATCCCAAGACAATTGAAGGGGTGCAGTTTTGGGCAGATTTAATTCACCAACATAAAGTAGCGCCTAGCCCTGGATTTTTCCGGCAAGGTGGCATGGGCAGTAGCGATCTCTTTGCGACGGGTAGGTTGTCCATGTTTGTCGGCGGATATTGGGAGTTGGTTTTTGCGCCGGATAAGTTTTCACAGGTGCCATTCGGAATGCAGATTGCACCTGCTGGCAGTGATGGCACGCGCGGTTATGCTACGGGAGGAACAGCTTATTGCGCTAGTCAAACCACTAAAAATCAGGAAAGTGCCTGGGAGTTTATCAAATACTTCATGGGTATGCCTGGTTACAAAGCTGCCTTTGCGGCCGCCAGAAATGGCATCATCTATCCTCCTGCCTATATCCCGGCGTATGAATCTGAGGTTTACCTCAAAAACCCTAATCCTCCGGTGGAAAACCTTCATATCAATGGTGATGCTGCTGAATATGCCTGGTTCACTCCACATCATGAGAACTGGGTAGAGTTGCGCAACACAGTGATCATTCCAGAGACTGAGCTGATTGGTAATGGCGAAAAAACGGTCGAGGAGGCTCTTGCTGTTATGCAAGCGGCAGCAGAGAAAGTTTTTGCTGCAAACTGACACTGGAATTTCGACGCTATGACACGTTCTAGCTGGCAGCACCTATTGGTAGGACTAACGTTCATTGCTCCAAACTTCTTGGCATTTCTGATCTTTGTCGCCGGGCCAGTTTTTGCTGGCCTGGCGCTCAGCTTCACGCAGTGGGACCTGCTGTCAGCGCCGCGATGGGTGGGCATTAACAATTACTTCACACTGCTGACCAACGACAATTTATTTTGGTTAAGCCTCTGGAATACGATCTACTATTCCCTGCTCACTGTACCTGCCGGGATCGTTATCTCTCTTGGACTGGCCATTATTATGAACTTGGGGCTAACTGGAACAAATGTCTATCGCACACTGTTTTTCATCCCTGTTGTTGCGTCTACCATTGCTGTCGCTTTGGCATGGAAGTGGTTCTATAACAGCGAGTTTGGAGTGCTAAACTGGATCATTTCCTGGTTTGGCCTCCCTCCGCAGAATTGGCTGACAGACACCAAATGGGCGATGCCCGCTGTGGCGCTGACTGTGATCTGGAAGACTATGGGTTACAACATGGTGATCTTTCTAGCTGGTCTACAGGATGTCCCGCAGTCATTGCACGAGGCGGCTGCTATCGACGGAGCGAACAGTTGGCAGCGTTTCTGGACAATTACGTTGCCGCTACTTAGTCCTCACCTCTTCTTTGTCCTCGTTATTTCGCTCATCGGTGCATTCCAGGCATTTGATATGGTTTATGTCATGACTGGAGGGGGACCAGGAAACGCTACGCGTGTCTACAATTACTATATTTGGGAAAACGCTTTTCAATTCTTCAAAATGGGCTATGCCTCGGCAATGGCTTACATTTTGTTCTTGCTTGTGTTTTTGATCACCCTTGTCCAGGTGCGTTTTCTTGGTCGCCGCACCTATTATGAGCTGGGCTAATGGATATGACCATCAAGGCCGTCAGAGATCGACTGATCGGAACAAAGGCTACATCGCCTCGATCCGCTTCGCAAATTGTTGCTCTGCATCGCAAGATGCCTGAATTTGGGCGTTTTATCTTGCATGTCTTTCTGATCCTGCTCAGTGTCTCCTGTTTGCTGCCTCTCATATGGATGATCAGCACAAGCTTCAAAGAGCAGTTTCAGGTATTCACCTATCCCCCGGAATGGCTTCCCAATCCATGGACACTGAAGGGCTATCAACGTCTCTTTTCAATGTCTCCCGTTGGAAATTGGCTGCTTAACAGTGTATTTGTAGCGGTAACGATTACAGTATGTCAGTTAATCTTTTCCTCACTAGCTGCATATGCCTTTTCACGTGTTCACTTTCCTGGTCGTGATGCTATATTCATGGGCTACTTGGCAACCATGATGATTCCTGGTCAGGTGACGCTTATTCCTGGCTACATCTTGATCAAATACCTTGGTTGGATTGACACTTACTTCGCTCTGACAGTGCCTTTCTTGTTTGGTAGTGCGTTTGGAACGTTTCTGCTTCGCCAGTTTTTTCAAACTATTCCTACTGAACTTGAGGACGCGGCGCGGATCGATGGAGCCGGCTATTTCGATACCTATTTCCGAATCATCCTTCCCCTAGCCAAGCCGGCGCTTGCCACCCTTGGTGTCTTCGTCTTTTTGCACTTCTGGAATGATTTTTTATGGCCGTTGATCGTCATCAACAGCAATGATCTCCGTACATTGCCGGTTGGACTGGCTGTCGTATCGCGTAGTATGTTCGGAACCGACTGGCCTGCATTGATGGGCGGCGCTGTGATTTCGTTGGTGCCGATACTACTAATTTTCTTTTTTGCACAACGATACTTTGTGCAGGGTATCACGCTAACGGGTCTCAAAGGATAGATCACCCTTCCACATGAAACGAAAGGAACTACAGATGAAAGTTGGATGTTTTGCAATCATTGATCCCTTCCAGTTGATCGAGCATCAACTAGAGCGCATTCGTGACATGGGGTTTCGATATGCCGACGTGACCGACAATCACAGTGGTGGGCTGCTGGGGCGTGAGTTCGGTTTTGCCTCGACCGTCAGCCTCGACGACAACCCGCTCGATATCAAACGCATGTTCGACCGCTACGGTCTAACCATCACCAGTTTCTGCGCCCATGCCAATCTGCTCGATCCCAGCTCGCCGGCGCGTTACGCCACCAACGAAATTATGAAAGCGGTGCGCCAGGCCGCAGCGATGGGCGTCAAACATGTCATCACTACCGAGGGCGACCCCAAATCCGCGTGGGGACACAATCTCACCTACTCACAAAAGGTGTTCATCACCGCCGAGAAGCTTTACGAACCGCTGCGGTTGGCGGGCGATCTGGGGGTGTCGATTCTGTTGGAGCCGCACGGTGTGTTGACCGACTCGATTGAGGGCTTGCAAGCAATCATGGACGCTCTCGGCGCGCCGTCGCATCTTGGCGTCAACCTGGACACCGGCAACTCGTGGCTGGGCGGCGCCGATCCGGTGGAAATGGCGCGCGTCTTCAAAGACAAAATCATGCATATCCACTGGAAAGATCTGCCGGCGGACTGGGAATCAAGGCGCGGGACGATGTACGGCTGTGGTTTCGGGCCGATTGCCCTGGGCGAGGGCGCCATCGACATTGCGGGCGTTTATGACGTGCTCAAGGACGCGCCTCAGCTTGAGTATTCGACGCTGGAAGTCGGCGGCGAGGACAACATGAGAAAGAGCTACGCCTATCTGAAGTCGCTTGGTGCAGAGTAGTGGCGCGGATTGTATTTCATGTGGGCGGACCGGCCTTTCATCCTGTCGCTGAACAGGCGCAACAGATCATGGATTGGATCGGCGGCGATCATGAGTTTTACATTGCTGAGGGATTGAGCGCCTTCGATCTGCTGGATGATTGCGATCTGTTTGTGGCGATGGGCCTGCACTGGACGGGGATGAGCGAAGTATGGGCCAGCGGACTGCATTATCAGCCGTTGCAAACCCGCCACCAGAACGCTATCAAAGCTTATGTCGCGTCAGGGCGTCCTATCATCGCTCACCACGGCGGCATCGCTTCTTACGATGACTGGCCTCAGTATGGCGAGCTGTTGGGGTTTACCTGGGTCTGGGGTGTGACTGCTCACAGCCCGATCGGTGAGTACACGGTCAACGTCCTGCCGACAGAGCATCCGATCGTGACTGGCATCTCCGATTACACATTGACCGATGAGCTATACTACAACATACGTATCACACCGGGGATGACTGTTGAGACCCATGCCGTGGCTGAGTGGGAAGGCGTGGCGCGACCGATGATCATCACGGCCTACGGTGGCCGCCTGCCAGGAGCAGGACACACAATCTATCTCGCCAATGGACACGATCTGCGTGCGTTTACCTGTCCGATGTTCCGCCGGGTCTGGCGCAACGCGGTGGGATTTGCGCTGGAAGGAGCATGATGTATGAGCGATGCTGGAACCGTCTACACTGCCGCTGTCATTGGCGCCGGTAAAGCCAAAGATGAGGGTTTCATAAAGGGCGGCGGGCACCGCATCGGTTACACCCACGGTGAGACCTATGGGCGCAACGATCGTACCCGCCTGGTTGCGGTCGCCGACATCAATGCTGAAAATCTGCGCGCTTACCAGGAGTCGTTCGATCTTGAACAGGGCTTTGCCGACTACCGCGAAATGCTGGCAGTTGTACAGCCCGACATTGTCAGCATCTGCACCTATGTCGGGCTACACCGGCAGATGATTGTTGACGCATGTCGGGCTGGCGTCAAGGGCATCATCTGCGAAAAACCTTTCCTGGCCGCACCGGTCGACCTCAGCGTAGTGGCGGAGGCAGCAGAAGCGTCTGGGACGAAGATCGTCGTTCCGCACATGCGGCGCTACTTTCCTGCGTTTGCACGCGCCAAAGAACTGTATACGGGCGGTGAGATCGGCGAGCCATTGCTGTGTATTGCCGGCATCCCCGGATGGGATCTGAGCGAATGGGGATCGCACTGGCTGGACATGTTTCGCTTCTTCCATGACGATCAGCCGGTCGAATGGGTCTTCGGTCAGGCGCGCGTGCGCGGTCAACGCGGCTACGGCCACGCCATGGAGGAGCACGCCGTCGCCTACTTTGGCTTCGTCAACGGCGGCAAAGCTATTCTCGACGGCGGCATGAAGATGGCGGGCGAGTGGACGATGACGCTGGTGGGAACGACGGGAACCATTCGGATTCGTCGCGAAGATGAACTGGTGATCCAACGCGCCGACGGTCAGCGCACCGAGTCGTACACCGATCATCCCGGCAGCAGCTATCCCGCCATCTGGAACTACCTGCTTGCGGACTTGATTACCTGGCTTGATGGCGGCGAGGAGCCGATGTTGGGTCTGACCAACATGCTCAAAACGAGCGAGCTGAACCTGGCGGCATATCTGTCGGCGCTGCGCGGCGACCGCATCGACCTTCCTCTGGTGAGCGACCTGTCAGAATGGCCCGTCGAGGTGCTAGCGCGCAGACAGCTATCGCAGGAGCGCTAATTCTTGAGCACTGAATCCGAAACCTTCACTCTACACGAGCGCCAGCTACTGCGGACGCTGGCAGGCCAGGTGGCAGAACTGGCCGCCCGTCCAATCGAGGCGGAGAAACAAGTGTTGTGGCGGTGTCACAATACTCTGCAAGCCACGCGCCCGCTGATCTTCTGCGACCCGGAAAATGGTTGGCACGAGATCATCCGTCCTGAGCATTTGGATTGCGAGGGCGAGTTGGCGCGTGAGTGGGAATTTCGGTTGCGACGCGAGATTTTCTGGGGCGCAGAGATGGGCGATGATCGCGTGATTGTGCCTTATTTCGACGTGGCGCACGTGGCGACCGAAAGCGATTGGGGCATGCATGAGACGCGCACCGGCGGTCAGCACGGCGGCGCCTACACGTGGGATGCCCCACTCAAAGATTTTGCCGATATGGACAGGCTACACTTCCCCACGATCACGGTGGATGCGGCTGCGACTGAACGCCGCGCCGCGCTAGCGCACGAAATCTTGGGTGACCTGCTCACAGTGCGTGTCAAGACGCAGTGGTGGTGGACGCTGGGTATGACCTGGACGTTGGTCAACCTGCGCGGGATGCTGCAGATCATGTACGACATGGTCGATGCGCCCGACGACCTGCATCGACTGATGGCGTTCCTGCGCGACGGACACTTGGCAAAGCTCGATTGGCTAGAAGCGCAGGGGCTGTTGAGCCTCAACAATGATGGCGCGTATGTCGGCTCTGGCGGCTTTGGCTGGACCGATGAGTTGCCGCAGCCCGACTTTACTGGGCATGTGCGAACGTGCGACCTTTGGGGCTTTGCCGAAAGTCAGGAGACTGTTGGTATTTCGCCGACAATGTTTGCCGAGTTTGTCCTGCCCTATCAATTGCCGATTCTAGCGCGCTTCGGACTCAATTGCTACGGCTGTTGCGAACCACTCGACAAGCGCTGGGAATATGTCAAACAGATACCACGGCTGCGGCGCGTGTCAGTGTCGCCGTGGAGCGACCGCGCCTTCATGGCAGAGCAGCTCGGTGCTAACTACATTCTTTCTATGAAGCCCAACCCGGCTGACCTGGCGCGTGACGGATTTGACGAGGACAAGGTGCGCAGCATCCTGCGCCATGACCTGCGCGCCACGCGCAACTGCCGCGTCGAAGTCATCATGAAAGACAACCACACGATCCGTGACGACCCCCGCCGCGTGATCCGGTGGGTGCAGATTGCACGGGAAGAAGCAGAGAGGCTTTGACCCTCAACGGTCACCTGACTGATACGCAATCCCGCTTGGTATCGTGTCGGACAATCACCCCGGGTGTGTCCCAGATTCATGGCGTGTGCGGCGCGCTAGCCTCTGGCCTGTGCGACGCACGCTTCCCGAAAGCTTGGGAAGCGTCCCTCAAGCCGCCTTTCTTTCTGCCTCCTGACTTTCAGCGGTATAATTTCCAGAAATCATTGAATAGACAGGGTTGCGCCAACCGTACGGACACGATATATCGTGTCCGTACGCAAACAAGTCGTGAAACCATCATCCTGAAACGAAACGGAGTCCAACTATGAGTGCACCTGCTCCCGACATGCGTCTTGCGCGCTACGCCGACCTGCTGATCCGCACTGGCGTCAACCTGCAGCCGCGTCAGGGGCTGTTGATTCGCGCCGAGTTGGGGCACGCCGCGCTCGTACGTGCGGCGATTGCA
>CALJMI010000047.1 GCA_937981885.1 uncultured Caldilinea sp.
AGCACCTCTCCAGTTTGGATTGAGGGCAATGTTCGCAGAGATGTCAAAGCGGCTGTATTCTCCCATTGCGGTGTTGAGGTGGTAAGGTCAGACAATGATTGTGCAAATCCGTACACCACAACCCAGGCGTCATCATTCCCGGCGTCATCTCCCCGATAGGCGTGCTGATCAAGCCACATCTCCAGCGGCAAAGAAGTCTGATCGAAGACGACAAATGCTGTTCCCTCTAGTTGTGGGAGTTGATCCTCAAGATTGCCATTCGCCGGATCAAGCATCCTTACTGGAGATTGCACCGGATCATGGATGCCAACCCAAACGGCGACATCGGGCGTGCTGTAGATCAACGGAGTTCCTGGGCGCCATCTGGCTTGTATCCACCTTGCCAGTTCATGAGTGTCAGCCAGGCGAATTGGCAGATCGTGTGGCAGTCCCGGACCTTTTGTGCGCCGAAACAGATAAAGCGTCTCGTTATCAGGCATCGGGAATGTTTGTTCCAGAGCATAAAGAGCGTCGAACAATGGGTCGCCAGCAAGAATGCGTTCGATCAAAGCTCGCCCCGACTGGTCGACATCGCGGTTATCACCGTTCTTGAGCAGCACCCACGGCGCTGAGAGGAGATCGTACCATCCCATGGACCTGTCTTCGGTGACGTCGACAATCTGGACATCAAGATTTTTTTCGGTATTCAGGTATTTGAACACGCCGCGATGCATACCTTCTATATTCACAAGCACACCAAGCCGGCGCGGGGTCTCAGGATGCTGATCAACGATCTCTAACACTTTCGGTGTAATCCAATACTCTGACGCTGTGTTCCCGCTTGCCGGTTGAATGGTGTAAGCGCGCATCGCCCACAGACTCTGCGTGGACTGATAAAGTCCAAAAAGAGAGTCTACAGTAAAAAGAAGAAGTTGAACCCCTAAAATCATGAGCCATGCAGCGCCTAACAACCGACGAATCCACGGTCGATATTGGAACAGGCCGACCGTCGCCACAATAGCAAGGGCAGGAAGGATTGGCACAAGATTGCGGGGATTCTGCTGCAAAATCAGAGACAAAACAACAAAAGTGGAAATAATGCTCAGCCACAGCAATCTTGCATGACGATTCAACGACCTTCGCCATCCCCAGGCATTCACCCATGGCCAAAGCGCCGCAGGCACAATCAGCCAAAAAGCGAATGCTCCAAAATGAGCGAAGTAAAGATGACGAAAATTGCGCGTGTAGTTATGGGGATTCAAAATGCCTGCAGTGGGAGTGCTACGCACCTGATCTTCGATGAATAGCTTTGCACCGACATCAATATGCGGCAGATACCATAAAGACGCAATTGCAAGCGCTACAAACAGGGCTGTGAATAGATTATTCACAGAGGTCGAACGAGAGGTTGCACTGTAAAACAGTGGAATCAATACAAGAGCCCAACCAGGCCAGAGATAGACGCCAAGCCAGAACTGTTCGGCCGCCGCGCGATTCGGCCAAAACCACACTGTTGCCAGGGCGATCGCTAGGACAATCGCAAGCAGCATCCGTCGAACATCGAGCTGCATTCCTCTCAACTGTACAAACTCATTCCGCATCCGCCAAAGCATCCACAAGACCGGCAACCACAGATAGATGGGTGTTGTCCATTTCACCAGTAGACCAATTCCCAAACTGGCTCCCCAAACGAATGACCAAGAACGATGGGTGAATTGGTTGGATCGATAAAGCGCAAGCAGATTCGTTGTCACCGCCGCTGTGAGAAACATTTCAGTATAAAAAAGTCGAGCCATTGCCGCCATCATCGGCATTAGGCTAACCACAGCTGCTGCAAACAGCCCCACATTGCGCCCTGCAACTGTAACGCCAAGATAGTAAGTCAACATGACAACGCCTGCTGACAACATAACGTTGAGGTATTGAGCGCTATCCATGTTGAAGCCAAACAGGTGCAGGAATGGTTGCGCCGCGATATATAGGGCGGGTGTACGATAATCTGGAAATGTGAACGCTTGGAACAGGGATTGTGGAGTCAAACCTGTCAGAATCTCTCGATAATTGAGAGTGGTTGTCAGATAGTTGCTGGCGTCGCGACCGATTAACACCACGTTTTGGCGAATCCAGTATAGATTGCCAAAAACGTTGATTGTCACAATCGTGAAAAGGAGCAGAACCGCTGCAATTGGATTAATTTGCGCCGATGTAGAAAGTCTTGGGGGCTGAGTGAGTTGGCTGGATTGCATACACGATAGCTACGATATTGCTGACCGACCTCAAATGCTGCGATATACACCAGTGGACGCCCGCAAAGACAGACAACGAATGCCTTGAAGGTCGCCTTGAATCCTCATGACCACCCACTATAACATGATTGTTTGACAACGAGTAAAGAAGCGCAATACGCATCTGTCAAGTTATTAGAATTTTGCTGTGTACGTTAAAATTGTAGACTGTTTATTTATTTAACTGTGTATACGTGGATGGCGGAATGATGCACCAACAGACACATCTATCATCCACGTCACGCAAAGTGAGAAATGCATGCACCACGCATCCATTGTTTTATTTGGCGTCGGCGGAGTTGGCGGCGCATTGATTCGACAGATTGTCCAGAATCGTGCACACCACGCCACAGAGTATGATCTGGCGTTGCCGATCCTGGCGGTCTGTGACCGCGACGGCGCCGTCGTGACGTTGGACGACGCCATCGATGACGCTACGCTGCTCAACATCGTCGATTTCAAGGCGAATAAGGGACGGCTTGCCAATTACAGCCAGGGCGGACCACAACACGACCTGGCTGCCGTGATCGACATTGCAGCGCGGCCACACACCATCATCGTAGATTGCACCGCCACCGAAACGACCGTCCCCGCATTGCTCACGGCGCTGGAACGCGGCTATCGCGTCGTCCTGGCGAACAAGAAACCACTCACGATTCAGCAGGAGGTCTACGACCGGCTCACCAGAGCCGGCGAAACCGCCGACGGCCACGCGCCGCGCCAGATGACCGCCACGCGGTGGGAAACGACCTGCGGCGCCGGCCTGCCTGTGATCGCAACGCTCAATCGGCTGATTGCCAGCGGCGATTCAGTTTCACGCATCGCTGGCGCATTCAGCGGCACGTTGGGCTTTGTGATGACTGGGCTGCAACAAGGACGCCGATTCAGTGAGGTCGTGCGTGAGGCGCACCAGCTTGGTTTCACCGAGCCAGACCCGCGCGATGATCTCGGCGGCGTCGATGTGGCGCGCAAGGCGCTGATTCTGGCGCGTGGGCTAGGCTGGCGCATCGAGATGGAGCAGGCGTCAATCACCGGACTTTACCCGCCGGAAATGACCGGGCTTTCGGTGACGGCGTTTCTGGACGCACTGCCCTCGCTCGATGCCCACTTCCAACAGATGGTGGATGAGGCGGCGGCGCAGGGCAAGGTGCTGCGCTACGTGGCGACGGTGGCGGATGGCGGCTGCGTCGTCGGGCCACAGACGGTGGATGCCGCCAGCCCGCTCGGTCAGCTGCGCGGCGCCGATAATCTGGTGGAATTTCATACACGCTGGTATCACCCGACGCCGCTCGTCTTACAAGGGCGCGGTGCCGGCGTCGACGCTACGGCAGCTGGCGTGTTGAGCGATATTGTCGAACTTGCATTGAGCAAATAACCTTTCGAGGAAAAGATAGAACTATGAGCAAGATCAAAGTAGGTGTGTTGGGCGCAACAGGCGCCGTCGGACAACGGTTTGTCCAGATGCTGCAAGGTCATCCGTGGTTCGAGATCACGGCGCTGATGGCGTCGGAGCGCAGCGCTGGCAAGCGCTATGTTGATGCCTGCCGCTGGAATCTGCGCGGGGATATGCCTGAGGCGGTGCGCGAGATGATCATCGAGGAATGCGAGCCGGGTCCCGATTGTCAGATCGTCTTCAGCGCGTTGCCGTCAGAGACCGCTGGCGAGATCGAAGAAGAGTTTGCCGCAGCCGGCTATGTCGTGTGCAGCAACGCGCGCAATCATCGCTACGACGACGATGTGCCGCTGCTGATCCCGGAAGTCAACCCGGAACATCTGGCGCTGATCGACATCCAGAAACGCAACCGCGGCTGGAGCGGCTACATCACAACCAACCCGAATTGCAGCACAACCCACCTCGTCTCGGCATTGCACCCACTGCACGTGCGCTTTGGCGTCAAAAAGGTCTTTGTCGTCACCATGCAGGCAATCAGCGGCGCCGGCTATCCGGGGGTGAGCAGCATGGACATCCTCGACAATGTCATCCCCTACATCAGCGGCGAGGAAGAGAAGATGGAACATAAGGAGCCACAAAAGCTGCTGGGCGTCTTCGACGGCGTCGGCGTTCGCTATGCCGACATCGTTGTCAGCGCACATTGCAACCGCGTGCCGACGCGCAACGGCCATCTAGAAGCAGTCAGCGTCGAATTCGAGGAGAAGCCGACGCAGGAGCAGATCGTACAGGCGTGGCGTGACTATCGACCGCTGGCGCAGCAACTGAAACTGCCGAGCGCACCACAGCCAGCAATCATTTATGACGAACGCATCGACCGACCGCAGCCTCGCCTCGACCGTATGGCAGGCACTGTCCCTGGCATGGCGACCGTCGTCGGACGATTGCGCCCCGATCCGCTGCTGCACTATAAGTTTATGGCGCTCGGCCACAACACGATCCGTGGCGCGGCGGGCGGCAGTCTGCTCAACGCCGAACTGCTGGTCGCACAGGGCTATCTCGGTCAAGCGTCTGCGTTACTGGCGGAATCTGCAATGATTGCGTAAAATATGTTTAGTGAACTTTTCTTGAAACGGAGAGAGGTTTTCGGGAGCCTCTCGGACAGGCGTGTATAGTACTCAGTCGAAGCGTTGTGGCGAACGTCAAACCAGGCTGACTACCACTGTAAGGAGATTCTAGTGCCCTTAGCAACAGTCGGTGCTGCAATCGAGAACGAAAAATTATCCATGTACGAGAATTTTGGACGCGCATGTCTGGCGGACTTTTGTGATGACTGGGTGGTCTATCGCAACCTCGAACCGTTAGACAAGCGCGTGCCCGGTCTCAAGCAGGCGTTCTATGACATGGAGCTGCGCAGTGAACAGATTCCGCGCAAGCAAGATCGAGACTATGCCAAAGCAGCGGTCTGGTTCATCAATCGCATCCAACAGGTGCGCGGCGTCTCCACTCCGGTAAATGAATTGCTCTTCTTGGGCGACACGTTGTTCAACGATGGGCAGGCGTTCAGCAATATGGTCTCGGTCAGTCGCTGGCGTGGAGCTTGCTTCATCGGCGCTGAACGGCTCGACCAGACGCCAACAACGCGGATTGAGCAAGAGGCAATCTTTATCGCCAATCGCTGGCCCGCGTTGGTCGACTGGATACGAATGCTCAAGGAACAGGGGTTTCAGCTTGCCGCCAACACGGCTGTGATCATTGATATCGACAAAACCGCGCTAGGCGCAAAGGGGCGCAATGACAAAGTGATCGACCGCGCGCGCCTCGCCGGCATCTATCGTACGATGGACTCCGTACTCGGCGATGACTTTGACAAAGCGTTGTTCGAGAAACACTACAACGAGCTCAACCGCTCGCGCTATCACCTGTTGACCGCCGACAACCAGGACTATCTCGCCTACATTTGCATGGTGCTCAACACCGGCATTATGAGCCTCGACGAATTGATCAATGAGGTCGACAGTAAAAGTCTTGACAACTTCGAGCAATTTATCCGCTGGGTGGACAGTCGCATGATGATCAACCCATCGGCTGGCATTGCGCTGCGCGAAGTGCACGAAGCAGTCAACAGCAGCGTCCGCATTGGCGACCCAACCCCTTTCAAGCGCTTCCGTCGACAGGAGTTCGTCAGCACGCTGGAGCACATGGGCAATATGCCGGACAGCAGCAGTGTAGTGGAATTGCTGGAGAATGAAATCACGATCACCGAAGAAGTCTATCAACTGGCAATATGGCTGAAGGAGCGCGGCTGTCAGATTCTTTGTCTCAGCGACAAGCCGGACGAAGCATCGCGCCCGCACCCGCGCATCTCGCCGGAACTGCCGCCGCTGCACCGGGCGTTGACCCACCGCGTTGGCGCGGACATTCGCGAGGAACTGCGCGACGCGTAACTCGACTTACTGACCACAATGGTTGTGCGATGTATCCTACAATCATCAGCGGTCTGAACAGGGCTTGCATGACAAGGGGTAAAGCGACTGCCCTCCGACATCCTGCGATCCCTGTTTTCTTTCACAGGATGCCAAAGTAGATGAGTGAGAAGAAACCGACGCCCAGGCGTCCCTCCGATCAAAATCAGCGCACACCGCCCAATTCGGACGGCGGCAACTGGTTGAGCCGCGGGTGGTTTTGGATCGTGTTGGTGATTCTGCTTGTCATCGGCTCGCGCTTTATGTTCTCTTCGTCCGGCGATGCCGCCAATCTGGTTGGACTGAATCAGGTAGCGCGCTACGTCAACAACGATGATGTACGGTCGATTATTGTGCAGGGCGACACCGTGTATGTACAACTGAAATCGACCACCAATCGCGTCCAGACGCGCAAAGAACCCAATGAAAGCCTGCTCGAAACGCTGCGCTCGTTCGGTGTGAGCGAAGAGCGCCTGCAGACGTTGCCTATCGAGGTCGAAAGTGCGCCAAACAGTGGGATGATCTTCAGTTGGCTGATCATGTTGCTGCCAATGCTGCTTGTTTTTGCCTTTTTCATCTTCATCATGCGGCAGGCTGGCGGTGGCGGACAGAACCGCGCCATGCAGTTCGGGCGCAGCCGTGCACGTAAGATGGAAGGCGCCGACCGCCCCACCGTCACCTTCGCCGATGTCGCCGGCTCCGACGAAGCCAAACAAGAGTTGCAGGAAGTCGTCGAGTTTCTCAAGGAGCCGCAAAAGTTTGCTGCGCTCGGTGCGCGCATTCCCAAAGGCGTGCTGATGGTGGGTGCGCCCGGCACCGGCAAGACGCTGCTCGCCAAAGCGGTGGCGGGCGAGGCTGGCGTGCCCTTCTTTGCCAGTTCTGGCTCCGAATTTGTCGAGATGTTCGTTGGCGTCGGCGCCAGCCGCGTGCGTGATCTCTTCGAGCAGGCAAAGAAGAATTCGCCGTGCATTATCTTTGTCGACGAAATCGACGCAGTTGGCCGTCATCGCGGCGCCGGGCTTGGCGGTGGCAACGACGAGCGCGAACAGACGCTCAACCAGATTCTGGTTGAAATGGATGGCTTTGACACCGACACCAATATCGTGATCATCGCAGCCACCAACCGCCCTGACATTCTCGATCCGGCGCTATTGCGACCAGGGCGCTTCGACCGCAAGGTCGTGGTCGACCGCCCCGACCGACGTGGACGTGAGGCCATCCTCAAGGTGCATGTACGCGGCAAGCCGTTGACGCCAGACGTCGACCTCGATGTGATTGCGGCGCAAACTGCGGGCATGGTTGGCGCCGATCTGGAAAACTTAGTCAACGAAGCGGCGATCCTGGCGGCGCGGCGCAACAAACGCACGATTGGCATGTCCGAGTTCGTTGAATCAATCGAACGCATCATGGCGGGTCCGGCGCGGCGTAGCCGCGTACTCGACGCCGAAGACCGACGCGTGATCGCCTATCACGAGGCTGGACACGCTATTGTCATGGAAGAGCTGGAGCACACCGAAGGCGTCGGCAAGATCACGATTGTCAGCCGTGGCCAGTCGCTTGGTTATGTGATGCCGTTGCCCGAAGAAGATCGCAACCTGCGCAGCCGCGCCGAATATGAAGACACCATCGCCGGGCTGCTGGCCGGGCGCGTGGCAGAGGAGCTGATGTTCGACGAGCCTTCGACCAGCGCCGCCAACGATCTCGAACGCGTGACGAAGTTGGCGAAGGCGATGGTTACACGCTTTGGCATGAGCGATCTCATCGGCCCGATGCAGCTCAATCCTGGCGAGTCAAACCCGTTCATGGGCATGGAAATCGGGCAACAACGCTCCTACAGTGAAGCCGTTGCACGCAAAATCGACGCCGAAGTGCGCCGAATCGTCATGAGCGCCTACGAACGGACGCGTGCGGTGTTGCTGGAGCGCCGCGACCAGCTCGTGCGCGTGGCCGAAACTTTGCTCGAAAAAGAAGTGCTGGAGCGCAAAGAATTTCTACAAATCATCGGCGCAGATGCAACGTCATCGCTGGCGACGACTGTCAGTGCAAACTGATAACGCTGCGGAGAGCGTCTCCGCTTGATCGCAGGCTGTCCTCACAGACCATCCTCAACCGATGCCGTGCAACGCCACTGCAATCTGTGCGGCAATCGCAGCATTGTTGCGCAGAAGCGCCAAATTAGCGCGTAGGCTGCGTTCACCAGTCAGTTGCGCAATGCGCGTCAACAAAAAAGGCGTCACCTCCGCCGAACGCAAGCCCTGCGCCTCCGCTTCCCTAACCGCCTGCTCGATAACCGGTTCGATCTCGCTGGCTGGGATTTCCAGCTCCGCCGGAATCGGCGCAGTGACGAGCAAGCCGCCAGGTAAGTTCAGCCTACGTTTGGCGCGCCAGATCGCCGCCACCTCCTCGCCGCTGTCACAGCGCACATCGACCGATAGCCCACTGCTGCGGCTGTAGAAGGCGGGAAATTCATCGGTTCCAAAGCCAACCACGGTGACGCCAAAAGTCTCCAAATATTCCAGCGTCGCTGGCAGATCCAGGATTGCCTTGGCGCCGGCGCAAACGACAATGACGGGTGTCTGCGCCAGCTCCTGCAAATCAGCGCTGATGTCGGCGTCGTTGCCGCGATGCACGCCCCCAATGCCGCCTGTCGCAAAGACTTCGATGCCAAAGCGATGCGCCACCCACATCGTCGTCGCAACGGTCGTGGCGCCGTCAAGTTTGCGCGCCACAACGACCGGCAGATCACGGCGGCTGACTTTGCGCACATTGCGCGCCGTTGCCAGGTGCAGCAACTCGGCGTCGCTGAGGCCGGCGCGCAGCTCGCCGCCGAGCACGGCGACGGTGCGCGGTTCGGCGCCGCGGCTGCGCACAATTGCCTCCATTTCCTGCGCCAGCGTCAGATTTTGCGGGAACGGTAGACCATGCGAAATAACGGTCGATTCGAGCGCCACCTGTGGCAGCAGAGATGTCATCGGAGTTTCCTTTCAACTTTTCTGTAAGAGTTGTTGGCGCGCATAGGCAAGAACGTCGGCGGCCGCATCGACAGGCGCTCCACCCCCTTGCGCATATTCAGGTCGCCCGCCGCCACGCCCGCCAAAGTGCGCCAGCGCATCGCGCAGCAGATTGCCAACATGGATCGATGCATCGTCGCTGCGACAGAAAACCACGTTCACTTTGTCGCCAGCGGTTGAAGCCAACAGCCCAACAACCTGCGGCTGTGCGCGCAGCAATGTCGCCATCTGCTTTAGCGTCTCCAGCGGTGCGGTGGCGGAACAGTGCTCGACAACAGCCACGCCAGCGACACGCGGCGCGCAAGCGATCAGATCGGTGACAACATGCGCTAAAATCTGTTGCTGCAGTTCCGTGTTGTTTTTTTCCAATTCGCGCAACTGAACTTGCATTTTCTGCACAAGCGTTGGGACGACAGCGGCATCGGTGCTGAAGAGGGCGGCGCATTCCGCCAGCAAACGCGCTTTGTCGGCGTAGTCTCTGAAAGCGCGCAAGCCGCACAGGAACGTAAGCCGCGTCTGGTTGCGGCGCCGCTCTTGCCGTACGAGCTTGATCGGCGTAATTTCGGCGGTGGTGTGCACGTGTGTTCCGCCGCACGCCGAATAGTCAAAGCCGTCGATCTCGACGATGCGAATTTGCCCGCTTACGGCGGGCGGGCGACGCAGCGGCAGCAGCCTGGCGGCGGCGTCATCGACAAAGTAGGCGCGAATGTCAAGGGCGTAGTAAGCGAGTTCATTCGCCGCCAGCTCAATTTCCTGTATAAACGACGCCGGCAGCGCCGCAACATCGAGATCGAGCGTCGATTCTTCGCGACCAAAATGCACCGAGACCGTCTCGAAACCGAACCGCTGATAGATCAGCTGTGACAGGAGATGCTGTCCTGAATGCTGCTGCATGTGATCGTAGCGCCGCGGCCAGTCGATGACGCCAACAATAGCGTCGCCTGGGGAAAACGGCGGCGCCGCCGCCATCAGGTGCAGGATCACGCCTTGCTCCACAACCACATCGTTTACAGCGACGCCGTCCAAAAAGCCGGTGTCGTGCAATTGGCCGCCAGATGTGGGATAAAAACAGGTGCGGTCGAGAATTACAGCGGGCGCGCCGCTACGTTCCTCAATGGCGACCACGTGCGCATCGAACTGCTGCTGATAGGCGTCAAAATAATCGAGGCGTTCGGTCATGATCTTATTTCAGCGCACTGAAACGATGGCGATAGGTTCGTTTCTGAGCTACAATAGTGCAAAAATACGCCGGCAAAGAGCAAAGTCGCTGGCGGCGCATGTTACGTAAGCACAACAGGAGAAATTGTTCATGAATCTCTTTTTGATCCGTCACGGCCAGAGTTACGTCAATCTTCCTGACTGGTCGGGTGCAAACTGGGATCAACCGTTGACCGACCTCGGTCAACGCCAGGCTGCGGCGTTGGCGGCATGGTTGCCGCGGCATCTCGAACATATCGACGCGATTTACGCCAGCACCATGTTGCGCGCTCGCGAAACCGTCGAGCCGGTCGCTTCGGTCTATGGACAGCCGGTCTTCTTCGATGACCGCGTGCGCGAGATCGGCAACAATCGCTTCGACCATGCACCGTGGGGCGCCGACGATGCTCCGAGCGAATATTCCAATTTCTGGGCAAGCGCACGCCCTTTTACGCCGGTGATGAAGACGCCGCTCAGCGAGACGCTGATGCACTTCCGCGCACGCGTTGGTCTGTTCATCGAGGAATTGGTCGAAAAGCATCATCAGCAGATTGTACTCGTCATCTGTCACGGCGGTGTGATTGAGTTCGCCTTCGATCACATCTTCAATATCGGCCCATGGCGGCGCTGCGAGATATGGACGCACAACACAGGCATCACACACTTTGCCTTTGTCGAGCATCCCGGCCGCGAGGTCTGGCGGCTGATCAGCCACGATCGCATCGATCACCTGACGACTGAGTTGCTGTCGTAAAGCGTGGTGCGTGCTGTGCGTGGTGCGTGCTGTGCGTGGTGCGTGCTGTGCGTGGTGCGTAAGGTCTTACACCGCTCAATCTCCAATCTCCAATCTCTAATCTCCCCGCCTTTTGTGCGTGCTGTGCGTGGTGCGTGAGGTCTTACACCGCCCCAGTCGTTCGACACGAAACACGCTTCACGCAACACGCTTCACGCCTAAATCGCTTCTGCGCTGGCGCCATCGGCGGCTTTGGTCATGTAGACTTCCGGCCAGATATTTGTCGCCTTTGGATAATGCTCGAAAATTGTGTCCGCCACTGCCTGTTCGTAGCCCGGTTTGACCAACGCAACTGCACAACCGCCAAAACCTGCGCCGGTCAGCCGGGCGCCGTAACAGCCTTCGGCGCTGCGCATTGCGGTGACCATAGCGTCGAGCGCTACACTGCTGACCAGATAATCGTCGCGCAGACTCTCATGGCTGGCATTCATCAGCCGCCCCACCTGGTCGAGATCGTTGCGCTCGAAGGCATCGACGCACTCTAAGACGCGTTCGTTTTCTGACACAACATGACGGCAACGCTGGTAGATATTCTGTGGCAACAGTGCCCGATGGGCTTCCAGCTGTTCGCTGGTCACGTCGCGCAGCGCACGAATGTCGGGCAACGCCGTTTGCAGCAGCTTAACACCTTGCTCGCACTCGGCGCGGCGCTCGTTGTAGGCGCTGGAGGCAAGCGAGCGACTGGCGCGCGTGTTGCCGATCACCAATGCCGCCTCTTCGGGCATTGAAACCAGCTTGTATTCCAGCGAGCGGCAGTCGATGAGCAGCGCATGGTTGGCGCGCCCCAGCTCGCTGATGAATTGATCCATGATGCCGCAGTTGACGCCGACGAACTGGTTTTCGGCGCGCTGGGCCAGTTGAGCAATGCGGGGGCCGCTCAAGACGCCACTCTGCCCGGCGGCAATCAGAAAGGCGTGGGCGCTGGCAATCTCGAGTGCGGCGGAACTGCTCAGCCCACTGCCGCGCGGCACATTGCCACTGACGACAGCGTCGATGCCGACCAGTTGAATGCCTTCCTCTTCAAGACTCTGCGCCATGCCCTGGATATAGTTGAGCCACAGTTGGTCTGGGTTGAAGCGCAGCGCATCTAGGTCGAAGGCGCCGCTCTCACCAAACTCCACGGAATAGACGTGCACCTGTCGATCAGAACGTGGGCGCAGGACGATGCGCACATCACGCTTCAATGCCACCGGCAGCACAAAGCCATCGTTGTAGTCGGTGTGCTCACCGATCAGGTTGACGCGACCGGGGCCGCGGCTCATGAAAAGGGGCAGCTCCTTGAAGCGCTGGCGGTATTCCTGGATCAATTCTTCAGTTCGCTCATCGAATAGGGTGGACATGAGATACTTGACTCGTTGGTGGTGACTTGCAAAAAAGGATAGATG
This sequence comes from uncultured Caldilinea sp., assembly GCA_937981885.1. Classification (GTDB taxonomy): domain Bacteria; phylum Chloroflexota; class Anaerolineae; order Caldilineales; family Caldilineaceae; genus Caldilinea. Next base: position 12,506 of record CALJMI010000047.1, read on the forward strand.
GTTGGTTGCAACATAGCATACGCGCCCAAGTCACACAAAATCGGTTATGTGGCGTCACAGATGTCGCAGCACCGCCACGGCTTGGGGAACGCCCAGTCGAGCCGCTTGCTCCAAACTGGACATTGCTTCAGTTATCTGCCCAAGATTGGCAAGCGCAATCCCCTTTATATAGTAGATGACAGGATAGTCGTCGTCGAGCGCAAGTACGCGTTCACAATCAGCCAACGCCTCCTGGAAGCGTCCCAGTTGATTGTAGAGATCGGCGCGATTGAGGTGAGCCAGCAGATGATTCTCATCGACCGCGATCGCAAAGTCATAGTCGGCCAGGGCATCCTCGTACTGTTCAGCCATCTTGTAGATGTTGCCGCGATTTACGTGCGCCAACGCATGATAAGGGTTCAATCCAATCGCCTGGTTGTAATCCGTCCAGGCTTCCTCATATTGTTGCTGCGCCGCGTAGACGTTGCCGCGGTTGATGTAGGCTTCGACCAACGTCGGGTCCAAGACAAGCGCCTGGTTGTAATCGGTAAGCGCCTGGGCGTAGCGTTGGATGTCGTAATAAACCAACCCACGGCTGTGATAGTGCTTTGCAACCGTCGGTTCGAGCTGGATGGCGCGATCGTAATAGAGGAGCGCCTCATCAAACCGTCCCAGATCGTAGTACAGTTCGCCCAGCTCCCAGTGCGTTTGCCCATCGGTCGGATTCAGGGTGATAGCCCGTTCATAGTCGGCGATGGCTTCTCGCTGGCGGCCCAGTTTGGCTAACGCCCGCGCCCGCGCTGAATAGGCGTCCATCAGATCGGGCGCAAGTTTGATGGCGCAGGAAAAGTCTTCGATGGCTTTGGCGTGTTCTTCCAGAATGGCGTAGGTCAGACCGCGGCTGACATAGGCAGGAGGGTCTGTCGAAGCGAGGCTGAGCGCACGATCAAAGTCTTGCAACGCTGCATCGGGACGGTGCAGCCCAAGATGTGCATGGCCGCGCTGCAGCCAGGCCGGTGCATAACTCGGATTCAGGTCGAGTGCACGCGTAAAATCAGCAATCGCTTCCTCAAATTGGCTCAGAAGATAATAGGCCAGCCCACGGTTGTGGAAATTTACAGCCGCGCCAGGGTCAAGCTGAATAGCCTGCGTGCCGTCAATAATCGCTTCCGCATGCCGATTCAGACGCCCTAACGCGCTGGCGCGGTTGACGTAACTTTTGGCGTCGGTGGGATCCAGTTCGATTGAACGTGTGCAATCCGCTAACGCTTCCTCGTAGCGGCCCAGTGCAAAATAGAGCACGCCACGGTTGCGATACGCCAACGCATACGCAGGGTCGATCTCCAGCGCCCGGTTCAGATCGGCAAGAGAGCGCTCATAATCCTTCAACTCGTAATAGACGTCGCCCCGGTTTGCATAGAGCGGTGCAAGAGCGGGGTCAAGCTCCAGCCCACGGTTGTAGTCGGCGAGTGCGCGATCATATTGCTTCAGATCGTGATGGTCGAGGCCGCGGTTCAGATAGTACATTGCCTCGTTGGGCGCAAGTTCGATGGCGTGCGTATGATCCGCCAGCGCCTCGCCGTAGCGTCCCATGTAACGATAGTTGTTGCCCCGGTTGCTGTAGTTCTGCACAAGGGCGGGATTCAACTGGATCGCCTGTTCATAGTCAACAAGGGCTAAGTCATAGCGTTTGAGATTGGTGTACGTCATGCCCCGGTTGGCATAGTCGACGGCGTCGAATTCCTCACTGGAGGCATAGAGCCGGGGTGGCCGGTCGAACAATTGTTGATAACTTGCCGTCAGCGCTTCGAGCAGCATCTGCGCGGTCGAGAAGCGCTCGACAGGCCGCTTTGCCAGACATCGCTGCACAATCGAGTTGAGAGAACGCGCTCCCGAAATGTGTTCTGACAATGACGGGGGCCGGCTCTGAACGTGCTGACGCTTCAAGGCTGTCAGTGAACTGTCTGTAAATGGCGGTCGCCCCGTGAGCAACTCGAAGAGGATGCACCCAACCGCGTAAAGATCGGTGCGTTCGTCAAGCGTCTCGCCGAGCCACTGTTCGGGCGCCATGTAGGGCGGCGTGCCGACAACATTGCCCCACCCCACCAAGCTGCGCCGGGCATCGGTTGTCACGCCGGCGCCGTCGCTTACTTCCAGGCCGGCTCGCTGCACAATTTGCGCCAGGCCAAAGTCGGTGATCTTGGCGACGACACCCTGAGCGACCAGCACGTTGTCTGGCTTGAGGTCGCGATGCACCAGGCTGGGCTGACGCTGCTGCGCATAGTGCAGACCGTTGCTGATGTCTATGACAAATTGCAGCGCGGTCTCCACCTCCAGCGGACCACGCCGCAGCCAGGAGCGCAAGTCGACGCCGCGCCCCTCGACGCCCGTGATCCACTCCAGAAACATGAACGGCTGGCTGCCGATGATCTCCATGCGATAACAGCGCACGATGTTGGCATGTAGTTGCAGCCCCACCCACGTCGCCGCCTCCTGCGCAAAGATGTCGCGCAGGGCAAAGTTTGTCCAAAACCGCTGCTGGAAAGTCTTGAGCGCATAGGGAAGATTGTGCTCGATATCCAGACAGAGATAGACCTCGCCCATGCCGCCCATCAGCACGCGATTGATCAGATAGCGGCCATCGATTCTTTCACCGGGTCGATAGCGAGGCTGCGCCGCCATGTTCACCTCCCACCTTGAACCACACGCTCCCGGAGCCTCATACAAAGACGACGTTGCTCGCTTTGACGCCGGATTTGGTCAGCAGTCTTGGTCGGGTTTCCTCGTCCAAGTTGGGCAGGTCAATCTCGTTACAGCCCAGATCGAAGGCTGCTTTCACGCTGCGCCCATAACCCAGCCCGCGGTAGAAGCCACCAGCAAACTTGATGGCGGCCTCGTCGCTGATTTCGCGCGTCATGCCGACGACGCAGTCGATCTCTTTGGCAATAGCGCGCGCCTGGGGCAGCGAAAGGCAGGCATTGAGCACGACCAGCCGCACGTTGTCCTTGAGGATGCGGAACAGCTGCGCCAGCGCCGCCGGCGGGAGAGCCTTAGCTTGACCTAGCTCATCTTCGAGCATGATCTCGCCGGCGTCGCTGCCATGCCCGGCAAAATGGACGATGTGCGGCTGATGGCGCAACAGAAACTCGGACAAGTCACCAGCGCGCACGGCCCAGTGCTGGATCAGCTCGAACCGGTCGCGAAACTCGGCTAGACGCAGCCGCTCGTCGATGGTGCGCACCTCGGCGCTGAGACGCAGCGGGGCGGTGTCGATGGGGTTGGCGGCCAGGAACAAGATACGCATTGTCGACTCCTTGCTGACCGGTTTCAATAGGTCATAGACAGCCTGCTCCAAAGCGTCGATGGCCGCCGCGTACTCCTGATTGGTGAAGTCCACCGGAACAAGCCCGACGATGGTTCGCGGCGGGTTGCACGGCTGATAGAGAAGCGGCAGGATCGGCTTGCCTTTGCGCAAAGCAATATCCAACTCCTCAAGCGCCTGCGGCTCAACGACGCCGGCTGGCGACAGGAGCAGAAGAAAGATTTCGGTGGCATGAATGGCTTCGTCAATCTGCGGCAGGCGAGCGCGTCCGGGCTGTAGACGCTCATCGAACCAGACCTTGATGCGCCGTCGCCGCAGGTCGCTCACCAGGCGATCGACGAAAGCGCGATCCGCCGCGGCATAGGACAGAAAGACGCGTGGAAAACGCGACAGCTCGCTGCTGTCGATGGTCTTCAACGGCTGTGCAAGAAGATTGGCGATCTCGCTCAACAACACCAGATCGGCCGCAGTGAACATGCTATCCAGACGCGTGGCGTCGAGATAGACCGCACCAATCGGACGACCGTTGTAGAGAATGGGCGTACAGAGCGCCGCCACGGTGTCGTGCAAACTGGCGACGGGTTCGCCCTCTCCAGCGAGGCGTCGCACCCAGTGCAGCGCGCGCCGCGAACGCATCGCCTCACGCACCAGGGTGAAGCTGACGTGAGCGGCGCTGCGTGGCTCGGCGCTGAGCGGGGTCAGATCGCGATTCTCCTCCAGCAAAATTACTTTGTGGTCAGCCTGCGGAAAGAGCACGCCTAGCTCTTCGACAAAGCGATCCAGCAATCCTTGTGGATGGGTCTGGCGCAAGGCGATCTTGCTGAAGCGATCCAGCAGTGCCAGACGCAGGTCTTCAGGTATGGTCGCTGGCGGCTCGACTTCATCCACGGCGAGCGTAGCTTCGTAGACGCCTTCCGGCAGCAGCGTCTCGAAGGAAGTGAAGTGGACGCGCAGCGTCGTGTCGCCCAGCCGCAGCTCGTCTCCAGGCGCAAGCGTGACTGCTTCAGCGATGCGCACCCCGTTCAGATAGGTTCCGTGGGCGCTGTGCAAATCCTCCACCCACCAGGCGCTCAAGCGGTGGAAGAGGCGGGCATGGGGTCGCGATACTTTGAGATCGGGAGACAGGTCGATCTGGATCGGGATCGACTTGGGACGGCCAATGATGATCTCTTGTTCGCTTGGGAAGTGCTTCTGTTTTTCGACGCCGTCTTTGCGCCGGTAGCGAAGGGTGAGATCCATCTTCCCGGGCGGCGTCTGCACCACAGACCGCGCACGCGCGGCGGCAACCAATGCAGCGATATCGACTCCCTGTTTGGTCAGCAACTGGCGCGTGAGGGTATTCTCCAGCTCCAACAGCGCGGCCAGCAGATGTTGCGTCGCCAACAGCGGCGCCTTTGCCTCCTGCGCAATGGCCGCCGCACGCTCGAAACACTGCCTACTCTCCGGCGACCGGTGGATCGGCTCACCCTTGGGCCGGTCATAGCCGCCGTCGCCCAACGCAGCCCGCAGCGTATGGCGGAGGTCGCGCGGCTTGATCTGGAATGCTTGCAGCAGCTCGAGCAACTGCGTCACCTCCGCCTGCACGACCGGCGCCTGCGCCGCCGGCAGCCCCAGCATCTGCAATGTGCGCGCATCAAGCAGATCCTCCAGCTTGGTCAGCCCGCAGACCAGGTGGTCAGGAAGGATGAATTCATGCCTGGCCTGCGCAGCCTCCGCCATCGCCGCCATCAGCGCCAGCGCAATTCCAAAGCTTGTCCGTGGCATGGAACTGCTCCTTTCACCGCTGTTGCTCGGCGGCGATATGCGCCGATACGATCGCCGGGTTTGTAGCGTGATTCAGATTTCATGATGCTCTATGGTAGCACTGAGTCGGGCGGGGTTCAAGTAACCGCAATTTTCAGAGTCTGATTCACGTCTGGGGCATTGCGGGTCATTGTCTCCGGCGGGGTGGGGCGTCATGTCATGCCGGAGGCGATGACCTACAACATATGAACTTTCATCACCCAACAGGCGGCTGATAGGATCGCACACTCACTCGCGGCTCATCACGACGAACAGGTTGAGGTTGCCTTCCTTGCCGTCGGCGCGGAAGGTCTCTATGATGCTCAGCCCACAGTCGGCCGCCAGCCGCGCCGCTTCGTCTCTGTCCAGATTGTGCACATAGCGCACCGCACGCGCCCCCTGGTTCCATGTGAGCAGCGCGTCGCCCGGCTCGACATCTGTTGCGTACAGCCCGATGGTTTCCCAGGCGACGCTGCGTTCGGCGAAGCGCGCCACACTCAAAAATTGCCACGTCGAGAGCGCCAGCAGGCCACCCGGCGCCAGCAGGCTCGTCATCTCTGCCAGCAGCCGACGGCGCAGCTCATAGCCGGGGAAGTGATGGAGAACGGCGAGCGAGACCACGGCGTCGTAGGGTGCATCTGTTGCGTCCAACCAGCTACTTTGCGCCAGGTTCACCTGGGCAAAGCGACAGGTCAACCCGCCCAGGTCGGTGGTCTGCGCCGCAGCCAGAGCAAGCAGGCGTTCGTCGGCGTCGAGTCCAAGATAGGCGCCGCTGACGCCCTGCTGCGCCAGCGCACGGGCAAAGCGCCCGTTGCCGCAGCCGACGTCAAGAATGCGGGCAGGCGCAGGCAGCCGGGCGCGCAACAGTTGCGCCAGGGTGATCATGCCCTCCGGCAACCCCTGCCGCGTCCGATCGAACTCGTCGGCAACAACAGCGTAGAATTGTCGATTCAGCGCCAGCAATTGCTGTTGAATCGCAGGATGCATCGCAGAAAACTCCTGGTTGGATATGGTATACTGTGCGCGTAGAATGTTCGATGCATTGGTTGGCTCGATGGATGGAGGGTGTAGCGATGATCGCGCATATTCACACCTTGTTCGACACGCCTGCAACGGCGCGCATGTCTGCGTCCGATTATATCGCTTCTCCGCAGAGCGGGCAGAAGTCCGACCTGATCGAAGGGGTTTTTGTTATAGCTTCACCGGCATCTCGCACACACGAACTCATTTTGACCTTTCTCGCCGGTGTTTTTGGCAGTTTTGTGAACCATCGCCAGCTTGGTGAGCTGACCGGTCCCAACGCCGCATACCGCTTGAATGAAGAAAATGTCTACCAGCCAGATCTGGCATTTGTTTCATTCCATCGGCTTCATCTGGCTGGCGATATCTTCTTCGACGGGCCGCCCGACCTGGTGGTCGAGATTATCTCGCCAAGCAGCCGGCAGTATGACACAGTCGAGAAATTCGTCAACTATGGTCGGTTCGGCGTACAAGAATACTGGCTGATCGACCCGATCGAACGCACGGTGAAGCTCTTTGGCAACGTCAACGGACAGCTTGTGGAAATTCCGACGCAGGAAGGCGTGCTGCGTTCGCGGCTGCTGCCGGGCTTCTGGCTGCGCCCGGAGTGGGTCTTCCCGCCTGCTGGCGCCGCCCGTCCAAGCGAACTGGAGATTGCGCGGGAGTTGGGGTTGATTCGAGATTGAAAGATTGAAAGATTGAGAGATTGGGAGCTTGGAAAGTAGGGAATGGAGATTGACTCTGTCGAATGATGCCAATCTCCAATCTCTACTCTCTAATCTCCATTTTTTCACAATGAAACGAATTCTTGCGCCGGAGGAAATCCCGGCAGACGTGATCGAAAAAGTGGAGGCGTGGCAGGCGAAGCGGCGTGACTTCGACCCGGCGCGCGATGCAGCCACGCTCTATGCGATCTTCCAGGCAGTGCTCGCGGTGCCGGAGAGCGAGTGGCACGAACGCCGCAGCCTGCAAAATATCCTCTTGCGCTATCCGAAACAGGGTAAGGGGCTGTACTCCAAAGCCAATCTGATCGCCGGATATCGTCACCTGGTGGCGGAAGGCGACATCGAGGCGGACCCACTGCTCGAAACGCGCATTCGCATGAAGCCCATGCGCACGCAGAGCGGCGTGGCGCCGGTTACGGTGCTGACTGCGCCGGCGGGCTGTCCGGGCAAGTGCATCTTCTGCCCCGACGACTGGCGCATGCCTAAAAGTTACATCTACGACGAGCCGGGCTGCCAGCGCGCCGAACGCGACGGCTTCGACCCCTTCAAGCAGACGCTGGGGCGCATCCAATCCTTCGAGAGCATTGGTCACGACGCCAGCAAGGTGGAGCTGCTGATTCTCGGCGGCACGTGGAGCGCATACAGCCGCGACTATCGCGAGTGGTTCGTGCAGCGTTGCTTCGACGCCATGAACGCGGCCGACGATCCGACGCTGGCGATATCGCCGTCGTTAGCGGCGGCGCAAGCCATCAACGTCACGGCAACTCACCGCAATGTTGGGCTGGTGATTGAGACGCGACCCGACTGGATTACGCCGGGGGAGATCCTCCATCTGCGCAGACTGGGTGTGACAAAGGTGCAGATCGGCGTGCAGAGCCTGGATGATGAGATTCTGGCGCTCAACAAGCGCGGGCATGATGTCGCTGCGGTGCGCCAGGCGTTGGGCTTGCTGCGTACGGCTGGCTTTAAGCTACACCTGCACTGGATGCCCAATCTCTACGGCGCCACGCCGACAAAAGATCGCGCCGACTTTGCGCGCTTCTTCGACGACCCGGCGATCCGTCCCGACGAACTGAAAATCTACCCGTGTTCGCTGATCGCAGGAACCGAACTGTACGAACGGTATCTGGCTGGCGATTATCACCCCTACACCGAGACGGAATTGGTGGCGCTGCTCGCCGACGTCAAGCCGACGATCCCACCCTATACGCGCGTCAACCGCCTCTTTCGCGACATTCCGGCGCATCACATCCAGGCGGGCGTCAAGGCGAGCAACCTGCGCCAGGTGGTGCATGAGGAACTGGCGCGGCGCGGCGAACGCTGCGGCTGTATCCGCTGCCATGAGATCCGACGCCGTGAGGTGCGGCTAGATCAGCTCGATCTGCGCGTGCACAGCTACGCCACCGACCTGACGCAGGAGCACTTTCTGCATTTTGTGACAAATGAGCGTTACACGGAGCCAGGACTAATCGCCGGTTTTCTGCGCTTGAGCCTGCCCAACCACGCCGAGGCCGGCAGCCGCGCCTTTCTGCCTGAAATTGCAGGGAACGCCATGATCCGCGAGGTGCACGTCTACGGGCCGGCGTTGGGCATCGGCGCCGAGAGCAATGGGCAACCGCAGCACGCCGGTTTAGGCACCCGGCTGATCGATGCTGCACGCCAGATCAGCCGCGACGCCGGATTTCATCGCATCAGCGTCATTGCTGCAACAGGGACGCAAGCGTACTATGCAGCGCGTGGTTTTGTTCCTGGCGAACTATACATGACTGCGCCGACGCAATAGCGCCGCGCATAGGCCATCTCTTTATCTGCTCATGCGCGGGTCGAGTGCATCGCGCAGGCCGTCACCCATCAGGTTGAATCCAAGCACAACAAACATAATCGCCAGTCCGGGAAAAATGACAATGTGGGGCGCCGAGAGAATATAGGTGCGTCCCTTTTGCAGCATATTGCCCCATTCCGGCACGTCGGGCGGCGCACCCAGCCCCAGAAACCCTAACGCAGCCGACGCCTGAATCGCCACCGCTATCTGCAGAGTCGATTGAACGACGATTGGCGCCAGCGTATTGGGTAGAATGTGACGCGTCAGGATTCGATTAGACGAAGTTCCCATTGATCGACTTGCTTCAATGTACAACTCTTCCTTAATCGAGAGCGTCGAACTGCGCATCAAACGCGCATAGATCGGGATCGAAACAATACCGATGGCGATCATAGCGTTGTTAAGGCTTGGCCCGAAAGCCGCCACCATCAAAATAGCAAGCAAGATGCTCGGAAAAGCCAACAGGATGTCCATGATGCGCATGATCACCTGGTCAACATGGCTGCCAGCATAGCCGCTGATCAGCCCAAGTGGAACGCCAACTATAACGCCAATCCCAACCGAAATCAGGCCCACCAGCAATGAAAGGCGCGCCCCGTAAAGCAAACGCGAAAACAGATCACGGCCAAGTTCATCTGTCCCCATCCAGTGTTCGGCGCTGGGAGGCTGACGAACTCTACTAAAGTCCGCCGCCTGATAATCATGCGGCGCAAGAATCGGAGCGGCGAGGGCAATAAAGAGGAAGATCAACACCAGGATTGCACCGGTCACAGCGCCAGGGCTGCGGATCAGCCGGTGCATCGCCATATTGAAATTTGAACGCGGCGCACGCAACGTCTGGTTGAGCGTTTGGGCAGGTGCAACCGAATTAGTCGAAGCGGTCATTGGTCACCTTGAGTCAGGCATGGAAACGCCGATTTTGTGATTAACGGAGTTGTTGTCGAGCGCTCTGCTCATGTGTAACGAATCCTTGGGTCAAGATAGGCGTAGAGCACATCCACCAGGATGTTCACCAGAACAAAGCCAACGGTGATGACCAGGACAGTGCCTTGAATTGTCGGATAGTCGCGGTAGCCGATAGAATCGACCAGCAGACGACCGATCCCGGGCCAGGCAAAAACTGTTTCGGTCAACACGGCGCCCCCCAGAAGCGTGCCAAATTGCAAGCCAATAATGGTGACAATCGGAATCAGTGCGTTGCGCAGCGCGTGATTGTAAACAACCGAAAATTCGGAAACGCCTTTGGAGCGCGCTGTACGGATATAGTCAGAGCGGAGCACGTCCAGCATGCAGGCGCGCGTCATACGCGCCTGAATCGCCATTGACGCTGCAGCAAGCGCAATTGTTGGCATAATAAAATGCCGCCACGTGCCTGCTCCTGTGGGCGGCAGAATCGGCTGGTTCAGCCCCAACCACCCCGGCAAAGTCAATGAAAAGAAGATGATCAACATCAAGCCAAGCCAGAAAATGGGCATGGAGACGCCGAGCAACGCAATAATCATGCTGGTGGCGTCGACCCAGGTGTTGACGCGCGTTGCCGATAGCACGCCGATCGGGATGCCGATCAAGGCGGCAAGCAGCAGGCTGAAGAATGTCAATTGCAACGTGCGCGGCAGGCGGATACGGATTTCCTCGGCAACTGGCAGGCCGCTTCGGATTGAAGTGCCCATGTCTCCCTGCACCATGCGCGCCAGATAGATGCCAAATTGGATCGGCAGTGGCTGATCCAACCCTAGGTCGGCGCGCACTTTGGCGACCAGCTCAGGCGTTGCCAGCTCACCGGCGATCGCAATGGCCGGGTCGCCCGGCACCCACCGAATGCTCCAAAAGACCAGGAACGACGCCCCAAGCAACACCGGGATTGCCCATAGAAAACGACGTGCAATATATGTTGTCATAAAAAATCGTAGGAATGGTCGAGAGGCGCCTGCCCCTCAGCGTCATGATGACGCTGAGGGGCAGGCGCCCCCTTTTGTCGGACAGAAAAGAATACGCTACTTGATGTCCGCTCCGGTGGCGATCAATCGCTCGTTCGGATGGACGACGAAGCCCTCAACGTTCGAGCGGATAGCTGTAAGCTGGACTTCACTGTAGAGGAAGAGCCACGGCGCTTCTTCCCAGATGATGTCCAGCGCCTGGGCATAGAGATCGCGGCGTGCATCAACGTCGGTCGTCGTGCGCGCCTCATCCAACAGGCGGTCGACTTCCGGGTTGTTGTAGAAGGCGCCGTTGAATCCCGGCGGGTGCTCGCTGGAGTGGAAGAGCGCATAGAGCGCGTAGTCGGCGTCCATCGTCGGCGTACCCCAGCCAAGCATGGCAAACTGCACCTGATTCTCCTCCGCAGGAGCGCGTACGAATGGCACATATTGCGGCCATTCCAGCGTGCGCAGTTCGACCTCCAGTCCAACCTCACGCAACTGAGCACGCACCGCGTCAGCCACCAGTGCATCCTGAATGTAGCGACCGGTCGGATGATAGAGCGTAAGCGTCGCACCTTCAGCAACGCCAGCTTCAGCCAACAGCGCACGCGCACGTTCAACGTCGCGCGCATAGGGTTTGTTGGGCTTGTAGCCGAAGATCGGCGGCGCAAACGGCGCATCACTGACGCGCGCCGCGCCGTCGAAAAGCTGGTTCACAATGCCCTCGACATCGACGGCGTAATTGAGCGCCTGGCGCACGCGTACGTCGTCGAACGGCTCCTTTGTAACGTTGAAGAAGATATAGATCGTGCGCAAGCCAGGGGTGGTGATCACATCGACATTCGGATTGGCGTCGAGACGGACGGCTTCAGCTGGCGGCACGCGCACGGCAATGTCGACAGTTCCTGCTTCGACCTCAACCAGACGCGCGCCATCTTCCTGCACGACCTTGAAGACCAACCGATCAATCGCAGGCGCGTCGCCCCAATAGTTGGGATTGCGCACTAGAGAGACCGCCTCGGCGCGATCCCAGCGTTCGAGCATATACGGGCCAGTGCCAATGGCGTTATTCGCCATGAAGTCGGCGCCCTGTTCCATCTCACTGGGTGCAACGATCGCCAGCGCGCCATGTGATAGGTGCGCAGCTAACGGTGCAAACTCACTATCCAAAATCAACTTGACCGTGTGGTCATCAACCACTTCAACTTCCTGGATGCGGCTGATCAGGAAACGGAAGGCGCTGCCGTTGTCCGGGTTCAGGACATAGTCGAGGTTCATCTTGACAGCTTCGGCGGTGAAGGGCGTCCCGTCGCTGAAGTTGACTCCCTGGCGCAGCTTGAGAATGAAGGTATTTTCCTCCTCGCCTGGCTCAAGGCTCTCAGCAAGCAACGGCTCCAATTCCCCCTCGGTGTTCATATAAAAGAGTGTCTGGTAAATGTGCTCCAACACGGAGAAGGATGGTGAGGCGGTGACGCGATGAATGTCCAGGTTTTCGACATCGGTGCCGGCTGCAATGGTCAACGTTTTGGGACCGGCAGCCGGGGCGGGGGCGCCAGGTGCATCGGTGACCGGCGTCGGTGCAACACACGCCCCCAATACCAGCAATCCGACCATCAGGAACGCAATCCATGACAAAGTCCTATGCATGTAATTCTCCTTTCATTTGGCGCATCTTTGCGCTGTCTACAAACGATGACGAGATATATACGGGCGTGACTGGGATCGCGCAAGTGCAATATGGGCACGCATATCTACACCGGCAACAGGGAACCGATGGGAGCGACAGGTAGGAACATCGGTCGGTAGGGATTGATCCTGACAGTCGCTCCTTATCCCAGACAAATACATTGTACCTTGTTACATCGCTGTTAACAAATTGTCGGATGGCGCCTCTCCCAGGAGCAGAGGGAATAGGCAACATGAGTCATCCCGAATTTTGGCGAAGGTTGGGATAAGGGGGAGATGAGGGAAAAGCAGCCCAAAGCCTGGCGAGAGCAGAGCGTAGACGATAGAGCGGTGTCGAGGCATCACGGCGCCGCTCTCCTGTTCGATGACACCAATAACGCAAGAGAAGGGTGCGAAGGCCATCGAGAAGAGGAGCGAGAAGGGATAAAAGAAAGGCGTAAGCAAGAGAAGCAAGGAGAAGCAGTTTGAGGCGATTATCCCAGGACCAGAGTCTGGATGACTGGAAGGCGAGGTCAGACTTGGCATAGCGCCAGGTCATTTCGATTTGCCAACGGCGAGCATCGGCGCAAATGAGCAGAATAGCTTGTTCGACGGAATCGACTGGTTGGTTAGTGAGCAGATACATGAGCCATCCCAAAATTCGGGATGGCTCATGTTGGGTTTGCAAGTTCGCGCAACAGATTGCTGCGGCGACGCTACTCGATAAAAATCTCCACGCGTTCACCCTTCTCGTCGTCGAGCACCTCGACGATACGACCGGTTAACCCATCACGGATCGCCTGGCGCAACATTTCGGGATCAAACTTGTCGTTTTCCGGCACGAAGCGCAAGCCAAACTCCACCAACCCGAGCGGAATGTTGACTGTCACTTTCTGCTTGCCGGTCATTACATTGGTGACGCGCACGCGAAAATATCGTCCATTCATGCCTGCTCCCGGCGTCGCCGCAGGCGCAACATCTTCCTCCGACTCGTCAACTTGCCCCAGAGCGGACAGTAGCCGGGCGCCATCTTCCGGGCTGAGCTTGCCCTCTTCGACCATCTGCAACACCTTGCGGCGTTCTTCACTAAGCATCATTGTCTGTTTCTCCTCAATTCAAGAACTTCTATCTTTATCGATCCTGTTTGCCATTCAGCGCGGCAAGCAACTTTTCCGCCTGTTCGACCGACAGCTTCCCCTGTTCGACCATGCGCAGGATCATCATGCGCTCCTCCTCAGTTGCGGGTGTGCGTTTTGGCTTGGGTGCAGCAGGTGGGGGCGGCGGCGCGCCCCAGGTCACTTTGCGACGTCGTCCCTCGCTCTCCTGGGTGCGCTGTTCCAGCTTGCGCATCGCCTCCGCCAGCTTTTCCTCGGCGCGACGCATTGCAGCCTGCACGCGTTCCTGAATCGTGACAGCCAACTCCTCGTTGCTGCCCAACCGCGATAGCCTGTCTTCAAGCTGGCGCGAGAGTTCCCCGACCTGCGACTCGATCTGTGCGGAGATCTGCTGTGTGATCTCAACCGAACGCGCCGCGATTTCCTCCTCAACAGAGCTGGCGTACTCTGATTCATCGAAGCGACGAAGCCGGGCGCCGCGCAGCGAAATGTTCCCCTCAGCCTGCAAGTCAACCTGCGAGTGAGCCGGCTGGCGCTCAAAGCTGAGACTTCCTGACCGTGCGCTGCGATCTTCACCCAACCCTGTAACACGGATATGGCCGTCTGCCTTAAGCACAAAAACGCCACCGGCCTCGTGCGGCACTTCGCAGACGATGTCGCCTTCAGCCAGAATCGTGCACTGCTGCCCAGGGGGGAGCAATGTCTGCACTCGGACGTTGCCTTCGACCGTGGCATTGATGTTGCCGCCGGCCTCATCGATCGCCAGATTCCCTTCGACCTTAGCAAGCTGTACATCGCCCGCCACTTTGACGATCTGTGCGTTGCCTTCGATGTTCTCAACGCTCAAATCCCCTGCGATTAGCCGCGCCGTCATGTTCCCCTCAATCCGACCAGCGCTGAGTGCGCTGACGCTGTGAATGACAGCGTTGCCCTCGATCTTGTCGATGGTCAGGCTGCCAAGCAACAAACTGATCGACGCGTTGCCTTCAACTGTGTCGATCACGACAGTCGATTGCACCGGCGCCTGAAGCCACAGGTCGCCGTCGCTGGCAAGGGCAAAGCCATCCTCGCGTCGCTCGATCTCAAGACTTTCATCATCTCCGCTGGCGCGCACCTGTATCTCTGGGCGATCCCAACCGGTTAGATTCAGGTTGCCGCTCACGTTGCGCAACGTAAGCGTCGGCGTTTCGCCGCATTGTAAGATTTGTGATGCGCCCATCAGTCGCCTCCTTGCAGCTTCTGCATGGCTTCCTCGAAGGAGATAAGGCCAGCGTCGAGCTCGGCAAGCACTTGCTTGCGATCGACCACGGGCGCTTCCTCCTTGCCTGGCTCGTAGCCCAGCGCGCGAATCACGTCATGCAAACGGCTGCGGATGGTTGGGTACGACAATCCTAGCTCATCCTCAAGCCGATTGAGCTTGCCTTCATTACGCACGAAGACCTCGACAAACCTGATTTGTTCTGGCGTCAAACGCGCAAACGGCGGCTCGACAACTGCAAACCGCCCCTCGATGCTCACGTCAGCGTCGGGACAGTAAATACGCGTGACGACAATTTCTCCGCCAGTCAGTGGACAGCGGGTTGGCAGTGGCAACATACTGATAACTCCTCATAAAAGACGCCTGCCAGCAAGCCTTTACCGCTCGCCGGCAGGCAAAGAAAATGGAACGGTCGGGACGCACGTCGGCTAACATGGTTGACAGCGCATGGGGCCAGGACGACGAACGGATTACGTCGATTGCGCCAGACCGCACCCGATCAAACCGAATGCAACTCCATGGCGCCGCGCTGCTCCAGACGACGACCAGCCTGCACCATCATCCGCCCGATTGCCGCCAGCCCGACGTTAAGCAACGAAACGCTCACGGGGCTTTGGCGCAGCATTCGCTCAACAGCCGCCTCCTGCAACATTTCCTGCCGGCGCATCCGCTGATTTTCGACCAAAACATACTCATTATGCGGAAACATGGTGTTTACTCCTTGAACCGATGCATACTTTGCATCAAGAAAACTTACGTCGCTATTGACTTGCAATTAAGGATAACACAAAAAATCAACATTGTCAATAGCAAATATTAATTTTATTGATATATTTTTCAATATAATCAAACAAATTACTCAAAACAATCAATTTATCTAAACCTCTATCAATGCACCAGGCAGTAAATCTTTGACCTGACCATAGCCAAAAAAGAGATCCGGCGGTAACCCGTCGGATCTCTTTTATTCACGATCTTCCGTTATAGAGAGTATGTCGTAAACTATGCCAGCCAGTTCTGATCGCGCAGAAAGCTGGTCAAACCAGGAATGGCGAAGCGTCGTCCCTTATATGCCTGATAACCGTAGTACAGCATCAAAGCGATGCCGCCCAGGAAATACATCGGCATCATGCACAAGAGTGCAAACGCGCCGACCAGCCACCCCAACACAGGGATAATCTGGAGGATGCCAATGGCAACGCTGGCTGCGAAGAAGATAAGCCAGAAAACCAACACCAGCGCCAGACTCTGAACTGCGTGATAGCGTTGGAAGGGACGCTTCTTGCTGCTCTCGCTCAACAACACGATCAGCGGCATGATCACCGGCAGGAGTAGCTGTGTTACATAACTCAACAAGGCAATCAGTCGGTCGTCGCTGTCAGCCAGCTCATCTATCTGAGAGTTTTGCATCAGTTCCCCCCGGCGAAATGCATCCGTTGCCTCGCCTGCCTGTGTATACACCGTGCTTGCCATGCGCTCCACCGGCGTCTGCTCCACCGCGATCGGATCGCTTTGTGGCTGCTCGTTTTCTCGGTTGCTCGATTCGTTCGTCATCTTACTTCTCTCCCTCCCGTTGAACCCGGGATGCGTTTCCTGCCTGTCGAACTCTCGCCTTTCCCACCTTCAGGAAGCAACCGTGGCGTCCTGGGCGATGCGCGGTCGAGATATTTGTTCCCATCGACCCGTCTCTGGGTCTCCTCTTTATTTCATCCAACAATACGCAGCGTCCGATCAAAAGTTTCAGCGCTGTGCAATGTGATACAATCGCACCATGACAACAATATCGACTGTTCGCATCTTGTTTATGGGCACGCCCGAGTTTGCTACGCCATCGCTGCGTGCACTGGTCGAGGCGGCGCCAGGCAGCGGCTGGGAGGTCGTCGCCGTCGCTACACAGCCGGATCGACCGGCTGGACGCGGCAAGCAGCTTGCCGCAAGTCCGGTGAAGCAAACGGCGACAACATTCAACATTCCGGTGTTGCAGCCCGCCTCGCTGCGCAAAGCGCCGGATGTCGTCGAAACGCTGCGCCTGTTGGCGCCCGATGTCATCGTTGTGGCTGCTTACGGGTTGATCCTGCCAAAGAGTGTACTCGAAATTCCGACCTTTGGATGCATCAACGTTCACGCCAGCCTGTTGCCCGCCTATCGCGGCGCCTCGCCGATCACAGCAGCGATCCTCGACGGGGTGACCAAGACTGGCGTCACGATTATGTTGATGGATGAAGGGATGGACACAGGGCCATCGCTGCGCCAGGCTGCTCAGGCGATCCTGCCCGACGACACGACGGCGTCGCTCAGCGCGCGGCTGGCGGCGCAGGGCGCTGCGCTGCTCGTCGAAACGCTGGCCGATTGGCTGGCAGGGAACGTGGCCCCGATTGCGCAGGAACTGTTGCCCGGCGAGCCATCTTCGTGCCATCAGATCAAAAAAGAGGATGGGCGGATCGATTGGTCGAAACCGGCTGTATATATCGAGCGTGCGACGCGCGCCTACACGCCCTGGCCCACGGCTTACACTTTCTGGAAGGGAGAACCGTTCAAGATATTAACGTGTTCAGTGATGGAGGGAAGCGCAACTCCAGGCGTGGTCGAACGCACAACAGGCGGCGCCGCAATTGGCACGGGTGAAGGTCTGCTTTTGCTGCACACTGTTCAACCCGCCGGCAAACGACCGATGGATATTCGCAGTTTTCTCAACGGCGCGCCCGATTTTATCGGCGTCACATTGCCATCGTAACCGCCAGAGAACAGCTTCAGTCGAGCCACACATTCAGGCTTCAAAAGATTGCTATGTGCGATATGTTCTCATGGATAGATTTGGCGCGCTCAAGCAGTTCAGCGGGCGTCTTCCTGCTTGCCAGGCATCCAGACGCCCTCGTCGGATGTATCTCACTTATCGTCGCAGTCGCACAATCAACTTGCGCAGAATTTCCTCCTCTTCCGGCGTGACTTCCTGGATTGGCGCATCATCGGGATCGAGGATCGTCTCGCCAAGCTTGCTGAAGGCGAGCGCGCGCAGGTCCTCCTCCAAGGGATCGTTGACGCGGTGATCTTCGACAATGCGCCCGTCCTACATGCGCAGGATGCGCTGCGTAGATTGGGCGACGCGGCGGTCGTGCGTCACCACAGCGATCGTCGCGCCCTCGCTGCGATTCAGTTCGCCCAAGAGCGCCAAAATTTCGTCACCGTTCTGGCTGTCGAGTGCACCAGTGGGCTCGTCAGCCAGCACCAGCTTTGGATTGTTCGCCAGCGCGCGGGCGATGGCGATGCGTTGGCGCTGTCCGCCGGAAAGTTGGTTGGGCAGATGATTGGCGCGCGACGCCAACCCCACCACCCCCAGCAGATGCATGGCGCGTTCGCGGCGTCTGCGCGCACTGGCGACGCGTCCCTGCATCGGCGCCTCGACATTTTCCACTGCGGTCAACGTCGGCAACAAGTTGTGAAGCTGAAAGACAAAGCCGACCGTGCTGGTTCGAAAGCCATCGACATCCTTGAGCCTTGCCAGATTCTCACCCGCCACCCACACCTCGCCCGACGTCGGTTGATCGAGTGCACCAAGCATGTTGAGTAACGTGCTCTTGCCGCAGCCGCTTGGCCCCATAATCGCGACGAATTCACCCGGCGCCACGGTTAGATTGACATTGTCGAGCGCACGAATGGCGGTTTCGCCGCTGCCGTAGATTTTAGTGAGGTGAATGGTCTCGATCAGCCAGTCGTTCATGTCGGCGTTGCACAGCACGTTACATTTATGGCTCAACAGCGTTTTATTCAACTGCGTTCTGGGCGATCACTTGCTGTAGCCAGCGTGCGCTCTCTTTGGGGATGCGCACCTGCGTTTCATAATCGACCCACACAATGCCAAAGCGCTGGGTGTAGCCCCGCGCCCACTCGAAGTTGTCCATCAGCGACCACACAAAGTAACCCGCCAGCGGAACACCCACCGCCATTGCCTCATGCGCCTTGATAAAGTGACCGCGCAGATAGTCGCGGCGGCGCGTGTCGTGGACTTTGCCGTCGACGCCCGGCGCATCGGCATAGCTGGCGCCGTTCTCGGTGATGTAGATTTTGGCGGGCTGATACTCAAAGTGCAGCCGACAAAGCAATTCATACAGTCCCTGCGGATAGACCTCCCAGCCCATGTCGGTGCGTTCGAGCGTAGCGTTTTCCTCGTCGCCGACCGGAAATGGGCCCCCCTTTGGGTCAGCTTTGACGACCGAGCGCGAGTAATAATTGACGCCCAGAAAGTCGGTGTACGCCGCCATCGCCTCGAAATCACCCTCCACCACAAAATCCAGTTCACCCGCAGGCAGCAAGCCGGCTTTTCGATACGCTTCGACCATGTCGGCAGGATAGCGCCGCCCATACACTGGGTCGAGGAACCAGCGGTTGAAGTAGCCGTCGTAGAGCCGCACGGCGGTGAGATTTTCCGACGTGCGCTCCCCCGTAGTGATGGGGTAAAGGTTGAGCGTGATGCCGACCTCAGCGTCGGAGCTGTTGCGGTGGATCACCGGAACCGCCCAGCCGTGTGAGAGCAAGAGATGATGCGACGCTGCCAATCCTGCATACCAGTCTTGCCAGCCGGGCGCATGTTCACCGATCTGATGGCTCAACAGACCGGCGCACCACGGCTCATTGTGCGTGATCCAGTGTTTGACGCGGTCGCCCAGCGCGCGAGTGACCACGTCGGTGTACTCGATAAAGGCTTCGGCGGCGAAGCGGTTGGGCCACCCACCGCGATCCTGGATTGCCTGCGGCAGATCCCAGTGATAGAGTGTAACGAACGGCGTGATGCCTGCCTCCAGCAGCCCATCGACCAGGCGGCTGTAGAAATCGATGCCCTTCTGGTTGACCACGCCGACGCCCTGCGGCAGGATGCGCGGCCAGGCAATCGAGAAGCGATACGCCTGCAAGCCCAGTTCCTTCATCAGTGCAATATCGTCGCGCCAGCGGTGATAGTGGTCGCAGGCGACGTCGCCGTTCGAGCCGTCGATGATTTTGCCTGGCGTGTGTGCGAAACGATCCCAAATCGACTCGCCCTTGCCGTCTTCCTGCCACGCTCCTTCGATTTGATAGGATGAAGTGGCGCTTCCCCACAAAAATTTCTCGGGAAAATGCAATTTGCTCATATTTTTTCCTCCACATAAGCCATGAGATTTGGATTAGAATCTGGTCAATGTCCGTGACCAGAAACGAAGATTTTACGTCTTCAGTAGAAGCCGATTTGCTTTTTACTTTGCTGTCATTATAGCAGAGGTCGATAACGATGGGGGGGCTGAAGGGAGATTATCCATGCGGCGAAAAATGTTTGCAGCTATCTTTGCGCTGATCGTTGGGTTGGCTACGCTGGCGCCGATAGCAGGTGCCACGATAGAGACAGCATCGGCGGTTACTGCGCCGGGGCGGCTGTTGACCTTTGGCGCGCTCGACGAACACAGTGTCTGGGTGCTGACTGACAGTGCACTACTGTTGAGCGACGACGGCGGCGCAAGCTGGCGCGAGATCACTCCCCCGACACTAACAGCGGATCGGCTGACCGCAGCAGTGTTTCTCAACATGCAAACCGGCTGGACAGCGCACATCGACGAGAGTCAGCCAGGCGCACTTGTGATGGCGGCGACAACCGACGGCGGTCACACATGGCAGGTGAGCGAGCATCGATTGCTGCTCGCCGACGATCCTGCCGCACGCATCAGCCGGCTTTCCCTTTTCTGGCTCGATGCGACGCACGGCTGGCTGATGCTGCGCCAGGCAACAAGCAGCAACTTCAACCATGGCGCGCTCTTTCGCACGCAGGATGGCGGCGCAAGCTGGCGACAGGTTGATGCGCCGGGCGGTCATCCCGTCGTGTTTGTGACGCCGTCAACCGGCTGGACGGCGGGCGGACCCAACGGCGATACGCTGTTCCGCAGCGACGACGGCGGCGCAAGCTGGCGTGTGCAGCCGCTGCCCTATCTCGACGACACAGCGCCAGGTCAACGCCAGCATCTCCCCCTGCGTTTCAGCGCCGATGGACAGCAGGGTGTGGTGGAAGTGGCGACGTTTACATCAGCCAATCAGCGCCGCCACTACTACGTGACAGAGGATGGCGGCGCCACCTGGTCATTCGTCGCAGAGACCGCGCCGACCGTCGCCGATCGCTGGCGACTCGATATGGCAGCCAATGCGCTGCTGCGCGCCGGCGACGATGGTCGCTCCTGGCAGCCGGTGTTGGTTGGCGCTGTGCTGCCCGTGCACCCGGCAACCATCGAACGCTCTGCCAGCGCCGCCGTCGCCGGTTCGCCTGATGCACGCACGGCGCGTTTCGAAGGTCACGGTTTCGACATGTGCGAGTTGGGCGGCGAGGAAGACCTGCGGCGCTGGATCGAAGCCAGCCCCTACCGCGCCGTGAATCTCTACATCGGCGGCGCGCTGCGGGCATGCGCCAACAATGCGCTCGATGCGCTGCTGCTCGAATCGCTGAACGTGCAAGGCTGGACGTTTATCCCGACGTGGGTGGGACCGCAGGCGCCCTGCACCCGCTTCCGCGAGCGCTTCGACCTTGACCCTGCGGTTGCCTTCAGCCAGGGGCGCGCCGAAGCGGAAAAAGCGCTGCAGCGTGCAAAAGAGCTTGGGCTGGCGGAGGCTGATGGTTCTGGAACCGTGCTCTATTACAACCTGGAAGCGTACGATGGCGAGAATCCGGCATGCGTTGAGGCGGCGCGCGCCTTTGTCGCCGGTTGGACGCAGCGCATCCGCGAAGGCAACAGCTACGCCGGTCTCTACGCGCTGGCGTGCAACCCGCCGATCGCTCGCTACGCCGACCTGTCTTCGCCGCCCGACGCGGTCTGGTTTGCAGCATGGAATCGCACAAGCTTCGATCCAACGATGACAGTCTGGAATATCCCGTCAACCTGCTTGCCGCCGACGCTATGGATAAACCAACAGCGCATTCGCCAGTACACGGGCGGGCACAACGAAACGTGGGGCGGCGTCACCTTCGAGATAGACAGCAATGTGCTTGAAAGCATTGTCGCCGACCTGAGCGGCGTGGTGCAGCCGCCGGTGACGGTGATCGTGGAGATGCCCGCACTCTCGCCCGTATTCGACGAGGCGATAGCGTGTGAGCACGGATGGCATCGCTTCACAAATGTGCGCGGCTATCCGGCCTATCTGGCGGTCAGCCAGCCGCTCGGCGCCACGATCCCGCCGCTCAACTATGGCATCTGGCAACCGACGCTGCCGATCACCGGGACCTATCGCGTTGAAGCGCTGATTCCCAGCCACGACGCGGTTGAGTTCCCCTGTCGCGGCGTTACGCTCGGACCGGACACGCGTCTCGCGCGCTACACTGTCTATCACCACGCCGGCGCTACAACGAACGAGCGCGATCAATTGCCGCTCAACGACGCCTGGCTGCGGCTGGGCAGCTATCCTTTCACAGCGGGCAAAGATGGCCTTGTCTATCTGGACGCCGCAGTTGCAGATCACCCACGTCTGGTGTCATTCAGCGCAATGCGATTTACGCTGGAGTTTGAGGGTCTGTTGGGAAATCAGCTTTACCTACCGATTGTGCAACGATAAAAAACAGGTGCAGTTTCAGACCGCACGCTCTGAAGCAAACAGAAACGTGCGGTCTCAGACCACATCCACTTATGCGGCATGTTCGCTGTCCACTGGCATTTCGACGGCGATGGGCGCTAACTCAGCGATGTGAAAGACGAGTTTGCTGTCGCTTTCCGCCGCCGGGTCGTAGTCGACGATCACATGATCGCCGGTCTTGTACTCACCCTTGAGCAGCCGCTTGCTCAGCTCATTTTCGACATTGCGCTGGAGCAGACGGCGCAGCGGACGGGCGCCATAGTTCGGGTCATAGCCAACCTCGGCGATGTGATCGGCGGCGGCGTCGGTCATCTCCACCGTGAAGCCAAGTTCATCCATACGCACGCTGATATCGTGCATCAACAGATGGACAATGCGGCGAATCTGCTCCTTAGTCAACGACTCGAAGACAATAATCTCGTCGATTCGGTTGAGGAACTCTGGGCGGAAGAGCCGCTTGAGCTGGTTGGCATACTCGCCTTGCGTGTACTTGCTTTCGTCGAAGGTGGGCGTGGCAAAGCCGAGTGGACCGCGCTTCACCACTTCAGCGCCGACGTTGCTCGTCATGATGATGACCGTGTTGCGGAAGTCGACCTGCCGCCCCTGGCCATCAGTCAACCGCCCGTCATCCATGATCTGAAGCAGCGAATTCCACACATCGGGATGCGCCTTTTCGATTTCGTCGAAGAGCACTACGCGGTAGGGGCGCCGACGCACCTGCTCGGTGAGCTGCCCGCCCTGGTCATAGCCGACATAGCCTGGCGGCGCGCCAAACAGCCGGCTGACCGTATGCGGCTCGCGATACTCGCTCATGTCAATGCGCAGCAACGCATCATCGTCGTCGAACATGAAGCCGGCAAGCGCCTTCGCCAGCTCGGTCTTGCCGACGCCGGTCGGGCCCAGGAACAGGAAGGTGCCGATCGGGCGTCTGGGGTCTTTCAACCCACTGCGTGCACGGCGGATCGCATCGCTGACCGCCTGGATCGCCTGCTCCTGACCGACGATGCGCTGACGCAAAATTTCTTCCATGTTAAGCAGCTTTTCGGTCTCGGTCTGCAACAGGTTGCTGACCGGTATGCCCGTCCACGCGCTCACGACTGCGGCGATGTCCCGTGCATCGACGATATCGTCGAGATCGGCTTCGACGCGCCAGCCAGCCACGAGCTCGTTATACTCTTCCTCGACGCGCACACGTTCAGCCTTGTATTTTGCGGCGTTCTCATAGTCGCGCTCTTCCCAGGCTTTCTCCTCTTCGGCTTGGAGCTGCTCCAGCTGAGCCTTCATCTCTTTGAGACGCGGCGGCATCAAATACATGGCGACGCGCAGCTTGGCGGCGGCTTCGTCCATCAAATCGATGGCTTTGTCGGGCAGGCGGCGGTCGCTGACGTAACGGTGACTAAGCTTGACAGCCTGCACCAGCGCCTCATCGTCGTAGCGCACGGCATGATGCTCCTCATAACGGCTGCGCAGGCCGCGCAAAATGTCGATGCTGTCCTCAATGTTTGGCTCGTCGACAAAGACTGGCGCAAAGCGTCGCTCCAGCGCCGAGTCGCGCTCGATGTGCTCGCGATATTCATCCAGCGTGGTGGCGCCGATGCACTGCAGCTCACCGCGCGCCAGCGCCGGCTTGAGCATATTGCTGGCGTCCATCGCGCCAGCGGCGTTGCCGGCGCCGACCATTGTATGCAACTCGTCGATGAAGAGGATGATCTCACCTTCGCTGCGCTGAATTTCCTCAATGCAAGCCTTGAGGCGCTCTTCAAACTCGCCGCGGAAGCGCGTGCCCGCCACCAGCGCGCCGAGATCGAGTGAAATGACGCGCTTGCCGATCAGGTTGTCGGGCACATCTTTGTTGACGATGTTCTGCGCCAGCCCCTCGACGATGGCGGTCTTGCCGACGCCCGCCTCGCCGATCAACACCGGGTTGTTCTTGGTGCGCCGCGAGAGCACCTGGATCACGCGCAGCACTTCGCTTTCGCGCCCGACGACCGGGTCGAGCTTGCCTTCTTTGGCGGCGCGCGTCAAGTCACGGCCATACTTTTCCAAGACGCGGTATTTGCTTTCTGCGTTCGGCTCGGTGACGCGCTGGCCTTTGCGAATCTGGTCGATGGCTTCGGCGATCTTTTCCTTTGTGATCGCTGCCTCGCGCAGAACGTTGGCGCTGGGCGTGTTGCGCTCGCTGGCGATCGCCAACAACATGTGCTCGGTGCTGATATACTCGTCCTTCATGCGCATCGCTTCTTCGTAAGCGATATCCATAATGCGTTTGAGGCGCGGGGTGATGAAGACCTGCGCTGTGTTGGAAGAACCGTAGGGATTGGTGCTGGCGCGCGGCATACTTTCGAGCACGTGCGCCAATTTTTCGATCATCTCCTGCACCGGCGCCTGCAACACCTGCATGATCTGCGGCACGGCGCCGCCGCTCTGTTGAAGCAGGGCGAGAAACACATGTTCGGTGTCGACCTGGGTGTGTTTATAATGCTGCAAAATCTCGTAAGAGCGCATTGCTGCTTCTTGCGCTTTTTCGGTGAATCGATCAAATCGCATCATAATGGATCATGTCTCCTGAACAGGTTTATTTCCTATCCTGTTGTACCGTTGATCGAACGATTTTGAGCGTAACCAGGATTCCGAACAGACATATCTCTAACAGAACGCAAAGCGTGTTGCGTGTTGCGTGTCGAGTGCATTGGGTGGTGAGCACGCAACACGCAACACGAAACTCTCTCACCAGCGCGTCAACGCACCGATCTTCCCAGCTTGCGCCAGGCCTGGGTGTTGATCGACCAGCGTGACCCCGATCGACTGCACCAGGGCGCGGCGCAACGTGCTCTCGACGGCGTCGGGCAGGTCCTGGATGCGCCCGCTTGCCAGGTCGCCCTCCTCCGTCAATTCGAGCACAACCAGGCCGCTGTCGACAAAGCGATAGGCGTGCTGGCTATAGTCCGCCAGCGCCACGACATGGTGTGCGCGACCATGCTGCACAGCCGTCAAGGTGTCGACCAGCCCAAGCACGGCGGCGCCGCCCTGCTGTGCTGTGGCAAGCACCAGGTCAGCCATCATCCGCGATTCTTTCTCCTCTGCCTTCGCCGCTAACTCCAGCGCCTTGTCGCGGATGTCCGAATGGCTGGCGTTGGCGTCGGCATTGAATTGACCGATGACCATGGTGCGCAGTCGGTTGCTCAACAGCTCCTTGAAACGCGCCACGTTTTTCTCCGTGCCAGCCAGGATCAAACGGCGCGTGCCGGTCTCGCGGTAAAATTCCTCCGCCATTTCCGCCGCCTCTTGCAGATTGCGCCGCGCCTGCGCCGCCTCGTGACGTTGATAGCGCGGGTTTGCCCAACCGCCGGAGCGATGCAGCTTGACTTCTTCACCGAGATAGCCATCGGCGGCTTCCAACACACCCATGTTGAAGAGGTATAGACGGGCGCCCTCTTGATCGACGTGCACGACGCCACAGCGTTCGTAGGTGTCGAGCAGGCGCGCCAACTGGCGAACATAGGGGCGGAAGCTCACAAATACAGCGTCTTCGACGGGGACAGCGAAACTCTGCGCCCACCAGAAGTCTTTGGCTGCACAACTAAAGAGCACGACCCCGCGCCCAGTGCGATTGTATCCCATCTCAATATAGTTCTGGACGCGACGCACATCCTCCGGGTTGGCGCCGTCGGCTTTCTCCAACAAATTGCGCAGCGCCAGCTTATATTTTTCTACGGTGCGGCGGTGGGGATCGACGTTAAGATAGACGCTGAGAACAGGGCTATCGTGGCTTTCGAACTCTACAGCCTGGCGTACATCGTAGTCAGTTAGCATTGTGACACCTCTGGTTTGAATGGAGTCGAGAAAGGAAACAACATAGGTTTACCTATGGCGCAGGCAAACAGGCGTGCGAGGAGCCACCCAACGCCATTATGTGTTTCTACACTATCACGCTTCGCGAGTTGCGTCAACGGTCTACGTTCTTGTGTGTTTCACGTACGGAGCAGAGAGGTTTTTGTAGGTCATCGTCTTCGACAGATATCCCTTTGCAGGCATTGTGTCAGTAGAAGAAACATCACCAACGGAAAGCATATTCGCCAGCGCCAACCTCGACGACAACGCAGTCGTCACCCTGGCGCGGATTGGTGCAGCCTGGCGCGTCAGCCAGCGCAACGCCACTCTCTGTAACTGCCTCGATCCGCGCGCCGGGTAGTTTTACCAACGCCGCGCCATTGGCGGGAACAGCCACTGTCAGCGTCATGCCGTCACCTTCACGCGACCAATCCACGGCGTAGCGGCCCGCCATGCTTTGCAGGCTGGTCTTGGCCCACGTCAGCCCGTCACCCGGTTTCGGCGCAACGACAGCGCGTGCAAAGCCTGGCTGCGCCGGATCGATCTCCAACCCGCCGAGCGTGCGATACATCCATGCGCCGACCGCACCGTAGGCATAATGGTTGAAGGAGTTCATACTCGGCGTCTGAAAGGATCCATCCGCTTTCTGCCCGTCCCAGCGCTCCCAAATCGTTGTGGCGCCCTGCGTGACCGGGAAGAGCCACGACGGATAGCTCTCCTGCAAGAGCAACGCGTAGGCGACATCGAGCTGACCAAAGCGTTCGAGCACATGGCAGAGATAGGGTGCGCCCAGAAAGCCGGTCGACAGGTGCATCTCGCGACGGCGAATGTCGGCGACAAGCCGGCGCACCGCCTCGTCGCGCATCGCCTCGGGCAGCAGGTCGAACATCAGCGCCAGCACATAGGCGGTCTGCGTGTTGGAAGCCAACCGTCCCGCCGGCGTGAGAAATTCATGCTGGAACGCAGCGCCGATGCGCTCGTGCAGATCGCGGTAGTGCGCGGCGTCGTCCGTCTTGCCGAGCACATCGGCGATCTTGGCAAGCAGCTCGGTGGAATAGGCATAGAAAGCCGTGCCGATCAACATTACATCCGTTGCGCCGAAAACCGAGCCGTCGATGCCGGTGTCAAGCGCCAGCCAGTCGCCAAAGTGGAAGCCGTAGCCAAAGAAGAGCTCGTTATCACCGTTGGCGCGCATGTACTCGACCCACGCCTTCATGCTGGCGTATTGCTCGGCGAGAATGCGCGTGTCGCCGTACCATTGGTAGAGCGTCCACGGCACGATGATAGCGGCGTCGCCCCATCCGGTGGCGCCGGCGGCAGGCCACGGCAGCTTTTGCAACACATCGGGCACGACATGCGGCACGGCGCCGTCAGCGTGCTGGTCGAGCGCCAGGTCGCGCAGCCACTTGGTCATAAAGGGCGCGATCTGGTAGTTGAACGCCGCGGTGCTGGCGAAGACCTGCGCGTCGCCCGTCCAGCCGAGCCGCTCGTCGCGCTGCGGGCAGTCGGTTGGGACGTCGAGGAAGTTACCCTTTTGTCCCCAAACGATGTTGTGCTGAAGCTGGTTGAGCAGCGGGTGCGAACACGCAAACTCACCTGTCCGCGCCATATCCGAGTGCAGCACGACGGCGGTCACGTCGTCCGGCGTCAACTCTCCTGGATAGCCGGTGACGCCAAGATAGCGGAAGCCGTGGAAGGTGAAGATCGGCTCGTACACCTCCTCGCCGTCGCCTTTGAGGGTGTACTCATCGGTCTGTTGCGCCGAACGTAGATTTTCGGTGTAGAGATTGCCGTCGGGCTGGAGCACTTCAGCGTGACGCAGGCGCACCGTCTGTCCGGCTGCGCCGCGCAGCCGGATGCGCACGCCGCCGACCAGATTTTGCCCAAAGTCGACAATTGTTTCGCCTTCCGGCGAGACGGTGATGGCGCGCGCCGGCAGTTCCTCGATCGGGCGCACCGGCGGGCCATTTTGCGCTGTCAGCGTCGCTGTGGGTGCGGGCAGTGTACGCACGCCCGCCCAATCGCGGTCGAGATAACCAGCGCGATCCCAGCCGGGACGTTCGCGGCGGGCGTCGTACACCTCACCGTTGTAGAGATCAGAGGCGCGGATGGGGCCCAGCGCCGCACGCCAGTTCTCATCGCTGGTGATGATCTCCTCAGAGCCGTCGGCATAGATTACGTGCAGTTGCAACAGCAGCGCCAGCCGGTCGCCATAGGTGTTGCGCTGCCCCTGAAAACCAAGAAAGCCGCGATACCAGCCGTCGCCAAGCAGAACGCCCACAGCATTGGCGCCTGCGGCCAGCAGCGTAGTGACATCGTAGGTCTGGTATTGAATGCGATGATGATAGCTCGTCCAGCCAGGGGTGAAGCGCCAGTCGCTCACACGCTCTCCATTGAGCCGCGCTGCATAGACGCCGAGGCTGGTGACATAGAGCCGGGCGGCGGCGGGCGTTTCCTTGAGCGTGAATTCGCGACGCAGCATCGGCGCCGGCTGCGACGTGGTCACATCTTCATCCCAATCCGGCGTGATCCAGGTTGCTCGCCAGTCGCCAGCGTCAAGCAGCCCCATCTCCCAAAAGGCGGGCGCACTCCATGCCGAAGGTTGGTCGTCCTCATCCCACACACGCACCTGCCACCAGCAACGTTGGCGCGAACGCAACGCCGGGCCAGCGTAGGCGTGGTGCGCATTCTGGCTGCCGGCGACCTTGCCGGTGTCCCACAGATAGCGCTCCTGGTGCAGGTCGTCTGCAGAGGAGGCGACGGCGATCTGCCAGGCGGTTTGCCGCGCGCCGCGCTGCGGCGAGTGCAGCGTCCAGCCAAGCCGCGGCTGGCGCACGTCGATGCCGACAGGATTGGCGGTGTATTCGCAGTGCAGATTGGTGATTTCAAGCATATTGAACTTCTCCAGTGTGTGGCAAGACGTAGGCGTTCCAGCTCAGTGAATGTTGGTTGTCTATCAACGAATGGCGCCATCAACCCTGGATCAGCTCCGCCAGCCGCGTCTTTGCCGCCGTTGGATCCGCTTTGCCTTTGGTGGCGCGCATCACCTGTCCCATGAAGAAGCCGAAGAGCTTTTCCTCACCGGCGCGATAGCGCGCCAGTTCACCGGCGTTTTCGGCGAAGATGGCGGCGATCGCCTCGTCGATCACGCTTGTGTCGGAGACCATCGCCAGCCCTTCGCGCTCAACAATGGTCTGCGGCGCGTCGCCGGTGACGTACATCGTTTCGAGCACTTTCTTGCCGGTGTTCTGGTTGATCACCTTGTCGTCGATCAGCTTGAGCAGCGCCGCGAAGTGCGCCGGCTGAATCTTGACGGATGCGATCTGGCGCAGATCTTGCCCCTCACCATCGGCGTAAAGCAGGCGAAACAGCTCGCCGGTCATCCAGGTCGCCAGACGTTGCGGCTTGCCGTCGTGCTCACCGTAGGCCGCCACTGCCTCCTCGAAGAAGCGCGCCACCTGCGCCTCGCTGGTAAGGATGTTCGCCTCGATGCGGCGCACGCCCCATGCCTGCTCGTAGCGGTTGCGTTTGGCGGCGGGCAGTTCGGGCAGCGTGGCGGCAATGCGCGCCACCTCCTCACGGCTGACGCGCAGCGGCGGCAGGTCCGGCTCTGGGAAATAGCGATAGTCGTGCGCATCCTCTTTGCCACGCTGAAGCACGGTGCGCTGTTTGTCCTCGTCCCAGCCCATATTGACCTGCTCGACCACGCCGCCGGACTCCAGCACCTTGACCTGACGCTCCATCTCGTAGGCAATCGAGTTGCGCACGCTGCGGAAGCTGTTGAGATTCTTGACCTCGACCTTGACGCCATATTCGCCGCGCGCCTTCTGCTTAAGCGTGCGCACGCTGATGTTCGGCTCGCAGCGCAGCGCGCCCTTCTCCATGTCGCCGCTGTTGACGCCGAGCGCGCGCAGCGTCGCGCGCAGTCGCGTCAGATAGGCATAGGCTTCGTCCGGGCTGTGGATATCCGCCTCAGTGACGATCTCCATCAGTGGTACACCAGCGCGGTTGAGGTCGATATAGGAGTAGCCGCCCTCATGCACCGAGCGACCGGTGTCCTCCTCCAGGTGCACGCGCCGGATGCGCACGCGCTTGGTCGAGCCATCTTCGAGGTCGATTTCGAGATAGCCGTGCTCACACAGCGGCAGCTCGTACTGGCTGATCTGATACCCTTTGGGCAAATCAGGGTAGGTGTAATTCTTACGCGCAAAGACGGCGTTCTCGTTGATCGTGCAGTTAAGCGCCAGCCCGGTGCGAATCGTCGCCTCGACCGCGGCGCGGTTGATCACCGGCAACGCACCGGGCAGCGCCAGGCAGGTCGGACAGGTGCGTGTGTTGGGCGGCGCGCCCTGGTAATCGGTGGCGCAGCGGCAGAACATCTTGGAGTTCGTCAGCACTTGCGCGTGCACTTCCATGCCGACAACTAACTCGAACTTTGCAACATCAGCCGGGTTGGCTGCAAGCGTGGACATCATCAGGAACCTTATCCGTTGATCGGCATTGATTTTGTGACCATGCAATGATACCACAGCGCCAGATTGAGCCGAAACAATGGTAAAGATGGCGGAATCTTCACGGTCTTCATTCTGGAACGAGGTCGATGCGCTCGACGCCTTCGATTTCCAAAATCAAATCTGGTCCGTAAGCGCTGCTTGGCGTTTGAAAGCCTGGCTTAACCTCACCGGCCAGCACCTTGCGCATGATCAGCAACAATGTCAGCGCCGTAAGTGTGTAGCCTTCGGGCGTGCGTAGCCGCGCCTCCACAGCATTGCCGGCGTCATCCTCAGCGCGGCCCCACAGCAACCCGATTCCCGACGCTCGCTCGGCGTCCGTCGGTCCCGGCGCGCCGCTGCGGATGCGACGCCTGAGCAGATCGACGACGCCAGGCAACCGGAGCAGCCAGCTACCATGGCGGCTCGCCTTCATCGCCCGCACCGCAGCGGGAGAAAAACTCATGTAGACCTCAATATCGGGAATGCCGGTGCTGTGATAGGCGGTCGAGACATCGCCCCACGGCATGGTCACAGCTAGACGCGGACCTTTACCAAAGTCAATTTTGCGCGTCTTCCACGCAATGGGTGCTGGGGTCAGCCTGCCCTGCTTGCGTACAAGGCCACCCTCACCGCGCGCGATCCCTTCCAACGCCGTCATCGCTGTCCCGCGCGATAGCTGCCCCAACGCACGGATGCCTAACAGCAGCCGCGTTGCCGAAGGCAGCCGCCGCTTGAGATGCGCTGCCAGACAATCCGACGGCACAACATCGAAACCCGCGCCAGGCAGCATCATCACGCCGGCGCGCTTCGCTTCATTGTATCGGGCGGCCAGCGCCTCGAAAACCGCAATTTCGCCGGTGATGTCGAGATAGTGTACACCCGCGCGCAGACAGGCATCGACCATCGGCGCAGCGGTGTACACAAAGGGGCCAGCGCAGTGCAGCACCACGGAAACATCTTGCAACATCGCGTCCAAGGATGCTGCATCGTCGAGCATGGCAATGCGATAGGGAAGATCAAGCCGGGCGGCGATAGCAGCCACCTGCGTCTCATTGCGGCCTGCCAGGATCGGTCTCAATCCTTGCTCAACTGCAATCCGGGCGGTCAGTTCGCCAGTGTAGCCATTGGCGCCGTAGATCAAAGCCGGAGTGTCCATTGCACCCAACATGAAGATGTGATCAATTCACCCAAATGAGTCCATGCTCAAAAAAGCGCCCAATATCGCCGACGACTGGGCCAATAACGCTTACTTCGCCGCCGGTGCTGGGCACGGCGTAAATTTTCCAGCTCCCGTCGCGGTTGCTGACAAAAGCAATCCAACGCCCGTCGGGGCTGATCGCAGGGAGAATGTCTATCCCCGGGTCGTTGGTAAGGCGGATCACCTCGCGAGAGGCGGCGTCGACGCGATAAATCTCGTAGTTGCCGTCGCGTGTGTTGCTCATGAATGCTACAAAATTCCCACTCGGCGACCAATAGGGACGGTCGTCAGCAGGCGTGGCTGTGAGCTGCGCCGGGTTTGCGCCACCGCCCGACATTGTCCACAGTCCGCAACGGTTGCCCGACTCATCACAACCGCGATAGGCGATGGAATCGAGTTCGGGATGCCAATGGGGCGACTCGCCGAAGGTCAGCATGTCTGTCCCCCCATTTTCCTCTGCCCAGATGGCATAGATGCGCCAGCGGCGATCTCCCTCGCGGTTGCTGGCAAAGACAATGCGGCTGCCCTCGGCGTTCCAACTTGGCAACATATCTTCGGCGTAATTACTGAAGCGAATTTGCAAACCGGTGGCCGGATCGTAACCGCTGATGCCGCGCGCGTCGTTGCGCAGATTACGATATGCCAGCCTGCCGCCGTCGCCGCGCAGCGATGGTTGCGCAGCGTCTTGCAAGATCATCTGTGCAGTAGCTGCCTTGCCGACTGCCAGCGACATGATCTGGCTGCGTCCGGAGATGGGATCGACTGCTGAATAGAGAATCCGCCCGGTAGTTGGTCCGCTGCTAGAGACGTTGGATGTAAGGCCAGTGACAGAAGCTGATGGATCCAGCACGCTGCCAGCGGCCTCTGTCGTGGAAGCAGTTGGGGAGACCGCGCTGGCGAGCTGACATTGGGTCTGTGCGGCGTCGCGTTTGGTGACAACCGTCGGTGATGATGCAACCATCAACGCTGCATTGTATTCATCTTGCGCTTTGCACCAGTCTTCCTCGCTAGCTAACCGATCGGCGTAGCTGACGTGCGCTTTGTGCAGCCGATCCTCCACGTCACGATAGTCGGGATCGAGTGCGTAGATCGCCTGCAAACGACGGATCAAGATCGGGAAATCCACGCCTGTATACGCCAACACGTCGAGATATTGCGCGATCAGATCGCGCTCTCGTTGTGCGTCCCTGGCGTCGGGGCGCAGCGCCAGCGCTTTGTCATAGAACGCCATCGCCTCTTCGAGGTTATCGATATTGTCCTTTTCCATCGCTAGATTGACATAGGCGCTGAAAATCATATCCTGCACTTCAATCGGATTGTAGGTTGGGGCAATCTGTTGAAGCTGAAGCAGATTGTTCAGCGCTTCCTGCCAGCGGCCTGCGCGCGCTGCGCGCTGCGCGTTTTCCCAGATTTCACCGGCAATCGAGGCTGGCGTTGCGCTGACAGCGGCTGACGCGATCGGTGGATTGTCGAGCGGCGATGCGATGGACGGCGTGCTCGGCGTTGGTTCATCGGACGAAGGAGGCTCTGGCGTCACCGACTCAACACCGGGAGCCAACGCCAACAGATTCTTGATGCCCTGTTGTGCAATGTCGTTAGTGGAGTCCAAAATCAAGATTTTCTGGTACTCATCAAGAGCAGCTTGCCAATTGCCTTCAGCTTGAAAGTCGGTGGCGCGCTGCAGAGCAATCCCGATCTGCTGACGGCGCTGCACTTCCACCTGCTGTTGACCAGCGCGGATACCCAGCACTACTGAAAAAATCAAAATGGAAACTGCTAGAATGGTGACTGCGCCAATGATCCACCATGCCCAGGCAGGAAAGTTCAAGTCTCGTTTCATACAGTCGACCTATATCAATGCACCGTCGTCACGCCTTTTCGATCCTCAGACACGCCGCTCAAAGACGCCCGGCGCATTTGTAAAGTTCCCACAAACCAACAAACGATTGTATATCACTCAGCCCGTTGATCGGAAAGATGGAGGCGTGTAGGTCTACTTCACGTCTGAAGCGTTCTGTTACGCCGGAGGC
The DNA here is from genome assembly GCA_937981885.1 of uncultured Caldilinea sp. GTDB lineage: Bacteria > Chloroflexota > Anaerolineae > Caldilineales > Caldilineaceae > Caldilinea. The sequence goes on from CALJMI010000047.1 coordinate 46,240, forward strand.
GATGACCTATGAGACGGCCGTCTTTGAATTTTACCCCGTGCGTGTCACATGTTTTGGGAATGTGAGAGGGCGCAAAACTTTGAACCCATTTGCGAGAAGAAATCAAGTGAAAAGGCTCCTCGCTCCCCCTTATGGACAAAGTGACACTTGTCCCAATAGATAGATTACGTGTGCCCCTAAAGAAACATCAGATCAAAACCATATACTGGACACATTGATAGATCTTGAAAAATTCACCATGCAATTCGAACATTGTTTTCGTACAAAGGAGACACCGAATTATGGCGCTTGACCGTAAGGAACTTGACCAAATTCTCTCGACGCTCAATAAGTACGCAGAAAAGAAGCTCACCCCGGAATTCCTGTTGAAACTCGATCACGAAGACCGCTTTCCGAGTGAAGTGCTCGCCGATCTTTACAACAACATCGGTCTGCATCTTGTCTTCATCGACGAGGAGGACGACGGTCTTGGCGGCGGCGCCTACGACGTGTACCGCGTCTCTGAGGCGATGGCTGGCATCGATGTGGGCATTGCGACGGGTGTGCTCGCCACCTTCCTCGGCGCCGATCCTATCGTCGTCGGCGGCACCCCGGAGCAGAAGCATTACTGGATGAGCCGCATCGCCAACGAGGGGCTGCTCGTCGCCTACGGCGCCACCGAACCGCAAGCCGGCTCCGACCTGGCGCAGCTCAAGACCAAAGCCGTGCCCGTGCTCAACGAGGACGGCACGGTCAAGGGCTACAACATCACCGGGCGCAAGCAGTGGATCTCCAACGGCGGTGTGGCGGAAATTTACACGATCCTGGCGGCGGCGCCGGGCGGACCTTCCTGGTTCGTCGTGGAAAAGGATGCGCCGGGCTTCACCAAGAACAAGCCAGAGGACAAGCACGGCATCCGCGCCAGCAACACCGCGGCGCTTTTCCTGGAAGATGTCTATGTCCCCGCCGACCGCTTGATGGGCGGCGTCGAGGGGCAAGGCCTGGCGCAGGCGCAAGCCGTCTTCGGCTACACGCGCCTGATGGTCGCCGCGTTTGGTCTCGGCGCGGGCTGGGCTGCGCTCAAACGGGCGATCAAGTACAGCCAGACGCGCGTGCAAGGCGGCGCCACGCTCAACGAGAAGCAAGGCTACATGGATAAGCTGATCGTCCCCAATGCCGTGCGCCTCGAGGCAGCGCGCGCCTACATCGAATGGACGGCGGAGCGCATCGACGCCGGCGACCCCAACCAGCAGACCGAGGGCGCCGTCGCCAAGTACATGGCGACCGAAGCCGGCAACAAAGCCGCTGAGGATTCGATCCAGGCGCTGGGCGGCTACGGCTACACCAAGGAGTACATGGTCGAGAAGTTCAAACGCGACGTGCGCATCACCACGATCTACGAAGGCACCTCCGAGATCATGGAGTGGACGATCAGCCGCGACCGCTGGCAGCTTCACCTCAAGACCAAGGGCGCCTATTACAACGACTGGGCTGCGCAGCTCGAAGCGCTGGCGCGCACCAACAACAACAGCGGCGCGGCGACGGCAGCGCTTGCCATGCGCGCCATTGCCAACATCCTGGAGCGCGCCCGCATCGACCGCCTGACGCGCAATCAGCACATTCTCTTCCGTCTCGGCGAGCTGATCGCCTTTGCCGAGACCGCCGCCGTCTTTGCCGACCGCGCCATCAACCACCCGTCGGACGCCATGCCTTTCAGCCCAGAGACGCTGCAGGTGATGAGCCGCATCCACGCCCGCGACGCTGCGCTCAAGATTGCGACCGACGGGCTGCGTTGGGCCATCGGCGCCGGGCAGAGCGACCCCAACCTGGCCGGCTCGCTCAACCTGCCCGCCATCTACGCGGCGCAGGCTGGCCTGCTCGAAGACATGGACTTCGTCGGCAAAAAGCTGGTTGAGGCGTTCCCAGCTGAGTAAGAGATAAGAGATTTTAGAGATTAAGAGATTGGAGATTTTAGAGATTAGAGATTGGAGATTAGAGATTGGAGATTAGAGATTGGCATTCACGTTGCGTGCATCCACTCTCCATTCTCCAATCTCCATTTACAAAGGAGTAACCAAATGCCAAATCCAAGCTCCGACCGGGCGATTGCCATCGTCGGCGTGGGCGCCATCCTCCCCGATGCGTTGAGCGCGCCGGCTTTCTGGCAAAATATCGTCAATAAACGCTATTGTATTTCGGAGACGCCAGCCAATCGCTGGAGCATCACCGATTATTACGACCCCGACCCGACCGCACCCGACAAAACCTATTCCAAGATCGGAGGTTGGGTGCAGGGCTTTCAATTCGACTGGAAAAAGTACCGCATTCCACCCAAAGTGGCGGCGGCGATGGACGAGGGACAGCAGTGGGCGGTCACGATTGCCGACGAGGCGCTGACCGACTACGGCTACCCCAATCGCCCGCTCGACACCGAACGCACCGGCGTGATCCTGGGCACGGCAATGGGCGGTGAGTTGCATTACGTCACACAGCAGCGCATCGTCTTCCCGGAATTCGCCCATGAACTAGAGGCGGCGCCTGGCTTTGCCGCACTGCCCGCTGCCCAGCGTGAAGCGATCATTCAGCAGTGGCGTGAGCGCATCAACGCCAAGCTGCCGCCGATCACCGAGGACACGATGCCCGGCGAACTCCCCAACATTGTCGCCGGGCGCGTGGCGAATGTGCTCAATCTGCGCGGCGCCAACTTCATCACCGACGCCGCGTGCGCCTCTTCCTTTGCCGCGATCAACGCCGCCTTCGAGATGCTGACCGAGCATCACATCGATGCGGTGATTGCAGGCGGCGTCGACCGCAACATGGGCGCCACTGTCTTCGTGAAGTTCTGCAAGATCGGCGCGCTGAGCGCCACCGGCAGCCGCCCCTTTGGCGACGGCGCCGACGGCTTTGTGATGGGCGAAGGCTCCGCCGCCTTCATGCTCAAGCGCCTCTCCGACGCCGAGCGCGATGGCGATAAAATCTACGCTGTAATTCGCGGCATAGGCGCGTCGAGCGACGGCAAGGGCAAGGGCATCACCGCGCCAAACCCGCAGGGACAGGTGCTTTCGGCAGCGCGCGCCTGGGAGAACGCTGGCCTCGACCCCGCCACCGCCACGCTGATCGAGGCGCATGGCACCAGCACCAAAGTTGGCGATGTGGTCGAGGTCGAAAGCCTGACCAAAATCTTCGGCGGCGCGCCGCGCCACAGCATCGGGCTGGGGTCCGCCAAGAGCAACATCGGACATCTCAAGGCGGGCGCCGGCGCGGCTGGCTTGCTCAAGGCGACAATGGCGGTGCACCACAAACTGTTGCCACCCACGCTCAACTGCACACGCCCGAACCCAAACATCGACTTTGACAATTCGCCCTTTTATTTGCTGCATGAGCCGCGCGCCTGGGAGCAGCCGCGCAACTTCCCGCGTCGCGCTGGCGTCAGCGCCTATGGTTTCGGCGGCACCAACTTCCACATCGTTTTGGAAGAATACATACCGGGAATGCTCAAACCCGAGGCGAAAGTCTTCGCCGCCGCCGCTGTCAATGGCGGACAAAGCACGCCCATTGCCGCCAGTGCGCCAGCCGCACCCACCAGTCGGAGCACGAGTCAACCCATGAATAAGAAACCGTTGCGCGGGATTCTCTCCGTCGGCGCGCGCACGCCCACCGAACTGAAGGATAGGCTGGACGACATCTATCGTCGCGTCGAAACCGGCTGGATGCCTGAACGCGAGGCGCCGCCCCAAGCCGATCTCGCAGCGCCCGAACGGCTGTTCATCGACTTTGGGAGCCATGAAGAGCTGTTGGAACGCATCCAGAAGGCGCGCAAAGCCGCAGGTTTCGACAATCCACAGGCGTGGAAGGCGCTGCAGGGTCAGGGCATCTTCCGCGGCAGTGGCCCCAAGCCGGGCAAAATCGCCTTTCTCTTCCCCGGTCAGGGCAGCCAGTACGTCAACATGGGGCGGCAACTGGCGGAACGCGAGCCGGTCGTGGCGCAAGTGTTCAAGGACGCCGACGCCGTGATGACGCCGATCCTGGGCAAACCGCTGACCAGCTACATCTTCGTGGACAGCCAGGACCCGGAGGCGATGAAGAAAGCCGAACGCGACCTGATGCAGACGGCGATCACGCAGCCAGCGATGCTGACGATGGATACGGCGCTTTACAAGCTGCTGGCGGAGTACGGCTTCGGACCCGACATGGTGATGGGTCATTCGTTGGGCGAGTACGCCGCGCTAATTGCGGCCGGCATCATGCCCTTCGCCCATGCGCTGGAAGCTTCCGCCGCGCGCGGCGCCGAGATGACCAAAGTCAGCGTCGAGGATAACGGCTGGATGGCGGCGGTGATGGCGCCGCTCAATGTGGTCGAGGAGACGCTCAAAGAGGTCGATGGCTACGTCGTCGCCGCCAACATCAACAGCTATAACCAGGCAGTGGTCGGCGGCGCCAGCAAGGCGGTCGAGCAGGCGATTGGGCTTTTCGAGAAAAAAGGCTATCGCGCCATGCGCATCCCCGTCAGCCACGCCTTCCACACCAAAATCGTGGCGCCGGCGAGCAAACCGCTGCGCAAGGTTCTGGATCGCCTGAGCATTTCGTCGCCGCGCATTCCGCTGGTCGCCAACGTCACCGGCGACATCTACCCGACCAGCGTCGAGGCGATCAAGGATATTCTGGAACTGCAAATTGCCTCGCCCGTGCAGTGGGTCAAGGGGCTGGAGACGATGTATCGCGAAGGCGTGCGCTGCTTCGTCGAGGTCGGACCCAAACGCGCGCTCAAGGGCTTTGTCGACGACGTGTTGAGTGACAAGCCCGACGTCTGGTCGCTGCTGACCAACCACCCCAAGACCGGCGAAATCGAGAGCTTCAACCAGGCGCTGTGCGGGCTGTACGCAGCCGGCTATGGCGCAGAGGGGCGAGAGGCGAGGGGCGAGGAGCGCGTCGATGCGCCGATCGCCGTGTCGTCACGGGCCCCAGTTCAGACCGAAGTGAAGGAAAGTGCAGCTATGCCGCAACCAACCGCCGATACTAACAACATGCTTGGGCAGGCGCTGCTCCAGGCGCTTCAACAGTTAACCGGGACGACGTCGCCCCCCGCCCCTCGCCCCTCGCAACTCCCCTACGACCGCAACGAGACGCCGCAAGGCTCGGTAGTCATCACAGGCACGGGGCTGGGGCTGCCCGGCGCCAATAAACCCGTGATGGACCCGAACAACGCCATGCGCATCCTGCGCGGCGAGCAGTTCGTCGACTTGATCCCAGAGCGCTTCCGCAAGCAGATGGCGGGACGACGCATCACACGGGTGGTCAAGGGCGAGGATGGCAGCGGTCGCTTCGAGGTGATCGACGACACCGACGAGGTGATCAAGCTGGCCGGACGCGGCGGCTATTTCAACCTGGCGGAAGAGTACGGCGTGCCGGAGAAGCTGATCGAGGCGCTCGACATCACCACGCAGCTTTCAATTGCCGCCGGGCTGGACGCGCTGCGCGAGGCCGGCATCCCGCTGGTGCAGACCTATCGCCCCACGAGCAAGGGCACCTATCTACCCGACCGCTGGCTGTTGCCCGAAGCCTTGCGCGACGAGACCGGCGTCATCTTTGCCAGCGCCTTCCCCGGCGGCGACCGCATGGCGGACGAATTCCGCCGCTACTACGAATGGGAGAATCGCCGCCAACAGATCGCGGCGCTCGAAGACCTGCGCCAATACACCACCGACCCGACGACGCTGCGCGAGATCATGCGGCGCATCGGCGAGTTGAAGGATGAGCTGGAGAAAAACCCCTACGAGTTCGACCGCCGCTTCATCTTCCGCATCCTGGCGATGGGGCACAGCCAGTTCGCCGAGTACATCGGTGCGCGCGGCCCCAACACGCATGTCAACGCCGCCTGCGCCAGCACCGCGCAGGGCGTGGCGCTGGCAGAGGACTGGATTCGCAACGGTCGCTGCCGCCGCGTGATCGTGGTCGGCGCCGACGATGTGACGAGCGAAAATCTGATGGGCTGGATCGGCGCCGGCTTCCTGGCAACAGGCGCCGCCGCCACCGACGACAAAGTTGATGAAGCCGCGCTGCCCTTCGACCGCCGCCGCCACGGCACACTGCTCGGCATGGGCGCGTGTGCGCTGGTCGTCGAGAGCGAGGACGCCGCCCGCGAACGCGGGATGCGCGGCATCGTCGAGCTGCTGAGCAGCGAGACCGCCAACAGCGCGTTCCACGGCACACGGCTGGATGTCAACCACATCTCCGACGTGATGAATCGGCTGGTCACCGGCGCAGAACGGCGCTTTGGCCTCAACCGCTACACGATGGCGCCGCAGATGGTCTTCATTTCGCACGAGACGTACACACCCGCACGCGGTGGCAGCGCCTCCGCCGAGGTGATGGCGCTGCGCAGCACCTTTGGCGAAGCTACCGACGAGATCGTCGTCTGTAACACCAAAGGCTTCACCGGTCATCCGATGGGCGCTGGCGTCGAAGACGTGATCGCCGTCAAGATTCTGGAGCACGGCATCGTGCCGCCGGTGCCCAACTACAAGGAAGTCGATCCCGAATTAGGCGTGCTCAACCTGAGCCGCGGCGGGCGCTATCCAGTGCAATACGCGCTGCACCTGGCCGCCGGCTTTGGCTCGCAGATTGCGATGACGCTGACGCGGCGCATCCCAGGCAGCCACGACCGCATCGACAACAAGGCGCGCTATCAGCGCTGGCTGGCGGATGTGAGCGGCTATGACCGCGCCGAGACAGAAGTGGTGAAGCGCGTACTGCGCATCGTGGCGCAGGGTCAGCCTGCCCGCCTGCCTATCGCCAGCAACTGGCAGTATGGCACTGGACCGGTCGTGCGCGCCGCAGCGCCAGGCGATGGCGTCATGACCGACTATCGCCCGCTGCCGATGCCGGCGGTGGCTGCCGCCGTCCGGGGCGACGGGCGAGGGGCGAGGGGCGACTTTGTGGCGCCAGCCGCCGTCGCACCCGCTCCGGTTGCACCACCCAAACCAGCCGCAGCACCCGCTCCGGTTGCACCCGCACCGGCGCGGAAGGTGGTTGAGCCAGTTGCGCCCTCGCCTGCGCCCAAGCCCGCAGAGCCAGTTGCGCCGCCGCCTGCACCCGCACCGGTCGCTGTTGCGCCAATCTCTCAATCTCCAATCTCCCAATCTCCAGCCGTCGATCCGGTTGTCACGCAGGTGCTCGAAGTCGTGGCCGCCAAGACCGGCTACCCGCAGGACATGCTCGACCTCGACCTCGACCTGGAAGCCGACCTGGGCATCGACACCGTCAAGCAGGCGGAGACCTTCGCTGCCATCCGCGAGGCGTTCAACATTCCGGTGCAGGAAGGCTTGAACCTGCGCGACTATCCGACGTTGCAGGCGGTGGTGGGCTTCGTGCGCAAGAACCGCCCCGATCTGGCAGTGGCGAGGGGCGAAGAGCGAGGGGCGACGCCAGCGGCAACCGCTGCACCAATCGCTCAATCTCCAATCTCCAATCTCCAATCTCCCGCCGCCGACGTGGTCGTCGAGCAGGTGCTGGAGGTGGTTGCCGCCAAGACCGGCTACCCGAAGGACATGCTCGACCTCGACCTCGACCTGGAAGCCGACCTGGGCATCGACACCGTCAAGCAGGCGGAGACCTTCGCTGCGATTCGTGAGACCTTTGCGATTC
>CALJMI010000048.1 GCA_937981885.1 uncultured Caldilinea sp.
TGAGCTGGGGCTTGAAAGGAGGGAAGGTATCGAAACAAGAAGGCACATTACCTGATGGTGAAGCTACAGGAAAGCGACGCCATCGACTTTTTCGCCCGCTTTGGTTTTACATTGCATCAACCAGGAGATTGCGAGATGAAAACACGTTTCTACACGCTTTTTGCACTACTGATCGTCGGCGCCATGCTGCTGTCGGCATGCACGATGCCTGCAGCAGCTCCAACCGGCGGAGGCGCCGCCCCAGCCGCCAGCGGTGCAACCATCGAGTTGCTCTACATGACCCACAACCACGCGCAGTCGATCCCGGTCAACGAGGCGATCATCGCTGAATTCCAGGAATCACACCCAAACGTCAAAATCACCTTCGACAACGCGCCGCACAGCAACTTCGAGCAAAAAGTGCTCACTGCCTTTGCTGGCGGCACTGGGCCAGACGTCTTCTGGATGGGCGACTGGATGATCCCGCAACTGGTCAAAAATGGGATCGTGGCGCCGGTCGATCCGACAGCATTTGGCGTCCAGACGCAGGAGGAGTTTGCCGCCCTTTTTGAGCCGGGTTCGCTCGACGCCTTCACTGTTGACGGCAAGATTTACACCGGCGGCGTCTCTGAGTACAACACCTTCAGCCTGATCTACGACAAGGATGATTTCGCCGCAGCAGGCATCGAGCTGCTGTCAAAAGACACACCGATCACCTGGGAAGAACTGGCTGACATCGCCGCAAAATTGACCAAGAAGGAAGGCGACAGGGTCGTGCGCATTGGCCTGGAATGGCCCTTCCAGACGCCGATCTGGACAGTGCTGATCCAGGAGCCAATGCTGCGGCAACTTGGCGGCGAGTTAATCAACCCGGAAACAGGCATGCCCGACTTCACGCAAGAGCCGATGGTCAAGGTGATGGAATACGTTCAGGAACTGCGCAACGCTGGCGCCATCGACCCTGCGCTCGACCAAAACTTGCTCGACGACTTAGCGAACGACCGCGTCTCGATCCTGATTGCCGGTCCCTGGGCTGCCAAGCCGCTCAATGACATCAACCCAGACCTGAACTGGGATACTGCGCCGTTGCCACAGTTCGCCGACGCCGTGGACCGTGTTACAACGCTATATGCCTGGGCATGGTTTGTGAGTGGCAGAACATCTCCGGAAAAACAGAAGGCGGCGTGGGAATTTGTCAACCTTCTCACCAGCAAGCAACAGGAATGGTGGGACAAGGTTGGCTACGTTCAAGCGCGCAAGGCCAACATCGACGGCATGACCCTGCCAGAGTACTATGCGCAAGCTGATGCGCGACTTGCCACCATCTTCGCCGACTATCCGTACGGCAAGTTTGAGTTCCGCTCACCGCACTACTTTGAACTGTCCGACATCTGGACGCGCGCGCAAGACCGTGTTCTCCAGGGTGAAGATGTGAGAACGGTGCTGCAGGAAGCACAAGCGCAGGCTGAACAGGCTGTTTCGCAATAGCAAATCAAGGAAGAATCCACAAGTACGTGATGTTGAGCTGAAAGGGCGCGCCGTACAGCGCGCCCTTTCAGAGCATGAAAGTGAGGCATCTATGCAAGGAGCGGCTACGACCAAGCTGCGCAACCCAAAACCCAGGAGAGGTCGCCCATCAATTTTGGGAAAAAGTCTTGCTGCTCGCAAAATGCGGTTCGGTCTTCTTTTTGCTGCCCCAGCATTCTTTTTCTTTGGACTATTTTATGTATATCCCCTTTTTCAGACATTCTATGTCAGCCTCTTTAGTTGGAGCCTGCTTGATGAGCCACGGTTCATTGGCGCCACAAATTATGTAAATCTGTCAAATGACAAAGAATTTCTCAACTCGGTTGGTGTAAGCTTTTATTATGCAATTGGCGTCTGTGTCGCCATTTGGGTCATTTCACTTGGACTGGCGCTTATATTCAACCAGACCTTTCGTTTCCGCCAGGCATATCTCTCCATTTATTACTTGCCTGCTGTTATCTCATTGACTGTCTGGTCGCTGGTCTGGTTATTTATGTATAACCCAAGCTTTGGTATTTTCAGCGAGTTTGCACGTTGGCTTGGCTTTACCAACGTTCGGATGCTCGACAATCCACGTACCGCCATGCCCGCCATGATCTTGTTAAGCATTTGGAAAGGGGCGCCACTCTACATGCTTATTTATTTGGCTGGTTTGCGCGCCATTCCCGGAGATTATTACGAGGCGGCCAAAGTTGACGGCGCCAATGTATTGCAGCGACTTTGGTTCATCACGCTGCCTCTACTTCGACCTGTCTTTCTGTATGTGGTTGTAATTTCAATTATTGGCGCATTTCAGGCATTCACCCCTATGTATCTGCTAACGAATGGCGGGCCAGGGTCAGCAACACGCGTACTGTCGATGTTTATTTTCCAGAATGGTTTTCAATTCTTGAAGATGGGATATGCCAGCGCTGCTTCGGTCATCTTTCTGCTGATATTGCTAGTTTTCAGTATTGTGCAATTTCGTATTTTGCGCTTTCAACAGAGAGATTGAAGCCTGTCACCGTTTGTATCCGGGGAGTCCACCATGTCACATAAAGATTTAAGAACCCTTAGTTCGATATTTGGACAATTCGCCGTTCTGGTTGGAGCCATCATCGTCTCCGTGCCTTCCCTTTACATGGTATCGGCATCGCTCATGAGTAGCCAGGATTTTTTTTCGACTGAAGTGCGGCTTTTGCCATCCACAATTTACATACAGAACTACATTGAAGTGTTCACAGTGTTCAACTTTGGCAACTACCTGAACAATAGTTTGATCGTGACAGGGGCTGTCGTCCTGCTGAACTTGATCTTCACCCCAATGGTTGGCTACAGTCTGGCAAAGTTCGATTATCCAGGCAAGACTGTTCTCCTACTGTTTGTGCTGGCGACGATCATGATTCCCTTTACGGCGATTCTAATTCCTCTTTTTCTGATTATTCGCAGCTTTGGCTGGGTGAACACTTATCTTGGTCTTATTATGCCTTTTGCAATGTCTGCTTTTGGCGTGTTTCTTATGCGGCAATTCATTCTAGCCGTACCCGACGATTATATCGACGCAGGGCGCATTGACGGGGCCAGCGAACTGCGCATTTATTTTCAAATTGTTGTTCCCTTGATCCAACCAGCAATGATCACGTTGGCGATCGTTGTTTTTGTAGCAAGTTGGGACGAATTCTTATGGATGTTGATTGTGACAACCGGAGATGCGTTGCGCACTTTGCCGATCGGACTGGCTAAATTCGTCGAGCAATATCGTACACGATATGAATTGATGATGGCTGGGTCCGTGGTCGCTGCTGCGCCGGTGGTGCTAGTCTTTCTGGCTGTACAGCGTCGCTTCCTGCAAGGTATGGCAGGGCTGTCAGGACTGAAATAATCCCCGGCATGGCTGCACAGCGCCGCCGCAACGAAACGACAAATTTCGCCGTTGGCAAAAACGGCGCTTCTCGTTATACAATTTCTGTGCGATACATCAGCATTTCCATGTTTTCACAAAGGAGCATCTATATGGACATTATGGGATGGATCGGCGCGATCATCGTCGGTGGCATCGCAGGGTGGCTGGCTGGCAGAGTCATGCGCGGCGGCGGGTTTGGCGTGCTCGTCAATGTCATTCTAGGCATTGTCGGCGGCGTAATCGGCAACTGGCTGATCAGCCTTTTGCCATTCTTGTCGTTTTTGCAAAGTTGGGGGGTCATCGGGTCAATCCTGATTGGCTTCATCGGCGCAGTAATTATTTTGGCGATCGCAGGGTTGTTCAAACGCAGTTAGTTGTGGCGTAGATGCTATCGTGTAACACCAGGCGGCTGGAACTCTCCCAGCCGCCTGGTTCATTGTAACTTCCTCAAGATGTCAACTTTGTTTCGCTCCCTGTTGTAACTTTGCATCTGGTCGTTGAAATGCTGCGGCTATCACCAAACCCACCCCGGCCATCAACGCCATATCCGCTACATTGAAGACGCCAGTGCGCAGCCAACCTACGCCTATCTGCATGAAGTCGATGACGCGACCGTCGTTGACAACGCGGTCGATCAGGTTGCCAACACCGCCTGCCACAAGCAGACTGGCTCCAACCAACATGACCGTCGATGTACGCGCTGAAGAACGCAATGTGTACAATGCCAGCGTCGTCAACAACAGCACAGCGACGACAGTAAAAATCCAGAAACGCTGTGACGCAGGCAAATCGGCGCCTAACCCCAAGAACGCCCCAGGATTTTCAAAGTAGGTCAGCCGTGCAAAGCCGCCATCGACGAGATTCTCGCCAAAGATGATCGGCGGACGCAACGCCAGCAATGCACGCGCCATTGTTTTGGTCGCCTGATCAATGACAATCACGCTGATCAAGATTAATAGGGGCAATAACATTCGACGCACAGCATTATACTCCAACTCTTGGATGTTCGAACTGACGACCGGCAAATAGAATTCGATTGATAGCATCCACTGCCCTGCCGACGCCATCTTCCGACTGCACGGCATTTGCCAGGCGGCGGGCATTGGCATAAACCTGAGAATCGGCAAGGGTTGTGGTAATCGCCTCCGTCAGTCGCGCAGCGTTCAACTGCTTGCGTGAGAGCGGTTTTGGCCCAACGCCGCGACGAAAGACCATCTCCGCCCACAGTGGTTGGTCGACGCTGAACGGCGTCACGATCTGCGGGATGCCAGCGCGCAGCGCTGCAGCCGCCGTGCCTACGCCGCCGTGATGCACGACCATCGCCACGCGCGGAAACAGCCAGTCGTGCGGCGCCCCATCGATCATCAGGATGTTGTTTGACGGCGGCCGCCTGTACATCCCTTCCCAACCGGTGGCAAGGATGCCGCGCCGCCCACTGCGCATCAATGCCGCAACTGCAATATCCGTCAGTTGTTCGGGGTCGCGGTCAGTCATGCTGCCAAAACCAACGTAGATCGGCGCTTCTCCTTTTGCTACAAAATCTTGCAGCTCCTCTGAAGGTCGCCATGTCTGTTTCTGATCGAGAAACCAGAAACCTGTGATCTCGATCGTTGGCGCGTAATCGGCGGGGCGCGGCAACAGATGTTCGCTGAAACCATAGATTACCGGCGTGCGCTGTGCAATCAGGTCGCCGAAGACATCGGCGTATCGCAGTGCAGGCAGACCAACCAGTTCACGACGGAAGCGATTGGCAAGACGCGCTGAGGTCAATTGCAACAGTCGAAACGCAGCGTGGTGGGTGAAACGGTGATAGAGGCCACGCCCAAGGCGCCTTCGACGCAGCGGCGGCAACAGTGCGCACGGGAATTCAGCAGTCGGCGTAAAGGGCTGCAAGCCAGCCAATATCAGCGGAATGTGGTGCACCTGGGCGGCTGTGATGGCGTTGGGGTAGGCAAGCGTCGAGGCCAGGATCAGGTTGGCGCCATCGGCGGCGTCAATGATATCGGCCATGACCTGGCGCAGCAGTGGCGCTGCCAACGCGTGCAACTGACGTATGGCCGCCAGTGGATTGCGTTCGGCAAGCAGCCGACGACCAGCCTCACTCGCCAGCAGGCTGCGAATATCGCCAGCCAGCGGTGCAAATTCGACGTTGTACGCCTCGACAAACGACTGAAAGGTGCGATGGGTGCAAAGGGTTACACGGTGATGAGCAGCGATCAACCCTTGCGCCAGCGCAACATAGGGCTGCACATCACCGCGCGTACCGATTGTGGCGATGGCAATTCGCAAAGTTAGCTAGGCGCGCTCCACATACTCGCCCGAACGGGTGTCAATCTTGATCATGTCGCCTTCTTTGATAAAGTCGGGAACCTGAAGCTCGGCGCCGGTTTCCACCTTGACTCTCTTTAACACACGCCCTGATGTATCGCCGCGCAGTGCCACGTCGGCCTCCACCACCCGCAGCGTGACGAAGTTCGGAATCTCAACCGAAAGGACCTGGCCCGATTCTTGCAGAAGCAGCGTGACCATCTCGTTTTCCTTCATCCAAACCATTGTGTCCTCGAAATCTTCTTTGGGCAAGGCAATCTGGTCGAAGGTCTCATTGTCCATGAAATGGTACGCCGTTCCATCATCGTAAAGATATTGGGCGTCGCGTGTCTGCGTCGTGACGACATCGATTTCGGAGCCGGCGCGCACGCGGTCTTCGATGGTTTTGCCGGTCTCGAAGTTCTTGAGCTTCATGCGCACCATGGCGCGCCAGTTGCCCGGTGCGATGTGCTGATATTCGATGACGCGATGGATCGCGCCATTGTAGCGGATCAGCATTCCTTTGCGGAGATCAGATGTTGTCGCCATATCATTTTCTCGTTTCAGTGTTTTGCATCAACTTTATTTGGCATCAAGTCTTTTTGGTGCGCCTGGCGCAGCCAATTCTGCTTCAATGTACAGTTTGCGCCATTATACCCTTGCAGCAGCGCTTGAAAGAAAGCAACAGCCTTGTGATGCAGCAAACCCAGGGAGCAACAATCGACGTTTCCTGGATAGTTGTGGTACATTGGAGCTTTGTATGGGTAGAGCGTCCAAGTTTGCATTGTACGCGGCTGCGCTGGTCGGAGCCGTTGCGCTGATCTGGCTGGCCTGGCAGTATTATCCGGCTAACCTGCCTCCTCAACAGCTAGGCTGTCAGCCCAATTGCGCACAAGCAGATCTGGTTGGGTACAATCTTGCACGCGCCGACCTGAATCGGATCAACCTGACGACAGCGCGGCTAGACGGGGCGAATCTGAGCCAGTCAACGCTGCTGATGGCGACGTTGATTGGAGCGGTTCTGCGCGATGCGAATTTGACTGAAGCAGATCTGTCGAATGCGGTTCTTGATCGTGCTGATTTTCGCTATGCGAAATTAAATCGTGCGATCTTACGCAGCGCAACACTGCGCGAAGCAGACTTGCGCGACGCTGATCTGACCGGCGCTGACCTGCGCGTCGCCAATCTCAGCGGCGCACTATTGGATCGCGCCGTGTTAGCCAACGCCTCGCTGGTCGACGCTAACCTGACCAATGCAGTGTTGCGCCGCACCGACCTGCGCAATGCCAATTTGCGCGGCGCAGTTTTGCGCAACGCAGACTTACGTGGCGCCGATTTGGCCGGCGCCGATTTGGCCGGCGCCGACTTGATGGGGGCGCGGTTGCCACAGGAGTTTTTCTGGGATTCACTCGACAACACAGAGTCTTAAATGGCGGATTCCCTACAACGCGTCCTTTCGATTATCGAGACAATGCCATCTATCTCTCTCGACGAGATCAAAGCGCTGTCGTTGCTCGATCGTCTCGATGTCAAGTTCATTTTGCATGAACAGCAACTTGCGCAAATCCTGGAACGATTGCATCAGCAATACCGCGTGTTCGAGATCAACGGCGTGCGGCCTGGTCGCTATTACACAACCTATTTTGACACACCGGACTTCACCTTGTTTCATTCGCACCACAATGGGCTGCGCGTCCGCCACAAAGTGCGTTGGCGTTGGTATATCGACAGCAATCTGGTTTTTCTCGAAGTCAAGGAAAAGAGCAACCGCGACCGCACCATCAAAACGCGCACAATGCTGCCAACGCCTGTGCAACAACTTCATGAACTCGACACAGACTGGATGCCGCCTAGCCTTAACGTTGCGCCGGATGAATTGCAGCCTGTTGTCTGGAATCGCTTTCGACGCATGACGCTGGCCGATTTTGAGCGACAGGAGCGCATCACCATCGACATCGGCATTGAATTTGGTCGCAGCGGGGAGATCGTTTCCATGCCCGGTCTTGTCATTGTTGAGGTCAAACAACGCAAGTTCTCGCTCAGCTCGCCAATTGGTCGTGAACTTCACCGCCTGCAACTGCATCCCACCCACATCAGCAAATATTGTGTTTCGATGGCGATGCTCTATCCAGAACTGAAACACAACCGCTTCAAACCGATTTTGCGCCGGCTTCAGGAAATTTGTGAAGGATAGGAGTCGATGAATCTGCTGACTGAGGTGCTGCCCGGCTTTGCGCTGACGCTGGCAACCGGCATTGTGGTGTTTGGGCTAGGCTACACTGCTTCACGCCGCAGCCGACCGGAATACTTCTTCACCTTTCTAACCTTCAGCGTGATGGCGTACCTCATCACGAGTCTACTGCGTGACGTGCAACTGACGCTTGGCTTCAGCTTTGGGCTGCTGGCTGTCTTTACGATCCTCCGCTTCCGGTCAATCAATATCCCGGTGCGCGAGATGACCTATCTCTACCTGTCGATTATGTTGCCCTTTGCCAATGCACTCTTTGTGGCGACGCGCGTCCGTTTTGAAGACGTCTTAATCATCAATGGGGCGTTGGCGCTCTTTGTCATCATCGTTGACCGCATTCTGCTCGCCTACTTTGGCTCGTCGCAAACCGTTCATTATGAAAAAATCGACCTGATTCAGGCCAATAACGAACGCGCCTTGCTTGACGATCTGAGCCAACGCACCGGGCGCCGCGTCAAGCGCTACATCGTCGAAGAGATCGATTTTCTGCGCGACACAGCGTTGTTAACCGTATATTTTGATGAAGGGAGCGCCCTTCCACCTTCAAAGCCATGAAAACCTATCGCTTTATCGCTATTCTAGCGCGCCTGGCAATTGTCGTACTTGTCGTCGCGCCTGTCAGCGCCGACGCGATGTCATTCTCACTACAGCAAACCACACGCCTGTATGCTGAGGAATCGCCAGGGACTACCCACTCAATCGTTATCAACGAAATTTTCGCCCACTCGGATCGCAGTGACGCCGTCGAGCTGCACAACATCGGTGAGGCGACGGTCGATATCTCCGGATGGCTGCTGACCGACAACACCACCCGCGCCGTGAGCGATTGGGCGCGGATTCCTGACGGCGTCACCCTGCCACCCGGCGGCTACTATGTATCTTGGGAGAAGGACCCACGAATCGGAGACTGGAGCTTCGCCTTGAGTGAAGCTGGCGAGACGATCTATCTGCTGCGCCCAAATCCGGCCGGCGGTTTCCCCTTGCTTGTCGAATCGGTGCGCTTTGGCGCCTCACCAAACGGCGTTTCGTTTATTCGTTATGTCGATTCTACCGGTAGGGTTCACTACCCGCTTCAGTCCGGTGCGACCACACTCGGTGCGCCCAACCGCGGGCCGCGACTCAGCGCGGTCGTCATCGAGGAGATCATGCACCACCCACCATCGGGAGAGGCGGAGTATGTGGTGATCGCCAATATTACTTCATTGTACATCAACCTTTATGACTCTCAGCCCCCTTTCTCCAGATGGAAATTTGTCGGTCAAAACCAAAACGGCGTCGAACACGATATGTTTGTCTTTCCACCTTCGATGACGTTGGCCCCCAACGAACGCATTATCCTTAGCGAGGCGGACCCACAAGAACTAAGACAAAGGTGGTCGCTGCCAACAGAGGTTCGAGTTTTTCAATGGGAGCGGGGCGGGTTGAGCAATAGCGGCGAACGCATCGCTTTAATGCTGCCGCAGCCCGTTGAAGCGGATGGCGAGACAGTGCACTATGTCATCGTCGATGAGGTGGAGTACAACTACAATCCTGCCAACGGCGCAGTATGGCCCGATGCTTCAGGCAATGGGTGGGCGCTTGGTCGGGTTGAGGGATGGGCGTTTGCCAACGACGTGATCAACTGGCGTTCGGTCTCGCCTATGCGCACAGTTGCGCCGCGCATCTATTTGCCCTTTGTCAGCGGCTGAGAATAAAAAACGCATCCAGGAAGTGGATGGAGCTTCCTGGATGCGTGCGGTATACAAGAACTACTCGATAGTCACATCGAGAACTTCGCCGGTTTCAGCGTCTACGACCACGGTGGCTGTCTGCGTCTCAGTGCTCAGCTCCACCACCCAGACATCGCGACTATCACGTTCGTCAGGCGTAGCCACTTTTTCGACGATCTCGCCGTCGAGCTGCCCTGCCACCTCTTGTTCGGCGATGGCAATCGCAGCGCGGGCGTTCAATCGGCCCTCCTGCGACGGCGCGCTGGATGCAATCTGCGTCGGGCGTTCACCGAGCGTCACATCGAGCTTAA
Organism: uncultured Caldilinea sp.; assembly: GCA_937981885.1. Lineage (GTDB taxonomy): Bacteria > Chloroflexota > Anaerolineae > Caldilineales > Caldilineaceae > Caldilinea. Next base: position 9,964 of record CALJMI010000048.1, read on the forward strand.
GCTCCTTTCCATCGCGTTCGATCGTCAGCGTGACGGTCTGACCAGGCGCCGCTTTCGTAACCAGATAGGAGACCAGGTCTTCGAAGCGCACGACCGGCATATCGTCGATTGCCTTGACGATGTCGCCGCCAACACGCACTTCCATGCCGCCCGGGCCGGTGACAGTGCGGTTGCCGCCGCGTAATCCTGCACGTGCAGACGGGCCATTCGGCACCACACCGGAGACGTAGACGCCGAGCGTGTTATCCGGCAGATCAAGCGCCTCAGCCAGGTCAGCGGAAATTGTCGTGCCTTCTAAGCCGAGATAGGCATACTTGAACACACCTTCTTCGATCAATGCCGGCACAACGCGCTTGACTATTGACACAGGGATGACAAATCCAACGCCCGAGTTCTGCCGCGTCTGAGACTCAATGGCAAAGTTCACGCCGACGACTTCACCCTTCAGGTTTAGCAGTGGGCCGCCTGAATTACCAGGGTTAATTGCAGCGTCGGTCTGAATCACATCCGGCAGCGTGTAACGACCGGCGCCAAAAGAGCCAATCGGGAAACCGCGCCCCAATGCGCTGACAATGCCGGTCGTCATCGTGCCCTGCAAACCAAATGGATTGCCAATGGCGATCACCATGTGTCCAACCTTAAGACCATTGTCCTCTGCCAATGTCAGCGGTCGCCACTCCATACCTTCTGGCGGCGTCACTTTGATGACAGCAAGATCAGCCTGCGGGTCGGTTGCAACGACCTCAGCGCGCGCCCACATGCCGTTGTTGAAGTTCACAACTATCCTTTGTGCGCCTTCAACAACATGGTTATTGGTCACGATGTGTCCTTCATTGTCGTAGATGAAACCTGACCCCTGACCTCGCTGCAAAGGCAGGTCCCCCTCTGGCAACGGAAATCCAGGGATCTGTGGAATGGCGCTGAGGCGTGCGCTGCTTTCAACCTGAATATTTACAACTGAGGGAGCAACAGCATCGTACAATGCAGCCAACGCCTCCTGGTCGTCAAGCAGGCTTGAATCATTCTGCAACGCAGGCGCCGCCATGATTTGCTGAGCATTATCGGCCAATACAGGCGCCGTTTGCCACAAGAATGGCGCAGCCAGGGCTCCCAAAACGATCAAAATAGCGCCAACAATCGCCAACGCCGCCACCCCCATTAAGCGGGTGCGTCGCTTCGGATGTACAGGAAAGATAGAAGATTGCTGTTCCGGGTCACTGCCCCATGGTTTAGATTTTTGCTCACTCATACACTACTCCTTCGACTCATGTTCGCTGTTTGACGCTGTCGATCAGTCCTGCTATGGCAGTCACTGCAGCGTCTTTTTTGAATTAGCTTCTAGAAACTTTCTACAAAGTGCAACGATTTACTACATAATCAATCATGAACGCGCCGGCTGAACAGCAGATGAACTACAGGTAAAAAAACTGTAAGAAATCATAAATGCGCTTCCCTTTATCCCGCTTCGATGCGACGACGCAAAAGCACAGCAGCGATGCCAAAAGCTGTGGCGACATTGAGCGATTGTTTGCGCCCTGTCATTGGGATCGAGATGCAGCGCTGACACAACTTCAAGAGATCAGGATCGACGCCCACCACTTCATTACCGACAACGAGCACAAAAGGCAACGGCGGCGCCTCCACGTCAAAGATAGATTGTGCAGAGGCGATTGTTTCCAAAGCCCATAAAGTGTGGCCTTGATTACATAGCTTTTGACCTAGTTCTATGGCGTTCTTATGATGGCTATGCGAAACAAAACACTCGGCGCCAAGCGCCGTTTTGACGAGTTTGGGATGCGCAGGCGTCGGCGTGACGCCACACAAATAGAGATGGTGCAGACCGGCGCCATCGGCGCTGCGAAAGATCGAGCCAACGTTGAAAACGCTGCGCACATTGTCGAGCAGAGCGGCAAACGGCAATACGCCTCCGTTGAGAGGCGGCGCCGTTCGTTCGGAGGCGGACGACAGGCGATGGACGACTGTGGTCACCCCTCCACACCACGGGCACCGATCAAGCGGCGCCTGCCCCTGCGAGGCAGGAAAGCGAAAACCGCACTCTGATTCAGTACATTGGCGAATCTCGTAGCCTGTCATGCGATACTTCAACGCCGAATCATGCCGCGCGCAACCGCATCGGCAAGCATCGTCTCGACATAGCGCCAGAGAGCGTGGGAGCCGTCGTCGATCGGCTGTAGTCGATCGAGCACTGCCGGCAGATCGACGCCAGCTGAATGCCAGGTGCCGCCTGCGTTTTCATAGTTTTGCAGCGATGGCATCATGCGGTCGAGCGCATTGGCGAAGCGCGCTTCGGGCGTCTGGCGGGCGTCGAACTCTTCCCAGAGGGTGCGGAACTCTTCACACTGCTCGGCGGGGAGCAAGCCAAAGATGCGGTCAGCAGCAGCCTGTTCACGCACTTCCTTGTCAAGGTTTGCCTGCACGTCGTAGGCAAAGGTGTCGCCTGCATCAATCTCGACAATATCGTGGACGAGCAACAGCTTGAGCGTGTGCAACAGATCGACCGGCTCATTGGCATATTCGGCGAGCACTAATGCCATTACTGCCAGGTGCCAGGAATGCTCGGCGCTGTTCTCACGGCGGTCACCGCCGACCAGACTGGTGCGGCGCAAAACGCGCTTGAGACGGTCGATTTCGAGCAGGAAGGTGAGTTGGGCGTGCAGGCGGCTGTCAGTCATATCATCATTCTCTTTAAAATTTCAATTTAGAAGATTACACCACAGAAACGCTTTCGTCGCCCAATCTACTCGATCCCCATCTCAAACAAACCCATGTTCTAATGACCTTGCGTCCATCCCTGACTGGTTTGGGCAGTTTGTAGCGTTGGGGCTACAATGCAACTAGATCAACCGTTGGAGTTGTGAGGTTCAACCGATGAGCATAATTCGCCTCCCCGGTCTGGTGGACGCGCACGTTCACTTGCGCGAGCCAGGCTACGAGTACAAGGAAGATTTTGCCAGCGGCACCATGGCCGCGTTAGCGGGCGGCGTGACAATGGTGTTGGATATGCCCAACACCAACCCGCCTACCTCCACACCAGAGCGGCTGGCAGACAAAGCCCGACGCGCAGCAGCCAAAGCTGTTTGTGATGTCGGGCTTTTTGTTGGCGCAACCAATACCGAAGGCGACGCATACCTGCCCGTGGCAGAGCGGGCGTGCGGCTTGAAAATTTACGTAAGCGACACGTTCGGCAGTTTGCGCATCGACACGCTGGAGTTGATGCACCGCCTGTTTCGCTCATGGGCTGAAAAGGCCGCGCAGGTCGGCTACCGTATGGATGGCGCAGCGCGTGGGGTTGGCCCGATCACGGTGCACGCTGAAGAGCTAATGCTGCCGGTTTGTCTGGCACTGAGTCATCTTTACCGTGTGCCGCTGCACATCGCCCACGTCAGTCGGCGCAGCGAGATCGAGTTGATTCGCGCGGCGAAGGAGCGCGGCGTCTTCGTCACCTGCGAAGCGACGCCGCACCACCTCTTCCTGTCAACCGACGATCTGCCGAGGCTCGGTGCGCGCGGAGATATGCGCCCGCGGCTAGCGACGCCCGACGACGTCGCCGCCCTGTGGGAGCATCTTGAGGCGATCGACATCTTTGCAACCGACCATGCACCCCACACGCTGGCTGAAAAAGGGGTAGGTGTGAATGAGCTGCCCGCTGCGCCGCCGCCCGGCGTGCCGGGACTGGAGACAATGCTGCCGCTGCTGCTCACCGCCGTGCACGACGGACTGCTAGACCTCGACGACATCGTGACGCGCTGCGTGGATAACCCACGACGCGTCTACGGGTTGCCCGCACAGCCAGACACCTGGATCGAGGTCGATGTCGACTCGGTGTATGAGCTGACCAACGCCGATCTCAAGACCAAAGCAGGCTGGACGCCCTTTGCGGGCCAGCGCGTCCACGGTCGCGTTGAACGCGTTGTGCTGCGCGGTGAAACCGTCTACGCGCAAGGCGAAGTGCTGGCGATGCAGGGGAGGGGCAGGGTGTTGTTTCAGGGAGAGTAGAGATTGGGGATTGGAGATTGGGGATTGGAGATTGGAGATTGATAAGGTGGCTGATTGCATGATCTCCAGTCTTTACAAATTTCATTTTTTCAGGAGGCAAATTTCTTATGGAACCAAAAATCAAACAAGTCGATAGCATGGCCGCCAACCGCATCCACAATGGATTTTATGGGCAGGATATCATCAGCGTCAGCCAGTTTGATCGCGCAAGGTTGGACTACATTCTTGGCGTTGGCAACGAGATGAAGATTCTGGTCGAGCGCTTTGGCAGCGCTGACCTGTTGCAAGGCAAGATTCTCGCCAACCTTTTCTACGAACCGAGCACGCGCACCAGCTCTAGCTTTATGGCGGCGATGTTGCGGCTAGGCGGGCAGGTGATTCCGATCAACAATGTGCAGTACAGTTCTGTGACGAAAGGGGAGAGCCTGCCCGACACCGTACGCACACTGGAAAGCTATGCAGACATCATCGTGATCCGCCATCCGGAAGTCGGCTCGGCGGCGACGGCAGCGCATTATGCCAGCAAGCCGGTGATCAACGCCGGCGACGGCGTAGGCGAACACCCGACGCAGGCGTTGCTCGATCTTTACACCATCGTCGAGGCGTTGGGCGAGGTAGGCGGCCTCAAGGTGGCGATGGTCGGCGATCTCAAGTTCGGGCGCACCGTGCACAGTCTGACCAAGCTGTTGGTCAATTATCCTGTCGAGTTTACCTTTGTCAGTCCAGAAATCCTGCGCATGCCTAAAGATGTTCTCGACGTAGTTGCTGCCAGTGGGCACAGATACGAAGAACGCGAGGATGTGCACGAGATCATCGGCGACGTGGATGTACTCTATGTCACACGCGTGCAGAAAGAACGATTCACCGACCTGGCGGAATACGACATGGTCAAGGATCGCTATGTGGTCGATCCAGAGCTGATGAGTCGCGCCAAGGAGCGTATGATCATCATGCATCCATTGCCCCGCGTCAACGAGATCAGCTACGCCGTAGACAACGATCCACGCGCAGCATATTTTCGCCAGATGCGCAATGGCATGTACATTCGTATGGCGTTGCTGGCTGCGGTGTTGGGCAAGGCGTAGAATCGCTGTTCCTAGCTCACAGGCAAATGGAATGCGCGCAACACAGATGTGGTTCATTCTTGCCAGCTTTGGCTGGAGAAGCTTTTCCGCTATGCAAAGATGCAAGTGTGTGAGAAGGTATAGCATCCTTTGCGCGTTTGCCGGCGCCGTTGCGCTGTTCCTGTTCGTCGCATATCCGGCCACAGCACAGGACGGACAACAAGCCGACAACGGCGCCGCCAGAGCAATGTGGGAGGCGGCTCAGCAACACCCCACGCCGCTCACCTTTGACCCAGCCTTCCACGACGGCGTTCGAGCAGTCAATACGCCTAATGTCGATAATGAAATCGTCTACATCGATGATGAAGGTTTCATCCATGTTTTCGATCCCGAAACACCGCCGAACACGCCTCCGCTAAATTTTCGCAGCCCGGACAACGGTTGGCGCGACGCAATCGTGGCTGATGTCAACGGCGATGGCGACGATGAGATCATCGCCATCGCCGAGAGCGGCCTGTTCAAAATCTACGACCCTGTTGTCAACACTGGCTTTTTTCAACCTGGTCAGGAATTCAACGGCTTCTATTGGGAAGAGTTGTTTTTCGCCGAGCTGCCAGGGCGGCCGCTCCTGCTCGCTGTCGGAGAATTCGACGGCAACCCATTGACCAGAGAGATCGTCGTTGTTTTCGAGGAGCCGGGACGACCTGGCGATTCGCGCATCCAAATTTGGCGGCAGCCAGCGCCGCCTTTCGATGGCCGCATTTGGGAGCCGCTGACCGACGGGCGGCTGCGCAGCACCGCCACCGACATTGCTACAGGCGATCTGGATGGCGACGGGCGCGATGAAGTGGCGATCGTCTCCAGCGGAAGCGGGCGGTTGAGCGTTTTTCGCCGTGAAGCAAACAACGTATTGCGCGAATTCTGGTTTTCGGCAAGCCAGCAGCGACCCTGGGCGGGCGTTGCGATCGACAATGTTGCGACCGACAGCCTTTTGCCGGAGCTGATCGCTGTGCGCAGGGCGGCGCCTCCCCTCGCCTCACTCGTTGTGCAACGATACAAACCGATCGATCAATTTGAAGACGTATTGCTGCGCGAACACCTTCCTGCGCCGCGCCGGGTGTTGGCGGCAAATGTGACAGGCGCTGAGAGCAAACAGATTTTCATGTTGCGCGACGCGCCCGAAAACGACACGCGCCCACGCCTCTTCAACAGCAGAACGGGATCGGGCGCCAGTCTTGTCTTTGAGGTGCGGCTCGACAACGACAACGGCTACCGCGTCGTCGCTGCCGGCGATTTTGACGGCGATGGCAAGGACGAGCTCGTCCTTGCACGCAACACCGGCATCCTGATCTTCAAAGAGCCAGCGACGTCGACTGTGCTGACGCAGACTCTGATGACCCCCACCAATGCGCGCACGCTTGCACCTGGCAACCTTGACGCTTTGGGACGCGACCTGCTTGCCATTGACAGGCAGCAACTAACCTTTCGTGTGCCAGCCGGTCAGATATCGGAGCCGCAATCGTTGATCTTGACCAATCGCACACGCTCTGGCTCGATTCCTTTCCTGGTCGACGCCAAACCGCGCGTTGATTTCATTGATATTGCGCCGATCAGCGCAGCAACGCCGGCCGCTGTCGTCGTCACTGCAAACGCCGCCGATCTACTGCCGATCTCGGCGCTGAGCGCAGAGGAGCAGCGGAAGCTGCCGGTTGTCCAAGCAGAAGAAGCGGCTGGCTACGGCGCCAACCTGGTGTTCAACTCGCCGAATCTTTCTGTGCTGAATTCGCCGCTGACTGTTCCAGTCTTTATCGAAGTGACGCCCGGGATCGTAATGCGTCCAAATCGTGTCAGCGTGATGCTGAAGGCAAGCGACTCATCACCGGACTGTCGGACATCGCTGCCGCTGACAATGACGCTGCAGGTGTTGGGCACACTGAACAGCACCTTCGCAGTCACTTCGGACGCCGATTGGTTGTCTGTGGTTGCATCTCAGGACAAAATCACAACCGACGCAACAGCAACGCTGACGCTGACAATTCCACAGGATGCGACGCCCCTGCCGGTTGCCGAGACGGAGATCGTGCTCACAGCCACAGTCCCTGGCGCTACACAGAACCCCACTGTGCGCCGCGTGCCGATCAGAGTCGCATGTTATGCGACTCTGTTGCATCTGCCATTGATTGAACGTTGATCTACTGACTTTTGGGTTTATGCGTGAACGCCCAGGAAGTGCTCTTTGTTGATCCCCATCAGTTGTTCCCAGCGCGCGGCGGCCACTGGATTGCTCAACAGCACCAGCGCCACATAACTTGGTTCAAAGGGACGGCGGATCAGTTGCATCGAAGCTTCTTCAGGAGTGTGGTTGCCCTTGCGTTGATTGCAACGTTTGCAGGCCGTCACCAGATTCGTCCAGGAATGTTCGCCGCCGCGGCTGCGCGGAATCACATGATCCACCGTCAGTGCAGCCTGGCCAGGTTTATCGGCGCAATATTGACAGGTGTAAGCATCGCGCAACATGATTGCGGCGCGCGTCGGCGGCACGCGACGATGCGGCAGGCGAACATAATGAACCAGTCGAATAACTAATGGAACAGGCATGGCGCGATTGGCGGCGCATAGCATCTGTTGGGTTGCCTCCAACAGTTCAGCTTTCTCGCGCAACAGCAACACGACAGCACGACGGACCGAAACAAGACTCAACGGTTCATAGCCGGCATTGAGCACCAAAACCTGCTTCGACATAGATCCAACTCTTTTTGCTCACCCCAAACGCAGTTTCCACCAATTTATTTATGTCAACAACACGACGCTAACCCTTCGTTGACGGCTGCACTCTTACAGCCTGCGCTACTGTCAGTCCAAATATCAGAACGCGGCGATGTAAACAACTTGCGCTGAACGCAGAAGAATACCCCACAGAAAGAAGCAAGTCAACGCCATTGCCAGCGTCTGCACCTTTGCATCTGGAATTCTGCTAAAGTACACATAAGCAGCCGGGATTGTGATCACGGCCACCACGCCATAGAGAATATGAATCCACGGTCGCGGCAATACACTGCCCATGCCTTGAAACCACAACACCCAACCGACGCCAAACTGCGCCAACAAGAGAAGCTCACCGATCACAGCGGCGCCGAACCAGGAGCCATCCAATGGCCGTGATCTCAGGCGCAGAAAGAACGCCCACACCCCCAGAATCGCTACAAACATCGTAGCTGAATTCGCCAATCCTCGATGAATCTCAACCCAATTCATCTTATTAAAACCAAATCTACACAGAATATGTTAACATTATGTTGTCAATATGTCACAGTAGCGTCATAAAAAAGAACGGGCATTGTCTAAAAAGTTTGTGCGCCCGAGCAATGACCGCCCCCTCCACATGCTGGCATCACACCGGCGCATGGACGCTCAGATACTGCTTCAATACACCAGCACATGGCCCCATGATATCATAGGTCTCCCACCCTGCTGTGGGCGCTAATGCAAAAATCGTGCCGCCGATCACATAGCTATCCTGGCGCATGGCATTGTCGTACCAGACAAGCTGTTCGACATAGGCGCCGGGACCCCACAAGCCATAGCCATGTTCCGCCCAATATTGCTGAAATTCTTGCCAGCCGCGCGCTTCTGGCGGGCCAGGACGGTTCTTCACCAATCCATCGACGCCAAGCTCTGTCATCACCAATGGCAAGGTCAGACCCGCCGGCGCCAAGATATCTTGATAGACCTTGCGATAGCGCAGCGTCAGCCACCCGCTGTCTTGTGGCGTCACGCCGGGGTAACGGCCTCTGCCTTCCACTGTAGAGAGGTGATAAATCGTGGGCGCGGAGTATTCATGCAAGCCGAGCCAACCATCGTATTGGATCGCCGCACGCACTGCGGGTAGAAACGCCTGCCATTGCTCCATCGGCGGTTGTCCGGTGCCGAAGTTGCCGATCACGCTGCGGATGCCGCGTTCGCCGAGCAGTCGCGTACGCTCCGCTTCAAACTCAGCAAAGCGCGCCATCTCGTCGATGCTGCCGGCGACAGGTTCGTTATAGGACTCCCAACCGTCAAAATAGGGACGCCGCGCCGGATCATCGGCATAGGGCAACACGGTTTCGACAAAGCGCCGCGCCTCTACAATCGGATCGAGTGCAGCCAGGTCGATCTGATCGAGCGCAATGCGTCCGATAATTCTGGTGCGCGGCGAAACCCGTTTGATGTCAGCCACAAAATTTGCGTCCAATTCCAGCGTCTTGATAACTGTCACCGCCTGCGTTTCGAGCAACTCGAAGATACTAGGATGATTGTGTCCCACGAACAGGCCCAGCTTGCTCGGCGGGCCGGGCGGGAAGGGAGTCGCCACCGGCGTCGGCGTAGGAGTGGGCGGCTGCGGCGTGTTGGTCGGCCGCGGCGTTTCTGTCGGCGTCGGCAGCGATGGCTGCATGGCAACCGCTTCCACTTCACCGCCTGACGCAACCAGCGGCAGATAGGTCGTGTGTCCTATCGCTGTCGGGGAAGCCAACGGGGGCGACGGATTGGCGACGGGTGTTGGGTCAGCTCTTCCGCATGAAGCCGCAATCAGCGCTGCAGCGCCTCCTAGAAATGCGCGACGGCTCCATTTAGGTGCAGACGAACCTTCTCCAGATATATGTTGAATTTGTGGATTTTGCTCATAATTGACGGCGATGTCAATATTCTCGATTGGAGGAGTAGGGTCAGACTCTTTTGCTTCTTTTGCCAAAATTTTATCCATGCTATGTACAATAACATCATCACTGGATTGTCTCAAATCGAATTTTCGTTTATCATCAACGAATCGACTGACGACAGCGTTCCGCGTTGTTCGTCACGACGTAACCAACACCATCGGTAAAGTTCTTGACGTAAACAGCACAGCGAAAAGGAGGCAACATGGAAAAGTTCGATCTCAGCATCGAATACTGTGTAATGTGAAACTACACACCGCGCGCCCTCAGTTTGACGGGCGAATTGTTGAATCTGTTTACCCCCTCGATTCGGAATTTGACGTTGATTCCATCTAGCGGTGGAAAGTTTGAAGTTCTCGCCGGCGACAAAGTCATTTACAGCAAGAAGGCAACGGGGCGACACGCCGAACCGGGCGAGGTCACGCGTTTGCTTCAGGAAAAGCTAGGCATTCGCCCAATGCCGCTCGAAGAATAGACGCTCCAATCGAGGTGTCTTCTCAAGCATCTACCCAAGTCATCGCCTCCGGCGTGACAGGCGCCCCACGTCACGCCGGAGGCGATGACCTACAACGCAAACTCTGTCCCAGACATGAAGTAGACTCAATTACGCAGAGAAACATTCACCTCTCAACACCCATCTCATAGCCCTGTAGGCAGGTCGAAGAACTCGAACTCAACACCAAACTTCTCCTGCAAATGCAATCCCAACGCCTGGACGCCAACGGTTTCGGTGACGTAGTGGCCGCCATAGATCACATTCAAGCCGACGTTTTGGGCGGCATAGTACTCCGCATGTGAAGTTTCGCCAGTCAGGAACGTATCGCAGCCCAACGCCGCCGCCAGCGGAATTTCACGCGCGCCGGCGCCGCTGATAATGCCGACCTGATGGGTGATGCGTGGGCCATGCGCCTGCACAAGCCGGGTCGGCCCCACATTTTGCTCGAAACGAGCAACCAGATAGTCGAACTTGATCCCATTTGGTGCAACCGCAATCACGCCAATCGGGACGCCGTTGACAGGCGCAAACATTGTCTCGACCGTCAACCCCAGCCGGTGCGCCAGTTCAGCGTTGTTGCCAACAATCGGATGCGCATCGAGCGCCAGGTGCGCAGCATAGAGATTCAAATCAGCGGCGAGGTATGCACGTATCAGTGCGCCGAAACTTCCTGCAATACGTTGTGGCGCCCCCCAAAAAATACCGTGGTGCACCAACAGCATATCGGCGCCAAGGCTCAGTGCATGCTCTACACATGGCAATTGGGCGTCAACCATTCCAACAATCTTGTGCACCTCAGCGCGCCCTTCGATCTGAAGACCTTGCGGACCGTAGTCCTTAATTTCGGCGATGCGCAGGTAGTCGTCGAGATAGGTGGTCAATTCAGCTCGTTGCATGAGTTTGCTCCCTATTATTCGGAAGGCGGCGCTTCGCCGCGATGGATAAACTTCTTAACGCCGCGCGCAAAATCACGCCGCGGCAGCAAAACCCGGCGCCCGCAGGTCAGACAGACCAAACCGATGTCAGCGCCAACGCGCACAACTTCCCATTGCTTGCCCCCACACGGATGCGGCTTGCGCATTTCCACAACGTCGCCCAGGTAAATCGACGCAGAAATCTCGATCATCTAATATCAATACCCTGCTCTATTATGGCGGCCCACTTCGGTTCGGTTGACCGCGCACCGTTCTATCCACCGCCATTATACCGGATTACGTCATTCTGCTCATTTTGTCTGATTGTGTTTCAGTATGCAATTGCTTTCGATTGTCTATATAATTGAATTCGCAACGATTGATTTCTGTTCAGGAGGCGCATGCTACAACTCAATTTGCTTCTGCCAATCTATCTTTTCTCAGTGCTCGCAACATTGATTGTAGCAGGCCAAACCTGGCGGCAGCGCAACGCTCCCGGCGCCCGCGAGCTGGCATATCTGATGGTCGCCGCTGCGCTGTGGGCTTTCTGTGACGGCATGGCGCTGGCGATGACCGAACTACAAGCCAAGCTACTCTTCTCGAAGATCAGCCACATCGGAATCCAAACCGTGCCGATTCTCTTTTTGTTGTTTTCGCTTCGCTATACGAACCAAACATGGATGCTGACGCAACGATGGCGGCATCTGGTGTGGATTCCAGCCCTCCTTGCAATGTTCACAGTCTTCACCAACGACTGGCATCACCTATTTTGGAGCGATGTGACGCTGGTGCAGACATTTTACGGCGTTGAAGATGATTATGTTCACGGCCCGCTCTTCTGGCTGTTCACCGGCTATCTCTATATTTTGATTGTGATCGGCACATTGCTGCTCGTGCGCAGCGCACTCTCAAATGTGCATCGGTATCGCTTGCAATCGATCGTTATGATAAACGCTGTCGCCATCCCGTGGGTCGCCAACTTTGTCTATCTGTTCAACCTCACTCCCTGGCCCTGGCTTGATCTGACCGCAATCGCTTTTGCCCTGACCGGCGCGTTGTTGTCATGGGCGCTGCTGCGACTGGGTCTATTGCGCATCTTGCCGTTGGCGCGCACACAACTTGTCGAGCACATGAATGAAGGCATGATTGCGCTCGATGCAGATGGCTTCGTCGTCGATGTCAATCCGGCAGGCGCCGCCATTTTGCAAATCACTGCGCCGGTCGAGACAGTGGGACGTCAGCTTGGCGATGTCAGTCAAGCTGGCGAACTGATTGCGCGCCAGCTTGCACGGAGTGGCGATCACCGTAGTACAGAAATCACCATGCCCACGGGACTCACACTGGAAGTGCGCACTTCTTCACTCGCTTCGGCTGGAGGGCGGATAGGCACACTGCTCTTGCTACACGACATCTCCGATCGCAAACGCATCGAAAACGAGCTGCGCGCCAGCGAAGAGCGTTATCGTCAACTCATTGACAGCGCACCTTTTCCTGCCATCGTCACATCGATTGCGTCTGGCGCAGTCAAATACAGCAACCGATCGGCCGAGACGCTCTTCGAGGTGCAAGACCTGCCGCCCGATAGCAGAAAGGCAACCGACTTCTATCTGGAACCCAATCAACGTGGACAATTGATCGAAAGGCTGCGCACGGAAGGTCGTCTGTTCAACCTCGAAATTCAGATGCGCACCACAACCGATCGCAAAATCTGGGTGCTGATGTCCGCTGCGCCGATTGAATTTGACGGCGAACCGTCGATCTTCACCATCTTCAACGACATTACTGAACGACGTGCGGCGCAGGAGGCCATGCGTCTGGCAAAGGAAGCCGCCGAAGCAGCAGCGCAGGCGAAGAACGAATTCCTCGCCAACATGAGCCACGAAATCCGCACGCCGATGAACGCCATCATCGGCATGACCAACCTTTTGCTCGACACATCGCTGACGCCAGAGCAGGTTGACTTTGTCGAAACGGTGCGCGACTCCAGCAACAACCTGCTTGCAATCATCAATGACATCCTTGACTTCTCCGAAATCGAGTCGGACAGGATCGAGCTGGAGAACCATCCATTTGCGCTTTTGCCCTGCATTGAGTCGGCGCTCGATTTGGTCTCGGCGCAGGCGGCACGCAAACAACTAGAGCTTACCCATACCGTGCACGGCGAAATTCCCGAACAGGTGCTCGGCGACGCCAAGCGCTTGCGTCAGGTGCTTGTCAACTTGCTGAGCAATGCTGTTAAATTTACGGACGTTGGTAAAGTAAATCTTCGCTTGACCTCTCAGCGCGCTGTGGCCGCCCACGAAGCAACCCCAGCCCTTGCTCCCTCCTACACGTTGCATCTGGAAATCGAGGACACTGGCATCGGTGTTCCAAAAGATCGGCAATCGCTGCTCTTCCAATCCTTTAGCCAGGTGGATGCATCGACAACCCGACGCTTTGGCGGCGCTGGCTTGGGACTGGCGATTGCGCGGCGTCTAATCGAACTGATGGGTGGAACAATCTGGATGGAGAGCGAAGGCATTCCAGGGCGCGGCTCGATCTTTCACATCAGGCTGACGCTGCCAGCGGCATCCAAGCATCCGCCCCTGCAGTCAACCGCAACACAGGCGCACCTTGCCGACAGGCGTGCGCCGTGGGATGCACACCTGGGTGAGCGCCACCCGCTGCGCATCCTGGTCGCCGAAGACAATCTGGTCAACCAGAAGGTCATCCGAACAATGCTCGGCCGTTTCGGCTATCATGCAGACATAGTCAGCGACGGCGCGCAGGCAGTCAACGCATTGCACCAACAGATGTACGACGTCATTTTGATGGATGTGCAGATGCCCGAAATGGATGGCATCGAAGCGACTCGCGTCATTCGTAGCGAGCTGCCGCCAGAGCGCCAGCCGCGCATTATCGCCATGACCGCCAACGCTTTCGACGACCAGCGCCACGTCTATATCGAAAGCGGCATGAACGATTATGTCGGCAAGCCGGTGCAGCCTGATCTGCTGCTTGCCGCTCTTCAACGTTGCGTCGCCTGCAAAGATGCCTGAAAAGCTGCCCGATGCGTGATTTTTTGGTGAAATCACGCCGTCTACGGTAGCATGGTGCATGATGGGCGTTATTCCTTTGCCCATTGCGCCAAACACAATATCAATACTCGAAACAAGACAAAACCAGAAACAAGTCGTTCCAAAGCACTGATGAAACGAACGAAACGATCTTCCACTTCAGTTGTCACCCGTCCGGGAATTGCCTTTCAACCCGACGCTGGCGCCCAATTTTATGCTGGCATCGTCGCATTGGCTGACATGCTGGCAAGCAGCCTCGGACCGAGCGGTGGGCCTGTGCTCAGCTACGACGGCACACGCCGTAAAGTTGAGGTCATCGGCGACGCCGCGACGACGCTACGCCGCATCATCAGCCTCGGCAAGCCTGACCTGGATGTCGGCGCCATGCTCGCGCGCGGCGTGATCTGGCGACTTGAGCAGCAGGTCGGCGACGGCGGGACCACTGCAATTATCCTCATACGAGCGCTTGTCGAGGAAGGGATGCGGCAGATCATCGCAGGCGCCAATGCCATGCGCCTGATCGAAGGAATGCGCCGCGGCGCCGCGGTTGCGACCACTGCCTTACACGCACAAAGCACGAGCGTTACCGGCGAACGCAGCCTGGCTGCTGTTGCACGCACTGTCATGCAGGACGATGACCTGGCCGCTGTGCTCGGCGAAATGAGCTATCTGCTCGGCGCCGATGGGCACATACAGATCGAGTCCTATGTCGCCCCATATCTGGAGCGCCAATATCTCGGCGGCGCACATTATGGAGCAGAAATCGCCAGCATGTACTTCTACTCCGAGATGGAACGCAAACGCACTGTGCTGGCAACGCCGGCGGTTGCGCTGCTCGACAAACCGCTCAACGAGGCGGAACAGGCGCTGGCATTGCTCGAAGCCACCGTCAAATCGGGGCGCAAGGCGCTGCTGATTGTGGCGCCCGACACTTCTGGCGCGGCGCTCAACCTGCTCGTCGCCAACCAAATGCAGCCCGCCGACAAGCGCAAGGTGGCAATTCTTGCTGTCAAGCCCAAAGCGGTCGGCGATGAACGGCGCTTTGCCCTGCAAGACCTGGCGGCCATGACCGGCGCCGCTATCCTCGGCGAGATCGGCGAACGCACTGCGCGCGCCGCCCAGCCCGAAGACCTGGGACGGGCGCAGCGCGTCGAATTTGGCGAGAAAAACCTGGTGCTGACGATGGAAGGCAGCCGCCGCGCCATGATCCAGGAGCAGATCGCCGACCTCAGCCGCCGTCTGGCTGCGCTCCCCTACGACGACGAAGAACGTCCGATTCTGACGCGACGGTTGGCGGCATTGACCGGCGGTATCGGGGTGCTCAAGATCGGCGCCCACCATCAACCAGCGCGTGACCTGCGCCGCGCCCAGGCTGAACGCGCGTGGAAGGTGCTCTCCGCTGTGCAGCGCGGCGGCGTGGTGGCGGGCGGCGGCGCGGCGCTCCTGCACTGCCAACGCGCCGTGCTCGACGTCGCCACACAGGAAACCGAAACTGACTGTGCACTGGGGATGCGCGTGCTGGCGCACGCCCTGGCCGCGCCGCAGCGTCAGATGCTGGTCAACGCTGGCGTGGGCGCGCCAGCAGTCGTGCTCGACCAGCTTGTCGAGCGCGGCGCGCCTGCTGCCTACGATGTCCTGGCGGGGAAACTTGTCAACGCGCAGCAGAGCGGGCTGCTCGACGCCGCCGACGTCGTGGCGGCCGTGTTGCAATCCGCCGTCAGCGGCGCAACCATGGCGCTGAGCACCGATACGATCATCTATCATCGTAAACCGCAACAGAGCTTCAACCCATAGAACGCACATGCCTGTCATTCTTTCACTCACGCAACACGATCAAAACATCTGGGCGCTTGGACCGGAAGGTCTCTTTCACCTGCAAGACGACAAGCTGATCGCCATCCCCCAGCCCGACGCGCAGCCATCCTGCTGTCTGCACAATGGCGAACGCCTGCTTGTCGGCGGCGGAACGTATGGCGTCGCCTACACCACACCCGACGGCGGCTGGCAGGCGAGCTGGATGGACGGCGTGACTGCGCCTGTCGTCTGTCTGGCGCCCCATCCTGACCAGGCGCGCACCGGTGTGATCCTGGCTGGCGCGTCCGGCGGTGGCATCCTGCGCAGCGCCAACCATGGCCGCGACTTCTTTGTCTGCAACTTTGGCTTATTTGATTTCGAGGTGCTTTCGCTGGCATGGGCGCCGCCACAGCCGGCGGGCGCATGGCCCCCGATCGAGGCAGTCTTTGCCGGCGCGCTGGGCGGCGTCTATCGCTCACCCAACGGCGGGCGCGGCTGGAAACAGGTCGCTGCGATGCCGGCGCCGGTATTGACGCTGGCTGTCGCCCCCGACTTCCATACGGGCGGCGCAGTATTGGCGGGCACCGAAGGCGGCGGTTTGTGGCGCTCGGACGATGGCGGCTACACCTTTACCCTGGTTGCGGACGCGCCCGAAGTGGTCAACTCGCTGCTGGCGCTGCCCAGCGGCTGGCTGCTCAGTGACGCCGAACGCATCTGGCGTTCCTCCGACGGCAACGCGTGGACGCCGCTCGACCATCCGCCTGCGCTTACTTTCTTGGCAACGGATCGCGGCGTGTTGGCGGGCGGGATGGATGGAGTGTTCTGGGTTGCGTAAAAGCAGCGCAGTATGATGGGCGCTATTCCACCTCGCCAAGCCGGCGCCAAAGGCGATCATCGCTTTTCTCGGCCAGCAAGAAACGGCGTTCGTCCGCAATCCCTACACCGGTGAGCGTATATTGCCCAGGATTGAGGCCGATATACTTCGAGAAAATTTGGTCGGTCAGCAGTCGCCACGCCTGCGCCTGAACCGGGTCTTGGGTCTGCAACGCTGTCCAATCATTCGGTATTTCGATGGCGATAAGATCGTTGTCCAGGTCAAAGCTGGCATGCCGACAGCCATCGTTGACGCGCGGTATCTGCGTGTGACTGCTCAGGTCGAGCACCTCTGCACGCGCGCCGAGCGGGGCGATATCGCGCACTCGCTTGCTGCCCACGAGCCAGGTCAACGCCAGCCGTGAGGCATGAATGCGGTTCAGTGCATTGCGAAACGGGTACAAATCCGGCATAAAATGGAACGACACCGCCTTGAGCAAGCCAAAGTTGAGCGCTGCATTGGGATATTGCAACGGGTCGGCGGTCCAGGTGACGATTCCGATGCCTTCGCGCCAGGCAAGCTCAGCCTGCTGTTTCTTAAGCAGATTAGCGATACGATGTCCGCGATACTCCGGCAGTACACCCAATGTCTGCGACTCGATGCGAAAGTCGCCGTTGAAGCGCTCGCGCCAGTCCGCAGGCAGCGAAGGGCAACGGAACGCATAGAACCCAAAGAGGAATCCAGCGGTCTTGCCATCAACGCGAGCAACCAGCGTGGTGCCAGCAGCAAATTCGGCGGAGTGAATATCGGTCGGGTACAAAAATTCCTGCGCCGCCCCCCACACTCGTTGCTGGATCGAACGACTTTCATCCGCCTCAAACTCATCGGGGCGTCCGATCTCAACCACGCCATAGGAGGTTGCTGTTCGATAATAGGAGAGGGCGCCTTGTGGCAGGTAGAAGACAATCGTTGAGCCGGACATAGCCGCCTGACACACGGCGATGATTTGGGCCGGATCGGGGAGTTCTTCCTGGACAGGGTGAAAGCGCAAGGTGTAGGTGCGTTGAAGAGTGGCGGAGCTGCGCGTCAAGCGTCGCGGGAAAAGGAAACCGACGCCGACAATGCGACCGTTTTGGCGGAAGATCGCCAGCTTTCCGCCAATCTTGCTCAATGTGACGTAGAGGAAGTGATAAGGAAACAACGTTGGATTGGCGCCGACGCCGAGCAGCACGCCAGCGCGCTCCAACTCACGTGACCACTGCGGGTCATCAGCGTCGAGAAGTGTGACGTCCATCGGTTTTCTGTCATTGGGTAGCGCGCGCCTGTCGCGCCGCATAGAGCACGATGCTGCCCGCCACAGCCGCGTTGAGGCTCTCGATGCGGCCCAACATTGGCAGTCGCACCAGAAAATCGCATTTCTCGCGCGTCACTCGCGCCAGCCCCTCGCCCTCGCTGCCGACGACGACCGCCAGCGCGCCATCGAGCCGGGCGCTGGCTAACGGCGGCGTGGTCGGTTCACTGTCCAGGCCGGCGACCCAGATGTTGCGCTGTTTCAGGTCTTCGATCAGGCGGTTGATGTTGACCACCTGCGCCACTGCCAGATGTTCGACCGCGCCGGCGCTGGCGTTGCTCACCGCTGGCGTCACTCGTGCGGCGCGACGTTCGGGAATCATCACGCCGTGTACGCCGACCGCTTCCGCAGTGCGAATCAGCGTCCCGAGATTCTGTGGGTCTTGCAGGTGGTCGAGAATGAGTAGCAACGGCGGTTCGCCCGCCTGTTTTGCAATGCGTAAACACATATCGACATCCACATAGGGATAGTCGCCAACTTCCAGCGCAACTCCCTGTGCGTTGACATTTTCTCGGCGCAAGCGATCAAAAAGCCCGCCGCGAATCACGCGCGTGGGGATGCGGCGGCGTTCGGCTTCAGCGACGATGGCGGCGACTGCACCCTCTTTGGGCAGCGGTGCGTCCTCCTGTTTGCCCTCGACCCACAGCCGGAAGAAATGGCGGCGTCCGGCGCGCAGACATTCATGAACCGCATGGCGTCCATACAACAGTTCGCTCATTCGGCTTCAAATCTCCACTGTGTGCCGTCGGGCGTGTCCTCTAGTATGACGCCGTGCGATTTGAGACCGTCGCGCACCTTGTCTGCCAACGCCCACTGCTTCGCCTGTCGCAGATCGCTGCGCACGCTCACGAGCAGATCGATGAAAGGGCGCGCCGCAACGTCAGCGCCCGCGTCGCCTGTCGGCTCGGTGAGTTGAAGACCGAGAATGCCTGCCAGTTCGCGTAACGTATGCTGCGCCGCGCTGAAGAACGGTCCTGAAACGCCTGCTGTGCGTGCGCTGTTGATCGCGCGCACCAACTCGAAAAGGGCGGCAATCGCGCCCGCAGTGTTGAAATCATCGTCCATCGACTCGATGAAGGCGACACGCGCATCCTCTGTAGCGATGCGCAGTCTGTCCGCCGCCTCGCCGGTCGTGAGCGCCCCCTGCGATGGACGCAGGCCACTGCGCAGCCGCGCCAGGCTTCGTTCGGCGCTCTCAACTGTTTCGGCGCTGTAGACAACCGGCTTGCGATAGTGACCCGTGAAGATCAACAAACGCAGCGCGTCGGCGCTGTGTTCTTTGAGGAAATCGTCGATGGTGATCAGGTTGCCGAGCGACTTGCTCATCTTTTCACCGGAAAGCTGCAACATGCCGTTGTGCATCCAAAAGCGGGCAAATTGCTTTCCGGTGTAACTTTCGCTTTGGGCGATCTCATTTTCGTGATGTGGGAAGATCAGATCGTTGCCGCCGCCGTGAATGTCGACAACCTCACCGAGATGATGCAGGCACATAGCGGAGCATTCGATATGCCAGCCCGGCCGCCCTGACCCGAAGGGGCTGTCCCACGCCGGCTCGCCCGGCTTGGCGCCTTTCCAAAGTGCAAAATCGCCGGGGTGCTCCTTGCGTGCGTCTTCCTCGATGCGTGTGCCAGAGAGCGCCTCTTGCAGGCGGCGACCGCTCAGCTTTCCGTAGTCGTCATCTTTGGTGACGCGAAAATAGACATCGCCGTCGAGCCGGTAGGCATAGCCCGTTTCCTCTAACCCGGAGATCATCTGCGTGATCCACGCCATCTCCTGGCTAACGCGCGGATAGACATCGGCAGGCAGCACGTTGAGGTCTTTCAAGTGACGAAAGTACTCGTTGGCGTAGTGGTTCGCCAGCTCAAGCGGGTCGCGCCCTTGCTCGTTGGCGCGACGAATGATCTTGTCATCGACATCGGTGAAGTTGGTGACAAACTTCACGTCGTAGCCTTTATACATCAGATAGCGCCGAACGGTGTCAAAGATGATTGCCGCCATGGCGTGACCAATATGTGCGTCGGCGTAAACCGTCGGCCCGCAGACATACATGCTGACCTTACCGGGTTGGATTGGGACAAACTCTTCGATTTTCCGCGTGAGCGTGTTATAAATGCGCAACGTCATGTGATGTTCCTGCAATCGACTGAAATAAATTCACAATGATTCCGGTGTAGCAAAGATCAGGCGGCCAGCGTTGGTCTGTAGCACTTTGGTCACCTGCACCAGAATTTCCTGGTTGAGATAACGACGACCGTTCTCGACAACGACCATTGTACCATCCTCCAGATACCCGACGCCCTGCCCAAGCTCCTTGCCTTCCTGAATTATTTTCAGCGGAATCACTTCTCCAGGCAAATATACGGACTTAACAGCGTTCGCCAACTCGTTGATATTCAGGATGCGCACGCCCTGAAGTTTGGCGACGCGGTTCAGGTTAAAGTCGTTGGTGATGATCAAACCGTTGCATTTGCGCGCCAGGCTGATCAACTTGTCGTCGACCTGTTGGGCGTCGGGCGGGTCTTGATCGATAAAAGCGATGGCGACTTCGGGCGTGCTTTGCAGGCGGTCGAGCACTTCGAGACCGCGACGCCCGCGATTGCGGCGCAGGCTATCCGCTGAATCGGCGATGTATTGCAGTTCATTGAGCACAAAGCGCGGCACGGTTAGCGTGCCAAGCAGAAAACCCGTCTTGGCAACGTCGGCAATACGTCCATCGATAATCACGCTGGTGTCAAGCAGAAGAGTCGGGCTATTCGATGCCTCGATCTTCTCGCCTTGTCGAACAAGAGAGTTGCGCTGTTCATCTATCTCCCCGCGCAACAGGCTGAAAAAGTCGCGCTTGCGCAGCACGAGAATCGCTGCGCCTAGATAGCCGAACATAAAGACCAGAACAAGCGGAAGTACATTGCCGAAAGGCGCAGGCAGTTGCGAGACTGGGACGCTCAAGAGTGCAGCGATCAACAAACCAACGGTGATGCCGACGATGCCGGCAATCAGATCGGTGATTGGAACCTGGCGCAGCACATTCTGAGCAGCATTGGCAGGCGCGCGCACCAACCACGGCGCCAGCAAAAAACCGAACGACGCGCCAAAGAGTGTAAACGGCACAATTAATTGCCAGGCTTCCAACTCTAACCCTGGTGTGCGCGAGAGTACAATCCCTAATTCCCAACCGATAAAACCATATAGTGCCGTTCCTATAATGCGAAGGAGCGGGCCATAACGCATAGATAATGACTCCTGTCCAGATGATGTGATATAACCACAAATAAAGACAATATGATATTAAGATGATATTAAGCCACATTTGGTTGCGAATCCCAGTACAGCCGCCTACTATTGATGCGTGATGAAAGCCTTGGCTGGATGTAATTCAATCTGTCTCGGACGTGAAATAGACTCGCCTGGGTTGGCTGGATTGACGCAAACATGGGAAAATGGTCATCATAGAGATAGATTGACATCAGGTCATTGGCTGGTTTCTCACAACGAAATCAATAAAAACGAAATCTATAAAAAATCTATAAAAAGGACAAGCAACGCAAATGCAGCGTAAAGTTCTTTTGGGTGTGTTCGCTCATCCAGATGATGAAAGTTTTGGTCCGGGCGGCACATTGGCGCACTATGCTCGTCTAGGCGTCGATGTGCATGTGATTATTGCCACCGACGGGATTGCCGGCTCGGTCGATGATCGTGGGCGATTGCGCGACCACGACTCGCTGGCGCAGGTGCGATCGGCCGAGTTAGGGCGGGCAGCAGTGGCGCTCGGGTTGAAAAGCATCTGGTCGCTGCCCTATCGCGACAGCGGTATGCGCGGCGCCCCAGAGAACAAACATCCAAACGCCCTGCTTCAACAGCCGGTTGAGCGTGTTGTACATGAGATTCTGGGCTACATCGAACGTCTGACGCCCACCGTGATCATTACGCATGACCCTTTCGGCGGCTATGGTCATCCGGATCACGTGCGTGTGTGCGAAGCAACCACAACAGCATTCTATCTTGCGCGAACGAAAACGTCCACCGCCGATTTGCCAACTTCTCCGCCACGAAAGCTGTACTACACGGCGTTTCCGAAAGATTTGATCAAGTTGGCCGTGCCGTTGATGCAATTGGCAGGGCAGGATCCGACGGCGATCGGGCGCAACCACGATATCAACTTGGTGGAAATCAGCCGTTGGGTGACGCCGGTGACGACGACGATCGATATAAGCCAGACGCTCGTAAACAAGCAGGCAGCCAGCGAAGCACACGCCAGCCAATACAGCGGCGGGCCGGCCTGGTTGTCGATCGTGCCACAGCCAGTTCGCCAATTGTTCACAGGGCGCGAGCAGTTCACCTGCGTCTACCCTGCTCTTGACGGCGACGAGCGCGATCTCTTTGCCAATATCGCTTGACGTGTACGCCAATGTCTAGACCTGTACAGCCTTACCCAACTCGCATCGCCGCCCGGCTGCAATTGCCCGAACACGGCGTCGCCGCCGTGATCGAGCTGTTCGACGGCGGCGCGACCTTGCCCTTTATCGCCCGCTATCGCAAGGAGATGACCGGCAGCCTCGACGAAGAGCAGATTCGCGCCATTGAGCAGATGCTGGCGTCGCTGCGCGCGCTCGACGAACGCCGCGCTGTCATTCTCACCTCGATCGGTGAACAGGAGAAGCTCACGCCGGAGTTGGAGGCGCAGATTCTCGCCGCCGAGACGTTGACCGCGCTCGAAGACCTCTACCAGCCCTATCGCCCCAAACGTCGCACGCGTGCCAGCATTGCCCGCGAACGTGGGTTGCAGCCACTCGCCGACCTGATTCTGGCGCAGTCGCGCAAAGGCGACCGTCCCGAAGCGGCGGCGCAAACTTTTCTCAGCGACGCCGTCCCCACAGTCGAAGACGCACTTGCCGGCGCACGCGACATCGCCGCCGAGGCGATCAGCGATCACGCCGAGGTGCGCCGCCAGACCCGCGAGAAGGCGATGCGCTTTGCCACGCTCACCGTGACGCGCATCGAAGGCGGCGCCGACGAAAAAGGCGTCTACACGCTCTATTATGATTTCGCAGCGCGCATCGACCGCCTTAAACCGTATCAAGTGCTCGCCATCAACCGCGGTGAGGCGCAGAAAGTGCTGCGCGCCAGCGTGGATATCCCAGAGCGTGACTGGCGGCAGTCGATGCAGAACATCTTTCCCGACCATCCGCTGTCGCCATGGGCGGAGCAGCTCAAGCTCGCCATCGAGGACAGCGCTAAACGGCTGCTGCTGCCCGCCATCGAACGCGACGTGCGCGCCGCACTAACCGAGCAGGCTGAGTCGCACGCCATTCATGTCTTTGCCGCCAATTTGCGCGGCCTGCTCACCCAGCCGCCATTGGCAGGCCATGTGGTGATGGGCATCGACCCCGGCTATCGCACTGGCTGCAAGGTTGCAGTAGTCGATGCTTCCGGCAAAGTGTTGGAAACGGCGACCATCTATCCACATCAACCACAAAATCAACGCCGTGAGTCGCTCGCTGTTCTGGCTGACCTTGTCCAGCTACACGGCGTCACGCTCATCAGCATCGGCAACGGTACGGCTTCCAGAGAAACCGAGCAACTGGCGGCAGAATTGATCAGGAGAGTGGGGAGTGGAGATTGGAGATTGGAACGTCTTCGCCTGTCACCAACCTCCAACCGCCACTCTCCAATCGCCCAGTCGCCCAATCTTCATTACCTCATCGTCAACGAAGCTGGCGCCAGCGTCTACAGCGCCAGCCCGCTCGCACGCGCCGAACTGCCCGACCTCGACGTGAGTATGCGCGGGGCGGTCTCGATTGCGCGGCGCGTGCAAGATCCGCTGGCGGAGCTGGTCAAGATCGACCCCAAATCGATCGGCGTGGGGTTGTATCAGCACGATGTCAACCAGAAGGCGCTGGCGGCGGCGCTCGACGGCGTGGTGGAAAGTGTGGTCAACCAGGTGGGCGTAGATGTCAACACAGCCTCGCCGGCGCTGCTGACCTATGTCGCCGGCATCGGGCCGAAACTTGCCAGCAACCTTGTCGCCCATCGCAACGAGCACGGTGCATTTGCCACGCGCGCAGCGCTGAAAAAGGTGGCAGGGTTGGGGCCAAAAGCCTTCGAGCAGTCGGCTGGCTTTCTGCGCATCCGTGATGGCGAGGAGCCGCTCGACGCCAGCGCCATCCACCCAGAAAGCTACACCGTGGCGCGCAAGGTGCTCAAGCAGGCGGGCGTCGATATGCGTACACCTGTCGAAGAGCGGCGGGCTGCGCTCGACTCGCTGCGCCAGCGTCAGCCGTTCGCCGCGTTGGCGGCAGAGCTTGGCTGTGGCGAGCCGACCCTCGCCGACATCTTCGAACAGATCGTGCGCCCTGGCCGTGACCCGCGCGAGGATGCACCGCCGCCGATTCTGCGCAGCGACGTGCTTTCGATGGATGACCTGGTCGCCGGCATGAGGTTGCAAGGCACGGTGCGCAACGTCGTCGATTTTGGCGCATTTGTCGACATCGGCGTCAAACAGGATGGCTTGCTCCATCGCTCGCAGATTCCCCACGGCGAACGGTTAGGTGTAGGCGACATCATCGAGGTGGAGGTCGCCACCGTCGACAAGGAACGCGGGCGCATCGGCCTGGGCTGGCCGGGGAAGACGGCAGTCGCCTGGCGGATTGGAGATTCGTAGCAGGTGCACGATAATACTGCCAGGATAGCGGCGGGGTGCAATTCAGTTGAGGGCGTCCGTTGTAGTGACATGGCGCCATGTCACGCCGGAGGCGATGACCTACGAAAATCGCTCCCCCCAGACGTGGAGTAGACTCATGGCGGCAATGGCGGCGTTCCCAGTTGCGTAAGTCATGACTACATTGTACTATCGGTTGTTCAACCGAAACTATCGGTTGTCGTTGCTTCTGCCTGACCTGACCGGACAGTGAATCCTTTCTTAACGAAAAATGGAGTTGACCATGCATCACCGCCATCGTGTTCTAACACTGGTGCTTCTTTTCAGCTTTGTGCTCAACCTCATTCCTGTGGGGGCGATGGCGCAATCTGCAGCGACCGACGCCGGGCGACCTGCGCTCTCTGTGTATGGCGTGCGCTGTGAAGACCAGCAATGTATGTTGACAGTCAATGCGGCTGGCTTGCAAGCAGAAGTGGCGGTGCCAGCCAAGAATCCGCTGCGTTTTGACTTGCCGGCGGGCAATCTCGGCTTTCTGTCCGGCGCTGGCGTTGAGATTTCCGACCAATTGACATTGAACCTGCCGATCGGTGCGGTTCAGATTCGCAACGGTGACTTCCTGGTTGGCGTGGACGCCGAGGGCAATGTTCAACGGCTGCGCGGCAAGGCGGATACTGTCCTGCCAGCGCTCACGCTGCCCAACAACCTGCGCGTCGGCGGTGACTTTGCGGCCGAATTTGGCTACGATTACGGCGCTGAACTGGGCGCAGTGGGGCGGCTGCTCAACCCGGAAAACCGCTACTTCTACATGCGCGTGGGCGATGGCATCACGCTCGACACTGCGCTGCTCGATGAGAACGGCGAATCGACGACGATCACAGTGGGCGTGCCGGAAAACGAATCGACGACGATCATCATCGATCCGGAGAACCAGTTGCTCTACATCGACGGCCGCTTCAACCTGTCGCAGGTGCTGCGGCTGGCGCTGGTCGCCTCGACGCTCGGCATCGATGTCGCCCAGTTGCCAATGCTGGCTGGCGTGACGCTGCCGCTACGTTCGACGGTCGGCGTAGCCGCGCTCTTCTCGCGCGAGCCGAAGCGCAATTTCGTGCAGATCAACAGCGACCTCAGCATTCAAGGCGGCCCACTTGCGCAATTGTTGCAACTGAAGGATGCCCCGCTGGCGTTGGACAGCACCATCCGCATCGACAGCAGCGGCATGCTGTGGCAAGGCATTGCGGACGCTCGTGTTGCGCCGCAGACGCTGCTGGAGACGGGCGGCACGCTCGAATTGTTTGTTCCCTTTGAACGGCTGCGCGACGCTTATGTGCGCGTCGGCGGCAAGCTCTCTGTTCCTGTCTTGGGCATCGCCGCCGACAACGAGGCTGTAATCGGCGGCGCTCAGGCTGAAGATGGTGCAGTCGCCGAGGGTGCATCGGAGGAGGTGCAGCTTTCCTGGTGGGACACTGCAACCAACTGGATCGGCAGCACAGCCAGCAATACAGCAGGCGCCGTCGCCGAAGGGACGCAGGTTAGCATCAACGCCGTCCAGGAAGCGGTGGATGTTGCGTTGCAGACCGCTGGCGCAGCGCTGCCAACGGCGCCGTCTGTCGATGTGAGCACCGCTACGGAGTCGCTGCTCTCTGGCGCCACCGAAAGCGTTGCGTGCAGCGTGCTGCGCGCCCGGCAGCTTTGGTGTGAGACAACCCGTCTTTGCGCATCACCGCCGGACGATCCTGCCTGTGTTGCAGCGGAAGCCCCAGGCGATTGACGATCCTGAGCGTTGTCGCCGCCTACAGCGTTTTCGCCAGCCGCTGCTGCAGCGCCGCATAGGGCTGTACGCCGACGATCTGGTCGACGGGTTTGCCGTTCTTGAAGATGATCAGCGTTGGAATGCTCATCACGCGATAGCGCTGTGCGGTCATCTGATTCTCGTCAACGTTGAGTTTGCCGACCACAGCGCGGCCGGCAAACTCCTGGGCCAGCTTTTCGATAGAGGGCGCCACCATGCGGCACGGGCCGCACCACGGCGCCCAAAAGTCGACTAACACCGGCAGTGGCTGGTTGATCGTCTGGTCAAAAGTGGCGTCGGTCAGGATCAGCGGCTTACCATCGCTGGCGGTCTGCGCTGATGGTCGCGGCGCTGTCTTGGGTTGCGGTTTGCCATCGACGAAATGCGCAAGCCAGCCCGCTACGTTTTGACGCGCTTCTTCGCTTGCCAGCGCAATCTCCGGCTTCCCATTGCGCATCAGCAGATAGAGCGGCGTCGCCGCTACACGAAAGCGCTGCACCAGAGCGGGTTCGTCGTCGGCATTGACGCGCGCCAGGATCACACGACCTGCATAGCGCCTTGCCAACTCCTGCAGTTCTTGTTCTTGAGCAGGCGGCGCCGAGGGCCGCCAGAAGATCAACATCACCGGCAGACCGGCGTTGAGGATTCGGTCGATGCTTTGCGTGTTGGTGTTGAGAATATCGGCAATTGTCATTGGTGTAGCTCCCCAGCCTTTGCGCGATCAGTGGGTCATACCGTGCGCCAGAAGATGACGGTTGCGACCTTTGCGTCTATCATATTCGGCGCAGCTCGCGAAGTCAAAGATAGCAGCCAGCATCGATCCATTACTGATCGCCAGGCAGAGTTTTTATGTTTTCAGTGTTGCGTGTTACGTGCTGCGTGCCGGAATCCCTTACGCAACACGCACCACGCAACATTCTAGAAATCAGTAGGTGCAACAATGAAGACACACAAACTGCTGCATAGGTATCGTCATTTACCCAACTACGCTGAGATCGCGCAGGCCGCTGCAAGTTGGGCAAAAGCCAATCCACACGCTACGCCGGATGAGCTGTTGGCTTGGGTGGCGGCTACCTATCCGACCGAGACCATGTTGACGATTGCTGAGGAGCCAGCCCCTTTTATCGTGTTTGGCGAACCGGAGAAGCATATTCCCGTCAACGCCATCGAGCAGATGCAAATGGTCATGCGGTTGCCCGTCGCCCGCCGCGGCGCGCTCATGCCCGACGCCCATCTCGGCTATGCCATGCCGATCGGCGGCGTCGTCAGCCTGGAGGATGCTATTTCGCCGTCGTTTGTCGGCTATGACATTTCTTGCATGATGCAGCTTTCGCTCTTCGACCTGACGCCGAAGGAGTTCATGAAGCATCGGCGCAAGCTGGCAAGTGTGCTGCGCAGCGAAACGCGCTTTGGATTGGGCGCCGACTTCAAACCAGGTCAACGTCAACATGCCGTAATGGACGACCCACGCTGGTCGGAGACGCAACTGCTGCGATCGCTCAAGACGTTGGCAGGCCAGCAGCTAGGCTCGTCGGGCGGTGGCAACCACTTCGCCGACCTGGTGATCGTGGACTTCGTGCGCGACCATGAAGGCTATCGCGCCGGTGATCAGGCGGTCGGGCTGCTGACCCACAGCGGCAGCCGCGGCGCCGGCCACAAGACGGCCACCTACTATGTCGAGGCCGCCGCCCAGTACATTCACCAGGTCGCAACTGACATTCCGCGCGGCTATGAATGGTTGCCGCTCGACGCCGAGTTGGGTCAGGAATATCTCTCCGCGATGCAATTGATGGGCGCTTATGCACGCGCCAACCACGACCTGATCCACGACCATTTTGTCGCGTCGGCCGGTTTGGGGCTGCGCTACCGCGTTTGGAATCGTCACAACTACGCCTGGGTCGAGGAGGAGGGCGTCATCCACCGCAAAGGCGCCACGCCGGCAGAAAAAGGCATGCTCGGGCTGATTCCGGGTTCGAGCGGCACGGCTTCTTATCTTGTGCGCGGACTGGGCAACGAAGCCAGCCTGCACTCGTCTTCACACGGCGCAGGGCGCTGGTTCTCGCGCGCCGAGGCAAAACGTCGCCATGACGAGAGCGCCTTCCTGAGACACATGGCTGCGCTCGATATCTTGCACTTTGGACTGGAGCCGGACGAGACGTTCCTGGCATACAAGGATATCGAGATGGTAATCGCTCTGCAGGAAGGGCTTCTGATCGAAGTGATCGCACGTATGACGCCCAAAGTCGTGCTCATGGGCGGCAGAAGCGATGACGGGGATTGAGTTCCAAAAATAATCGCACTGAATTTTTTGCGAATCTATTGACAATCGAACGTTTATTTGTTACAATCTGCACAGATTCGCACATTTTTAGGTGAACTATGCACTCCGACCAACGCCACCGGATTATTCTGGAGTTGCTTGATAAGAATGAGACTATCTCGGTTGTCGAGGTGGCTGCATGTCTCGATGTTTCAGAAATGACTGTCCGTCGCGATCTGGACGTGCTGGAAAATCGAGGTCTGCTCAGGCGTGTGCATGGGGGCGCAGTCAGCATACGCGGGCGCTCTTATGAACCATCCTACGTTGTACGCAGTAGTCTACATAACGAAGCAAAGGCGCGCATCGGACAGTTGGCGGCCACATTGATTGCGGACGGAGACAGTATAGCCCTGGATGTGGGTACGACTACGCTAGAAGTCGCTCGCGCGTTGACCGACAAGCGCGGCCTTACGGTTCTCACGCCAAGCATTCACATTGCAGAGTTTCTGAGCCGTTTTCCAGAGGTGCGGGTGATTGTGTCGGGAGGCATCCTGCGACCGGGAGAGATGTCTCTGGTCGGTGGGTTGACCGAGCGAAATTTTGCAGAGTTTTTCGTAGACAAACTTTTTCTTGGCATTGGCGGCATCGACATCAAAGCCGGCCTAACTGAGTATAACCTCGAGGATGCTCAGGTAAAAAGAGCGATGATCGGGATCGCCAAAGAGGTCATCGTTGTCGCCGACGCCAGCAAGATGGGCCAGATTGCCTTTGCCGCCGTAGCGCCTCTCAACGTTGTGAACAAGATTGTCACCGACGTCGGAATTCCTGAAGCGTTTCTGACGCAATTGCAGCAGGCCCGTGTAGAAGTTTTGGTCGCTTAAGCAGTTCAGTTCATCCATTCTCCCCCACAGAATTGAATCCGGCAGGTTACACCAGCTCCTCTCATGGCAGACGCCAGACCGGATGCTCACATCGTTGTCGATTCGATTTTCGACGCCAAATTGTGGAGACGCGAATATGTCGAACACCACCGCCACAATGTCCGACGCCTCATCGCCGCCGCGTAGTCGCGTGGATCAGATCTGGGATTACATGGCTTTTCTCGGCCCGCTTGCCATGATCCTGATCCTTATGTTGATTATGGCATGGCAAGCGCCACACTTCTTTCGTTGGCCCAACATGCGCGCCGTCTTTGTTGACGCCTCCCTCTATATGGTGCTTGCAGTTGGCATGACCTTTGTCATCACGGCCAAGGGCATCGATCTCTCTATCGGCTCGATTCTGGTGCTATCGTCGGTGGTGATGGCGGCGGCGATCAAGGATTTTGGCATCCCCACACCCCTGGCGATGGTGATCTGTATTCTGGTTGGCAGTTTCTGTGGCCTAATGAACGGATTCATCATCACGCGGTTTCGTATTCCAGACTTTGTCGTTACCCTGGCTGGCGATCTGGCGTTTCGCGGGATAGCGCTTGTCTATGCGGCGGGCGCTGTCTTCTATCGGTTTGATGATGCGATCATCTGGCTGGGTCGCGGCCGCATCTGGGAGATCCCAGTTCCGATCGTCATTGGCGTGATAGCAATTGTGCTTGGCTATCTGGCCTACAACCACACGGCCTTCGGGCGTCATGTCCATGCTGTGGGCGGGAATCTGAGCGCCGCCCGGCGGCTTGGTCTGCCTGTGAACCGGCTGCGTATCTCGGTTTACGTACTTGCGGGCACGTTGGCTGGTCTTGCCGGCATCATCATGACTGGACGTATGGATGCGATTCAGGCGACACAGGCGCAGGGCGCCGCACTGCACACCATCGCCGCCGTGATCATCGGGGGCACAAGTCTGTTTGGTGGGCGTGGTTCGATCATTGGCGCCGCCCTGGGCGCCATTCTGTTGTCCATGATCACCAACTCAATGGTTCTGCTCGGATTCTCATTCTTCTGGCAGCAAGTCGCCGCTGCGCTGGTGATCGTGGTGGCGGTTGCCATCTATACAATGCGAGAGCCAACTACCGACTGAAGTGGACGTTGAATCTATTTATCAAGTAAAGGAGATGGACAATGCGACGATTTATATGTTTGCTGACCCTGTTGATAGTTGCAGCGCTGACCTTCGCCGCCTGCGACGCACCTGTCGCAGCGCCAGCCGCGCCAGGTGCACCGGTGGTAGAAGCTGAAGCCGAGGCCGAAGAGGCAGAGCCTGAGATTTGGACGATGTTTGAGTTGTGGGAGGCGAATCCGGCGGAGCGCGACAAGTTGATGGCGTTGCGCGCTGTCGCGTCCGCAGATGCAGTGCCAGCGGCGGTGGAGGTGGAGCGCCCGGTGCGTGTGGCTTTTGTGTGGCCTAGCTTTGACCTCTCTGAAGGGTGGGCGCGCGGCGCAATTGCATTCAAAGCGCGACTCAACGAGTTCGGCATCCCCTTCGAGGTCACCGAATTTGGCTCCACCATCGATGATCACGCCACACAGGCATCGCACTTCGAGACAATTCTAGCCGGTGAATATGACTATGTATTGGTCGGCCCCACCGAGTTGGACGTACAACGAACATTGATTCAGGAGATGATCCAAAAACCTGGGCTGGAGGTCATCGTCTGGAACTATTCGACGCCAATCCGCGAGTGGGACCGACTCGGTCAGCCGCTCTCCTACGTCGGCTTTGACCATGCGGAAGGCGGCCAACTTCTCTGCGACTGGATCACCGAGGAGCTTGGCAACACCGGCGAGTTTGCCACGATGCGTTTTGTTCCCGGCTTCCTCGATGATCAGCGCGTTGGCACCTTCATCCGTTGCGCCGAAGAGCGCGGCATGGTGAAGGTCTACGACCATTTTGCCGACGGTACGCGCGAGAAGGCATACGAAGGCACCAATGCAACGCTGGCGGCCTACCCGAACATCGTGCATATCCATGCCGCCAATACCGCCACCGCTATGGGTGCACTCTCTGCACTGCGCGAGCAGGGACGGGCGGGCGAGATTCTGCTCAATGGCTGGGGAGGCGGTCAGGATGAACTGGACGCCATGCTGTTGGGCGACTTGCACGTGACGCCTATGCGTATGCAGGACGACTTCGGCGTCTTCCCGGCTGAGATGATCAAGATGCACCTCGAGGGTCGCGGTGATGAGATTCCGTTGATCGCTGCTGGCGAGATCGTGCTCGTGAATTTCCGTTGGACTGCTGAAGAAATCGAGGCGCAGAAAGACTACGCCTTCCGCTATTCCGGTGTGTTGGAGCGGTAGAAGAATCCTGCGGGAGACTGGCGGGCCGATCACCTTCCCGGAAGCTTAGGGCTTCCGGGAAGGTTGGCGGTATTTGGCAGTATTTTCATCGTTTGTGACGCCGTCAGACATGACGTCTGATGTGTCATTTAAATCAATAATGGGAAGGTCACCAATGACAGATCTCGCTCAGATGCCCGATTCACCTCAAGTACAGACAGGCGCCAGGCCTGTCATCGAAGCCACCGGCATTGTGAAGCGATATGGCGCAGTCACCGCGCTGGCCGGCGTCGACTTTACACTCTATGAGCACGAGGTTGTTGGACTTGTCGGCGACAATGGCGCCGGCAAATCGACTCTGATCAAGGTGTTGAGCGGGGCCGTGCAGCCCGACGAAGGCGAGATTCGCATCAACGGTGAACTGGTTCAATTACCCAATCCCAAGATCGCACATTCCTTGGGCATCGAGACGGTCTATCAAGACCTGGCGCTCTTCGAAGACCTTTCCATTGCCGGCAACATTTTCTTGGGGCGCGAACGCAAACGATTTGGCATCTTCCTGGATCATGCGGGCATGACTGACTTCAGCCAGGATGTCATTCGTCGCCTCAAGGTGGATGTGCCAAATCCAAAAACGATCGTGCGCAATCTCTCTGGCGGACAGCGCCAGGCCGTCGCAGTCGCCCGGTCAGTGGCGTTTGGCACACAAATTGTCATCCTAGATGAGCCAACCTCGGCTTTGAGCAAGGCGGCTGCCGATCAGGTGCTCGCCGTCATCCGCGATCTTAAGGATCATGGGTTATCGGCTATTGTCATCAGCCACAATTTGGAACACGTGCTCGACACTGCCGATCGCATCGTCGTGTTGCGCCGTGGGCAGGTGGCGGGCGTGCTTGATCGCAACGCAGCGACTTCGCACAAGGTCGTCGAACTGATGGTTGGCGCCTGACTCCGGAGGGAATTATGCAGTGGATCAAAGAGTTGTTTGGCGTCGAAAAACCGATTATCGCCATGTGTCATCTTCACGCGCTGCCGGGAGACCCTGGCTATGATGCGCAAAAGGGGCTGGCGTGGGTGATTGAGCAAGCAATTCAGGATTTGGAGGCGCTACAGAACGGCGGCGTAGACGCCGTCATGTTCTCCAATGAATACAGCCTGCCCTATCTGCTCAAAGTCGAGCCGATCACCTATGTGACGATGGCGCGCATCATCGGTGAGATCAAATCGCACATCCGTGTGCCCTACGGGGTCAATGTGTTATGGGATCCGATCGCCACTATCGACCTGGCGGTCGCCACCGACGCGCAGTTTGTGCGTGAGATATTTTCCGGCGTCTATGCCAGCGACTTTGGTCTTTGGAACACCAATGCCGGCGAGGTGGTGCGCCATATGCATCGCGTGCATGGCAAAGGCATCCGCCTGCTCTACAACATCGTACCTGAAGCAGCAGCCTATCTTGCCGACCGCGACATCGCCGCCATCGCTCGCTCCACAGCCTTCAACACGCAGGCTGATGTGCTTTGCGTCTCCGGTCTGATCGCTGGCGCCGAGGCCAAACAAGAGACGTTGCGGATAGTGAAGGACGCTGTGCCCGACACGCCGGTTTTCGCTAACACGGGCGTGCGCTTTTCCAACGTGGCGGAACAGCTCGCTGTCGCCGACGGCGCCGTTGTTGGCACCACCTTCAAACGCGATGGTTATATCTGGAATGAAGTCGATGAAGCGCGCGTCACGACGTTTATGGACAAAGTGCGCACCTTGCGTTGAATCAAGGCGACGGATCGATGGACAAACGCTGGAAACAACTAGGTGATCTGTTGGTCAACACCTCGGCCAAAGTACGGCCAGGTGAGCGCGTCATGATCGCCATGGGTGAGGTCGACACCCTACCGCTCACCCAAGGTGTGGTAGAAGCGTGCATTAAAGCTGGCGCCTTTCCACAGGTGCAGTTCCTTTCCGAGTCGTTGCGTCATTTGCTGTTGCGCTATGGAACGGACGAGCAGCTTGCGTGGACGCCAGAGATCGAGGCGTATGGCATGGAGTGGGCGGATGTCTATTTTGGTCTGCGCGGGGCCTATAACCTGCATATGCACAGTGACATCCCCAGCGAGCGGCTTTCACTCAACCAGCGCGCAATGGGGCGCGTCTCTACGCTGCGCTGGCAGAAAACGCGCTGGTGTCTGGTGCGCGTGCCCAACGCCGCCTTCGCCTTTCAAGCCGAGACCGACCTCGAAAGCATCATGGACATGTTCTTCGACGCCTGTCTGCTCGACTGGGAAACCGAGAGCGCCAAATGGCGGCGTTGGGCCGATCAACTCAGCCAGGGCAAAGAGGTGCGGATCACCGGCAAAGAGACCGACCTGCGCTTCTCGATTGCGGGGCGTGCGTGGATGGTCGGCGACGGCGCAATCAACATGCCGGACGGCGAGATTGCCACAGCGCCGCTGACCGAGACCATTGACGGATTTATTTACTTTGAGTTTCCCGGCGTCTTAGGTGGCAGGCTAATGCACGACATCCGCCTGCGTTGGGACCATGGCCGCCTGGTGGAAGCGACGGCGAGCACCAATCAGGAGTATCTGCGTGCAATTCTTGCTACAGACGAAGGCGCCTCGCTGATCGGTGAATTTGGCATCGGCACGAATCCACACATCACGCGTTTCTGCCGGGACATCCTGATCGATGAGAAGATCGGCGGCACAATCCATATTGCGCTGGGGCGCGCCTATCCAGAATGCGGCGGAACCAATATGTCCGCCATTCACTGGGACATCGTCAAAGACCTTCGGCAAGAAGGCGCAGTGTACGTAGACGATCAGGTTGTGCTGCAGGGCGGCCGCTTTTATCTTGACTGATTTTATCTTGACTGATGACGTAGCGTCCAAACCTTGTGTTCTGTTCAAACCAGGGCTTGTTGAAAGCGAACCATGCCGGAACGATTTTTGGTAGGCATCGACATCGGAACATACTCCTCCAAAGGCGTCCTGATCGACGAAAATGGCCGCCTGATCGCCAGCCATGTAGAACCGCACGGCATCGACTTGCCGCGTCCCGGTTGGGTCGAGCAAGACGCCGACGCCGTCTGGTGGCGCGACTTTGTCGTCATCTGCCGGCGGCTGTTGGCGCAGAGCGACGTGCGCGCAAGCGACATCGCTGCGGTCGGCGTCAGTTCAACTTCGCCTTGTTTACTGCCAGTGGGCGAGGATGGAGGCCCGTTGCGCCCGGGTATCCTCTATGGCATCGACACGCGCGCCACGAGGGAGATTGGTGAACTAGAGACGATCTTTGGCCGACGGGCGCTCTTCGACCGCTATGGCGTCACGCTTTCTTCGCAGCACATCGCACCCAAGATTCGCTGGCTACAGAACCACGAACCGCACGTCTGGGCGCGCACCCGCCTGCTACTGAGCGGAACCGGCTATGTCGTCTACCGATTGACCGGTGCGGCGACCATCGACATCTACGATGCCAATACCTATGCGCCGCTTTTTGACAATCATACGCTTGCCTGGGATCAGGCTGTCGCCGAACAGATCGCACCGCTGACATGGCTACCGCGCATTACCTGGACATGCGAGATTGCCGGTGCGGTTCATGCAGAAGCTGCTGCTATCACGGGGCTGGCTGAAGGCACGCCAGTGATCACAGGCACGGCGGATGCGGCGGCGGAGGCGATCAGCGCCGGGCTGGCACAGGTGGGCGATCTGATGGTGATGTATGGTTCGAGCATCTTTTTCATCCTCAAGCACACCCATTTCGTACGCAGCCGCCATTTCTGGGTTGGCCCGTTTTTGGAGCCGGGCGCGTATGCAGTGACCGGCGGCATGTCGACTGCAGGCAGCCTGACCCGCTGGTTCCGCGATCACTTTGCGCCCGAAGAGGTGGCTGCAGAGAAGGCAGGCGGCGCCAATGCCTACGCTGCACTGGCTGCGCTGGCCGCATCTTCGCCGGCGGGCGCCAATGGATTGGTGGCGTTGCCCTATTTCGCCGGCGAACGCACACCCTTGCATGACCCCGACGCGCGCGGCTTGTTCATCGGGCTAACGTTGAGCCACACGCGGGCGGACGTCTATCGGGCGCTGCTGGAATCGGTCGGATATGGCATTCGGCACAATATCGACATGATGGATGAAGAGGGCATCCGTCCACAGCGAATTCTGGCTGTGGGCGGCGGTGTGCAGAATCTTACCTGGATGCAAATGGTGAGCGATATCGCTGGCATCGAGCAACATATCCCTGACCAACAGATCGGCGCCAGCTACGGCGATGCACTGCTGGCTGGGGTTGGCGTCGGCGTCTTTCCGAACGTTGCCGCTGCAGCCGGGCTGATATCCCATTCAATCATCATCCGGCCCGATTGCACCATGACCGAACGATATCGGCCCTTCTACGAGCTCTATCGTGAACTCTATGCACAAACCGCACCGATCATGCACAGATTGAGTGTATTGGCGCGCAGCCAATCAGACCAACGGCCGGCGTAGGGAGCAGAACAGAGAGGTAGCCGTCTACGAAAGACATCGGTTGGTTTAGCGAATCAGATGATTTGATCGCTTCAACATTTTCGCAGTCTCTGATAGTTCCAAGTAGTAACAACCCTAAAAGGAGGATTTTTCAATGAAGACACCCAAATCTTCGTCGCTATGGATCGGCTTGCTGCTGATTCTCTCGCTTGCCCTGTCGGCCTGTGCTGCGCCGGCTTCGGCGCCAGCTGCTCCGGGTACTTCCGCGGCAGACTCTGATCAGCCGATCACAATTCGAATGTGGTTTGGTCGTGAGGATTTTGTGCCGGGCGACAAGTTTGAGACCTTCCACGCAGAGAACCCGAATATCCGCGTCGAGTACGACGTGATTCCGCTCGAACAGGCGCACTCGGATTACCTGCGCAACTTCGCTGCGCGCAATGCCCCGGATATCTTCCAGATTTTCCATCAGTTCGGCCCCACCCTGGTGGCGCAGAATTCCTTGTTGGACATTACGCAATACAAGGATGCATGGGAAGCCTCGAATCCTGAAGACTACGCCGATATTATTCCGGTTGCCTGGAACATCGCCACGGTCGGCGATGGCATCTACGGGATTGGCATCCATGTCGCCCCCTATTTCCTGGGCTATCGACTCGACTGGCTGGAGCAGGCCGGTCTGTCCGAAGCCAAGACCTGGGATGATGTGCTAGAAATCAGCCGCGTGCTGCGTGACACTGTCCTCGACAAATCCGCCGATCAGTATGCGTTTGCCCATCCTGGCGGCGCGCACCATCCCCCATTCTGGTGGATGTCGATCTTCATGTCGATGGGCGGTCAATACAGCGACACCGGCCTTCCTCAGATTGACTCCGACGCAGGTGTGGCGCTTATCTCGTTCATGCAGACACTAACCCGTGAAGAACTGCATGATCCGGAAGCCAATACCTGGGCATCAGGTGACATGCGCGGTGCGTTCATGAGCGGTCGTGCAGCCTTTTTCCCAGAGGCGATCAACATCTTTGCATCGACGCAGAAACAACTAGAATATGGCACGCAGTGGCAGGTTCAGCTTCAGCCATATCGTGAAGGCGCCGAGGATGATTACCGCGTGAATAGCTACGGCTGGCCCTACGTGGTGAGCGCTGCCACACCACACCCAGAGGCAGTTATGAAGGTGCTTGAGTATCTCTTCCGTCCCGAGATAGTCAGCGAGGTTGCGCTGCGCTATCAGCCGGCGACGCGCGTTAGCGTGATGACCAGCGATGAATACCTGGCTGCACATCCCTACTTCCCAATTCTGGAAGAGGGTTTCATTAACATGAGTCTTGTGCCCGGTCACGTACGAAATCCTGAGGTAAGCGCTATCTTGAATGAGCTAAAACAGGCGGCGTTCACCAATCCTGACCGCGACCCGAAGGAGATCGCCGCAGAATTCCAGGCGCGTCTTAACGCACTGGATGAGTAGTTCTCGCAGTCTTGATCGTGGAGATGAACGGCAGCAGTAGATAGCAGCAGTAGATAACTGTTAAACGCCAGGAATCACAGGCATTGCAATATTCCTTATGTAATGCCTGTGATTCACGTGATGTATCACACCTGTCTTGAGTTTGTGGGGAGGGAGACTTGGCAGCCAGAACGAACAATAAGTGGTTAGCACTCCAGCGCGCATCAGCGCCCTATCTGCTCATTTTGCCCGCGCTGGCGTTTGTGGTGGGGGTGCTTGCCTATTCAGTGCTCTATGGCGTCGGTATGTCGTTTTTCCGTGTCGATCTGACACGGCCTGGCACACCTTTTGTGGGTTTGGGCAACTACGCAACGCTTTATGCCAGTCCCGAATTTTGGAATTCTCTCACTCGTTCGCTGATTTTTGTGTTTTTTAGCGTAGTGTTGGGACTTGTGTTGTCGATGTCATTTGCCTATGCCTTGTACCGCACCAGACGTTTTTCCGGTTTTTTTAAGGGATTGACTCTGATCCCATATCTGGTTTCCGGCATTGCAACAGCTATCATGTTCCGCTTCATCTTCAGCGGCAACGTGGGACTAGTCAACCAGATTCTTCAGGCGATGGGGTTTGAACGCGTTCTTTTTCTATCGAGTCCAAACTGGGCGCTGACGATCATCATCCTGGCTAACGCCTGGTTTATTATTCCATTTTCAACGTTGGTGTTGTTGGCGGGTCTCCAATCGCTCGATCCGGAAATCCTGGAGGCGGCGCGCGCCGATGGCGCCACAGGCATCCGCGTCTTTTTCCAGATAATCGTGCCATTGATTAAGCCGATGCTGGGCATTGCCCTGGTCTGGATGAGTTTTGCGAGCTTCAATATGTTTGACGTTGTGTTGCCGTTGACAGGCGGTGGGCCCGGAAACGCCACAGAGGTGCTGGCTGTGCACATGTACCGGGTTGGCTTTGAGTTCTTGCGCTATTCCGAAGGCAGCGCCATCATGACAGTGATTTTGATTTTGAACATTGTGACCAGTGTAACCCTTCTGCGAATCTTCCACAGCGAGGAATAGCCTTGACAACGCGATTCACTCTCACCAAGTTGCGCAGATCGATCGTCGATCATGCTTATGTGTTCATACTGGCAGTGCTTCTGCTCTGGACGATTTTCCCGCTATTTTGGGCGTTTTCGGCTTCATTCAAGGGCTATGCAGAAGTCTATCAAGTGCCGCCTACGTTGCTGCCCGAAACATTCGAGCTGCGCGCCTATCGCGTAGTCTTGGAATCGCCGAACTTTTCGACATACTTACTTAACAGTGTATATGTCGCATTCGCTTCTTCCGCCATTGCAATAGCCGTGAGCATCCTGGCAGCCTATAGTTTTGCGCGATTCAGTTTTCGCTTCAAAGCTATTTTGTTGATGCTGATCTTAATTCCGCGCATTATTCCACGCGCAAGCCTGATTATCCCGCTCTTTCAGATGATGTCCACGCTTGGATTGTTAGACACCTATCTGGCGCTGATCATCACATACACTGCAACAGCGATTCCTTTAAACATCATGGTTTTGGCCGGCTATTTCCGCACGATCCCACGCGAGCTGGAGGAGGCCGCAGCCATCGACGGCGCCAAACCGTGGCAACGACTTTTCCATGTGGTGCTCCCAATGTCGGCCCCAGCGTTGATCACCGTTGCCGTCATGTCGCTGCGCGAAGGGTGGAATGAATTTCCTTTTGTGCTGGCGCTCACGACTTCGACACGTATGCGCACGTTGCCTTATCAGCTCTTCTTGTTGCGCGATTCAATGGGCATCGAAGATTGGCCGGTGGTGCTTGCATTTACCTTTCTCACAATCCTGCCTATCCTGATCCTGTACTTGATCTTCCAACGCAAGGCTGTGGAAGGATTGGTCAGCGGAGCATTGAAGTGATCTTCGGATAATAACAATAGTCTCCGTGCACATGTTGCAGGGGCTGGCGTTGGCATGTACGCAAGATTTGAGCCACCGAAATTGACTGCCAATACATCCATATCCGTTCTTTTGGCTTGCTCTACTGGCTCATTCGAGATAGCGCACACGATAAATGACGCCGGAACCATAGTCGCCAACGAGCAAGTCGCCGTTGTGATCGGTGGCAATAGGCAGGGGACGGCTCAAGTTATCGAGGAAGAGGGTCGCCTCGCCGCGGAAAGTCAGACCATCAGGCGCATCTATGGTGGTCAGGATGATGCGATCTACGGCGGGCTTGACCGGTTCAGCGCTGAAGACTGACCCAAAGAGCGAAACGTACAAAGTGCGGTACTCCTCCGGCCAGGCGGAATTCGTGACATAGGCAAGGCTGTTGGCGCTGGCGTGAGCAGTTACTTCCAAAACCGGGCTGCTGTATGGATCGCCCTCGTTCTGTGGATCGACCATGCCGAAATGTTCTGGAAACCCATAGTGCAGTCCCCAACGGATGTGGTTGACTTCGTCGGGCGCTGCATTGAAATCCGGCCCATTCTCTCCGGCAAAGAGGCTCCAATGCGTTTCACCGTCGTGCAAAACCGGCGCCCACAGCAGGCCGTAGGCGTTGCGCACACCATTTGCGACAATTTCCAGCGCTTCTTTGCCATGTCCATTGCGATGAAAGCGCAGGATCGTCGCGTTCAGTTCGTCGCCTTCCTCCAGGTCGCCGGTCGAGCCAAGCCCAAAGTAAATCCAGGTGTAGGGTGGCTCTCCGGTGAATGGATCTGCGACCGGATTCCAGATCAACCCGTTGTTCTGGTGACGCCCCCACGCCATCCCCTCGACTCGCAACTCGATCAGATCGGCGACCCCATTTCCGTCTTCGTCCAGAGTGCGCCAAAGATTGCCGCGCCCGCCGACCCATACGGCGCCGTCGATCGGATCGTAGAGCAGCCCGACCACCTCATCAAACCCGGATGCGTATAACTGGCGCGACTCATAGAAGCCGTCGCCGTCGAGGTCTCGATACCACCAGATGCGACCGTTTTGCTGGCTGACCAGCAGGGTGTCCTCTGCGACAACCTGAAACTGCGTCACCGAGAGAATGTCGGCGGCAATTGGCTCGACGACAAAACCGGCTGGCGCAACGATCTCCTCTGCACGCAACGGTGTGTCGATCACTTCTTCCCAGCTCGTCAGAAAACGCACAGCTTCGATTTCGAGAACGCCTTCCATGTCCGCCCACTCGAAGACAATCTGCACTTCGCGCAGCGCGCCCGGATTCAGTGGGATGTTGTCCTCATTGCGAATCTCGCTCAACGGAAAATAAACCGTTGTGGCGCCAGGGGTGTCGGAGGAGTGAGTGCTCGTCGGCAGGCGTTGTAAAATGCGCCGTCCATCCTCCTCCACAAAGTAAAGATTGGGCAACAACGTGCCTTTCACCCGCACATCCAACGCAAGAACATCGCGCTCGCGCAGTTCCAGGCCGTCCTCCGGCAATTGCATCGACCAGCGTGCATAAGTGGATGCACTGACATTTGCCTCCAATCGATACGATGGAGCATTGTCGTCACAGACAAGCGCTCCCTCTTCTGATGCATCGCAGTGGAACGCAACATTCTGTGCAAAAAGTAGATTTGCATCGAGAGTAGCGGAAGGACGATCGAACGAAGATTGCATAGCTGCAGACGATGCGTCCGGCGATACAACAGATATGTTTGCTGGAGGTGTGCTTACTGGCTTTTGCTCTAAACTGGAGCGACTGTAAATAGCTAACAGCAAAGCAGAAGCCCCGGCTATGACCAGGGTGAAAAGAAGGAAACGTCTGTTTGTCCTATTCATTCCTAAACCTTGTCCAGGCTACGAACCAGCGCAATAGCAGTTCGTAGCATCACGATTGGCGTAACTGAGAGCGTATATCAATTGAATATATCGATCCCGCTATCAGCCAGATGATCGCAACGATTTTAGCGTAAAAGCATTATAGTGCAAAGAAATTCGTGTTTGTGTAATCAATCCCCACTACATGGCTGTAGCCTGCATCTGCGGCGACCCACAAAAAAAGGACTTTGACAGATTATTTGAAATCGATTACGCTATGTAAATAACGATCTAGCTTTGTGACGTTCATATCTGTTTCCCTTTCGCGTTTCAGCAGTCGGCTAGCGCAACCTGCGTGCGACAATCATGTGGATGCCTAGATGTTTCTGAACATTTAGATGTCCGGTCTTTGTGTTTGCCTGCACAGCGCTTGTTCTTCATCTGTAGACAGGGATGGTTGACGTTCGGCATAGGCGCTCCCTGTCAGCGCCGTGAAAACATACCAATATTCACAATTCAGGAGGTCATCTATGAAGATCAGGAAATTTGCCAGCGTGCTCTTGGGTGTTCTATTGATCGTGGCGCTGCTGGCTGGCTGCGCTGCACCGGTGGCGCCATCGGCGCCGTCAGCGCCGGCGGCTGACGACGCCAGCCAGGAAGCTGCGCCAGCCGGGTCTGTTACGCTGCGCATTGCGGAGCATCCTGGGGCGCACGTTGTGCCGCTGGAAGAGTACTTCATTCCCAAGTACATGGAAGAGACCGGCGTTCGCATCGAGATGGAA
Organism: uncultured Caldilinea sp.; assembly: GCA_937981885.1. Lineage (GTDB taxonomy): Bacteria > Chloroflexota > Anaerolineae > Caldilineales > Caldilineaceae > Caldilinea. The sequence goes on from CALJMI010000048.1 coordinate 52,535, forward strand.
GTGCTTCCTCCCGACCAGCTTTGGCAGCGCATGGCGCTTGAGGCGCAGTCGGGCAGCAACTATTATGACATCGGCTATCACAGCCCCGGTTGGTTTGGCTACTACTATGAATCGGTTGCCGACCTGACGCCGATGATCGAGAAGTATGGATTCAACCTCGATGCTTACTCGGAGCCGGTGCAGAAGGCGTTCATGCGCAACGAGCTGCTGCGTCCCGGCGAAGTGATTGCCATTGCCCGCAACCCACAGACTCCAATCTACGCCTATCGCCTCGACTGGTTCGAGCACCCAGACGAGCAGGCGGCGTTCCTGGCGGAGTACGGCCGTGAGCTGGCGCCCCCTACCACCTGGGAAGAGTTGTACGACATTGCTAAGTTCTTCACCCGACCCGCTGGCGCGACCGTTGCAGGCGAGACGCTGGCTGAGCCGCTATATGGCTATTCAGCGTCGATCAGTTCTCCCGGCGGCATGGCGCGCGCATTCCTCGCGATTGTCTACTCGTTGGGGCTTTCTGGCTTCGACAGCGACTTCAACACGGATCTTGACCATCCCATCCTACTCGAAGGCGTCGACTACTGGAGCCGCCTGATCCGCGACACATTCCCGCCAGCGGCTGAGTCATGGAACTTCCTGGAGCACCTGGACTACTTCCGCGAAGGGCGTTTGGCGACCGCTGAACTGTGGCCCGAGGGCGTCTTGAAGATTGAAGATCCGGAGGGTGCGTCCAGCGGTAAAGTGGGCTATGCCTTGTTGCCCAAATGGGAAGGAAACCTGGCTGATCTTCCGGTAGGGCGTTCTTTCCTGGGTGGCGGCGGCGTCTTGATCTTCGACACACCGAACAAGGAAGAAGCCTTTAAGTTCGTGCAGTGGGTGTACGAAAAGAATGAGGTTGATTTCAACCTGCGGACAGCAATGTTTGCCCGTGAAACGCAGTTCAACAACCCGGATGTGTTGAGCGCGTACGACTTCTACGACGCCTTCCTGCCCGTTTTTGCCGAGCAGATGACATATGGATTCCCGCGCCAACCGATTGCCGAGTGGGGCGCCGTGATGTATACGCCGATCGGCGAGTTTGCATCAGACGTGTTCCACGGCGTACTGACGCCTGAGCAGGCGCAAGAGCGGCTGGTCAACAACATGATCACCATCTTCCGTGATGCAGGGTATATTGACTGATTGATGCTGCTGGCGCAGGGCGCAGTCAGACTGCGCCCTGCGCCAAGGGCTGGTGGCAGAGGCGTGGCGCAGGTCGTACAACAAGAAATGTAACGCCGTTATGGAAAAACATTATCGACCCTGGCTGTTCTTGCTGCCGGGTGTGCTTCTTGGTCTGTTCACGTTGGGTTTTCCCATCGTCCAATCGTTCTGGTACAGCTTGAATCGCATCCGCATGTTTCGCTTTTCAGACCTGACCTTTGTCGGTTTTGAAAATTATGCTCGACTTTGGGGCGACCCATTGTTTCTGCTTTCGGTGCGTGCGACGTTGGTTTTTACAATCGGATGCACGGTTTTTTCTGTACTGGCCGGACTGATGGTTGCGGCCGTTCTGAATAGCCGTGACATTCGCAAAACGTTCTCGGCGCGGTTTTTGATGGCGTTTTATCTGGTTCCATTTGTGGCGACGCCAATTGTCGTGGGCATTTTGGGACGCCTGTTCATTTGGGAACCGGAGTATGGGCTGGTCAACTACCTGCTCGGTTTGATTGGCATCAGCGGCACAGGGTGGCTATTGAATCGCGACACCGCCATGTTGGCGACGATCATCACCAATGTCTGGCGGCTGACTCCCCTGGCAATCTTGATCTTTTATGCGGCCATGGTGACAGTTCCAGACGAACTGATCGAATCCGCCGAAGTGGATGGCGCCGGCTGGTTCACCGTGGTGCGCCGGATCATTCTGCCCATCATTCAATTTCATATTGGATTTGTTGCATTGATCATCATGACTTCTGCCTTCCGTGAGTTTGACACGGTCTACAGCCTGACGGGAGGCGGCCCCGGGCGCGCCACAAATGTCCTGAGCATTGAGGTCTACAATATCGGTGTATCAACTGCAAATATGGGCATGGCGAATGCTATCGCATTCACGATGTTTATTATTGTATCGGTGCTCAGCATCATCTACATCAGATTAGCCCGCCTGGACGAGATGGGACGGTGACGCCATGAACTATCGTTTACGCAAACGTGGCAGCCTGACTCTGCGTTATTCATTCTTGATTCTGTGGCTGCTGATTTCCGTCGTTCCAGTGTTGACGCTGGTCATGGCTTCGTTCAAACAAACGGCCCTCTTTCAGACAATCCCTGATATTTATTCGTTCCAGGGATTCACCTTGCAGAACTATCAGCGGGCGATTCAGCAAGGCAATTTCTTTCATTTCTTGCGCAACAGTCTGGTCATTGCCTTCAGCGCGCTGGTGGTGGTGCTGGTAATCTGTACGCCGATGGCTTATGGCATAACCCGAATTTCATCGACGCGTATCAAGAACTTACTTGTCTTCTCTGTGCTGAGCACACGCTTTCTACCCTATGTAGTGCTGGCGCTGCCAATGTATCTTTTCTTCCGACAGATCGGGCTGACAGGCACGCTATGGGGCATCGTTCTCGCCCATCTTGCGATGCAGCTTCCGTTCATCGTTTGGCTGATGTTGGGTTTCTTCGCCAACATACCAGCGGCAATCGAAGAGGCGGCAATTATCGACGGCTGCTCGCCGTTTCAGGTTTTTTGGTACATTGCGCTTCCCGTCGTCATGCCGGGCTTGAATGCGGGCGCAATTCTGGCATTCATCATCTCCTACAATGAGTTTTTGTTTGCGTTCTTTTTGGGTGGCTACGACGCTCAGCCTCTCACCGTGGGAATCACGCGTTTTGTCGGGGGTGCTGAAGTTGGTGCGCAGTATGGGGTGGTCGCTGCCTACGGCAGCCTGATTATCGTGCCGATCATTCTCTTTGCGCTGGTTGTAAACCGCTATATCGTGAGTGGCATCACCGAAGGCGCTGTCAAACAATAGCCAGTTGTCCGGCTAAAACAGCGTGTAAATAAACGGTCCGACCACCGAAGCCTGCGCCACGATCAGCAGACCACCAAAGACGAGCAGCACCACCACCAGCGGCAGAAGAACGAAATTTTGTCGCACCACGAAGAAAGTTAGCAATTCGCCAGCCGTGTCCAGGTTCAGCCGCACGTTGCGCAGCCAGATGCGCGGGCCGTTTTTGTAGATGCTCCACACCAGCGAGATCACCAGCGCCGCCACGACCAACCAGACGAAGGCGCGCCACAGTAGATGTCTCCACGCTATGCCTGGCGACGGAATCGGCTGCTGTACAGTTAGCACGGCTGCCGCCGGGTCGGTCGTCAGCCAGGTCGCCAACGCATACGCCGCCACTGCATGACCTTCCGGCGTAAAGTGACGGTCGTCGCGCAGGTACAGGCTTTTGCCCTGTTCGGCCTGTTGCCGCATCACCGGCGTCAAATCCACCAGCGGGATGCCTGCCTCACCAAAAACCTGCTGCGTGAGCGCTGCTGGCTGCGCCGTATCCCAGCGTTGCGCTTGCATAGCTGGATAGCGTTGCAGCACGCGCGACCACTGTTGGGCGTCCACTTCCTCGAACGAGGGGATCAGCAGACCGCGCAAGGGAACGTCAAGCGACTCTGCTTCGCGCTTGAACTCGTCGAGGATCGCACGCGTGGTCAGCAGCGCCTGCGGCCATGGTTCAGCCAAAGGCGTTGCGTAAACGCCATAAGCGATAGGAATATATGCTGGCCCTTGCGCCAGATCGCTGCTTTCCTGACCTGCTTTGAGAAGCCCCAACTGCGCCAACCATGCGCTCATCCCAGGCATTGTCACGCGCAGGCGTGGATCGAGATAGCGATACAGGGCCGAATGCCGGTGCAACCATTCTCCGGCGGCGGTGAAGATCGGCGCTCTCTCACTATCCATCTGCGCATTCTCGCTGCTGGCAGTCGCTGCAACGCCAGTCATTTGACGGAGCCGCCGTCGGCTTTCCCGCGCCTCGCCCGGGTCAAACGGGAAGTTGTTCAGGTGCAATTGTCCGTCGATCAGCTCGAACCACGGCTTGCGCACTGCCTGTTGATTGGCAAACTCTAGCGGCATATAGTTGTTCATAAAATCGTTGGCCGGGTAAAACGCCAACACGATCAGATCAGGATCATATTTGTAGCCTTCATGACGCAGCCACAGAAGCTGCTGATCGGTGCCCCAACTACCTACGCCAACGTTGATGACCTCGATCTCCATTGCCTCATCGTCGATGCGGACGCCAGCATTGTTAAGCAAGCGCCCCATCTGATGCCCGAAGGTCTGTTCAATTGGAACTTGCATCGCTTCGACAAACGAGTCGCCAAGTACAATGATGCGATAGACGCCTTCATCTTTTGCATAGCTAAGCGGCTCGGGACTGCGCAGACCAAGTTCATTGACTGTCACGTCCACGTCAAATTCATACATGGCGTTGTACCAACGGCCGCTGGAATTGGGGATCAGCGACCAGCCGGTCACCGGGTCGGGCACACGCCAGAAGAAACCAGGCGGCTCCGGCGGCGGCACGCGCTGAAAGACGCGTAGCCCAATTTCGAGCGCCGTGACTGTTAGCAAAAGATAGACGCCCAACAGCAAAATCAGCGACAGCAATCTGCGGATCATTCGCCCACTGCTCCTTTGTACGCCGGATCCCAGCGCCCGCCCATCTCCTCTTTGCGCACCATGAAGTTTTCCAACACCAACACATCGATGTCGCTGCCGACAAAAGTGTTGAAGGCGTTCTGCGGCGTGGTGACGATCGGTTCGCCGCGCAGGTTGAAGGAGGTGTTCAGAATGACGGGTACGCCGGTTGCCTGGCCGAATGCGTCGATCAAACCGTGATAGCGAGGATTCCACTCTGGGCGCACTGTTTGCAGACGCCCGGTGCCGCCGACGTGCGTTGTGGCTGGAATGACGCACTGTTTTTGCGTTTCGACTGGACTGACCATCAGCATGTAGCGCGCCAGATAGTTTTCATTGAGCCGCGGGGTTGTGAAGAAATCGTTGGCGCGCGCCTCCACTACCGCGGGGGCAAAGGGACGAAACGGCTCGCGGAACTTGATCTTGCTGTTGACGACTTCTTTCATCGCCTCGCTGCGCGGGTCTGCCAGAATGCTGCGATTGCCCAGCGCGCGCGGCCCCCACTCGAAACGCCCCTGAAACCAGCCAACCACGCGACGGTTGGTTAGGTCGTCGATCAACCGCTCGAACAACCGGTCGTCGGGCAACTCGACGTAAGGCAGCCCCTTTTCGTCGAGGAACGCTGCAATGTCGGCGCGGCTGTACTGTTCGCCCCAATAGGCGTGCTCCATCGTATCGGCGCGCGGTTTGCCGAGCAGGATGTGATGGACGTAGAGCGCTGCACCCAATGCGCCGCCGCTGTCGCCCGCAGCCGGCTGAATCCACACCTGCTTGAATGGACCTTCGCGCACGATGCGCCCATTCGCCACACTGTTGAGCGCCACGCCGCCTGCCATGCACAGATTCTCAGCGCCGGTGCGGCGATGAAGGTCACGCACCATCGCCAGGATTGTCTCCTCGGTCACCACCTGAATCGACGCGGCAACGTCGGCATAGTATTGGTTTGCTTCCTTCAGCGTGTGGTCGAACGTCGTGTCGCCAGGATGGGTGAGGTCGGTCACAAACTCGCTTTTCGGATGGCGCGGCGCGCCGAACAGCTCGACGAAACGTCTGTTATAGGTGTGTTGCGTCGAATGATGAAAGCTGAAGTAGCGCATGTTGAGCTGGAACGAGCCGTCCGCCGCCACGTCAATGAGCTTGCGCACCTTGTCAACATAGCGCGGCTCACCGTAGGGCGCCATACCCATGACCTTATACTCGCCGTTGTTGACCACAAAGCCAAGCCAGGCCGTGAACGCCGAGTAGAGCAACCCCAATGAGTGCGGAAAGCGAATCTCGCGGTCGAGCGTGATCTGATTGCGGCGCTGGCCGTCGCCCCAATCTGCTGTGGCGAAGCCGGTTGCCGTCGTCGTCCATTCGCCTACGCCGTCGAGCGTCAGAATCGCCGCCTCGTGAAAAGGCGAGCAGAAAAAGGCGCTGGCGGCGTGCGAGAGGTGGTGATCGGCAAAGAGCACGCGGTCGGTGGGCACGTTGAGACGTTTGACCAGCAGCGACTTCATCCACAGCTTTTCGCTAAACCATGTCACCATCGCCTCGCGAAAGAGACCGGCGCTGCGCGGCGCCGTGGCGAGGGTCGAGTAGAGAATACGCTCGAATTTCAGCAGCGGCTTTTCATAGAAGACCACATAATCAAGTTCTTGAGCGGTGATTCCCGCAGCGCGCAGACAGAAGTCGATGGCGTGTTGCGGAAAGGAGGAGTCGCCTTTGATGCGTGTAAAACGCTCCTCTTCGGCGGCGGCGACGATGCGACCGTCCGCCAGCAGCGCAGCGGCTGCGTCGTGATAAAAACAGGAGATGCCAAGAATGTACATCCGCTTACCCTTGCCGTCTGGCTTCTTGCACGCTGCCTTCGAGAATGTGCCGTGCTCGCCAGTGGCTTTCTTTGCCCGGCTGACGTCGCATCGAGAGCGCATCTTCGCTGACGCGCACCACAAGCCCGGTGGGCAGCGCCACTAAAATATAGAGAATCGTCAGGATCACTTTCGCCTGGAAATCGGCAACTTTCCTGGCGGCTTTGCTAGTCTTTTCCCAAAAGCTCTTTGTTCGTGTTTGCATGGTCGTGACCTCGTCGGGAGCCTACTATGCCACAATCCGGCCCAAATCGCCAACAGCAGTGATCAAATGGGTGTACTTCACAGCTGGGGCATTTGTAGGTCATCGCCTCCGGCATGACATGACGCCCGTCACGCCGGAGGCGATAACCTACAACACGCGGTCCCTAACTTGAAGCACATCCGGTCAAATTCAATGCAAAACTGCCCCGATTACCGGGATTTTGCGGATTGTACAAGCTGTAGTAAAGTCCGACAGACTTACGAGGACAACCGGTTGTCACTGTACAGCCAGGCATGCGTGATGATGTGCGCATTAATGTTCCCGACCGAATATGAGGCAATCTGGCAGATATTGACTATTTTTTGTCTGGGCGACAGCTCGATTTACTCACAACCAACTGGAGAACAACCGCACAAGGATAGATTTTGTAGTACGCAAGGAGGCCACAAACGATGCGTGTACTATTTGTTGAAAAGCAGATCAACTATGAGCCACAGGGTATCATGCAGCTCTCTTCGGTGCTCAAACAGGCCGGGCATGAAGTGGCGCTGACGATTGCCGATCAGGAGGATCCGGTGAAATTCGCACGCGAGTTCGAGCCAGACCTCATTGGCTATAGCGTGATGACCGGTTCGCAACGCTATTATTTCGATCTCAACTTGCAGATTCGACAGGCGCTGAACGGTCACAAAGTGATGTCGGTTTTTGGCGGCCCGCATCCGACTTTCTTCCCGGAGATGATCGAGGAGCCAGGCGTCGATGGGCTGTGCGTCGGCGAGGGCGAGGGTCCGATGGTCGATCTGGCGAACGCGCTTGGCAACGGCGGTCTCAAGCCGGATATCCCCAACTGGTGGTTCAAGATCGACGACGAAATCGTGCGCAACCCGGTGCGCCCGCTTGTCCACGACCTGGGTTCGCTGCCGCGCCCCGACCGAGAACTGATCTACGACAAGCACGCCTATCTGCGCGACGCTCCGATCAAACACTTCATGGGGTCGCGCGGCTGTCCCTATCAGTGCACCTACTGCTTCAACCACGCCTACTATCAGATTTATAAGCGCGAGCGACGCGGCAACCAACGTCCGGTCGATATGATCATCGACGAGGTGAACTGGGTGCGCTCCAGGTGGCCGCTGGAGCACGTCTTCTTCATCGACGATCTCTTTATTATCTTCGACGACTGGCTGGAGGAGTTTGCCGACAAGTGGCCGCGTGAGGTAGGGCTGCCTTTCTTCTGCAACGTGCGCGCCGACCTGATCGTGAAGGCGCCCTACAAGGCGGACATTCTGGCGCGAGCTGGGGCCTATACCGTGAGCATGGGCATCGAGGCCGGCAATGACCGCCTGCGCCGCGACCTGCTCAAGCGCCATATGAGCAAAGAGCAGATCATCGAGGCTGGGCGCCTGCTGCGCTCGGTCGGCATCAACGTCACCGCAACCAACATTCTCGGTCTGCCCGGCAGCCGGCTAGAAGATGATCTGGAGACGATGCGCCTCAACGCTGACGCCAAGATATCCTACGGCCAGGCGTTTATCTTCCAGCCCTATCCGGGCACAGAGCTTGGCAAATATGCTGAAGATATGGGTGTGGCTTCGGTCGGGACATTCGATGACATCTCGTCGATCTCTTGGGAACGTTCACCGCTGCTCTTTAAGGACGAAGACGAAAAGCGCCAGGTGGAGCATTTGCAGCGCTGGTTTGCAGTCGGCGTCGAATTCCCGTGGATGGAGCCGGTGATCCGTTGGCTGATCAAGGCGCCACACAACGCCTTCATCGACAAAACCTACTGGATCATCCACAAGACCTTCAAGGGCTATCTGCTCAACCAGCGCGTCTACGCCACCAAGTTCAGCGTGACCAAGCTCTTCAAAACGGCGCAGCACTTCTTTCGCATGGGGTCGTAGGACAATGGCAACCGGCACGATGACCAATCAAGAGGCGCTCGATCTGATCCGCACCTTTCTCAAGGCGCCTGACGACGAGGCGCTGATGAAAGAGGTAAACCTGAATTTACCGCGCGTCGACGGAACGTTCTTTACCGTGCTCAGTCAGTCAGTGGCGCAATTGCGGCGCGAGGGCAAGCCACAGATCGCCGATGCGCTGGAAAAGCTTGGCGACACGATTTTGCGCATGAAGACATTGATTTGAGGAGAGGCGAAGAGTGTGTTGCAAGGGGCGAAGTAGCTTGTCGCTTCTTGTTGTTTTAGAACACGGATCAAGAGAATGGAGCGGATGGTTATGGGATGACCTCATCCGTTTATTCTCTTGATCCGTGTTCTATTGGGTCCCTGTACTCTGTACAATCTGCTTGTTCGACGCCAGATCACCCGCTTTGTCTGCCGATCGCACTCCGACATACAGCAGACCGAATATCGCCAGCAGGGTCAGTCCTGAGATGACGGCGCCGGCAGTGCGCGCGGGCGTGGCGCCCATTGCAACGTCGATGCGGAGGTCGCCAGCAGGAACGTCGATTTCCATCACGCCGTGCGGCGACGAAACCCGGTAATCGACCAATTCACCATTGAGCCGCACCTGCCAGCCAGGAAAGGCAAAAAGCCGAATCTGCACAACGCCTGGCGACTGCATTCTCACCACGCCGCCAAAATGATGGCCGCGGCTATAGTTGTCAATCACGACGCCTTCGCCAGCCAGGATGTCCAACCGCGCAAGCTGGTCAGGGTCGAAGGGGGCGTCTTGCTCGAACGAAGCAGCGTATTGCGCAGTCAGCGGCGATTCTGTGAAACGCTCCTGCACCAGCGTCGTATAGCCAAGCATGTCAGGGTGTTGGCGCTCGAATTGGAAGACGGCGCGGCCATCTTCACGCCACGGCTCGACCGTTTCGAGCGACGCCGGACGAATGTACGGCGCACTCGCTAACAAGACCGCCACAGCGATGACCAGAGAGCCAGCTTCGTCGAAGCGAAATGGCGACTGGCGCTGCGCTGAATCGAGCAGCAGATGCATCGCCAATCCGCCGAGCGCACTGAGCACAAAAATAACCAGCGTCAGCAACCGCCACGGAAATTGCAGCACCTCCAACAGCGCAATCGAACGCCACAGCCAATCCGCGTCGGGCGTCATCAGGTAAAGCAGCGCTACGGTCGCCGACAGCAAGAAAACCGGTAGGCTGCGCGTGCGCCACATCCGCACCAGGAGCAGATAGAGCGCAGCCACCGCCAGGGTCGCCAGCATGACGCCAAGCTGAACCCCCATCCCATCGTTGGCGCCGACCGGATCATCCGAGTAGCCGAAGCCCCAAAACGGGCTGAGGAACTGTCCCCAATGCACGAAGTGGCGCGAATAAACGTAGGTGTCGCGCACCCAATCTTCCTGCGAGAGCAGCGGTCCCTCCACCAACAGCGGCAGCACGAAGATCGCCGCCAGCAGCAGACCCGCCGCACCCGCCGTAGCCGCCACCCCAGTTTGCCTCGCCACTGCCGCCCACTGTTTCCCACGCAATACGCCCTCATAGCGCCACTGCACCCAGAGCCGGAAAAAGATGAAGACCATCAGCAGCGGCGTGACGGCTATGATCGCAAAGGCATGGGTGAAGATGAGCAGCGCATACGCCAGCGCCGCCACGGCAAGCCGCGCCTGCCAACCCGGTCGCAACGCGCCGCCGATGAGCCGGTCGAATGCCCAGAAGACCCACGGCAGCCAGCCGATCAGCATCGTCTCCGCCAGCGCCGCGCGCACGTAGATGTCGAGCAGGTGATAGGGCGCATAGACATAAAGCAGGCCAGCAATCAAACCGGCCTGGCTGGCGCAGCGCTCGTCTTCCACCGTGACAACGAGTGACGCGCCACGGTGCGGCCACGTCAGCACCCAGCGACGCACAAGTCCATACATCCCCCACGCGCTGAGCAGAAACGCCACCGTCCACGCACCTTTTACCGCCGCAGTGATGCCAACGCCGAGCATCGCAAAGCCTTCCGCCACGTAAAACGCCAACGGCGCCTGAAGGAGAAAGGTCGGGTAGCCGTACCCCTGGTTGTGATGCATCGCCCAGACAGGCCAGAGTGCGCCGTCACGGATCGCCTCGTCGAACATGGCGGCGAAGAAGACGCTGTGGCGGCCATCGTGGGCGCCGTAGAAATAATCGGGTGAGAGCAGCGGCGTCAACGCAAAGAGCGTCAGCGCCAGCAGCAACAGCAGATACGGGTCCGATCTCCACCGGCGAATTCTCGTGAACATGTACGATAGTATAGCGCATCCGCAGTGATTGGCGATAGGACGTAGCCGCAATCTGTGCTATCATAGCAGTCTTTGGCGGATGATGTGATGGGACCGATACGCAATCGACGAGAATCGAACGAGCAACGATCCAGCCTGCTTTGGCTGTTGCTGGCTGTGTATGTTGGGAGCGCCGTTCTCTACAGCGTCGTCAATCCGATCTTCGAGGCGCCTGACGAAATCTGGCATTACGAGTATGCGCGCTGGATCGGCGCCGGCAACGGTCTTGCCCGTCCCGAAGATGTCTCTTCTGCGCCGTGGAAACAGGAAGGCAGCCAACCGCCGCTCTACTATCTGCTCTCTGCTGCGCTCACACTGCCCATCGCCGCCGACACTGACGCCGACGGCATTCAGTTCAACCCGCACGCAGCCATCGGCGACGCCTCGAGCTTTGGCAATCGCAACATGATGCTCCACAGCGACGGCGAAGCATGGCCGTGGCGCAGGACAGCGCTGGCTGTGCACCTGATGCGCTTTCTGTCGATTCTGCTTGGCGGCGTCACTGTTCTGGCCACCTATTACACGGCGAAGATCGTGTTTCCTGGCTGGCATGGGGTGGAATGGTTAGCCGCAGGGTTGGTTGCGTTCAATCCACAGTTTCTCTTTCTCAGCGCCGCAGTCAACAACGACAATCTCGTCACCGCCGTGGCTGCAATTGGCGTCTGGCTTTGCTGTTGGCTGGTCAGCCGCTCGCAGGCGCCGGCGCACGGCTGGTGGGCCGCGGTTGGACTGGTCGTCGGGTTGGCTGCGCTGAGCAAGTTGAGCGGCCTGTTGTTCGGCGGTCTCGCTGTGCTGGCGCTGCTGGTTTGGGTGTGGCGAACGTGCTCGCTGCGCTATCTGATTCAGGGCGCTGCGCTGATGGCGGGTGCAGCGATCGCGGTGGCGGGATGGTGGTATTGGCGGAATTGGCTGCTTTTCGACGATCCGCTGGCGCTGTCCGTCATGTTCAGCGTGCTGCCCGGTCGCGGCGAACCAGCAAGCCTGGCGCAGGTGGCGGCAATGGCGCCGGGCATCTGGCGCTCCTTTTGGGCGGTCTTCGGCTGGTTCAATGTGGTCGTCGACAACTGGGTCTACGCCCTATATGGTCTGCTGACGGTGGTTGCGCTGGCCGGTTGGGGTGCCGGCGTCGCGTTTCGCCGTGGTGAGATCGGCGCTGCGGTTCGCGGCGCGCCGCTGGCGTTTCTTGTGCTGTGGGCGGTTGCGCTGAGCGCATCACTGGTGCGCTGGGCGCAGATCAGCTATCCGCAGGGGCGCTTGCTCTTTCCGGCAATTGGCGCGTTCGCCTGTCTGATGGCGGGTGGATTATGGCTGGCGTCGCCGGTGCGCTGGCGCAGCGCGCTGGCAGTGACGCTCATGGGCGGCCTGGTCGTGCTTGCGCTCTTCATCCCTTTCCGCTGGATCGCACCGGTGTATGCTGCGCCTTCACTGCTGTCGGCCTCTGAACCGCTGCCAAACCCACTGGCGGCGCGCTTCGACGAGCGGATTCGGCTGATCGGCTATACGCTGGAGCGCAACACCGTTCAGCCGGGCGACGCCATCGATCTCACGCTCTTCTGGCAGGCTGATATGCCCATCGACGAAAACTACAGCGTTTTTGTCCACGCCACCGACGAAGTGGGCATCTTGCAGGCGCAGCGGGACGCACAGCCAGGGCTTGGCAACTTGCCGACCAGCCGTTGGGAGCCTGGCGCAATTGTGCCTGACCAGCATCGCCTGACGATACCGGTTACTGCCTATGCGCCGGCGCGGCTGCGCATCGATGTCGGGCTGTATGATGCTTCCAATGGTCGCCGCCTTGTCATCGATACGGAGGATTTTGTCACGCTGGGCTATGTCGATCTCATTCCCCGTCTACCCCCTGGCGGCCTCCCCAACCAGACAGTGATTGTGTTTGGCGACAAACTGGCGCTGCGTGGTTTTGAGCAGGAGCGTCGTGTCGTGCGGGCTGGCGAAAGCCTACAGCTTGCGCTCTGGTGGGAGGCGTTGGCGCCCATGGCGAACGACTACGTAGCCTTTGTTCACCTGCTGGCGCCGCCCGATGCCGTCTGGGCGCAGCAGGATCGATCACTCGAAGTGCAGGGCGTTCACACTTCCGCTGTGCAGGCCGGCACGCGCTGGAAAGAAACCTACGAACTGACGCTGCCGCCAACCGCACCGCCAGGAATTTACTCCGTGCAGATCGGCGTCTATGACCCGAAGACCTTCGAGCGCCTGCAAGTCAATTTCTCCGACGCCGGTGTGGAAATTGGGCGCATACGCGTGAATGAGTAAACTAATGCGGTTACGACAAAGACAGATTATCTTATTTGCTGGATGGAGCAAAGATGTTGGATTTGATGGAGCATATAGAAACAGAATTTGCGGAACATGGTGATGTAGCGCCAACATTGGTGATGCAGGGCAACGATGGGCGATTGGCGCAGGAAGTCGCCCGCCGCCGCACTTTCGCCATTATCTCCCACCCAGACGCGGGCAAGACGACGCTGACCGAAAAGCTGCTGCTCTATGCCGGCTCCATCGACCAGGCTGGCGCCGTGCGTGCGCGGCGCAGTCAGCGTCAGGTCGTCTCCGACTGGATGGCAATCGAACAGGAACGCGGGATTTCCGTCACCTCCACCGTTTTGCAGTTCGAGTATGGCGACTGTCTGTTCAACCTGCTTGATACGCCCGGCCATCAGGATTTCAGTGAGGACACCTATCGCACGTTGATGGCGGTGGACAGCGCCGTCATGGTCTTGGACAGCGCCAAAGGCATTGAGGCGCAGACGCGTAAGCTCTTCGAGGTTTGCCGCAAACAGCGCCTGCCGATCCTCACCTTTATCAACAAACTGGATCAGCCGGGGCGTGATCCGCTGGAACTGCTCGACGAGATCGAGGCGTTGCTGGAAATTCGCGCCGCGCCGATGAACTGGCCGGTGGGCGATGGGCCGGATTTTCACGGCGTCTACGACTTTTCGAGGCAGCAAATTTTGCTCTTTGAACGCACGGCTCGCGGCCAGTCGCGCGCACCGATGATCGCGGCGACATTGCCTGACGAGCGGCTGGCGCAGCGCTTCGGCGCGCGCGTCTATCACCGGCTGATCGAGGATGTCGAGCTGCTACAAGGTCTCGATCTAGTTTTCGACGCCGACGCATTCCGCGCTGGTGATCTGACGCCGGTCTATTTTGGCAGCGCACTCAACAACTTTGGCGTCGAGCCATTCTTGCAGGCGCTGATCGAGCTGGCGCCGCCGCCCGGTGCGCGCCCAAGCAACCAGGGGCCGGTGGCGCCGACCGACGCTTCCTTCACCGGGTTTGTCTTCAAGATTCAAGCCAATATGGATCCGCGCCACCGCGACCGCATGGCGTTCATCCGTGTTTGTTCCGGCAAGTTCGAGAAAGACATGACTGTTTTTCATACGCGCCTCAATCGGCCCGTGCGCATGAGCCGCCCACACCGGCTTTTTGCTCAAAAGCGCGAGACCGTCGATGAAGCCTATCCTGGTGACGTGATTGGGCTGACCAATCCGGGGTTGTTCGTTGTAGGCGACACCGTCTCTGCTGCACCAAATCTACAATTTGCGCCGATTCCGCCTTTTCAGCCGGAGATGTTTGGTCTGCTGCACAATGTGCATATGGAGAAATATAAACAGTTCAACAAGGGCATTGCACAGTTGGCCGAGGAAGGCGTGATTCAGGTGCTCTATGCGCAGGATCGTATGCGCCGTGAGCCGATTGTAGCTGCGGTCGGGCAGTTGCAGTTCGATGTCGTCGTTGCGCGATTGGCTGCCGAGTATCAGGTTGAAGCGCGCATCGAACCGCTCGGTTATGCCGGTGCGCGTTGGGTGCACGCCGACGATCCGGAACTGGCAAGTGCACAATGGCCTGCGCAAAGCCTGCGCGCGCGTGACGGGCGCGGACACACTGTTGTGCTGTTTCCATCGGAATGGGCGATGAATTACTGTATCGAGAAAAACCCGCGTATCAAGTTTTGGACGGTGGACGATCTGATCGTGCAGAGCGATGCGCCCTGGTTTGCTTTGTCATCTGTATATCATTCCGCCGGTGAGGCATCTACCGCTGTGACAATAGTGAGAAAATGAAACGGATTCGCTCCTCTGCGTTATTGACGCTTCCCCTTGATGCACCGGCTGCAACTCTAGCGATGGTTGGCGGCAAGGGTCAGTCACTGGCGCGGCTGGCAAGCATGGGGCTGCAGACGCCGCCGGGCTTTCACATCATCACGGATACCTATCGCCGCTTTGTTGCGTCGAACGATCTGCAAGCGCAGATCATGGCGCATGTCACGGGCGTCACCGCCGACGACCCTGGTGAACTGGCGCGTGCGTCGGCGGCGATTCAGGCATTGTTTACAGGCGGCGTCATGCCAGACGAAATCGCCAGCGCGATTCGTCGCGCATACGCTGACCTAGGCGGTGATGAGCCGGCCGTTGCCGTGCGTTCTTCGGCGACGGCAGAGGATCTGTCAACGCATTCCTTCGCCGGCCAGCATGAGACCTATCTGAATGTCCAAGGTGAGGCCGCCGTGTTGGATGCGGTGCGCCGCTGCTGGGCATCGCTCTGGACGGCGCAGGCCATCGGTTACCGCGCACGCTTGGGGATCGAGCCGCAGGCTGTCGCCATGGGCGTCGTAGTGCAGAAAATGGTGGCGGCCGATGTTGCAGGCATCATGTTTACTGTCAACCCGACCACTGGAGATCGCACGGAGTTGGTGGTCAACGCCAGCTATGGTCTTGGCGAAGCCATCGTTTCCGGTGCGGTGATCCCCGATACGTATGTGCTGGATCGCATCACGCTCATACCCAAGACCACCACACCCGGCGCCAAGACGACACAGATTATCGCCGCAGAAGGGCAGGGCGTGGTCACTGCAAGCGTCCCGACGGCGCAAAGTGGCGAGATGGCTCTTGCGCTCCCCGTGCTGCGTGAACTTGCTGCGCTGGGTTTGTATATGGAGCAATACCTCGGCGGCGCGCCGCTGGACATCGAGTGGGCCGTAGCGCAAGGACGTTGCTGGATACTGCAGGCGCGCCCCATCACCAACCTGCCACCGGTTCCGCTACACGATGTGCGCTGGGCGCCGCCTTCGCCTGGCGCGCTGTTAGTGCGCCGGCAGGTTACCGAGCATATGCCCGATCCGCTCTCGCCGCTCTTCGAAGATCTCTATCTGCGCGTAGGATTGGAGGAATCTCTCGACGCGTTTGTGGAACTGCTGGACAACTCAGCCAGCCTGGCCGAATTCATGGGGGA
>CALJMI010000049.1 GCA_937981885.1 uncultured Caldilinea sp.
CCATTCGCCGTCGATCCACTCTTCGCACTCCGGGTCACTTTCGGGCGGATCGCATACATCGGGCTGTGTCTGCCACACATAGATTTCGACCTGTAGTTCCGGCGTCACGACGGCGGTGGCGAAGTGGTCGAGGAAAGTCGCCGTGTGGTCGATGTGAATCGGAACAGCGCCCGCGTACTGCACCAACGGATCGAAGTTGGCGGCGGCGATGCGCACCTCGCGGCTGCCGGCGGCCATCACCAGCGCCGGCGACGCTGCGTATTGATTGACCGATGGGCTGACGCCATCTTCCACCTGCGCCCAGATGTAATACTCGCCGCTGCTGAGGAAAGAGAGGTCGAGCGCATGGACGATCGGCTGGCTGCCGTTGAGCCGGTTCAGGTCGCTGATCTCGATGCTCTCTACTTCCTCGCCATGGAACTGTGGAATTGTCTGTGGAACGGCGATGCCATCGTTGTCGGTCATCACAGCGGTCACCGTGATCGGCGCCTGCGCCACGAAAAAGGTAACTTTCGTCGGCGCGTAGTCTGACTGCAGGCGCAGCGAGACGTCGACCGTATGGGGGGCGCCGGTGCGCGGTTGCGCCACGAAGTTGCTGATTACCGGCGGGTTTGCGGCGTTGAGCACAGCCACGCGCCAGGTCGGGATCGATGTGTCGCCCAGCAGCTTCACCTGCCAGGTCCCCACCGGCGCCTGATCGACGATGAACTCCTTGAAGGTCAGCGCCGTGTGCGCCACTTCCACCAGCTCGTTAAGATTGGCGATGGCGACGTCGTTGTTGCTCTCATCCTTCGCCACCTGGCTGCTGGCGACTAGGGCGCGATGGTCGCCCTGCACCAGCGTCAACGTGCCGGTGAGCACGACCGTGTTGCCGGCGTCTCGCACTTCGGCGTTGTAGACGCCGGCGGGCAGCTCGACGTAGGCAGTGGCCTGGCCGGGCGTCGCCTGGCCGATCAACTGGCTGTTGACAAAGAGGCGTAGCGGATCGTTGCGGTTTCCTAGCACGTTAATGAAGCGCACCAGGCCCTTGCCATGCCCGCTGGGCGGGACGCGACTGTCGCTGAAGACGGTGGCGCTCAACTGGTTGGCGCTGTTATAATGCAGCAACACGGTCGAATCTGTGCCGGTGACAGCGTTGACCGAGGCTGACACAGCAGGCAGACCGGTGGGGTTGGTCGGTTCAATTGTCACTGTGCGCGTGCCGGGCGTCACCATGACATAGGGCGACGCATAGACTAGATTTGTCCCGGCGTTGACGCCATCCACCTTCAGTGTGACTGTGACAGGCGTGAGCACCGCCGATGCAAAGCGTATGCGCGCGTCCGTTTCGCCGGCAGCGGCGGTGAAGGTGTAGCGTTCGCTGTAATCGATCGTCAGTCCTTCGGGCGATGAACCGAAATTGGCGAGCGTGATCTCCGTTCCGTTGGGCGTAAAGAGGCTCGGCGTCAGCGGTTCGGTCATGCTGATGCTGAAAATGGTGTCGGTCTGCGTGATCACCTGCGTGGTGGTGATGGCGTCAAGGGCAGCCGCGGCCTGCACGCCGCCCTGATCGAGCGCAGCGTTGCGCATCGCCGAGAGTTCGGCCGGGGAGCGATTGATCACCCCCACCGGCGTCTTGAGCACCAGCGTGTTGGCATTGACCTGTGTGGCGGCAATCTGTACGCCGGAGGCCATCACCACGGCGTCGCCGGCGCTGGCGGCCTGTACGGCCATAGCCTGCAATACGCTGGGCGCGTCGAGCACATAGCCGTTGACGTTGCCGAGCGTCACGCGGCCGTTGGTCAGGTCGAGGAAGACGCCGGTGGAGTAGGCCAGGAAATGGACGGCGCCCTTAATTCCCCAGAGATTGTTCTTGAAGCGGCCAATATCGGCCTGTCCGCCGCCCAGCCAGAGTTCATTGGGAGGAATGCTCAGACAGCTATAGCACCAGTTGACGCCGCAGGGATAGGAGACCTGGCGCCAACCGAAGAACCAGATCCAGCCAGTGCACATGCGCACCCCACAGGGCAGCCAGCTACAGGATTCGTAGATTTCGCCCTTTTTGATGTACCAGCCAGCGCGGCCGGAGCCGGTGACATAAACGGGACCGCTGCTGTAGGCGTAGTAGGTCTGGCCGGAGCCCCAGACGCGCACTTCACCTTCAAAGCGAATCGGAACGCCCGCAATGCCGCCGATTCCGCCTACATAAGCGCGAAAGCCCTGCGAAGCAGAGTAGCTGATTTCGGCGTTCGCCGCTTCCATGATGAAAAACTTCAACGCAGCGCGCAGCCCTAGCCCCAGCTCCGGCGCAAACTGCATGCGCGCGTCGCCGTCGACGCGAATCGCTGAACCGAGCAGAGGGAGCGAAAGGGTGCTGGTCTCGATAGTGACGCCGATGTTGATGGCAGTGTCGTGCGTGGTAACCGTGATGCTGCCGCGCACGCCGGTCAGCCAGATTGTGCCGCCCGCGTAGCCCTGGTCGAGATTGATGCCAGGAAAATAGCGCAGGCTCAGCCCCACTTCACTGAGACAGGCGGGTCCGAAGAAGCAGCCGTCCACTGCGTCCGGCGCATCGGCGCCCAGGATATGGCTGACAGGAATCGGGACGCGTTCGCCAGTGTCGGCAGGCAAAACCTGAATCACCATCGCGCCAGCAGCATTGACGAAGATGGAAAATCTTGCGGAAATTGCTACAGCACCGGAGAGGTCTTTCCCGGTGATCTGGTTGGATGGTGCGCCTTCGAGCTTCATGTAGGGTAGCCAAAGTTTGCCTTCGACTGTAAACTTGAAGCCGTTCGCTTCAGAGACAAGGTCACCATAGAGACCGAGCAGACTCAACCCGCTGGGCACTTTGAAGGCGGGCAGATTGAAGGCGTTGCGCACGCCGGCCGAGACCAGCTCGTCGGAGAGGCGCAGACCGTTGCGGTCGATCTTGGGAGTAATCTGGACGGGAACTGTGCCGCCGCCCAGTTCTACAGGGGCGGTCAACGTGGCGTCGCCGAGGGTCACCTTATCAGGATAGACGCGGGCGGCAGTGGAACGAAAGGTCAAACCGGCCACGTTGAGAGTGATCGGATCGACCGAAGTGCTGATAAACTGATCCCAGCCGTCGACGTCGCCGCGCACATTGACGACAATGTTGTTGCCTGGCAGAACAACACGCAGTTTGCCCTGAAGGCCGCAGACGCCGCCGTTGGTGGGTTGGACAACCCCCATCTCTTCCAGTCTTACCTCCAGGGTGTTGCCAGGATTGGCAGAGGTGAACAGGGTGAACGCGCCGCCGTTGCACTTGGAAGCAGGGGAAAGCGGCGTATGGGCAGCGTTAAGACTTTCCGACGACAGATGTGCGTTGGACAAGGTGACGGCATGCGCCGATTGCACTGTCACAATCAGCAAACATAGCGCCAGGAGCGGCGCCAAACATTTCCGCGCATGTTGTACGATTGGCGATGCGGTGAGCGGCTGCATACGACGCAGCAATGAAGTGACTGGTTGCACAATAACCTCCTTACACTGAAAAGGTGCGCCTGGAATTGCGAATCAAGCAACAGCTAACAAAACTGTAATTTTGCTGCGCCGTGCTGATAAAAAATAGTTGAGACGCGTTACGAAAGCGTTACAGGGATTAAGGGGAAACTAAATTCTTTGTAGGTTACTTATGCATTGGCGGTTGCATTTGTTGGGACGCTTTCAGTTGACGGTCAATGGCGAAAACATAGATGAATTCGAGGCGGATAGTGCGCGCGCGCTTTGCGCCTATCTCTTCATGCACGCAGGCGAAACGCTTCGCCGCGAACGGTTGGCTGCGCTTTTCTGGCCCGATCAGTCACAGGCTGGCGCGTTGCGTAATCTGCGCGTAGCCCTCAGCCGGATGCGTCGCGGCGTCGGTAGATTGAGTGACGCTCTCGAAACGGACAATCAGACGGTGACCTTTCATCCACCGCGAGACGTGTGGGTGGATGCATTGGCGTTGGCGTCGCTCAATGCAGAAGTAGAGGCGCACGCACACCGATATATAGAAGGATGTCCCCTTTGTGTTGAAAAATTAAAACAGGTTGCGGAGCTATATCGAGGGGAATTTTTGGCGGGTTTCACCCAAGAAAGTGATCTGTTTCTGGAATGGGCTGCTATCCAGCGCGAGATTTATCATCGGGCCGCGATTCAGGCGCTCAATGCGTTGACCGCTTATCATTTGTTGCGCCATGAATGGGTGGAAGCGCAACGCTATGCGCGGCAGGCATTGCAGCTGGAACCCTGGCGCGAGGAAAGTCACCGCCACCTGATGCTTGCTCTTGCGCGCCAGGGTCAACGCAGCGCCGCGCTGCGACAATTTCGTCTATGTCAGCAGATTCTGCAACGTGAGTTCGACGCCCCTCCGCAGCCCGAGACGGCGATGTTGTACGAACAGATTCTGCACAACAAAAATGTGGCTCCAGATACAGACAAGAGACACACCTCGATGCAGTTGACGCCGACCGGCGCACACTGGCTCGACGACCTGCCCCTTGTCGGTCGGGAAGAAGAGCTTACGGAATTGATCGATCGTCTGGCGTCGCCCACGACGCGACTGATCACCGTTGCCGGTGAGGGTGGAGTCGGCAAGACACGGCTGGCGCTGCGCGCTGCGCGCCGCACCTCGCTCTGCTTCTCTGACGGCGCTTTCTATGTTGCGCTGAATCCGGAAGAGCAGTCAGATGTGCAGCATTTTCAGCCGATGAACGCTGCTGCTCGCGTGGCGCAGCACATCGCCCTGGCTTGTGCTATTCCTCTCAACGACAAAGAGACATATGAACAGAGTGTGTTGGCGTTTTTGCGGAAGCGCAGTGTACTCTTGCTGTTGGATGGTTTTGAGCAACACGAAGGAGCAACGCGCTTTTTGCTGACGCTGTTCGAGCATGCGCCGGCATGTGCGTTGTTGGTCACGGCGCATCGACCGCTGCACTTGCGACAGGAATATGTAGTGCGGCTGGCAGGATTGGATGTCACTTCTCGCGTCGGTGAGCAGACCGCAATGGCGGATAGTCTTGTCCTGTTTGATGCGCTGGCCCGGCGTCGCGGCGTGATTGGCGTTCTGGACGATGCGCATCGAACCGCAGTGTCGCAAATCTGCAAGGCGGTGGGAGGGCTGCCTTTGGGCATTGAACTGGCAGTGGCGTGCCTGCCGCGCATCGACCGCCTGCAGGCGGCTTCCTGGTCCACTGAAGAGCTGGCGCACTTGTTGCAGCGCGCTGATGAGCCAGATGAACAGACGATGGTCGATTTGCCTCCGCGTCACCGCGGGCTGCGTGCGCTGTTCCAGACTGCATGGCGTCTGCTAGAGCCGGAGCTTCAGCAGACGTTGGCAGGAGTGGCCATCTTTCGTGCGGCGTTCACCGCAGAGATGGCGGCCGCAGTGCTTGACATCCATAATAAAGAGGAGGCTGCACGGCTTCTCTGGCAACTGGCGGAGCGTTCGTTGGTGCAGCCGGATGACCAGAGACGTTTTCGGCTGCATGACCGCATCCATCGCTTTGCGGCAGAGCGGTTGGCTGCCTCTCCTGCGCAGACTTCGATACGCAAACGGTACACCCTTAGCTTTCTACAAAAACTGGCGGAGATGGAACGCGCCCTGGATGGCAAGGATTCCTATGCCACCCAACAACTGCTTGCGCTCGAAATGGAAGATCTGCTGGCAGTCTGGCGGAATGCAGTCGAAGACAATCAATGGGGCTTGCTTGCAGGGGCGTCTTTTGCCTTTGCACGTTTTCACCTCTTGCGCGGGCTGTACAATGAAGGCGAGCGTCTCCTAAGCGAGGCTGTGCATCGACTGCGCAAGGCGCGTTTCGAGGCGGCGACTGCATCAAAACGCACTCTTTTTGCCAGAGACGATGATGGGACGCGGAAACTGCGCGTTGTAGAACCGCCGGAGCGAAACAGCGAGGTTCCCGCGATGGCGTCATCACAATGGAACGGCGATGCATCTAAAATTCTCGCCCAGGCGCTTGCACAGCTTTCGATTGCCTGGAGTCGGCTGTTGGCGCGTCTGGGGCGAAGGGAAGTCGTCGAAGCTGTATTGCAGGATGCTCTGGAGCTGACGAACGATCCCGGTGTAAGAGCGGACGCGTTGATCGAGTTGGGTTGGTCTCTCTATCATTTGGGGCGCACAACCGATGCAGAACAGCCGTTGAATGATGCACTCCAACTTGCCGATCATATTGAAGACGCCAGACGCCGCGCCTATGCACTTAACGGACTGGCGGCGCTGCATCAGCGCCGCGGAGAAGGAGCGCAAGCGCGACAGCTTCTGGAGGAGGCGTTGATGCTCACGCGCGAGGACGATGACCTGACAATGGCAGCCATCATTCTCGGCAACCTGAGCATCTACTACGGCGAAGTAAGCGAACACGAGCAGGCGCTCACGCTGTTGAAAGAAGCGTTGACGATCCATCAGGCGCAGTACAACTTGCGAATGGTGGCGAACACGTTCTATTTGTTGGGCATCCATTATGACGCGCTTGGACAGTACATCGAGGCGCAGACGCGCTACCGTGAGGCGCTGAAAATCGCCGAATCGATCGGGGATCGTTTCGTTATGCTGGAAATCTGGATTAACATCGGTATTTCTTGCGACCAAATGGGCGATTATAACGGTGCGCTCGATGCGACATTACATGCACAGACTATCGAACGCGAGGTTTCTGACCCGCAGGCGCGCTGCACGTTGCTTGCCAATCTCAGCCTGCATTACCATCATCTAGGCGACCACTCCCAGGCGCTTCTTTGTGCAAACAGGGCGATTGAACTTGCCAACGGTATAGAAATGCCGTCAATGGCAGCGTATGGCTATGATTTTCTGGGGCACGCGTTGTTGGCGTTGGGTCGCGCTGACAAAGCAGAATACGCCTATCGGGAAGCATTGCAGTTGCGCGAGCAAAGCGGGTTGACGATCCTGGGTTTCGAATCGCGCGCCGGGCTGGCGCGCGTTGCCCTCGCACGCAACGATATTCAGGCGGCGACCGATTGGGTCGAACCGGTCGCGGAGCATCTCCTCCGCACCGAGCTGAAAGGCGTGGAAGAGCCGCTGCGTGTTTACTGGACAATCTTTCAGGTGATGCAGGCGACGAACGATCCGCGCACTCAGCCGATTCTGGCGCGTGCAGTTGCACGTTTGCAACAAAGCGCCAGACAGATTTCTGACCCTATCAGTCGACAACGGTATCTGACGCAGGTTGACGCACATCAAAGGCTGTTGCACGCAGGCGCATTGTATGGTTGCACGCAAGAAGTATGTCCACCAGCTTTAGATTCACCATCGTCTGCAAATTTCACCTCATCCCCGGCAGACCAATCATAATAATGGTAAGCGACGGCCTGCTGCTGATCGCTGCTTCTGATCGACAATTTCTTATTCCAACCACAGCGCACCATTGAAAGGCATCTGTATGGCGCACATCGACACGCTCTACTTGATTCACCATAGCCACACCGACATCGGCTACACGCATGATCAGCCGATTGTCCTCGACCTGCACGAGCGTTTTCTCAGCCAGGCGCTGGTGCTGGCAGAGCGCTACGCTGATCAGACAAGCGACGGCGCATTCCGCTGGACGGTCGAGAACACCTATGTGCTTGATCGCTGGCTGAAACATGCCTCCACCGCCGAAATCGAGCGCTTCCAGGCGATGGAACGCGCCGGGCGCATCGAAGTCACTGGGATGTTCGCCAACCTCACGCCGCTGCTCGACACCGACGAGTTGATCGAAAGCCTGCAACTGCTGGGGCGCCTGCGCCGCGACTATGGTTTTACGATCACTTCTGCTATGAACTGTGATGTCAACGGCGAAAACTGGCCCCTTGTCGATCTGCTGCTCGACGCCGGCATCGAGGGCTTTACGATGGCGATCAACACGCACTTTGGCGGCGCGCCGCTCGACCGCCCCAATCCATTTTTCTGGCAAGGCCCCAGCGGGCGCTCAATCCTGGCGTACAGCGGCTGGCCTTACGATCAGGGCTGGCGCTTTGGCATCGGACGCAGCATCGAAGAGTTCGAGACAGTGTGGTGGCCGCGTGTGGCTGAGCGATTGAATGTCATCGACTATCCGCTGCCGGTGGTGATGGTGCAGAGCTACCATCCCTTCGGTGACAACGGCTCTGCGTTCGAGGGCTTCGTTGACTGGATCGACAACTGGAACGCCGCAGGCAAAGCGCCGCATATCCAGCTTGCCATCCCGCGCCAATGGTGGACTGCCATCAAGCAACATGCCGACCGTCTGCCCACACACCGCGGCGACTGGACCGACTTCTGGAATTTTGGCTGCGGCAGCAGCGCCCGCGAGCAAACGATCAATCGACAAAGCCGTTTGCGACTGCGCATCGCTGACGCAATTGCGATTGCAGGATTGAGAGGCGAGTTGCGAGGAACGGATGCTGACCTTTGGTTGGAGCGGTCGAGGCAGCTCCACTGGCGGAAGGCGTGGGAGAGTCTGATCTTCTGGGATGAGCACACGTGGGGCGCCGACATCGCCGTGTCGCGTCCGGACAGTGACGACACAGCCGCGCAATGGAACCACAAGGCGCACTATGCCTACCAGGCGCGTAGCCTGAGCCTGCTCTTGCAGCGCGACGCGCTGGCAGCGCTGGCGCGTCAGGTTGAGCGGGGATCGGCGGACGATCTGCTGCTTGTCAACCCGCTGCCTTGGGAGCACACCTTCAGCGGCGATGTGGCGAACTGGGTGCTGGCCCCACGCGGCACAGCGGATGACTCCACAGCCGGACGCCATTTCCAGGATCGCGAGCCACATGTGCGACGTCTGCAAGCCGCCAATGCCGTCATCGATCTACAGGCGGAGCACAAGCTATTGCCGCCGACCACCGTGCCTGCGTTTGGTTACGTCGTCGTTGCGCGCAATCGCCTGCACACCTACACCTATGCCGACAATATGGCTGAAGACGCGGTTGTTGAGAACGCCTACTATCGGCTGACGTTCGACATCGAAACTGGCGGGGTTGCCAGCTGGCGCGACAAGCGCATCGGGCATGAGTGGGTCGACGCTGCGGCTGGCTATCGGCTCAACACCTTCGTACACGAAGAAGTCGCCGATCAGGATTACCCATGGCCGCGCCATCGCCTCTTTCAGATGAAGTGGGACTCCGACGCTGTCGAACGCGCGCGCGGCTGGAAGCCGGGTTGGCGCGCGCGGCGTCAGACGCCGACGCGATTGCTTGCACACAACGTCTTCAAGCTGCCGCACGGTATCGAGATCATGCAGGTGTTGGAGGCGCCGGGCATTGAAGGTGTTCTCGTACAAAGCGCATTCTTACCCCACTACGCCACATGGGTGGAGTTTCGCGCACAGTGGCATATGAGCACGACCGTGCATCCGGAGTCCACCTACTTGCTCTATCCCTTCAATGCACCAGACGCTACTGTGCGCCTCGATCTCGGTGGGCAGGCCATCGTGGCGGGCAAGGATCAGCTCCCCGGCGTCTGCTACGACTACTTCACGGTGCAACATTGGGTTGATTTCAACAACGGCGATCTGGGTGTGATGATTGCTACGCCGGACAATCCGATGGTGCAGCTTGGCGATTTTCACTTCGGCCACAATCAGGCTGACTTTGCGCTCAAACGCGCCATGCTGCTCGGTTGGGTGACCAATACGTACTGGGAGACCAACTTCCGCGCTCATCAGCCGGGTTTGGTCACGACGCGCTATCGAGTCCAGCCCTACGCTGGCGCGTTCGATGAGGCGCGGGCGCATCGCTTTGGCATCGACGCGGCTAACGACGTGCTGCTTCTCCAACATCTCAGCGAGCCGACGCCGTGTACGCCCTGGCCTGCAAGCGGCTCGCTGCTAACGTTGCCGCAGCCGCCGGTGCTCACGCTGCGCGTCAAACCGGCCAGCGATGGCGTGATCGTGCGGCTACTCAACGCCAGCGACAGCGCGCAGACAGCGACGGTCGGCTCTGGCCTGGTGACGATCACGGCTGCACAGCGCTGTGATCTACTCGAACAATCTATTGGGATGCTGCCCGTAACGGACCGCGCCGTCACAATCGAGCTTGCCCCGCGCCAGGTCGCAACGATCTGGCTGGCGTGCAGGTAGGTTATCTCATGTAGGAGAGGGTGTTGCCTCCGGCGCGACAGTCACTTTATTCCGGTCGTGTCATGCCGGAAGCGGTGACCTACTTTGCTCCAGCCGTGCAGTAGCGCCACAGCCGCTGTCATTTTTTGACCCACTGGGCCGTCTATGGTATAGTATCACCGTACCTGACGCGGGGTGGAGCAGCGGTAGCTCGTCGGGCTCATAACCCGAAGGTCGTAGGTTCGATTCCTACCCCCGCTACCTCAAGCCGTCAGCATATTGCTGGCGGCTTCTAAATCCGGCGATGTAGCTCAGTCGGTTAGAGCGAGGGCTTCATAATCCCTAGGTCTCGTGTTCAAGTCACGACATCGCCACAGATTGTAGCTTCTTTTCGTTGACCCACTACTGGTAGTGCTTTCGAGCGGCTAACGGAGTGGGTTTCTTTTATGTCAGACCGAGGAATTCGACAAAAAGCAGGCAAAGGGACGAACCGGGTCGTTCCAACTTTCACCAGAAACGAAAGCGTCTTGACCACCATTCATCGCCCATCCGCCTTTCACGTACTCGCCAAGCCGACCGGCGCTGCCTGCAATCTGGACTGCGCCTACTGCTTCTTTCTCTCTAAAGAAATGCTCTATCCTGGCAGCCGCTTTCGCATGGCGGACGAGTTGCTGGAAGCGTACATTCGCCAGTTGATTGAGGCGCACACGGCGCCGGTTGTGCAGGTGGCGTGGCAGGGCGGCGAGCCGACGCTGATGGGGTTGCCCTTCTTCGAGCGTTCCATCGAGCTGGTCGAAAAGTATCGCCGGCCTGGAATGCAGGTCGAGTACACGATCCAGACCAACGGTACGCTGATCGATGACGATTGGGCAGCCTTCTTTAAGCGCCATGACTTTCTCGTCGGCATCAGCATCGATGGGCCACAGGCGATGCACGACGCGTATCGTGTGGACAAAGGCGGGCAGCCAACCTTCGACAAGGTGATGCGCGGGCTGCACTGCTTGCAGGCGCACGGCGTTGAATACAACACGCTGACGACGCTGCACCGCGCCAACGCCGACCACCCGGTCGAGGTCTACCGCTTCTTGCGCGATGAATGCCGTTCGCGTTTCATCCAGTTCATCCCGATTATCGAGCGCGTGCCAGCCAGTGCGCTCAACCAGGTCGAGGGCGAGGTGCAGATCGTCGCGCCGGGGCAGGTGAGTGCGGCGCCGTGGTCGTCGTGGCGCGACCGCCCGCTCTACACGCAGGAAGGAGAGTGGGTCACCGACCGCTCGCTGCGCCCCGAACAGTACGGCGACTTTCTGATCGGTGTTTTTGAGGAGTGGGTGCGTCGCGATGTAGGTTCAGTCTACGTGCAGATGTTCGACGTGGCGCTGGCGAATTGGGTGGGCGAGCCGTCGGGGCTGTGCGTGCATTCCAAGACGTGCGGGCTGGCGCTGGCGATCGAGCACAATGGCGATCTCTATTCGTGCGATCATTTTGTGGAGCCGGCGTATAAACTTGGCAACATTCTAGAGACGCCGATGATCGAGCTGGTGGCGTCGCCGCAGCAGCAGAAGTTTGGCAACGATAAATTCGACGCATTGCCGCAGTACTGCCGTAAATGCGACGTGCGCTTCGTCTGTCACGGCGGCTGTCCAAAGGATCGCTTCCTCACCACGCCCGACGGCGAGCCGGGGCTGAACTATCTCTGCGCCGGCTTCAAGCGCTTCTTTCACCACGTCGATGAACCGATGCGCATCATGGCAGGTCTGTTGCGCCAGCAGCGCGCACCGGCGGAGATTATGCGCCACTATCAGGAACGCGACCGCCGGCTCACCGAAGCCTTCGCCACAGCCGGTCGCAACGATCCCTGTCCGTGCGGCAGCGGCAAGAAGTTCAAGCAATGTCACGGGCGCCGCTGAGAGATTTCTGCGAAACTGCCGATTTTGACGCAGCGGCGCAAAGACGCAAAGCACCCAACGAAATGCTACACACTATGCAAGCGCAAATCCTGGCTTACCTACACGACCATCTTGACGACTATCTCGCTGACCTGCGCACACTGACTGCGCTCGATTCCGGAACGCTGCACAAGCCGGGCGTTGACGCCGTGCAGGATTGGATGCAGGCGCAGCTTGACGCGCTTGGCTTCGACATGGAGCGATTTACGCAATCCAGGCTGGGTGACAATCTGCTTGGGCGGCGCCAGGGTGACGGCGGTAAGCGCATCCTGCTGCTCGGTCATGCCGACACGGTCTTTCCTGTCGGCACAGCCGCAGCGCGCCCGATGCGCATCGACGGCGCCATCATTCACGGTCCCGGCGTCTGCGACATGAAGGGCGGGTTGCTGGCCGGACTCTACGCCATCCGTGCGCTCGACGCAGTCGGCTTTCGTCAATATGGCGCCATCCACTTTCTAATCGTCAGCGACGAGGAAATCCACGACCGCGGCTCGCTTCCGCTGATCCGCCAGACTGCGCGCGAATCCGATGTCGCCTTCACGCTGGAGGCGGCGCGCGCCAACGGCGACATCGTGACTGCACGCAAGACTGCGGTGTGGTGTACAGTGTACGTGCAGGGCAAAGCTGCACATGCCGGCGTCGAGCCGGAAAAAGGGCGCAGCGCCATCCTTGCCTTGATGCGCCATCTGCTAGAGATCGACAAGCTCAACGGCTTCCGTCCCGGCGTCACGGTCAACATTGGGCGTATCGAAGGCGGCGTGCAGCCCAATGTCGTCGCCGCTGAGGCGCACGCCGAACTCGACCTGCGCGCCTGGCGCGACGCCGACATCCCCGACTTGCTCGACGCCATACGCGCCCAACTTGCTCAACCTGTGCTCGATGGCGTGACTGCCACGCTCGATGTCAAACTCGACGGCGTCATGCCGGCGATGGAGCACACGCCCGCTGTCGCCGCGCTTGAAGCCGCTGCACAGCGCATCGCCGCCGATCTCGGCTTCAGCGTCAAAGGCGCCAGCACCGGCGGCGCGTCCGACGCCAGCTTTGTCGCCGCCGAAGGCGTGCCCGTGCTCGACGGGCTGGGGCCAATCGGCGGTCTCGATCATAGCCCTGACGAGTACATTGAGCTGGACAGCATCGTCCCGCGCACGGCGCTGCTGGCGCTGCTGATGGCGGAGAGTGGACGGAGATTCTGATTCATCGACATAAAGCGTAAAATGTCCGCTTCTCTCCTTGCCAACATTCGTGTTCTCGACCTTTCACGTGTGCTTGCCGGGCCTTACTGTACGATGGTGCTGGCAGACTACGGCGCCGACGTGATCAAGGTCGAAGCGCCGGGCGGTGGGGACGGCACGCGTGCGTGGGGGCCGCCGTGGGTGGGCGATCAAAGCGCCTACTTTCTCGCCGCCAACCGCAACAAACGAAGCATTACGGTCGACCTCAAAGCGTCCGAAGGACGACAGATCATCTATGAACTGGCTGCGCTCTCCGACGTGGTGGTCGAGAACTTCAAAGTTGGCGGCTCGGAAAGATTGGGCGTCGACTACGCCATGCTCGCCGCCATCAATCCGCAGCTGGTCTACTGTTCGATTACCGGCTATGGGCAGACCGGCCCTTACAAGGATCGCGCCGGTTACGACTTCATCATCCAAGCGCAAGGCGGCGTCATGTCGATCACCGGGCCGGAAGATGGCGAGCCATACAAAGTCGGTGTGGCGATTGCCGACATCACCGCCGGGCTGTTTGCGGCGACTGCGATCCTGGCTGCGCTGCATGAGCGTGAACGCAGCGGCAGGGGACAGGCCATCGACGTGGCGCTCTTCGATGCACAGCTTGCGTGGCTGGCGAATGTGGCGCAAAACTATCTGGCGACAGGCGAAACGCCACAGCGCTACGGCAACGCCCACCCCAGCATCGTGCCTTATGAGACTTTTCCCACCGCCGATGGACGCATCGCCGTCGGCATCGGCACGGACGCGCAGTTTCGCAGGTTCTGCGCTGCAGCGGGTCATCCCGAATTGGCTGATGATGCTCGCTTCACCACCAACCACGCGCGTGTCGAACATCGCACAACGCTAATTCCAATCCTGCAAGCGATCTTTCGCACACAGACGACTGCGATATGGCTAGATCTGTTCAACACGCTCGGAGTGCCGGCTGGCCCGATCAATGATGTGGCTGCGGCGCTGAACGATCCACAGGCTGCGGCGCGCAGCATGGTGCAAGAAATCGATCATCCGACCGTTGGGCCGATCAAGCTGCTTGGTCCGGTCGCCAAATTCGGGCGCACGCCGGCGCAAATCCACAGCGCACCGCCACCGCTCGGCTATCACACCGACGAAGTGCTGCGCGATCTGTTGGGGTACGACGCCGACCGCATTGCCGAATTGCGCCAGCGCACTGTTATTTAGCGCAAATTCTGAAGCCGATCGTGTAGACCTTCGTCGGTCGGACAGGCAGCGATGGCGCTGTGTTTTGTCGGTGCGTCTGCTTCCATTGCGTACATCGATGCCGTGGAAGTGGAGGCTTCTCAGGGAAACGATAGGGCCATATCCGCGGCGTATGCGGGGATTACAGCACGGCAATAACACGAAATCTACTCTCTTCTTTCAAAATCGATTATGACAAGCTGCACACGACTCGACAGCCAGCCGTAGGGTGGTAAGCATCAGATGCTGAAATTTGCGCACATCACTTCCGCCCCGCGCGCGTTATAATACAGCCATGCAACAGGCAACTGCCTATCTGCCCAGCGATCGCCGCCGTGCATTGCTGACCGGTGATCACCTGCCTGAGCGAGCCATCGGCGCCGTTCTCTTCGTCGACATCTCCGGCTTTACCCCGCTGACCGAAACGTTGGCCCGTCAACTGGGACGCAGCCGCGGCGCTGAGTTGCTGACGCGTACGCTCAATGCAGTCTATCAGGCGCTGATCGATCAGGTCGATCGGCATGGCGGCAGCGTTATCGGCTTCGCCGGCGACGCTATCACCTGTTGGTTCGAAGCCAGCGCGGTCGATCTGCGTGCAGCAGCGGCGTGCGCGCTGGCGGCGGCGCAGGCGATGCAGCGCGCTATCGAACCGTTTGCCGCCTACACCGTTGCGCCCGGCGTCGTCGCCCACCTGACGATTAAGACCGCGCTGGCGAGCGGTGCGGTGCATCGTCTGCTCGTCGGCGATCCGGCGATCCAGATTATCGACGTGCTGACAGGCGCGCCGCTCGAACGCATGGCCGCCGCCGAGCATGTCGCCGCGCCGGGGGAGATGGTCGCCGATGCGCCGACGATTGAGTTGCTGGGGCTGCGCAGCGCCGTCGGCGTGTGGCGAGCCGATGAAAACGGGCAGCGGGTGGGTGTGTTGACGCACCTCGGCGACGCTGCCACCCCTGCACTCGCCGTCCATGAGCCGCTAGGTTTGATCGAGTTGTCCGACGGCGCGGTGCGCCCGTGGCTGCTGCCAGCGGTATGGGCGAATCTACAGGAAGGGGACGAACAATATCTGGCGGAACTGCGCCCGGCAGCCGCGCTCTTTCTGCGCTTTTCTGGGCTCGCCTTCGAGACCGACGAAACGGCGGCGCAGCATCTCGACGCCTACATTCGTTGGGTGCAGCAGGCGCTGAATCGCCATGAAGGCGCGTTGATTCAGCTGACCACCGGCGACAAGGGCAGCTATCTCTATGCCGCGTTCGGCGCTCCGCTTGCCCACGATGACTATGCCGAGCGCGCTATCGCCGCTGCGCTCGAGTTGCGCGCTAGTCGCTTCGATTTCATCACGCAGGTGCAGATCGGCGTCAGCGCCGGCATGATGCGCGTCGGCGCCTACGGCAGCGCCACCCGGCGCACTTATGGTGTGCTCGGCGACGAGACCAACATGGCGGCGCGACTGATGATGGAGGCCGCGCCTGGACAGATTCTTGCCAGCGCCAGCATTGCCGCATTGGTGCAGGAACGCTACGTGCTGGACGCACTGGGAGAACGCCGGTTCAAGGGCAAGCGCGACCCACAGCCGGTCTATGCCGTGCGCGGCGTGCGTTCGCCGACTGCGCTCCAACTCGAAGCGATCTATCCGACCCGTCCGATGGGACGCGAAGACGAGCTGGCGAAGATTAGCGACGCCATCGAACAGACAGCCGACCGCCGCGGGCATCTGGTGCGCATCGAGGGCGACGCTGGCGCAGGCAAGAGCCATCTGGCGGCGGCGTCAGCGCGCATCGCCGTGCAGCGCGGCTTCTGGCTGCTCTACGGCTCCTGTCAGAGTTCAGGACAGCGCGCCTATGCCGCGCTGCGCGACCCGCTGGCGCACCTACTCAGGCTGAACGATCTGAACAGCATGCCCACTGATGCGCAGATTGCGCAGGTGGGCGGTTCGTTGATCGCCATCGAGCCACAGTGGGAAGTGCGTCTGCCATTGCTTGGCGACCTCTTTGATCTGCCGATTCCCGACAATCCGACGACCGCGGCGTTCGACGCCCGCCTGCGCCGCGAAGCGTTGGCTGCGCTCATCATCGACCTGTTTCGTCACGCTGCGCAACGCCAACCGATTTTTCTGCTGATCGAGGATATGCACTGGCTCGACGAGGCGGATCAGGTGATCGTGCTGGCGTTGGCGCGGGCGCTGGTCGATATGCCGCTGCTCCTTTGTTTGACGCAGCGCCCGCGTAACCGCCGTGAAAGCGCCTTCTTCGATGAGTTGTACGATCTGCCTGTTCAGCTTGTGCTTCAACTCGCCGATCTGAACCCATCCGCGCTGGCGGCGCTCGTCGAGGAGCGCCTGGGCGCGCAGGCTGAGCCGTTGGTGGCGGAGCTGGTCTATGCGCACACGCAAGGCAACCCCTTTTTCGCTGAGGAGATGGTCAACGCGCTGCGCGAACAGGGGCAGCTTCTGTTTCAAGATGGTGCGTGGCGCGCAACGCGGCTACTGGTTCAGGCGCTGCACGAGGCGCACAGCCTGGAACGGGTTGAGGATTGCTGGCGGCTGCGCAGCCACGCCCGTCTTGATGCCGTCACGTTGGGCATTCCTGACACAGTCCAAGGGCTGGTGCTTTCACGGCTGGATCAACTCACCGAGGATATACGGTTGACGCTGAAGGTCGCTACGGTGATTGGCCGTGCGTTCGAGCAGAGCATACTGGCGGAGGCGCATCCGCGCCAACCGTCCGCTCCGACGCTGCAACGCCAGATCGCCGAACTGGAACGCCGCGACTTTATTTATCGCGAGCAGCACCTCGCCGAACCGGTCTATGTCTTCAAGCACAGCATTGCGCAGGACGCTGTCTACCAGACCTTGCTCGAAAGCCAGCGCCGTATGTTGCATCTTGCCGTCGCTGAGGTGATCGAACAGCACGCGCCGTACGCAGTCGAGCGGTTGGCGCATCACTTCCTGCTCGCTGAGGGTGTACAGTCAGACGCCCCCGATCTGTCGGTGCGTCAGCGTGCGCTGCATTATCTTGACGCTGCGGCCTGGCGCGCCTGCCGCACCTTTGCCAACGAGACCGCGCTCTCCTACTTTGATCGAGCGCTGGCGTTTGAGACGCGCTGGGAATGGCTGGCGGGCAAAGCCGAGGTGCTGCATATCCTGGGACAGCGCATGCAGGAGGAAGCGACGCTGCTCGTGCTCGAAGCGTTGCCTGACAGCGACCCGGCGCGCGTCGCCGAGCTGTGGGCGGCGTTTCACGAGGCGACCAGCCACTTCCAACATGCACGCCGCTATCTCTGGAAGGCGCTAGACATCTACACCGCGCGTGCAGACGCAGTCAACCGGGCGCGCACCCTGGCGCATATCGGCGAGATCGCTTTGCACGAAGGTGACATCGACGAAGCCGAGCGCCATTATCGCCAGGCGCTGACGCTGCTTGCCGACCAGCCTGTCGAAGCCAGCGGGCGCGGGCAGGCGCTGTTGGGGCTGGGCGTCGTCCTGCGTCAGCGCGGGGAGTATGACGCTGCCGCCGCGCTGCTCACGCAGGCGCTGGCAATCTACGAGCAGGAAGAGAATCAGCCGGGGGTGGCGACCGCGCTGACGCGACTTGGCGGGGTGGCGTTTCTGCGGCGCAATTTCGCCGAGGCGCTGACGGCCTGGCAGCGAGCGTTAGCGATTCGCCGCGCCATCGGCGATCGTGAGGGCGAAGGCAGCAGCCTGCTCAACATCGCGCAGGCGTACACCAGCATGGGCGACTATGGCGCCGCGTTGCCGCTGCTCCATCGTGCGTTAGAGATTCAACGTGAGGTCGGCAACCGCTGGTGGGAAAACGCTGTGTGGAACGCGCTCGGCGTGCTATCGCTGGCGGTCGGCGACTATACCGAAGCGCGGCGCTGTATCACGATAGCGGCGCGCCTGAGCACGGCCGTGGGTGACGAAGCGGGCGCCGCTATCATGGACTTCAACCTGGCGCAGGTCGAACGCGAGTGTGGCGACTTTACTGCCGCATCGGGCCGGCTGAACAACGTTCGACAGTGGACGCACGCTAACGAGGATCGCGAATTTGAAGCACAGTGTCTGACCGAGCTGGCGCTGACAGCGGAAGCGGCGGGCAAGCTTGACCAGGCGCAACATTTCGCCGAGGCTGCGCTGTATCTTTACACCAGCCTGGAGGTGGAGGCGTCGATGACGACCGACCTGGCGACGCTGGTCAATGTGCAGCTTGCGCGCGGCGACACAGAATCAGCATGTGCGCTGGCAGATCGGCTGCTGACGATTTTCGAGCGGAGTGAAGTGCATCAGATCGAGTATCCGCAACGTGCGCTCTTCGTGGCGGCGCAGGCGGCTAGGGCGTGTGGGCCTCAGGAATCCGCCGCAGCGTTGCTCAAGCGCGCCTATGATCTGGTGCAGGCGCAGGCAGAGCGCATCTCTGACGAAGCATTGCGCCGATCGTATCTGGAGAATGTGCGCATCAACCGCGCCGTGATCGAGGCGTTCGCAGAACAGCAGACGTCGCCAACACATCCTTAAAATAGAACGTGGATAACGCAGATTAAGCGAATCCTTGCGGATTTGATGGCGCAAATCCACCGAATCTGCGCCATCCGCGTTCTATTCCGAGCTGCATTTAATCTCTTACACCGGCGGCGGGTTGCGATCCTTGAAACCGCGTTGGTGCCAGTAGGGATAGGGCGGCGTCACTGCGCTGGCGGCGTCGAGGCGGGCGACCTGCTCCGGCGTCAACGACCAGCCGACCGCGCCCAGGTTGTCAAGCAGCTGTGTCTCGTTGCGGGCGCCGATGATCAGCGTCGTTACGGTGGGGCGCTGCAGCAACCAGTTGAGCGCAATTTGCGGCACGCTCTTGCCTGTCTCCTGTGCAATAGCGTCCAGCGCATCGACCACAGTGAAGACATACTCATCGTCGACCGGCGGCCCGCCCGTCTTCGCCACGTTGCTGCGCAGACGGGTGACTTCAGGGAGCGGCGCGCCGCGGCGAAACTTGCCGGTCAACCGTCCCCAGCCGAGCGGGCTCCACACCACCGCGCCGACGCGCTGGTCGAGCGCCAGCGGCATCAGTTCCCACTCGTAGTCACGCCCGATCAGCGAGTAGTAGGCTTGATGCGCCACGTAGCGCGCCAGACCGTATTTCTCGGAGACGGCCAGCGATTTCATCAAATGCCAGCCCGAAAAGTTGGAGCAGCCGATATAGCGAATTTTGCCGGCGCGCACCAGATCGTCGAGCGTCTGTAGCACCTCCTCGACCGGCGTCATTGCGTCGAAGCCGTGCAATTGGTAGAGGTCGATATAGTCCGTGCCCAGCCGACGCAGGCTGCCTTCGACTGCCCGGATCAGGTGATAGCGCGACGAGCCGACATCGTTGGGGCCGGCGCCGCTGCGAAACGTGCCTTTGGTCGAGAGTATCACCTGGTCGCGACGCCCGCGGATCGCCTGTCCCAGAATCTCCTCGGCGGCGCCGGCGGAGTAGACATCGGCAGAGTCAAACATCGTGAGTCCGGCTTCCAGACAGATGTCGACCAGGCGCGTTGCTTCGGCCACGTCGGTGGCGCCCCATGCGCCGAAGAACTCCCCGCGCCCGCCAAAGGTGCCGGTGCCCAGACACAATACAGGCGCCTTAAAACCAGATGCGCCAAGTTGTCGATATTCCACACTTCGTCCCTTTCGTAAGTTATAGATATGCGCCATGCGTCTCAGCGAGAGCGAGACGCCATTGTCTCAAGGTTCAGGTCATTGCAGTTTGATGAAATGCAATGTATCTGCTTACGCCGTCGCGTGTTATTGTAGCATGTGACCTGCTGAACTTGCGATGAGGCAAGTAGTGCGGATTGCTGTAAGCTATCATTGTTACAAGGTTTTCCATGCCTGAATACGAATTCTGGTGGGACGATCATGACATCGATCACATTGCCAGTTATGGCATTGAGCCATATGAGGCTGAAGAGGTGGTTGCCAACAAACCATGGATTAAGCGAGTCGGGGAAGGCAAGTATCTGGCGTTTGGACAGACCGATGCAGGGCGTTTTCTACTCGTTGTGTTTGCGCCCAAGACCGGTCAACGAATACGGATTGTGACTGCGCGCGACATGACCTCGACTGAGAAACGTCGCTATTTGCAGCGGTAGAAAAGGTTGACCGAGGGAGATTGTTAACATGAAACCCATTCCTGAGTTTAGCACAGACGAAGAACTGGCGGCCTGGGTGGATACACACGACACTGCCGAGTATCTAGATGAATTGGAGGATGTGAACACGCCGTTCCAGGTGCGTCTCACAAGATTTGCCACGCGACTGCTGGATGTGCGGCTGCGCGCCGATCTTTATGCTGCAATTGAGGAAGTTGCTGAGCGACGAGGGATTCCCTATCAAATGCTCGTTCAGCGCTGGCTTGCCGAAAAAGTGCAGCAAGAAGCGCCTGATCTGGCTGTGCCTCAATAAGCTTTCCTGAAACCAAATCGAGCATCGAAGCGATTGTTAGCGATGATTTCCGCTGTGCAAGAGGTCTTCACAGTGAAGCTCAAGAGAGTGGGAGGGTGAGGCCTGAAAACCCCGAATCA
This sequence comes from uncultured Caldilinea sp., assembly GCA_937981885.1. Lineage (GTDB taxonomy): Bacteria > Chloroflexota > Anaerolineae > Caldilineales > Caldilineaceae > Caldilinea. The sequence continues at coordinate 20,971 of CALJMI010000049.1, forward strand.
ACCGAGATGTTTCATTCGGCTGCTATCTCTCACTCTCCCCGTCTCCCATTTTTCTTCCCTTTGCTTCGACGCCGCCTAAAGTGAGTTTACTTTGAAATTCATAGCTTTGTAGAGTAAATTCTCTTGGTCTCAAAATAGATTCACTTTAAAACCCCAAATACGCCTCAATCACCTTCGGGTTGTGCAGCATCTCATCGGCGCTGCCGCTCATGGTGATGCGCCCGGTTTCAAGCACATAGGCGCGGTTGGCGACCTGAAGCGCTGCTTGCGCGTTCTGCTCAACCAGCAGGATGGTCGTGCCTTCTTCACTGTTGAGTTTGCGGATAATGTTGAAAATTTCTTCGACCAGCAGCGGCGCCAGTCCCATCGACGGCTCGTCAAGCAGCAGGATGTCGGGCTGTTGCATCAGGGCACGACCGATCGCCAGCATCTGCTGTTCGCCGCCGGAGAGCGTGCCGCCGCGCTGCGTCATGCGTTCTTGCAGGCGCGGGAAGATCGAGAAGACAAGCGCGATGCGGCGGTCAAACTCGGCCGGGTTGCGCAGCAGAAACGCACCCATTTCTAGATTTTCGAAGACGGTGAGCGCCGGAAAAATTCCGCGACCCTCCGGCACGTGTCCAACGCCCATTTCCACGATCTTGTGCGGTGAGACCGAAATTGTGGAGACGCCGTTTAGTTTGATGTCGCCCTGTTTTGGTCGAAGCAATCCGGAGATGGTGCGCAGCGTTGTCGTCTTGCCAGCGCCGTTGCTGCCGATCAACGTGACGATCTCGCCGCGTTCGACAGTCAGAGAGACGCCTTTGAGCGCATGAATCTTGCCATAGTAGGTGTTGACATTGGTGAGTTCCAGGACTGGTGTGCTCATCGATTGTCTGCTCCTTCCGCCGTTTCCAGAGCTGCGCTGCGCCCCAAATAGGCTTCGATTACGCGCTGATTTCTGCGCACTTCGTCGGCCGTGCCTTCGGCGATCTTTTGGCCGTAATCAATGACGGTGATATATTCCGAGATGCCCATGACCACCTTCATGTCATGCTCGATCAACACCACCGTAATGCCCAGCTCGTCGCGCAGTTTGCGGAAGAGGCGGACCGCCGCGTCGGTCTCTTGCGGATTCATACCCGCTGTCGGCTCATCGAGCAAGATGAGCTTGGGTTTGGACGCCAGTGCACGCGCGATCTCAATGCGGCGTTGCTGTCCATAGGGCAGGTTCTTGGCAATCTGGTCGCCCAGACCAGCAGGCAAGCCAACAAAACGCAGCAGACGAATCGATTCCTGGCGCGCCTCCTCTTCCGCCTCCTTGAATGCGCGCGTGCGCAGCATGGCGCCGACGATCGTGCTTTTGGTCTGCGTGTGTGCGCCGACCATTACGTTTTCGAGAACGGTCATGTTGTGAAAGAGCCGGATGTTTTGGAACGTGCGGCACATGCCGATCGCTGTGATCTGATCGGGGCGCTTGCCCGAGATGTCCTGCCCGTCGAAAAGGACGTGACCGACATCCGGCTTATAGATGCCGGTGATCGTATTGAAGATCGTTGTCTTGCCAGCGCCGTTCGGGCCGATGACGCTGGTGATGCTGCCTTTATCAACAGAAAGGTTGACATTGTTCACCGCAATTAACCCGCCAAAGCGCTTGGTGAGATTGCGTAATTCTAGCAATGGCGCCATAGCATCTCTCCTTCTATGCGTCATGCATCCTTAGTTTCCGGCGGCGCGCTCGATTTGCCGGAAGCAGGACGCGTCAATTCTCCAGCTTGTGTTCGGGTTCGATCTCGCCTTCGATTTCGGCGCCGGGTGGCTCGTCGACCGATTCTTCGTGCAGTTCAAGCCGCTGGCGCTGTGAGGGAATGATGCCTTCTGGCCGGAAGATCATCATGATGACCAGCAGTAGCCCGAAAAAGAGACGTTGATAGCGTGCTGGATCGAGCTGCGTCGGCAGCGAAGACCAGGGGACGCCGATCAATGGGATTGTACCGGCGCCCTGACGTAGACTGCTGAGTTGCAGCGACAGCGTTTGTAAGAAGTCGATATTGAGCAATGTCACGATGGCTGCGCCGAGCACGACGCCTGGAATGCTGCCCAGCCCGCCAAGAATCACCATGACCAAAATGCTGATCGACGCTGTCAGCGAGAAGGTCTCCGGGCTGACAAAGGTGCGGTTGGCAGCGTAGAGCACGCCCATTGCGCCCGAAAATGAGGCGCCGATCGCAAAGGCTGCCAGCTTGGTGCGGCGCAACGGCACGCCCATCGCCACGGCGGCGATATCATCCTCACGAATCGCTGTCCACGCACGCCCTAACTTAGAGTTGTCCAGACGTCGCGCCAGAAAGATCGCCACGATCAGAATCGCTACAGCCATGAAATAGAAGAAGAAGCCGTAAATGTCGTTCAGATTGACGGGCCTGCCCGCTAACTGCGAGAGCTGTCCGGTGAATTCCTGGCTCGTAAAATAGGCCGGGATCGGCGGACGTTGGATCGGCGTGATGCCCTGCGGACCATTGGTCAGATTGATCGGTTTGTCCAGGTTGTTGGCAAGCACGCGGATGACTTCGCCGAAGCCAAGAGTGACGATGGCGAGATAGTCGCCGCGAAGCCGCAGCACCGGAAAACCCAATAAAATGCCCGTGATGCCTGCAGCGATGATGCCGAAGATCAGGAAGGGCCAGAACCACCAGGCAGGGAAGGGAAAGGTCGCATAGATGGTGAAGGTGCCTGGCGGTTCGTCGATGTGCCAGATTTGTTGCGAACCAAAGAACGCCCACAGATAAGCGCCGACAGCAAAAAAGGCGACGTAACCGAGGTCAAGCAAACCGGCGAAACCGACGACGATGTTGAGACCGATCGCCAGGGTGGCAAAAGCTGCAATCTGAAAACCCAGTTCCATCAGAAACGGATTGAAGAGTCCCAGATATGGGATCACGATCAGCAGCATGACGCCGCCGAAAAGCAGCTTGATCCAGCCTTTTTGCGGCATGTAATAGATCAGCAGCAGCGTGAAGATCAACAACAGGCGGATTGGAAGCGCCCGCGGATTCTGCACGAATAGATAAGACGAGCCAACCGCCAGCGCCAGCACGATCAGCAGACCCAACGGCCCTTTCAACAGACGCTGCAATGGCGAAAGTGGTGCTTGTGAGGATGCGCGCATGATCTTCTCCTTATGCCTTCTGCGTGGTCTTGCCGCCCAGCAAACCCGATGGGCGGAAGATGAGGATGAGGATCAAAATCGCAAAGGCGAAAATGTCCTTGTACTCCGCGCCAAAGGCGCCGCGCGTAAAGATCGTCAGATACGCCGCCGCAAACGACTCCAGCAGCCCCAACACCATACCGCCGAGCATGGCGCCGACAATGCTGCCGATGCCGCCGAGCACCGCCGCCGTGAATGCTTTCAGGCCCGGCAGGAAACCCATGTATGGGTCGGCGCGCGTAAAACGGAACGACCAGAGCACGCCGGCCGCACCGCCCAGCGCACCGCCGATCAAGAACGTTAGCGCAATGATCCGATTTACATCCACACCCATCAAGTAAGCAGTGTTGCGATCTTGCGCAACAGAACGAATGGCGCGCCCAAGCTTGGTGGCGTTGACAAGATAATTCAACCCGACAAGCATGACAATGCCAGCCAGGATGATGACGATCGAGGTCATCTGAATTGCAATGGTGATTTCACGCCCATCCAGCGGGAGCGTAAAGAGCGTAATGCGCTGTGAAAAACCGCCAAACGTTGGGAATGTTCGATAGAAGGCGCCGTTGGCTGCGCTCTGATAAAAACGCATCACATCCTGAAGCAGGAAAGAGACGCCGATCGCCGAAATGAGTGGAACCAGGCGAGGCGACCCGCGCAACGGGCGATAGGCGACGCGCTCCGTTGTCACCGAGATCGTGCCCGAAATGATCATGCCGAAAACAATTGCAAGCGCCAAGAATAAATAGGCGTATGCGCTCTGCTCAGCGGGCAGCCAACCCTGACGCTGCATCCAGATCAGAAGCTCCACCCCTGCAAAGGCGCCGAACATAAAGAACTCACCGTGGGCAAAGTTGATAAATTCTAGCACACCGTAGACCATGGTGTAGCCGAGCGCAATCGTCGCATACATGAACCCGAGCACGATGCCATCGATCAAGACCTGCGGCAACAGAATCAGGGTGATCTGTAACAAATCCATGTCGGTGCGTGTGCCACGGATCAGCACAGCAGTCAAAATAGTGATTGCGGAAATCGCCACACTGGCGCCGAGGATAAAAATGAGGAGTTGACCCAGTGGCCGCAGGATTTCCATCAATCGATTCGGCCTACGCACGCGCATAGAGGCTCCTTCACTTGCTTTGCAGAAAGACAGGTCTGGCTCGCTGCAAATGCGGCGGATAAAAGAGACGGTGCAGACAGTCCCTGATATGGGGTCTCGTCTGCACCGTCTGTCACTTGTCTAGATGACTCGCTCAGGGCGCCGGAATGTCCAACGACTTGATCACTTCGTTTGTATTCCAGAGCGCCGGATCCGCCGAAGCCACCTGGAGCACAAAGTATGTAGCAACTGTCTTGTCGCCCTTTTCGTTGAAGGTCACTTCGCCGGTGATGCCGGGGTAGCCGGCGGTTGCGCGCACTTCTGCGGCAACTTGCTGTCGCGATGGCATTTGACCGCCATTCGCCTCAATGGCGCGCTCGATGCCCTGGAGGCAAATGCCCATCGCGTCGTACGCCTGCGCTGCGAACGGCTGCGTCTGCTCGCCGAAGCGCGCTTCGTAGTCGGCGATGAACTGCTCGGTGGCCGGATAGACATTGGCAGGGCCTGCGACCGAGCTGTAGTACATCCCTACCACAGCGTCGCCGCCCAAGCTTGCCAGCTCGGAAGCGTCGAGACCATCTGGCCCCATGAATTGGGCGGTCACGCCCTTGTCGCGCGCCTGTTTGAAGAGGATGCCAGCCTGGCTGTAGATGCCGCCAAAGTAGACCAGGTCCGGGTTGGCGGCGATGATCGGTGTGATGATGCTGTCAAAGTTTGCCTGCTCCTCAGTGCCCTCGAAGCCCAATACCGACATGCCATTGGCTTCAGCTGACTGACGGAAGAACTCGGCTACGCCCTGACCATAGGAAGTCTTGTCGTGTACGATGTAGACGCTCTTTACACCCATTTCCTCGCGCGCGAAGGTCTCACCGACCACACCCTGCACGTCATCGCGACCGACGATGCGGTTGATTTCTGCGTAGCCGCGTTCCGTGACGGTCGGATTGGTGTTGGCGGGCGATACAGCGGCCAACCCGGCGTTGTGATAGACCTCCATGCTCGGAATCATCACACCGCTGTTCAGGTGCCCGACCATGCACAGCACCGCCGGGTCTGCAACGATCTGCGAGGCATTGGCAACGCCTGTGTCCGGCGTCGCCTGGTCATCATAAGGCGCCAGTTCGACCGTGAACCCCATTTCCTGCAGCTTGCCGCTGTTCTGCTCCAGCGAAAGCTGGGCGCCGTTCTTGATGGCGGTGCCGAGTACGGACTGCGGGCCGCTCAACGGCGATTGGGTTGCAATCTTGATCAAATTGCCGGTCGCTGCTGGCGCAGCTGGGGCGGCTTCCTGCGCCGGCGCTGAATCACCGGCTGCTGGTTGTGCTGCTGGCGCCGCTGGTTGAGGCGCCGGCGCGCACGCCGAAACGACCATCGCCAGGATCAGAAACATAGCTACAACAAGAGTATGTCTGCGCATTTACAGTTCTCCTTTTGTGATGACGAACTTTGTTGAAACAATTCAGTTGTCAGGTCGAACGAGCACACAACTATATCTCAAACAGCCGACTCGGGGCGTCGTTGCTGAGTGCAAAAAGCCATCAGATGACTTCATTTTGTTGTGAATCCACGACGGCAGACCAAAGCGCTGTTTGCCAGAGGATGAATGAAACTGGCTGGATCCCGGTCAGCGTGACGGATTATAGGTGAGGGTTTACCATTTGTCAATCGGAATAAACTGTTTGCGAAGCTTTGTCATACTTCAATGATTTCATGACGCGTATGCTATAATATTCGCTTGTGATTCGACCAACGACGATCGGTTTGACTGGAAATATCGCCACCGGCAAGAGCACCGTGCTAACCTGGCTTGCGGAGCGCGGCGCCGCCGTGATCGACGCCGATCAACTGGCGCATCAGGCAATCGCCGTCGATGGACCTGCCTACGCCGCCGTGATTGAGGCGTTTGGCCCCTCGATCGTTGCAGAGGATGGCAGCATCGATCGTAAGAGACTCGGCGCCATCGTCTTTGCCGACCCTACGCAGCTCGCCCGGCTGGAGGCGCTGATTCATCCAGCGGTGTTTGAATTGGCGCAGTCGATCCTGGCTACAGTCACTGCGCCCGTCGTCGTGATCGAGGCGATCAAGCTGTTGGAGTCAGGCCGCTTGCTGCGTTTGTGCGATGAGGTGTGGGTCGTCACAGCCGACGAAGCCACACAGTTGCGCCGGTTGATGCAGGAACGCGGAATGAGCGAAGCGGAGGCGCGCAGCCGCATGGCGGCGCAATCGCCGCAGGCAGAGAAAATCAAGCGCGCAACGCACGTCATCGACAACAGCGGCGGGCTGGATGAACTGCATCTACAGCTTGAGGCGCTTTGGAACAAAATACGCGCAAGTGATACAAATAGAGAAAGACAAGAAGTATGAATACACTGAAACGATTTTGGTTCGAGCGTCCTGTCCTCTCCAACTGGGTGATTCTGGCTATAGGCATGGTGATGATTCTCTATTTCAGCGCCCGCCATGTTGGGTTTGAACCGATGCAGTGGGTTGCATTGATCGGCGCAACCGTCGCTCTAGCTGGTTTGTGCGCCTGGATCATCAACTGGGAATAGTATGGACAAGCAAGATTATTACGAGGTGTTAGGCGTGCCGCGCGACGCCAGCAAAGATCAACTCAAGCGCGCATTTCGCAAATTGGCGCAACAATATCACCCCGACGTCAATAAATCGAACGACGCCGAGGTGCGCTTCAAGGAGATCAACGAAGCGTATCAAGTGCTTTCCGACGACGAGAAACGTGCGATCTACGATCGCTACGGTCATGCCGGTCTGCAGGGCGTCGGCGCTGGCGCGAATTACAGCGACATGAGCGGCTTTGGCGATCTCGGCAGCATCTTCGAGGAGCTGTTTGGCAGCTTTGGCGGACGCGCTGGCGGCGCAGCTAGCCGCAAGCAGCCGCGCCGCGGCGCAGACCTGCGCGCCGATATCCGCCTGACCTTCGAGGAGGCGGTCTTTGGGACAGAGCGCGACCTCGACATTCCGCGTATGGAAGTCTGCGATCGCTGTCACGGCAGCGGCGCCGAACCGCCTACGGCGCCGGTCGTCTGCGCTTCGTGCAACGGCAGCGGCGAAGTCAAGCGTCGGCAGCAAAGCCCGCTCTTTGGCACAATCGTCACGGCGACGCCCTGCCCTGCGTGCAACGGAACCGGTGAGGTGATCCCATCCCCCTGCCAGAAATGCCGCGGGCGTAAATACGTGCGCGTCACGCGCAAGATCAACGTCAAGATTCCCGCTGGCGTCGATGAGGGGACGCGCATCCGGTTGGCGGGCGAGGGGGAAGCTGGGCAGCTTGGGGGGCCGCCGGGCAATCTCTACGTCGTGGTGTCGGTGGAGCCGCACAAATTTTTCGTGCGCGACGGCAGCGATATTTTGTTGGAATTGCCAATCAATGTGGCGCAGGCGGCGTTAGGCGCAACCGTCAAAATCCCCACGCTCGACGGCGGCGAAGAAATGCTCGAAATCCCGGCGGGCACGCAGACAGGCGCACAGTTCCGCAAGCGTGGGCTGGGCGCGCCCCATCTCCAGCGCAATGGCCGCGGCGATATGCTTATCACTGTGCGCGTTGATGTGCCGACCAAACTGACCGCCGAGCAAAAAGAGCTGTTCCGCCAGCTTGCGCGCACCTTCGGCGATGCTTCATCACGCGAAGAGTCAAAGGGCTTCTTCGACCGGCTGTTTGGTTCAGACTAAAAAACGAGATGAGGAGCTTGAGAATTGGAGATTGGAGATTGGTTTTCGTTAGCCCCAGTCTCCAATCTCTTAAATCTCCAGTCTCCAATCTCCAGTCTCCAATCTCCAATCTCCAATCTCTAATTTTTTGATCTCCATCTATGTCAACCATTCTCGAAATTTCCGTCGAATGCGACGCTGAGGCCGCCGAGGCGGTCAGCGAGTTGTTCAATCGCTTCAATGGCGGTGATTACGATACCGACAGCGAGGCGGGTGAGGCGAGTGGCGGCGGCGCCGTGATCGAGACGACCGGCTACGACGATTTCGGCGAGCCGATTGCCGGTGAGTTTCGCATCGTCGTCAAAACCTACATCAAACCGGGCGAGCGCGGCGCACAGATTCGCCGCCAGATCGAAGAAGGTCTCTGGTTCCTCTCGCGCATCTATCCCGTCCCGGAGCCGCACTTTCGCGAGTTGCGCGAGGAAGACTGGGCGAACGCCTGGAAACGCTTCTACAAGCCGCTGCGCGTGGGGCGGCGTGTGCTGCTCAAGCCAAGCTGGGAGCAGGTCGAGGTTGCCTCAGAGGACATCGTCGTGGAGCTTGACCCTGGCATGGCGTTCGGCACCGGGCTGCATCCGAGCACGCGGCTGTGCATCGCTGCGCTGGAAGAGTATGTCCACCCTGGCGACGCCGTGCTCGATGTTGGGACCGGCAGCGGCGTGCTGGCGATTGTGGCGTACAAGCTCGGCGCGGCTGCCATCCTCGCCACCGACATCGACCCGATTGCCGTCGAAGTGACACAAGAAAACGCTGAGCGCAACAACATTCCTCTTCATGTACATCCCGGCATTGTGGTTGAGCAGGGCAGCGTCCCCGAAAACGCCGCCGCCCGCTTCGATGTCGTCGTTGCCAATATCCTGGCGGAGGTGCTGGTCAAGCTCTTCGACGGCGAGTACAGCTATCCGCCGCTGGCGGAGCCGCTCAAGCCGGGCGGCGTGCTGATCCTGGCGGGCATCATTGAGGAACGTGCAGAGATGGTCGTTGCTGCAGCGCAGCGTCACGGCTGCACGCCCATCGACCGCAAGCAGGAGGGCGACTGGGTGGCGTTGGTCGTGCGCAAGCAGGCTGAGGAAATGCTGATCCATGGCGGCTGAAGTGTGGCGCACTCGCCATCGCTTTTGGGTGGAGACTCCCCTGGGCGTTGGCGCAGAACCGCGACTCGACGCGCTGGCGCATCAGCTTGGCGCAGTGCTGCGGCTGAAACCCGGCGATGCAATTGTGCTGGTGAACGGCGACGGCTGCGAATATCTGGCGCGGCTGACCGAAGTTGGCGCGCGTCGCGCCGCTGCACATGTGTTCGATCTGCGCCCTACAAACGCCGACCCGCGCATCGAGCTGACGCTCTACATGGCGACACTTAAACAGGATAAGTTCGAGTGGGTGCTGCAAAAGGCGACTGAGCTGGGCGTGGCGCGCATTGTGCCCGTTGTCTCTCGGCGCAGCGTCGTGCGGCACCCTGCAACGCTGGCAGGTAAACGCCTCCGCTGGCTTGCCATCGTGCGCGAGGCGACCGAACAATGTGGCCGCACGCGACCGCCCATTCTGGCGGATGCCATCGAAGTACACGCAGTGAACCTGCCTGCCGACAGCCACGGCTTGCTGGCCTGGGAGGAAGCTGGCGATAATGCGCCGTCGCTCGGAGCAGCAGTTTCCGGCGTCGCCGGTGCAGTTGCCGCCGGTCAACCGCTGGCGCTGCTGGTCGGGCCTGAAGGTGGGCTGGCGGTGGATGAGGTGCAACGCCTCACCGCCGACGGCTGGCAGATGGTCAGCTTGGGCAGACGCATCCTGCGCGCCGAGACCGCTGCGCTTGCTGCGGTCGCCATTGTCATGGAGCGATGCGGCGAACTGGCATAAACGCCTGGCGCTGCGTGTCGGTTATACCGTCAACTGATTTCGGAACCATTCCACCGTCTGCGTCATCCCCGTGCGCAGGTCGACCTTTGGCTCCCAGCCGAGGATGCGCCGCGCTTTGCTGATGTCGGGCTGGCGCTGTTTGGGGTCGTCCACTGGCAATGGCTCGAAGCGGATGCCAGCCGGGTTGCCGGTCAGCTCATTGATCACCGTAGCAAAATCGTAGATTGTCAATTCCGCCGGGTTGCCGATATTGACTGGCTCGGTTTCATCGCTCAACAGTAGGCGATAGATGCCATCCACCAGGTCGCTGACGTAGCAGAAGCTGCGCGTTTGTCTGCCCTCGCCGTAGACGGTCAGTGGTTCATGGCGCAGCGCCTGGCTGACAAAGTTGGGTACGACGCGGCCATCGCGCAGACGCATACGTGGTCCATAGGTGTTGAAGATGCGCACAATGCGTGTATCCACGCCGTGGCTGCGGTGATAGGCCATCGTCATCGCTTCGGCAAAGCGTTTGGCTTCATCGTAGACGCCGCGTGGCCCGATTGGGTTGACGTTGCCCCAGTAGCTCTCTTGCTGCGGATGCACCATCGGGTCGCCGTAGACTTCGCTGGTGCTGGCAAGCAGAAAGCGCGCACCCTTCGCCAACGCCAGCCCCAACGCGTTGTGCGTGCCCAGGCTGCCAACTTTGAGCGTCTGAATCGGCAATTCCAGATAGTCGATTGGACTGGCTGGGCTGGCAAAGTGTAAAATGGCGTCGAGGTCGCCCTTCAGATAAATGTAGTTGGTGACATCGTGGTGAATAAACTGGAAGCGTCGGTTGCCGGCCAGATGAGCGATGTTGTCAGTGGAGCCGGTGATCAAATTGTCCATCGCAATCACATCGTGGCCCTCAGCCAGCAAGCGGTCGCACAGGTGGCTGCCCAAAAAGCCGGCGCCGCCGGTTACAAGAATACGCATCGATCAATGAGTCCTTTCAATCGTTTTGAAAACAGCACTCACTCAGTGTACACGACTTCGGTCGTAGAAAAGATTAGAGTCTGCTGACAATGTATCAAGCGCTGCCTTTCGGTCCTATCACCCTGCCTACCGGGCCAGTTTTTGCGATGCTTGCCGTCTTTCTTGGCCTGGAGACTGCTGGCCGCTTTGGACGGCGTCTTGGCCTGCACACCGACGATGTGTGGAACACCGGGCTGCTGGCGGTGCTGGCGGGTTTGATTGTAGCAAGGTTGTGGAACGTCTTCCAGTTCTGGTATGTCTATTCAGCGGAGCCGACCTTGATTTTTAGCCTGCGTCCAAGTGGTTTTGCGTTGTGGCCGGGCTTGATCGCCGCCGTGATCGCTGCCTACGCCTACATGTTGCGCCGCGCGCTTCGGCCGTCTCGTATCGCCGCCGCGTTTTCGGTCGGTTTTCTGACAGCGGCGAGCGTCGTCTCGATTTCCGATTATCTGACTGGCGCCATTTTAGGGTTGCCCAGCGACATGCCGTGGGCGCGCCCCTATTTTGGCGAAATGCAGCATCCGGCTGCGCTCTATCGTGCGGTAGGCTTCTTGTTGGCTATCGTAGTTGTCTGGCTGCTCAGCAATCCGCAAAAACCGCTGCGCACCGTCGGCCATGTCGGGCTGGCGACCGGGCTGGTCTTGATGATCGCCGATGCATTCGCTGCCAACAGCGTTGTAACTGGCGAGTTTCGCACCAGCCAATTAATCGGCCTTGCGCTGGCGCTTCTTTCCACAGCCGGTCTGACCGTCGCTACAAGCCGGTCGCAGCACGCTATCGAAGTAGATATCGAAGTAGAAATGGAACGCGGATAATGTGGATTCAACGGATTCGAGCGAATTTTTCTCTGATCCGCTTGAATCCGCTCAATCCGCATCATCCGCGTTCTATCCTTCCCTCAGTGTGCTGATAATCAGCGCCATTCCTTCATCAATCGAGATGGTTGCGGTCGTCTCGCTCAACTCATTACTGACGCCGCGCGTGCTGCCGAAAGCCAGCGTCGCATTTTCCAGCGGATAGCGCAGCCCGCGATAGGTGATGCCGGCGACTGCGGCGCTTAACGGGATCAGGCTGATTGTAGCGCCGACATCTCCATGCAGCGTCAGCGAGCCAGGGCCGCGCAAAATCTCGGCGACCTGTTCGCCCTCCACCAGCCGGAGCATCGCCGGCCATGCACGCTGCGCCAGGATTAGCAGATTTGCCAGCGTCTGATCCAGCCGCCCGCCCAATGCGCCGATCAGAATCACCTCCGATGCGCCGTCGGCGATGGCGCGTTCGATGGCGAGCTCCAGATCGGTCTGATCTTTGTCGGTGTGATGCCGTTCAATGTGCACACCTTGCGCCGTCAGATCGGCGAGAATGTCGGCGGGCAGGCTATCGAGATCGCCAACGATGACATGCGGCTGCCGCCCCATTGCCAGCAAATGCAACGTTCCGCCGTCGGCGCCGATCAAATAGTCGTCGGGCCGCAACAGCACGGCGACTGCGGCAGGATCATGAAGGATGCCGTTGACAGCAATCACAGCACGCATACGATTCTCATCCTCAAGACCAGACTCGCCAGAAAAAGATGATGACCATCACGACTGCGATCAGGATTTCAAGCGCCGATGCAGCCAGCGAACCGATCAGGTAGCTCCAGGTGGCGCGCAGCGCGCGGCGCAGATTGCGCTTGTCGAACCACTCCATCAGCAGCGCACCGAGCATGGCGCCAACCAGCGCGCCGCCGATCGTGCCAACGACAGGAATGCCGGCCAGCAGCAGGCCACCCGCCAACCCGCCGACAATGGCGCCGCCGATCGCCTTCCAACTGACGCCGGCGCGACGGCTCAGCGCAGTCGTGAAAAGTAAATCCGACGCCCACGCCAGCACTGCCAGCGCGCCCAGGATCGTCAGCACCACCCAATTGATGCGCTCGAAGCCGTCGCCCCATGCCCACACCAGCGCGCCCAGCCAGATCAGCAGGGGGCCGGGCACAAGCGGTAGAATCACGCCGATCACGCCGAGGGTGACCAGCGCGTAGCCAGCCAGATGGAGCCAGTTGACATCGCCGATGGTCATAGGGCAGCCCAGATGTCGCCGTCTGCAACCGTAAGCGGAATCATCTCAGCGCGTGCAAAGAGCGCAGGCGTCTGGATGCCCATGGATTCGTAGAGCGCCGAGGGAACGCTGATGTCAGCCAGATAGAGCGCGCCGCACGCCGCCGCTGCCTCTGGCTGGCGAAAGCCATCTTTGGGCAGCGCCAGAGTGAGCGTTGCCGCAGCTTGAATGTGCGGTGTAAAGAGGCGCCCCGTTCCGGTATCGACGCCGCTTGGCGCGTCGAGGCTAAGAATCGGTGCTGCGCTGCTGTTGGCAAGCTGGATCAGGTTGCGGGCAGGCCCACGTGGGTCGCCGCGCAGCCCGTAGCCGATGATGGCGTCGATCAGCAGGTCGGCGGGCGGCAGCTCCCATCCTTCTTCGGCCCACGCCAGCGGCGCGCCCATCGCCTGCAGGGTGCGCAGTTGGCGCGCCGGCGCGCCTTTGTAGCCGTCCGGCGGGTAGCTGCATACAATCTGCACCCACGCTCCCCAGTTGAGCAGATGGCGCGCCGCCACTAGCCCGCCGCCGCCATTGGCGCCGCGCCCGGCGAGCACCACGAGCGGACGGTCAATCACGTCGTCGCCGAGCATTCGTCGCGCCAGCGTCGCCAGGCTGCGTCCGGCATTTTCCATCATCTGCAGCAACTCGATGCCGTAGACCTCGCTCATCAGCCGGTCGACTTCCTGCATTTGCGCAGTTGAGACAGTGGGAACCAGCACATGCCTGCCCATACTACACCATCAGATCGCGCAGCCAGGCGCGGTGCAGCGTCCAGCGATTCTCGCTCGGATCCCAGTGCAGTTCGTAGGTGTTGTTGTCGACTGATTGAATCAGATAACAGCGCACCCGCCTACCCTGTACACGTTCTTCCCACTGCCGCCCCACATCCGCCACATAGCGCGTGCGGTTGCGCCAGATAAACGATGTCGGCTGCACCACGCCGTCCGGCATCACCCGAATCAGCGCGTCCACCGGCTCTTCGACCAGAACTTCTTTCATCATGCTTATACTCTCTATCCTTGTTGGAGATCAGAGATTGGGAGATTGAGCGATTACCCTCTCTTGAGCTCCAATCTCCAATCTCCAATCTCTTACGCTCCAATCCCCTTCATTCTACCCCATCCAAATATTCCAGCAGCATCTTGAGCGCAGCGTGTGCGCTTAGCAGCTTGTTCTGGCTGCGCTCGCCGTCCCAGATGAAATAGGCGCCGCGTTCATAGCCGTCGGCGGCGCTGAGGTGGAGAAAGGTTGCGCCGATCGGCTTGCCAGGCAAGGCGCCGCCCGGCCCGGCGATGCCGGTGACGCTGACGGCTACATCAACGCCAAAGAGACGCAGCGCTCCCTGCGCCATCTGTTGTGAAACGGGCGCCGACACCGCGCCTTCACGCAGCAAGGTGTCGTGGTCAACGCCGAGCAACCGTTCCTTCGCCGCGTAGCTGTAGACTACGGCGGCGCCGGCGAAATAGAGCGAGCTGCCCGCATTCTCCGTAATTAGGTGGCCGATCAGCCCACCGGTGCAGCTCTCTGCGGTCGCCAGCATCAGCTTGCGCTGCATCAGCTTCTCCCCAATGCGACGGGCGAGTGCGATGACCTCCTCTGATGTGAGCATAGACGCCCCCTTTCCGAGCGGAGACTGGAGAGTAGAGATTGTAAGATTGTGAAATTGTGCCACACGGCGCAAAGGGGAGGGAAATGCGGTTGCGAACTGCACCTACAATGTGGAAGCGTCCATCATTACGGTTCTTGCTTAACTGTGAGACCTCGACGCCGTTGACGGCATAGTTTCCACTCGTCGGGCGATCGAGCAAACCGATGATGTTCATCAATGTGCTTTTGCCTGACTCGCTGGCGCCGACGATGGCGACCGCTCCTCGGTCGTGGTATACTTCGCGGTAGACAGAGGCTGTGTTTTCTGACCGGAGAGGAGATGCGCATGAGCGTCGCACTGGCTGCACCACCGATCGAACGATATCGATTGTCCAGCGGAGTCTTTCACGAGATGATCGAAAAGGGAATCTTGGGTGAAGATGAGCGTGTAGAGTTAATCGAAGGGGAATTAATTACGATGTCTCCGATTGGTTCTGAGCACATGGGAGTTGTCAACCAACTGACGGAGACGCTGATTAGACAACTGGAACGGCGCGCACTTGTTGGAGTTCAAGGCCCCATTCATCTGGATGACCACTCTGAGCCACAACCGGACTTGATTCTGCTGGCGCCGCAGGATGATTTCTATAAACGCTCTTTGCCACGCCCTGCCGACATTTTGCTCGTCATCGAAGTGGCCGACAGCAGCCTGGCGTATGACCGCACGGTGAAGATGCCACTTTACGCCAACGCGGGCATCCCTGAAGCGTGGATCGTCAACCTGACTGACCGTTGGATCGAGGTCTATCGCGACCCGTCGCCGGCGGGCTACACCACCCTTCTCAAAATTCTGCCCGGCAAGTCGGTTGCGCCGCAGGCATTCGCCGATGTCGTGGTGAGTGTGAATGAATTGCTGGAACAGTGATTGAAAGGCAACAGGTTGTTATGCGTTGTCGCCTTTTTCCAAACAACTTTCCAATCTCCCAAACACCGGTTTCAGCGCCAGATAGCTTTCGGTGAAACGTTCCAGCAGTACTTCGTAGCGTGGGCGGTTGGCGGCGATGGGTTCGATGATGCGCACAACCCGGCTGCGCTCGGCGGCGATCGACCAGCCGTAAAGACCCACGCCAACGCCCGCCGCTACAGCTGCGCCCCAGCTTGTTGCTTCGCCCGTCAGTTCGAGCATGTGGATCGGCGTTCCGAAGATATCAGCCAGAATCTGCGGCCAGAGTCGACTCTTGCCGCCGCCGCCGATTAGCCGCAACGCATCGATGCCCGGCGTCTGCTCGCGCAGGCTGTCGAGAATCTGGCGCAGCCCAAAGGCCACGCCTTCGAGCACGGCGCGCGCCATCTGCGGCTTGCTGTGCTGTATCGACAACCCGACAAACGCGCCGCGCGCCTGTGGATCCCACCATGGGCTGCGTTCGCCCATCAGATAGGGCAGAAAGATCAGCCCCTCTGCACCCGGCTCCACCGCGGCTGCTGCAGCGTCGAGGTCGAGGTCGCCGTCTGACAGCGCCTTCCACGCCCATTCACGCGCGCCGCCTGCTAGTTGCATCACGCCCATTGGCGCGTAGCGATCGGGGTGGACGTGATGGAAGGTCATCGTGCGCTGCTGCGGGTCAGGCGCAGGCGTCAGAGTGCTCACGCTGATCCAGGCGGACGTGCCGATCACGCAGTAGGCGGCCCCTGGCTCAATCACGCCTGCACCGACGCCCGCACACGAGCCGTCGCCGCCGCCAATGACGACCGGCGTGCCCGGCGCCAGGCCGCTTTCACGTGCAGCGTGCGGCGTAACATGCCCGACGACGGTGTTTGATGAATATGGCGTTGGAAGCTGATCCGCTGACAAGCCAAGCGCATCCAGAAACGGCTGATGCCAGCGTCGCTCCGTCAGGTCAAAGAGCAGCGTGCCCGATGCATCGGAGTAATCGGTCACAAACTCGCCAGTCAGCCGATGGACGATGTAATCTTTCGGCACCAGGAACTTCGCCGCGCGCGCATAAATGTCGGGTTGATGGTTGCGCACCCACAGAATCTTGGGTGCACAGTACGCCGGGCTGGTGCGATGGCCGCAGCGTAGATAGACCTCATCCGCACCGCAGCGTTTGGCGACGAATGCAGCCTCTTCCTGCGCGCGCTGATCCGCCCAAATGATGCACGACCGCAGCGCTGCGCCGTCTGCAGCGACCGGTAGACAGCCCATCATCATGCCGCTGAAGCCGATTGCTGCAATTTTGTTCGCAGAAACATTGCTTGATGCCAACAGTTTTCGTGAAGTGCTGCACACCGCCTCCCACCATGACTGCGGATTTTGCTCCGCCCAGTTTGGGCGCGGATAGGCTGTGTCGTAGGGTGCAAACGCGCTGTTGACCAGATGCCCCTGTGCATCGAACAGCGTGGCTTTGTTGCCCGATGTGCCGAGATCGTGCGCCAGAATATATCTATCGCTCATGGATGCCTCCCCGTTTTGATTGTATGTCGCTCATATCGCTTCGCAAAATAAGCGTAAACTGGACTTTCGATTTACGTTGTGAAATCAGGCTTTCGTCTTGTTTTGTGCTTGCAATTGTTACATTTATATGCTACAGTAGCGGCAATAATAAGAAGTCGCCAACCCAACCCCATTCAACAGCGAGTATTTATGATGATCCAAACTGCGGCGGATGTGCAACTGGAACAGGCGCTCAATCATTTTGATCCGGCTGTGCGGCGTTCGGCGTTGACCACTCTTCTGCGCGAGCAGACTGCGCCAGCGGCTTGGCGCGGCATCGCCAACATGCACTGTCACACCTTTTTTTCGTTCAACGCCTACGGCTATTCCCCGACTGGGCTGGCGTGGCTGGCGCGGCAGGAGGGCATCGACCTGATGGGGATTGTCGACTTCGACGTGCTCGATGCCGTGAGCGAATTTCTCGACGCGTGCGAACTGACGGGCGTGCGCGGCAGCGCCGGTATTGAGACGCGCGTCTATGTGCCGGAGTTCGCCACGCGAGAGATCAACTCGCCGGGGGAGCCGGGCGTGCTCTATCACATGGCGATTGGATTCACTCAAACCGACGCGCCCGCAGCGGCGCAGGCGATCATCGATGAGCTGCGGATGCAGTCGGCGACGCGCAACCGCGCCTTGATTGCGCGCGTCAACGCGTATCTCGATCCGGTGACCGTGGATTACAGCGCCGACGTGCTGCCGCTGACGCCAGCCGGCAACGCCACCGAACGTCATATTGTCGTCGCCTACATTCGCGCCGCCGAACGCATCTTCGACAATGCCGCGCCGTTCTGGGCGGAGCGGCTTGGCCTTACACTTGAGGCGTGTGAGAAGGCGATGATGGACAGCGCCGGCTTTCAGAATACAGTGCGCAGCAAGTTGATGAAGCGCGGCGGCCCCGGTTACATGCAGCCCGACATCGGAACCTTCCCGCACGTTGAGCGGCTGCATGAGCTGGCGCACCTCTGTCGGGCGCTGCCTTGCGCGGCCTGGCTCGACGGCGCGTCCGAAGGCGAACAGGCGATGGACGAGTTGTTGACGCTGCTGGTGAGTAAAGGCGTCGTGGCGCTGAACATTATCCCTGAACGCAACTGGAATTTTGCCGACGCCGCCGTCGCCGCCGCCAAGCAGCAGAAGTTGTATGAAGTTGTCGAGCTGGCACAGCAATTTGACCTGCCGCTCAACATCGGCACCGAGATGAACAGTTTTGGCCAGCCGATCGTCGATAACTTCGACGCGCCGGCGCTGGCGCCTGTGCGTGAGGCATTCCTGGATGGCGCCTACTTCATCTATGGGCACACCGTCATGGAGCGCTGGCTGGGGATGGGTTATCAGAGCGCATGGGCGGCGGATTTTCTGCCGATGCGGGCGCATCGCAACGCCTTCTACAGCATAATCGGACGGCGCACACCGCCGGGCGAGGCTGGCCGACGGCTGCTAGATCAGATTCATCCGGAGATGAGTCCTCCCGAAGTGTTAAAGCTTCTGGAATAATCACCGGTGACGAGACGTTGAAACAAGTCGTAACGCAAAATTCATTTCGTCTCATGTTGTAGATCTGCGGGCGAAATGAATTTCGCGTTACGCGGCGTGGTCGAAATATCATATCATAATTGCGCCATAGTGGTGTGGACATAGGAGGAAAGACGAACCAATGAGCGACAAAGCGGATGAAAAACTGGAACGATACCGAAAACCACAAACGCCGGCGTTGGCGACCAACCGACTGTGGCCCCTTTATGGCGCCGGCTGGGAGAATCTTGGCAAGGATGGCGGCGCGATGGAACTGCCTATTCCAAAGCCGGGACCAGATGAACTGCTGGTGCGCCACGATGCGGTCGGCATTTGCTTCTCCGACATTAAAGTAATCCGCGCCGGCGAAAGTCATCCGCGTATTCATCGCAGTATGAAGGAAGAGCCGGTCGTGCTCGGCCATGAAGTGGCGCTGACGGTGGTCGAGGCAGGCGAAAATTTGCGCGATCAATACAAACCGGGCGACCGCTACATCGTGCAGGCGGATATCTATATTGGCGGCAAGCCCTATGCCTACGGCTATGAGCTGCAGGGCGGCTTCTCCAAATACAGCATCATCGATTGGCGCGTGCTCAACGGCGACCACGGCAACTATCTTGTGCCGGTCAAGCCGGACGATGGCTACGCCGAAGTGGCGCTGTGCGAGCCGTGGGCGTGCGTGGAGGCGTCGTACACGGTCGTCTATCGCACGACATGGCAGGAGGGCGGCGTAGTGTGGTTGGTCGGCGACGGTAGAGGTGCGAGACTGGGCAAAGCAACTGCGTGGCGGCCCGCAAAGGTCGTGCTTGACGTGAGCGACAGCGAGTTTGCCGGGCAGGTGCGCGCATGGGCGGCGAGTGCGGGCGTCATTGTGCAGGAAGGCGACGATGGTGCAACCAAGTACGATGACATCGTGGTGCTTGGTCACGACGCCGCGCTTTGTGAACGCGTCTTCCCCCGGCTGGCGAACGGCGCCATCTTCAACGTTGTGCTCGATCAGCCGCTGCCGAGACCCGTAGCGGTGGACATCGGGCGTATGCACTACGACCACCTGCTCGTGATCGGCACGGATACGAACGACCTGTCGGCGGCGTACACGCCGGTGCGTACGCAGTTGAAGGCGGGCGGGCGCTGCTGGATTCTGGGCGCCGCAGGGCCCATGGGGCAGATGCACCTGCTGCGTGCGTTGTCGATGCCGGGCAAACCGGCAAAAGTTGTGGCGACGAATCTGCACGCAGCGCGCATGGCGCCGGTGCGCAAGATGTTTGAGCATCAGGCCGCTGAACTCGGTGTGGAGATCGCCTTCCTCTCACGCGATGATTTCGCCGACGAAGCTACGTTCCTGGCGCGAAAATGGGCTGAATCGAACAATCAGGGCTATGACGACGTGGTGATCATGGCGCCTTCGACCACAGCGGTGCAGCAGGCATCGGAAGTCACGACGGACGGTGCGGTGGTCAACGTCTTCGCCGGATTGGCGCGCGGCACGCTTGTCGAACTCGACTTGAACCCGGTTGCGCAGCGCGGCGTGCGCTATACGGGCACAAGCGGCTCCTCGATCGAGGATTTGCGTCACATGCGCGACCTGGTCGAGAGCAAGCAGCTTCCCACCAACCACTCCGTCGCCGCCATCGCCGGGCTGGAGGGCGTGGCCGACGGGCTGCACGCCGTGGCGGAGGGACGTTTTGCCGGCAAGGTGGTCATTTATCCGAACCTGAGCAAGCCACTGCCGTTGACGCCGCTCACCGAGTTGGGCAAAGTGCTGCCCGAGGTCGCCGCCAAACTCGACGCTGACGGCATGTGGACGCGTGAAGCCGAGGATGAGCTGTTGCGCGAGATGTTGTAGGCGTGTTGCGTGTTGCGTGTTGCGTGGGCAGTCTCTTTGTGAGTTGACAGACGCAGCACGCATCACGCACCATATGCTATGCAACACGCAACACGCAACACGCTTTACCGGGGTATGCTATGACACAGTTGCTAGATCGAATTGCGTTGGTCACCGGCGGTGCGCAAGGGTTGGGCGCCGCGCTTTGTATGCGGCTGGCGCGCGAAGGCTGTGATGTCGTCGTCGCCGATCTCAATGAGCAGCAAGCCGAAGCGACGGCAGCCGCTGTTGCCCAGGAGACGGGGCGGCGCTGTCTGCCGATGGCAGTGAACGTGTGCGACGAAGAACAGGTGCGCACGATGGTTGACGCCACGGTCGATGCGTTTGGTCGCCTCGACATCGTTGTCGCCAACGCCGGCGTCGTCCGTTCGGGGGCGGTCGATGAAATGAGTCTGCGCGACTGGCAGCTTGTAATCGACGTCAACCTGACCGGCTATTTTCTCACCGCCAAGTATGCGGCAGCGGTGATGAAACGTCAGCGCAGCGGGGTCATCGTTCAGATCAACTCGAAGTCGGGCAAAAAAGGCAGTTTCAAGAACGGCGCCTACGCCGCCAGCAAGTTTGGCGGCATCGGCTTGACGCAGAGCATTGCGCTGGAGCTGGCGGAATGCGGCGTGCGCGTCAATGCTGTCTGTCCGGGCAACCTGCTTGACTCGCCGCTGTGGGTCGATTCACTGTACAGCCAATACGCCAAACGACTTGGCATCAGCGAGGCGGAAGTGCGCCAGCGCTACATCGACCAGGTGCCGATGAAGCGTGGCTGCACTTACGACGATGTGGCGAACGTGGTGGTTTTCCTCGCCTCCGACCAGTCCAGCTACATGACTGGACAGGCCATCAACGTCACCGGTGGTCAAGAGATGCGCTGATGGCGACCTTTGTTGGCTTTGGCTTTGGGCCAATCCAGGCCGGATTGTTTCTGGCCGAGGCGTTTGCATCGGGTAATTTCGATCGGCTGGTGGTGGCCGAAATTGCGCCGGAGGTGGTGGCGGCGGTGCGGCAGGCGGGCAGTTTCACTGTCAACATCGGTCACGCCGATCGCATCAGCGCGCTGACGGTGACGTCGGTTGAAATTTACAATCCGGTTGAAGCGGCTGATCAGGCGCAACTTGTCGAAGCTATAGCGCAGGCAAGCGAGCTGGCGACCGCGCTGCCGAGTGTAGCGACCTATACGACGGGAGGCGCCAACAGCGTCGCTGCGATTTTGGCGCAAGGGTTGCTGCGCAAACTTGAAATTGATGGCCCACCCGCCGTAATCTACACTGGCGAAAATCACACCCGCGCCGCCGAACTGCTGGCAGAAGCAGTCTCTGCGGCGCTGACCGACGAACTTCGCAAAGCTGCGCTGCGCCGCGTGCAATTTCTCGATACGATCATTGGCAAGATGAGCGGCGCGCCCGAAGAAGCCGCCGACTTGCAGTCGGTTGCGCCCGGTCTGGCGCGCGCCTTTCTGGTCGAGGCGTTCAATCGTATTTTCATTACGCAGATTCGGCGTCCTGCTGATGACCCGTGCTGGCGCGACTTTCGTCGCGGCATCGAGGTCTTCGTCGAACAACCGGACCTGACGCCCTTCGCCGAAGCTAAGCTCTACTGTCACAACGCCGGTCACGCGCTGGCTGCTTATCTGGCGCATCAACTCGGCTTCAGGCGCATTGATGAACTGCGCCAGCGCCTGGATGTGCTCGACTATGTGCGTTCGGCTATGGTCGAGGAATCGGGCGCGGCGTTGTGCGCCCGTTTTGCTGGCGTTGACCCGCTCTTCACGCCACAGGGAATGCGCGCCTACAGCAATGAGTTGATTGAACGCATGACCAATCCGTTTGTGCGCGACACTGTGGCGCGTGTCGGGCGCGACCCGGCGCGCAAGCTTGGCTGGGATGACCGGCTGGTCGGCGCGATGCGACGGGCGATAACGGTCGGTGTGACGCCGCGGCGCTATGCTTTTGGCGTGGCGTGTGCACTGGCGTGGCTGGAAGTTCCACCACAGCAGGCAGCGAGGTATCTGCGCGGCGTGTGGCGCTCAGATACCTTGCCAGCAGATGAGCAGGAAGCTGTGCTGACGCTGGTCGATGATGCGATTCATCGCCTGTTGCGCTGGATAGATCAAAATTTCCCTTCGCTGGTATAATAGCGCAAATCACTGGTTGGCGCCTGTTTCCCTTTGGCGGGTGTATATTACGGCAAGGCGTTGCAACGCCAATGTGCGCCATTGTCTGAACGATATGCTGCACATTCTGCCAGGCGCAACACGTGCATCAAATCATCGCAGTTAGAAAAACGAGGAGAGAAACGAATGATCGAAGACGATGATGAACTTCCCGGTCGCCCCTACGAGGAATTCGCACCTTTCAATCTTTCCAGTGAAGAACGCCGAGAACGCATTATTCAGGCGCTGCGTGAACAGGACGAGGTCACGGTCATTGAGCTGAGTCGCCAGTTGGGCGTCTCGGAAGTGACGACGCGCAAAGATTTGCAGCAACTGGAAGAGCAGGGTTACCTGACGCGAGTGCGCGGCGGCGCCGTTGTATCGGGGCGCGGCCAGCTGGAGCTACGTTTTGCTGCCCGCCAGCAGATCAACCTGGAGGAAAAGCGGCGCATCGCCAGCAAAGCCGTCGAGTTGATTACACCTGGCAACACGATTTTCATCGATGGCAGCACGACAGCGTTTCAGATGACGCGGCTGCTGCGCAATATGCACAGCCTGACCGTGATCACGACCGGACTCTACGCCGCGCTCGAACTCAGTTTTGCGCCTGATGTGACGACGATTGTGGTGGGCGGCATTCTGCGTCGGCGCACGAGCAGCCTGGTGGATACGCTCAGCCCCAATCTGTTGCGGCGTCTGCATGTGGACATCGCCTTTCTGAGCTGTCGCGGCTTCACCGCCGAACAAGGCATGATGGAGTCGGACCTGCGCGAGGCGCAGATGAAGCGAGCGATGGCGGAAAACGCCGGGCGTCGCATTGCGTTGCTCGACCATGCAAAGTATGGCGAGACATATGTTGCAACTTCGCTGTTGCCCGAGGAGATCGATCTCTTGATCACCGACAATAAACTGCCGGACGTAGCACGCCAGGCGCTTGCTGCCGCCCAAATCCAGACGGAGTATGTGTAATGGCTGAAACGGCGAATTTTCTGGCAGCGGATCTTGGCGCCTCAAATGGGCGTGTGCTGCTTGGCAAGTGGGACGGAGAACGATTTGCGCTCGAAGTGCTGCACCGCTTCGAGAATGGCCCAACAAACGTTTTGGGGCGCCTCTATTGGGACGTGCTCTCCCTATGGCGCGAAGTGAAGACGGGCATGATGCGCTACGCCGCCGACTATCGCGCACCGTTGGCGGGCATTGGCATCGACACATGGGGCGTCGATTACGGGTTGTTCGACGCGGCGGGGCGTCTGCTCGGCAACCCGGTGCACTATCGCGACAGCCGTACGCAGGGCATGGTCGATCACCTTTTCACGCGCATTCCAAAGTCGGAAGTGTTTGATATCACCGGAATCCAATTTCTAGAATTAAATACGCTTTTTCAGCTCTACAGTATGCGTGTGCAAGGCGACCCGCAGCTCGATGTGGCGCGACGTCTGTTGCTGATGCCCGACCTGTTCCATTACTGGCTATCAGGCGAACAGGTCGCTGAGTACACCATCGCATCGACAACGCAGATGCTCAGCGCACGCGACCGATGTTGGGCGACTGAACTGCTGGAACGGCTCGATCTGCCGACGACGATTTTGCCGGAGGTCGTGCAGCCGGGCACAGTGCTTGGTCCATTGCTGGCGCAGGTCGCCGAGGAGACTGGCATTCCTGCGGGCGCGCCTGTGGTCGCCAGCGCCGCGCACGACACGGGTAGCGCCGTCGCCGCCATCCCCGGCCTGGACGAGCGTAGCGTCTATCTGAGCAGCGGCACTTGGAGTCTGATGGGCATCGAAGTGCGTCAGCCGATCATCAACGCCAAGATGCTCGATCTCAATTTTACCAACGAAGGCGGCGTCGATGGCACGATTCGACTGCTCAAGAATATCTCCGGGCTATGGCTGCTGCAAGAGTCGCGGCGGCAGTGGGAACGCGAAGGACATGCTTACACCTGGGAAGCGCTGATGGCGGAAGCTCAGAAAGCGCCTGCCTTTCGTTCGATCATCAACTCGGATTCTCCTGACTTCAACACACCCTCTTCGATGGTCGAAGCAATCCGCGCCTTTTGCCGGCGCACCAACCAACCCGAACCGCAGACGCCGGGCGAAGTCGTGCGCTGTTGTCTGGAGAGCCTGGCGCTGCGTTATCGTTGGGTGGTGGAAGCGTTGGAAGAAATTCTGGCGTCAGCCGGGCTGTCCAACGGCCGCCAGCTCGACACGATTCGAGTGGTCGGCGGCGGCAGCCAGAACCGGCTGCTCAACCAGTTCACCGCCGACGCCTGTGGGCGCACCGTCGTCACCGGCCCGGTGGAAGCCGCCGCATTGGGCGTGATCATGATGCAGGCCGTGGCGACCGGACATCTCGCCGACGTGCGCGAAGGACGCGCCGCCATCGCTGCCTCGATCGAGCAGGCGGTCTTCGAGCCGCGCAGCCAGGTTGGCTGGGATGACGCCTATGTGCGTTTCCTGCGCATGATTGAATAGCCTGGCTATTCTTTCGGGCTGTTGCCGTTTGCTTGCGGCCTGCCGTAAATAGGCGTAATGATGCATGTCGGTCTGATCATCTACGGCAGCATTGATACGCTGTCGGGCGGCTATTTGTACGACCGTATGTTGATGCGCGCCCTGGAAAGAGCCGGCCACCGCGTTTCGATCTTGGCGACGCCGTGGCGCAGCTATCCACAACATCTGACCGACAACTGGCGCACAGGCTGGCGGCGCGACCTCTTTACAGCGTCTGTCGATCTCTGGCTGCAAGATGAATTGAATCACCCATCGCTTTTCTGGCTGAACCGCACGCTGCGCCGCCGTCATCGTGCGCCGATTGTGAGCCTTGTCCATCACCTGCGCAGCGGTGAGGAGCACTCGCCTGTCATGCTGCCATTGTATCGTTATGTTGAGCGCATCTACTTGGCCTCCGTCGATGCCTGCCTGGTGAACAGCAACTCGACGCTTGCTGCTGTCCGAACGCTGGAATCTACGCCCCGCCCGTTTCACATTGCTTTTCCCGCCGCCGACCATCTTCCTGCACCGTTGGAAATGGGCGCCGACGCCATTGCCGCGCGTGCACTGCTAGGCGACCGGCTGCGCATCTTGTTTGTGGGCAACCTGATTCCGCGCAAGGGGCTGCATTGTTTGCTCGACGCGCTGGCAAGAGTCGAAGGTGCGTGGGAATTGTCGGTCGTCGGTCAGTTTGACCTTGGGAATCGCTATACACACACCATCCAACGACAGGTGAACGCGCTTGGACTGGGTGCGCACGTACGTTTTCTGGGGCGGGTGGACGATAATGCGCTTGTGGCGCACTATCGCAGCCATCATCTGCTTGCCGTGCCATCCTATGAAGGCTTTGGCATCGTCTATCTGGAAGCGCAGCGTTTCGGCTTGCCTGTGATTGCACTTACTGCCGGCGCTGCCCGCGAGGTCGTGTTCGATGGGCAGACCGGCGTGCTGGTTCCGCCCGGCGATGTCCACGCGTTGACTGCAGCGTTGCAGCGATTCGTGCATGATCGCGATCTGCTGCTCGGTATGGGGCTTGCCGCCCGTTTACGCTACACCCTCCATCCCGGTTGGACGCAAAGCATGGCCGGGGCGGTTGCCTGGCTGGAGACGATCGCGGCGCGTTGATGGAAGAAACATGGAACGCGGCAGGTGATTGTAGCTGAACACGCCAGCATTGTCTCGGATAATTTAAGCGCATTGTCTATTTACAATGACGCTTGTCCTGATACAATAGTGCAATCCGAATCGATGCTCTCTTGGACAAAGTTTCATGTCACCGTTGTTCACCGTTGACCGCACCGGCGACACGCCGATTTATCGCCAGATTGCCGATCAGCTTCGCTCCGCAATTGCGAGCGGTCAGTTGCCGCCCGGAGCGCAGTTGCCCACGGTGCGTCAGCTTGCGCAGGAACTAAGCGTCACCCGGCTCACAGTGCAGAACGCCTATGCTGATCTGCAAAGCGGCGGCTGGATCGAATCCACCGTGGGGCGCGGCACCTTTGTCAGCGACCACACGCCAATGCAGGTGCACTGGCGCGCCGCCGGCCGTTCACCGACGCCTGCACTCGTGATCGGGGATATTCTGCAGATGGGACAGGTGCAAGGAATTCGTTCGTTTGCCAGCGCCTCACCCGATCCCAGGCTCTTTCCTGAGGCAAAGTTTTGGGAGTGTCTCGAAGCGCAGCGTTCGCAGACCAGGATCGCTGTTAGCTATGGCGCCGCGCAGGGCGATGCGTTGTTGCGCAGCGAGTTTGTCGCCTATCTGGCAGAACGCAGCGTTGTCGCCCACCCTGACGAAATTTTGGTTATAAGCGGTGTGACGCAGGGTTTGGCATTGGTTGCACAGCTTCTCGCCCAGCCTGGCGACTGCGTGCTTGTGGAGCAGCCGACCTACGTTGGCTTTTTGCATCTGCTGCGCACCTTGGGATTGCAGCCAATCGCTGCACCAATGGATGAAGATGGGCCTATTCTTGAAGAAGTTGAACGGCTGGCGGCGGCGCATCGTCCTCGTTTTTTCTACACGGTGCCTGGCTTCCAAAATCCGACGGGTTATCAGATGGCAACGGAGCGCCGCCAATGTCTGTTGGAGCTGGCGCAACGCTGCAATTTCTATATTGTCGAAGATGACATCTATAGCCTGATGGCGTATGACGCTGCGCCATTGCCGCCGATCAAGGCGCTCGACCGGGTGGACCGTGTCTTCTACATCACCAGCTTCTCCAAGACGTTGATGCCTGGGCTGCGGCTTGGGATGATGATGGCGCCGCCGATTTTTCGAGAACGGCTGATTGCAGCGCGTATTGCTGCCGATCTGGGCAGTCCATTGCTTTTGCAACGTACGCTTGCAACCTTTTTGCATCGGGGAGAGTTTCGCCGCCATTTGCGTCAAACCATCCCGATCTATCGCGAGCGACGCAACGCCATGCTGCGCGCGCTGGAGAATTTCATGCCGGCGGGTGTGACGTGGACGCGACCGGCGGGCGGTTTCTGCTGTTGGCTGACTCTCCCGCGCTATCCAGGCATGGGCGATGCGCCAAATCTCATATTGCAACAGGGATGGGCAGTTGCGCCGGGCAATGTCTTTTTGACTGACGGCAACGGCGACTTTCACCTGCGCCTCTGTTTTGGCGCGCTGACGCCCGACAATATCCGACAGGGCGTCAGGCTGGTAAGTGAGATGATTCGCCGACAGCTTGCCGTCGAACCGCCGGCGCCAAAAATGTCCGGGGAATGGACGCCGCTGGTCTGAGCAGGAGCGAGCAGTGGGGGGCGATGCACCCGACCAAATGCTATAGCTGTTTCAAGATCCGCTGTAGCATCCCGACAGTATAGAAGAGATGAAAGAGAGGATGTATGAACCTATCTGAAACCTTTGTCACCACCGTCACCGAGTTATCCGCCATGCGCCGGCAGGATAGCCGCCTTTATTATGAGTTTTTGCGCGTGCCGGCCATGAGCGCCGGGCTGTATGAACTGGCGGCCGGCGCGACCGATCCACAGTCGCCGCATGCCGAAGATGAGGTCTATGTAATTTTCAGTGGACAGGGCCGGATTCGCATCGCCGATCAGGATTATCCTGTGTCCGCCGGTTCGGTCGTTTTTGTAGCGGCGGGCGTCGAGCATCGATTTCACAGCATCGAAGTGGCGCTGAGCATTTTGGTTTTCTTTGCACCCGCCGAGAGCAATTGAAGAGGGTCTTGTCATTCTGCTTGACGAACTACAAGGAAGGATAAATTCTGATGACACAGTACGCGTATTTTGAAGGTCAAATCCGCCCGATCGAAGAAGCAAAAGTTAGCGTGATGACGCACGCTTTCAACTATGGAACTGGCTGGTTTGGCGGCTTGCGCGGCTATTGGAACGCCAAACACGAGCAGCTGTACGTCTTCCGCATCCTTGATCACTACCGCCGCTTCCTCGACAGCGGCAAAATTTTGATGGCGTCGCTCGACCTCGGCGCCGAGGAGCTGGTGGAGATCACGCTTGAATTGTTGCACCGAGAAGGGTATTGCGAGGATTGTTATATCCGTCCCATCGGCTACAAAGCTGACCCAGTGATTGGCGTGCGCCTGCACAACCTGCGCGACCAGGTGACGATTTTCAGCACGCCGTTTGGTCGCTATATCGAAAACGAGGAAGGCGCTGAAGTCTGTGTGAGCAGCTGGCGTCGCGTCGACGACACTGCGCTCCCTCCACGCGGCAAGCTTGTCGGCAGCTATGTCAACAGTGCGCTGATCAAAAGCGAGGCGGTGCTCAACGGTTTTGCCGAAGCGATCGTGCTTAACCAGAACGGACATGTGGCGGAGGGCAGCGCTGAGAATTTCTTCCTGGTGCGCAACGGCGCGCTGATCACGCCGCCGGTCTACGCAAATGTGTTAGAGGGCATCACGCGGCGCTCGATCATCGAGCTGGCGCAGCGCGAGCTGGGCGTGACCGTCATCGAACGCGAGATCGACCGCTCCGAAATCTACGTGGCCGACGAAGCCTTTTTCTGCGGAACCGGCGTGCAGGTGGTTGCGGTCGCCAGTGTTGACCATCGCCCCGTCGGCAGTGGACGCATCGGCCCGATTACACAGCGGCTGCGCGACCTCTATTTCCGCGTTGTGCGTGGACAAGAGCCTGCCTATGCGCATTGGTTGACGCCTGTATACGCCGACCGCCCTGCAACACAAGCAGAAGCAACGGCTCGGTTTGTTGCCACAGTGACGTAAACCGATGCAGCAGCACGAGTTTGACAACGCGTCGGTAAAGGGTGGGGTTGCTGCGCAATTTGACGCTGTGGCGGAGCGCTATCGCACCAGCGTTGTCCATGCCAACGGCGCAGACCTGGCGCAATTGGTGCGTTTCGCTGATCTGCGCGGCGATGAACGCGTCCTGGATGCTGGCAGTGGCGCCGGTCACACTGCGCTGGCGCTGGCGGATGGCGCCGCACATGTCACCGCTATCGATCTCTCCGCCGCAATGCTGACGCAAGGGGGGCGACAGGCGGAGGAGCGCGGGCTTACTAATGTCGTCTTCAAGATCGGCGATGTCGAGGCGCTCACCTTTGACGATAACAGCTTTGATCTGGTTGCCTCGCGCTACAGCGCGCATCATTGGCCCCATCCGATCCATGCGCTGCGCGAGATTCACCGCGTGCTACAATCGGGCGGACGTTTGCTGCTCGCCGATATCGTGTCATGGGACGATGCGGTTGTAGACACGCACCTGCAGGCAATCGAGCTGCTGCGCGACCCGTCGCACGTGCGCGACCACACCACAGCGCAGTGGCTGGCGATGTTGGCGAAAGTCGGCTTTCGGGCAGAGGTGCGCTACACGTGGACATTGCGCCTGCAATTCGACGAGTGGACGCAGCGCATGGCGACGCCTCCAGCAGCCGTCGCCATGCTGCGCACTCTACTCACCCACGCGCCAGCCGAAGTGCGCACGCAGTTGCAGGTCGAGGCGGACTGTTCGTTCACGGTGCATGGAACGCTGTTTGAAGGAGTGAGAAGCTAGAAGATTGGAGATTGGAGAATGGAGATTGGAGATTGCTTGAGATCACTCTCCACTCCCAGTCTCCAATCTCCAATCTCCAATCTCCAATCTCCTAATCATCATAGCAGTTCTTGTTCCGCCATCGTCACGGCGTGCTCGAAGATTTGCAGCCCCTCGTCGACTTCGGGGCGAGTAACGATGAGTGGGGGGATGATGCGCATCGAATTGGCGCCACAGCCCATGATCAGCAGCCCATGCTCAAAGGCGATCTCGATAATGCGATTGCGCAGGCGGGCGTTGGGCGTCCGAGTCACTTTGTCTTGTACAAATTCAACGCCGATCATCAACCCTTTGCCGCGCACGTCGCCGATGCTTGGATGATGCATTGCCATTTCGTTAAGGCGCGCCAGCATGTAGTCGCCCTGATCCGCTGCGTTTTGAATGCCGCCATTCTCCAAAACATCCATCGTCGCCAGAGCAGCCACCATTGCCAGCGGGTTGCCGCCGTAGGTGTTGCCGTGCGCGCCGACGGGCCAGGTGGCGAGATGCTTACGTGCAATAAAACCGCCAAGCGGCACGCCCGACGCAATTCCTTTTGCTGTGCAGACGATGTCTGGCTCCACGCCCCAATGTTCGATCGCCCACCATTTGCCGGTGCGCCCCATGCCGCTCTGCACCTCATCGACGATTAGCAGGATGCCGTGTCGATCACATAAGTCGCGCAGTCGTGGGAAAAATGCGGCTGGCGGTACAATGTAGCCGCCTTCTCCCTGGATCGGCTCCACCAATATAGCGGCGACATCGTCCGGCGCCAGCAGACTCTTGAAGACGACCTTCTCCAGGTAGTTGACCACTGTTTCGCCGTAGTCCGCTTCCCCAGGTTGCATCGCCAGCACCGGGCGGTATTCGTAGGGATAGGGAATGTGCGTCACCTCGCGCATAGGCAGAAAGCCGCGCCGTTGTGTGGTCTTGCTGGCGGTGAAGCCAAGCGAACCAAGTGTACGCCCATGAAAGCCACCCATGAAACCGACAAAATAGGGGCGCCCGGTGTGATAGCGAGCTAACTTGATCGCGCCTTCTACGGCTTCGGTGCCGGAGTTGCCCAAAAACACACTTGCCGGTTCGGCAAACGGCGCAATCTCGTTGAGGCGTTCGCTCAGGCGCACCCAGCTCTCATGATAGTAATCTGAGGATATGTGTAGAAACTTTTCCGCCTGCTGTTGGATGGCGCGCACCACGTGCGGGTGGCTGTGTCCGGTTGCGTTAACGGCGATGCCTGACACAAAGTCGATGAAGCGGTTGCCATCGACGTCATAGACCTGTGAGCCAAGACCGTGTGACATCACGAAGTCGGCGACGCGTCCATAGGCGTGCGAGACGACTGCACGGTCGCGTTCGAGGATGGCGCGCGCTTTGGGGCCGGGCACATCCAGCCGGGTGATCGTTCGAGTGCTGCTCATTGTCAACATACGTGCCTCCTAATTTCCTCAAAAAAATGAATCCGTAGCACTACCTGCTTTAGCCAGGCCAATAACCAAGCTGCCGGGAAATCTGGCGCGCCGACATCTGCACCATTGCTGCAATGGTCGGCAACCGATCAGCCGTGAGACGCAGACTCGGCCCGCCGACGCTGATGGCGGCGATCACCTGTCGCTCGCGATCTATGATTGGGGCGGCAACTGCAGTGAACCCCGGCTCCAGTTCACCGACGGCAATTGCAATTCCCTCCTGCCGAACGCGCACCAACTCGGCCTTCAACTGCGCGCGATCGATGATTGTCTGCTCGGTCAGCGGTTCGAGCGGATCGGACAAGAGCCGATCGATCTCTGCGTCAGGGCGTGAAGCCAGCAACACTTTCCCCGTAGCGGTGGCGTGCAGAGGCAGGCGGTTGCCAACATCCTGGGTCATCCCCATCGGGTTGCTACTGGCGATTTCGTCGAGCACAAGCACATAGTTTTCGACGAGCATCTCCAACGTCGCCGCTTCGCCAGACTGTTCAGCCAGCGTCACGAGCGAAGGGCGGCTCATAGCGCGTAGGGGGTTTGAGCGCATCGCCGTTCCGCCGATTGCAATTAATTCGACGCCGAGTCTGTAGCCGCCAGAGAGAGGATTGCGCATCACCAGCCGCTCCGCTTCCAGCGCAGAAAGCAACCGAAAGACAGTGGTCTTGTTCAGCCCTGTCGCTTGCGCCAGCTCGTTCAGCGACCATTCCGGCTGTGCATCGCTGAA
Organism: uncultured Caldilinea sp.; assembly: GCA_937981885.1. GTDB lineage: Bacteria > Chloroflexota > Anaerolineae > Caldilineales > Caldilineaceae > Caldilinea. The sequence goes on from CALJMI010000049.1 coordinate 53,228, forward strand.
CGCCTTGAGCAGTGCAATCGCCCGCGCCACCGACTGTGTGCCTGGGTAGATTTCGGTTGCATGGAGATCGATCTCTTTTACAGGAAACATCTGGCGCCTCAAATGGTGCAACGATATTTACGATGCTAATCGGTATTTCATATTGTGAAATAATATATCATAAAGTGGCGCAATAATCAACATTATGGATTATCCACTTGAAATAATTTTGGAAGAACTTTGCACCTAGTGCACGACCGCCCTGTTTAGGGCTATGCTTTTGGCGTTGTCGCCGGCTCCTCAAGCACGCAGGGGGACGCAGCCGGGTTGGCGGAGTCGTCGCCGACCTGCTCTTTGCATTTTGATGCGATTGTGTATGGGGAAATCGGAGATGAGTCTGCGCGCCGAAGCTTCAAGGCGTCGGCAGCGACGCCGGGGCTGAATGCATACTCACCGACGTGTTTGGCTTGTATGCTTTTGGGTGATAGCCACAGGCAATACATTGCCCAGCAACATCTAGTGGGGCGCTATCGACCTTGCCGACGGCGCCCGATGCTGGTGACGACGTTGTCTATATACCTCCGGCGGCACCTGCTGCAACGGCAAAAAAGCCGATGACGCCGATGATGCCGATGATCAACATAACATAGAAAACGCCTGAGTATCCGTCTTCCTCTTGCATGATTACTCTCCTGTCAGGGTTAACTTGGCTACGATGACGATCTTGCATTGGTGAAGACGCAATCAGAGACAAAAGGTTACGCTGACTTGCGTTTTGGTTGTAACCATCTCATAATTGTTTAAGAGGGGCGTCAATCAGCACACAGATAAGAGGAAAAAGTTATGGACGAGAAGCCTTCAATCGTTGCACAACCAGCCGAAAAGATGCGCTATCTTTCCGAGTTGACCGTATTCCAGGATCTATCTGCACGCGAGATGGAGGACCTGAATCGCATCACGACCATGAGCACAATGCCGAAGGGCCGCGTTTTCTATCGCCCTGAAGAGCCTGGAGAGGTGCTGTTTATCCTGAAGGAGGGGCGCGTCCAGTTGTATCGCATCAGCCCCGAAGGCAAAAAACTTGTCATTACGACGCTCGGACCACACACACTCTTTGGCGAAATGGCGTTGTTAGGCGCCAAGATGCACAACACCTTTGCCGAAGCTGTCGAGGACTGCCTGATCTGCGTGATGAGTCGCAACGATCTCGAACGCCTGATTTTGAGCAAGCCGCAAGTAGCGCTGCGCATTCTGGAAATCACCGGACGACGGCTGCGCGACGCCGAAGAACGCCTCGAAAACATGGCGTTTAAGGGCATCCCGGCGCGATTGGCCAGTCTGCTGCTGCGTTTGGCGGAAGAACAGGGCAGCAATGAGATCACCGGCTTCACCCATCAAGACCTGGCTGAAAGCGTTGGCACATACCGCGAAACTGCCACACAGGTGCTCAACGATCTGAAATCTGATGGCTACATCGAGATTGGGCGCAAACGCATCACCATTCTCGACCCGGCAGGATTGACCGCAGTGGCGGAGAGTTAATTAAAAAACTGACGGTGTTGTATTTGGCAATGTTAACAGCGGTCGAAAATTGAGATGAAAGGAAAAGTTCGCTGTCAGTTGACATTTATTTGAAACGTCGCTACAATTCTCGATAGGTTTGTGCGCTACGGCACAAAGTAGTGAAAAGCAAGCTCGTTTGTGAGTTCTGTCACTCTTCGTCTGTTTTACTAACACAATTTGAATGAAGTCCAAACACTCATAGATTCTAAGGATTCAGGAGGTCTTTCTCATGACGCATGTGATCTTTGACTTGTGCATTCGCGATGGCGCCTGTGCAGAAGTTTGTCCTGTAGAATGCATCGTCCCCGGACAACCGGAAGATGAATGGCCCTGGTATTATATTGACCCTGACACGTGCATCGATTGTGGCGCATGTGTGCCCGAGTGCCCGGTCGAAGCAATTCTGCCTGAGGAAGATCTGCCGGAGGAATATCAATACGCGACCGAACTGAACGCCCTCTTCTTCACCGAAGGCCCCGGCTATTCGGCAATGGGCAAGTAATCCATCTTAGCTATTTTTACATAACAGTATGCCCAAAGAACCTCTGCGCGCAGAGGTTCTTTTTTTATTGAGAGAGACAAACAGAGATGAACATCCCTTCTAACAACGTCCCAGACTGGTCAGATGTGACGCGTGCGCTGGTGATCGTCGCTCACCCCGACGACGCCGATTTCATCTGCGCTGGGACATGCATTCAGATGGCGAAACAGGGCATTGAGGTCACCTATATGGTGCTCACCAACGGCGACAAAGGCAATCACAATCCAGAGATCACGCGCAACCAACTCATTGCCATGCGTCAGATCGAGCAACGCAAGGCGGCGGCGCTTTGCGGCATCAAACAGGTGCTTTTTATGGGTGAGGAAGATGGCTTTCTGCGTCCGAATCGTGAGATTCGCAAGCGTGTGACGCGCGAGATTCGTCGTATTCGTCCCGAATTGATCATCTGCACCAACCCGGCTCGCTACTTTGTCGGCGACGGCTACATCAATCATCCCGATCATCGCAACGCAGGCCTGGTTGCGATCGAGGCAATCTTCCCGGCTGCGGACAATCCGATGTTCTACCCAGACATGGCGGACGAGGGCTACCTGCCACACAAGATCAAATATCTCTATGTGCACGGCCACGACGCGCCATCGCTCAAAGTCGATATTACGGCTGAGTTGCCAACCAAGATTGAGGCGATCCTTTGTCACAAGTCGCAATTCGAGGAGCCGGAGAAGGCGAAAGCACGCTGGCTGGAGATGTGGGGTGAACAACAGGAGGATGGGGCGCTGCGCTATTTCGAGGCGTTCAAGGTGATGAAGTTCGGGTAAGGCGAAGGCAGAATGGAACGCGGATTTTGCGGATACACGCGGATTCTGCCCCGTGCAAATCTGCTCGACCCGCGTTATCCGCGTTCCATCGATCATTGCTGAACCACAGATGACGCTGATTTGACGGACTGCACCGGTGTTTGAGCCGCGCACATCCGCCCAACCCGCGTCATCTGCGTTCCATTTCTTACTGCGCTTCCGCCATCATCATCGCCTCTTGCTCGTTGGCGAAGGCGGTCAGATTGTCGAGCGTCGTCTGGATGTCGGCGCCCTGCATGATCTCGTTGAACGCTTTGGTGGCGGCATCGCGCACGGCAGTGTAGGAGATCAACTGCGGTTCATACGCGCTGTAGGGCAGCAATGCCACACCCTGTTGCCACGGCGTATTCTGCAAAAGCTTCTCTGAGAAGAATTCGCTGGCGCTGGCGCGGGTTGGGAAGTAGCCGCTCATTTCCGCCCAACGCGCTTGAATCTGCGGTGAGGTGAACCATTTGACGAAAATCCATGCAGCCAGCTCCTGCTCCGGCGTCGTCTTTGTGATCATCACGTCGCCGCCGTAGATGTTCTGCACCGGGTCAGGGGTTGTATGCGGAATTGCTGTGACGCCCCAGACATCCGGTTCTCTACTTTGCTCTTCGGCGACTTTGGCAACATCACCGGCGTAGAAGGGAATGCCGGACGTGGAGCCTTGCGTGAAGATGGCTTTACGCGCCGCAAACTGTGGATTCGGGAAGCCCTCAGTAAAGAAGTAGGCGCAGCCCTCGTCGTACATGCCCTTGAGGAAGGTCATCGCTTCGATGGTGGCTGGGCTGTTATATACATAGCCTGTGCCATCTTCGGTCAACACATCGCCGCCAAATGCAAATGTCCAGGAAGCGACGGCGGAAGCATCGTCGCGCAGGATATAGCCGCCTGTGCCGTCGCCGTTTGCCGCCGCTGCTGCACACGCCATCTCTTTAAATTCTTCGGGCGTGGTCGGCGGGCCGGAGAAGCCAAGCTCTTCAAGCCAGGTCTGGTTGTAGTACAATACTTCCATCGAGCGGTTTGGCGGGAAGCCCAGGCGCTGGTTGTTGAAGAGCGGGTTGACGCTCTGCTCCAGGAACGCCGGGTAGAAGTCGGCGATCTCCTCAGCGCTCAAACCCCAGGTCGGATCGTTCATCAGCAGATTCAGATCGACCAGCGTATCGTTGAGCTGATAGAAGGACTGATCGTTCTGATAGCCGACAAGCAGCGCCGCAGGCAACTCTCCGGCTGCAATGCTGGAGTTGACCTTGTCGCGAATCTGGTCGTAGCCGCCCTGATTCTGCGCATCGATGGTGATGCCGAATTCATTCGTCGTGTTGAATTCTTCGATCAATGTCTTCAGCCGCTCTTCGCGCGAGCCTGAGTGCTGATGCCACCACACAACAGTCTGTCCGCTTGGGTCAACGCCAGCATAGGCGCCCTCCGCCGTCGGCGCTTCCGCTGCTGGCGCCTCAGACACCGGCGCCGCTGCTGGCGCAGAAGGCGCTGTCGGCGCCGCACACGCCGACAGCGCCAGGACGCCGATCAGCAAAAGTGTCGTCAGCCACATGTACTTTCGCATTGTGATTGTCTCCTTCGTAAAAAAGATGAATCGTGAGCTACATTTTATCTCAACAGAGCGCGTCAAACGCCCGCTGTTGTCAGTATTTACTGCGTGTTTCGTGTTGCGTATTACGCAATTCAAGGCGCTCGATACAGAACTACACACGCAGTACGAAATATGCCACTCTCACCCCTTCAAGCCCGACGTCGCAATTCCCTCAATAAATGTCTTCTGCGTGAAGAAATAAAGAATGATCACCGGCGTCATCGTGATGACCGAACCAGCCATCTGCAGGTGAAACTGCGCGCCCGCTTCGTCGATGAACGCAAAAAAGCCATAGGTGATCGGACGCCAGTCGGGCGTTGTCGTCACCAGGATCGGCCATGCCAGGGCATTCCACGCACCGATGAAGCTAAAGAGCACCAACGTCATGAGCGCTGCCTTCGAGAGAGGAATCATCACGCGCAGCAGGTAGCGCAGATGACCAGCGCCATCGATCTGCGCCGAGTCCCACAGATCGTTCGGCACCTGCATGAAAAACTGACGCAGCAGAAAGATACTGAACGCGCTCGCCATGAAAGGAATTGTCAGCGCGGGCCAGTTGTTGATCCACGGGATCGGCCCCACGCGCCCAAGCCAGGAGACGGTAATGAAGTTCGGCACCCAAATGATCGCTTCAGGCAACATCAACGTTGCCAACAGCAGGCTGAAGAGCAGGTTCTTGCCCCAAAATTCCATGCGTGCAAAGGCATAAGCCGCCAGCGTGCAGAAGACAATTTCACCCGCCACTGTGATGGCGGCGATGCGCACGCTGTTCCAGAAATAGAGCGAAAAGTTCGCCTGGTTCCATGCCTGGATGTAATTGCGCCACTGTGGTGTGCTCGGCAGCCAGGCGCCGCCGTTCGCCTCGGTCAGGTTCATCAACGAGACGCTGACCGTGTAGAGAAAGGGCACAATTGCCACCGCCGCGCCGAGAATCAGGACCAAATAGGTGCCGGCGAAGCGAAACACCGGCGGACGCTTAGAGCGAGCAGCAGTCGAGCGCGCGGCGCCCATCATCACATTAGCCATAGTGCACCCGCCTCTCCGCAATCCGATTATTGGCCACGGTCAAAACAATGATGACCAGCAGCAGAAGAATCGCCAGCGCCGAGGCGTAGCCATAGCGCGTATCGCGCTGGAAGGTTTGGAAAATGACGACGCTGGCTGTGTCGGTCGTCCCGAGTGCTGCGCCGGTGCGCAAGACGTAGATGTGGTTGAACGCCTTGAAGGTGCCGATCACCGAGTAGAGCGTTAGGAAGTAGATTGTCGGCGAGAGCAGCGGCAGCGTAATGTGACGGAACTGGGGCCAGCGGCCAGCGCCATCGATCGCCGCCGCTTCGTACATCTCGCGCGGGATGTTGCCCAAGCCTGCCAGGAAGATCACCGTGTTGAAGCCAAAGAACGTCCACACGCCATAGATCATGATGACTATCAGCGCCAGGCTTGGCCCCGCTGACCATGCAGGCAATTGCAGTCCCGGCGTCAGTAGGTTCAGAATCCCTGCTGGTTCGTTGATCCATGCCAACGGCGGTATGCCAAAGAAACCGAGAATGCTGTTGATCGGTGCAGTGGGCCGGCTGGAGAAAATAATCTTGAAGACGGCGGCCGTGCCGACGAATGGCGCAATGTAGGGCAAAAAATAGATCACGCGGAAGAAGCTACGCCCTCGGATTTCCTGAAAAAGCAACACCGCCAGCATCAACGCCACGATCAACTGAGGCGGAATCGTGCCGAGCGAGTAGTAGAAAGTCGCCAGTAGAGCATACCACCAGCGCGTATCGCCCTGGGCTATCACACGCGGCGCTTCGGCGATCAGCACCCATGCGCCGAGTATCAGCGCCGCTGCACCGCCCAGCCGCAGAGCCACACTCAGCATCGAGTCGCGATGGCTTGCGCTTCGCCACAGTCGCCACGAGAGCCACAACAGCAAGAAACCGGCGCTGATCAAGATCATCTGCGACCAGATGTCCAGCCCGCCGCCGTTAGCGAATGAATCAGCGATATTTTTTTGCAGTTCCACCCAGGTCAGCCAACCGATAGCGCCAGCCAACGCCAACATGATCGTCGCAAAGGTAAACGGGGCTGCAAAATTGCCGTGGCGACGGCGAAGATTCGGCTTGCGCATCAGCATCGCCAGGCTCAAGGCGCCGACTCCCAACCCGACCACCATCAACCACATCATCTCCATCGCTTGTTGGCTGGTCAGCGCCTCGGCCAATAGACGGCGAAAATTCTCCGGTGTGTTGTTGGCGCCGCGCATCTGGTTGGGGATGTCAAGCAGCAGCGGAAGTAGGCGAATGATCCACCCCAATGTCGCCGCCACCATTACGCCGAACCCAACGCCGGGAACCGCCCACTGCCAAAAGGAGATGTTTTTTTCTTTGGCCTCGATTGCACTGCGTGCAATTACCCGGATCGCCAACACAACCAGAATGACGACGCCCCAAAAGCCAAGAAAATAGGTGAGATCGCCGATTGCCTGGATATAGTTGCCCAACCCATCGAATGTGCCGGGGATGCGATTGAGGCCGCGGTGGGTGCTCATGAACGCGGCAAAAACCAGTGGAAAGAGGCCAAACAGCCCCACCACCAAAAACGCTGGGGCCAGGAAAAAATATGCAAGCAACGCCTCGCGCAGCTTGCGGCCTTGTCGCCCAACAAAAAGTCTGCGCCAACCCGCTGCAGGGATCGAGTCCGGCGTTTTTGTCATTGCAGATTGTGCCTTACCGGTCAGAAGCGCGTCGCCCATGCGTCATCTTTCATCTGACTGCTGCGTCGCTGCATTCGCGGCAGTTGCTTGCGTCGGAACAGCTTCGCTTCGCCAACCCAGTGCTTCCTGGCAAAAGCCATGCACGCAGGTGAATGCACGCCGTAAAGAATCTGCTTTCCACTGTGCCACACAGTTGTTAACAAACCACCAAATGGTTGTTAACAACAATTCACTTCTTCGGATCGAATAAGATTATGCCTGTAAACGAGTGATTTCCCCAAATCATTACTGACAAACAAGCCGCTTTGCGGCATACTGATGTCATGAAGAACAACTATATGCGCTCAATTTAAATCATCTGACCATTTACATCATCCATGACCACTGAAACTCAAAGATTTGCAGACCTCGTGCGCGCCAATATTCAAAAAGTGATCGTCGGCAAGCGTGAGACAATCGACACCCTGATCATTGCTCTTCTGTGTGAAGGACATGTTTTGTTGGAAGATGTCCCTGGCGTTGGCAAGACAATGCTGGCGCGTGCACTGGCGTTGAGTCTGGGCAGCGATTTTCGCCGCATCCAATGCACACCCGACCTGTTGCCCAGCGACATTACCGGCGTCAGCATCTTCAATCAGGAGACGCGGCGATTTCAATTTGTGCCTGGCCCCGCCTTCACCAACATTCTGCTTGCCGACGAGATCAATCGCGCCACGCCGCGCGCCCAGGCCGCTCTGCTTGAATGTATGGGCGAACGCCAGATCACTGTCGACGGCGAGACTCGTCCGTTGCTTCGCCCTTTCTTGGTGCTGGCAACGCAGAATCCAATCGAATTTGAGGGGACCTTCCCGCTGCCCGAAGCCCAACTCGATCGTTTTCTCTTTCGTATCCGGCTTGGCTATCTTGAACCCGATGACGAAGAAAGAATGCTTGTTGCGCTGGGAGGTCGCCACCCCATCGAGCAGATCGGGGCAGTGGTGAACGCCGCCGATGCTACGCGCCTGGCGGAAGAGGTGTGGTCGGTGCGCGTCGATGCTTCGGTGCGCCGCTATATTGTCGCCTTGATCCAGGCAACGCGCACACATCCTGACCTGACATTAGGCGCCAGCCCGCGCGGCTCGTTGGCGCTCTATCGGGCGTCACAAGCGCGCGCGGCGCTCGATAACCGCGATTTTGTCCTTCCTGACGATGTTCAGTTGATTGCGCCGATTGCGCTTCCGCATCGTTGCATTGTGCGGCCAGAGAGTGCATTGCGCGGGCGCAGCGCCGACGATATCATCGCCCAGATTCTGAAAGACACGCCGCTCGATCTGGGACAGATTGATTAGTTCAGCAGGAATGTATGAACAACATCTTTTGGGCGTTGCTCATCCTGTTCGCATTGGCAGCATTGGTGCGCATGGATTGGGCGTATTATCTGGTCTATGTTGTGGGCGGCGTGTGGGCTTTCAGCCATTGGTGGATTCGACGCAGCCTCGCCCATTTGCGCATTGCGCGTCGCATTCCGCAATATGCCTTCACCAACGAGCAAGTCACTGTGCAGATCGAGATCGATAATCTCGCCTGGCTGCCTCTGCCGTGGCTGCAACTGCAGGAAGCTGTGCCGCTCGATCTGAAGGATCAGGACGACTACCGTACGGTAGTGAGCATCGGCGGAAGATCGCACATTGTGCACGAATATCGTCTCTATTGCCGGCGTCGCGGCTACTACACTGTCGGCCCGCTCAATTTGCGCACGAGCGATCTATTTGGCTTTGTTGAGGCGCGCTGGGAAGAGAATGGCAGCAGCGAGCTGATTGTGTACCCGACGATCGTGCCGCTAGAGCGGCTTGGCTTGCCGAGTCGAATGCCCTTCGGCGTGTTGGCAGCGCGTCGCCAACTTGATGAAGACCCCGCGCGCATGGGGGGCGTACGTCAGTATGTCAGCGGCGACAGCCTGCGCCGTATTCACTGGAAGGCGACCGCACACGAAGACAAGCTGCTGGTCAAGAAGCTTCAACCATCGCAAGAGCTGCCCCTCTTTCTCGTGCTTGACCTCGATCGCAACGCGTATCCGCAGCGCGCTGTCATTGGCGCCAGCGAGTGGGCAATCTCTATAGCGGCGTCGGTCGCCGGCCACATGAGCGAACAGCGCCAGGCCGTCGGCGTTTCCTCAAATGGTCTCGATCCATTGAGCGATGAACTGGTGGCAACGATTGCGCCGCGCACCGGGCGCGAGCATCTGATGAGCATCTGGCGATTGTTGGCGCGCGTCCAACTTAACCCCGACGCGCCATCGCTGGCGTCATGGTTGCCCGCACACACCGCTGATCTGCCTTGGGGCGCCACTCTGGTCGTCGTCACGCCGCATTTGTCGGAGGAAGCGCTCTGGGTGCTGCATAACGCCTATCGCCGCGGCTCTAATGTCATCGCGCTAATCTGTGCGTCTCAGCTAGATTTCCGTACGATCCAGGCGCGTGGTCAACGGCTTGGCGTGCAGGTTGCATCGACAATCTGGGAGAGCGAACTACAGGCGTTGGCGAGCACATAAGCAGATATTCACTTCCAGAGCAACTAATGACAGGCAAGCGGCGCTGGCATCATGTCCCTTGTCTTTATTCTCGATTCTTGCACAAGGAGAATTGTCGAATGTCATACATCAACGCTGTTGAAGTGGAGGAGATGGCTTGGCTGCGCGAACGTTGGAGTGACGCTATGTTGACGTCGTCTACGTTGACTGTCGATTCGCCTTTTCTCACCGGAGAGCACCAGCTGCTCACCAGCGCTCGCCGCCGCGCCGAAATCTGCTATATCATGTATCGCAGCGACCCGGCGGAAGGCGTTCTGCTGCACATCAAAACGTTCTATCCAGAGGGCGCCTATCGACTGCCAACCGGCGGCGTCCACATCGGCGAGACAGTGCTCGACGCGCTTGCTCGCGAGATTTTTGAAGAAACTGGGCTGACCATCGGAACAAGAGACGACGATGTGCGGGTCGAGCGTCTGCTCGGCGTGTTGGCCTACGATCTGCGCCATGCGGCGCTCGGCGCAACGCCCTTTGCCACCTATCATTTTTTAGTGCGGATGCCGCCAGACGCTGTGCTCTCGCCGCAAGACCCCGACGAGTCGATCGGTGGCTGGCTGTGGCGTCCGGCGCGTGAACTGCTTGCTGTCGCCGAGACGCTGGAAACCGTTTATCTTCGTTCGCAGCAATGGGCGGATTGGGGGCGATTTCGTGCGCTCAGCCATCGCTTCGTCGCTGAACGGCTGGCGACGGCATAAATCAATTATGCGCCGTCGAGGGTCATCCGCGTGAAGAACATCTCAGCCAGGTCGACCAGATCCTGTGGGCTGGCGAGCCAACGCCAATCCATCACGGTCTGCATCTCAGTATCGATAACCCCCGGCGCCGTGCGCACCCAACTCATCACATAGCCTGTGATCGAGCTGGGCTTTTTGCCGAGTAACAGAAGCATCAGATCGGAATCCTGGCTGTGATAGCAGTTGAGCAGCCAGACGCGTTTCACTTCGGGATGGCGCGGTAAGTCGAGCAGACTCTGAAAGCAGCGGCGATCCATGCCTGGCTGCACGTCGATCATGACGTTGACCGCTATCATGTTGTTGGTGCTGATCTCCATTTCGAGCTCGAGCAAAGTGTCGATGTCGGCGCGACCACCAAAGCTCAGCACAGTATTTGTTTCGCGTACGCCATCGACGCTGCGCACTACGTCGAGCATGAACTTGTTGAAGTCGGCGACATCGTGGATCAGGCAGGTGAAGCGCAGATCGGCGCGTTGGCGCAGCCAGTTTGTCCACAGTGGTTTGACGCCATTGCCACGATACTGCCGCAGGTTGTACAGCATCTGCTCGCGCGCTGTCTCATCTTTGCCGCACATAATGTCGGCGTCAATTATACCGAGGATCGGCTGGATCGATTGCACAATGTTGCGTTCTTCAGGCTGAAGATGGGCAGACTTATTCATGGCTACAGTGTAAGGCTAACTGCGCCAGGAAACAAATTGTAAAAATGGGGTTATTCGGTGAATTGTTGAATCAGCTTGAGCTGATCGCCAACCTCGGTGCGTGTGCGGTCGATCGTGCCTGCCGGCGCCTCGATGACATAGCGGCTGGCGCCATAGATTTTTCCCACAGCCCACGGTTGCATTGCACGATCCAGCGCAATGACGCAATGCTGTTTGTCGACATAGATGACGTCGATCGGGATAGACATGAACATGCAATGGACGCCGCGACATGGTTCGATCACGATGCCACGTCCCTCCGGCAGGTCGCGCACACCGATCAAACCACGCAGGCGTGTCCAGGGATTGTTCGCCATTTTTCCTTGACTGATAATTACGGTTTCTTGGCTGCAATTTTCGACGCGCACCATAATGTTACACTCCAGTGTTCCGCGGGATTGTCAAAATATTCTCAACTTCCACCAAATCGTCAATAAGGCGCCGAACGCCAGATAAGGCGCATAGGCAATCGCAGTTTTGCGCGTAGCTTTGCGTGTGATTAACATCACCGCAGCGCCCACCCCTCCCAGGATGGCGCCAACCATCAAAGCTGTTATGACGTTAGGGAAACCCAACATCATGCCAATCACGCCAGCTAACTTTACGTCACCCATGCCGAGCGCGCCGCGTCCAATGAGTGCAAGCAACAAGAACAGCCCAAAGCCCACCATGCCGCCCAACACCACACTCAACGGCTCAGGCGCGATCGGCAACAGACTGATCAGGGCTGCCACCAGCGCAGCAGGCGCTATCATGATGTTTAGCACTCGATGATGCTCAAAATCGATCACTGTGACGGCGAGAAAGAAGAATACATAGAGCCAGCCAACGATTGTTTCCAGCGCCCATCCCCAGTGGAGCGCCATTGCCGTAGTCAGTATAATTGCGATCAGGTTTACTGCCAGATGACGACGCTTCAGCTTTTGTTCGCAGTGCGGGCAGACGCCCTGACGCTGTCGCCACCAAGTCAGCACCCAATAGTGCGCACGCGCTCGCCACACTGCGCTAAAGTCAGGTCGTTCGCCTGGCTGCAAACCGGGCAAGACATCGGCGGCCCAATTGACCAGGCCGCCGATGACCCATCCTATCATGACTGCCAGGACTCCTGGCGCAATCAACGCAATCATCACCGAATCAGACTCACTGCTGTCATTTGCCCTTGTTGCGCCTTTTCACCGGTGGTGGAGCCGCAGAATGTCACACAACTGCCAACCTCGCAATCCTTCGTCGCCAGCACAGCTTTGCTCGTAATCGCTCTGACCGAACGCGGCATGCCGGGCTTCGGATTGAGCCGGAAGGTTTGAATCCAGCCTGTCACCTTGACGCAGCCAAAATCGGTGACATAGTAGGTTTCTGCCTCTTTTCCAGAGCAGTTGCTGCCCGATGCGCAGTTGATCGCAGTGAAAAGCGGCACAGCCACTGTTTGACCGGCGCGTGCGTTGACATCATCTTTTACGCCAGCTTTGATGCCGCGCAGACCAGGAATGCACGCTGGCAACTTGACGCGTCCGCCGTAGTCGCTGCGCAGACGACATGCCAGTTCCGACGCTCCACAGCCATTCGCCTTGCATGGGTCGGTGTAAACCTGTTCACTGGGCGGTGGGTCTGGGAAGTCCATCCACCCGCGAGAGACCGACGTCACCACCGTGAAATCGTCAGAGCCATCGCCGTCTAGATCACAGATGTAGCAATCACAGACAGGACGCTCCACCCCATTGATCTGGCAAGAAGCGCCTACCTGGTCATTGTCGGCATCCCAGATGACCACCGATTGACCACATTGTGCATCCCTGAAAAGACGAGCGTCGAGCGCCAACGGCCACAAGCCACAGGCGGAATCGGCCGCGCCACACGCTGCTTTGGCGGTTGCGCCAACCTCGACCGTGCCATGTTCTCCGCCCCAACCAAACACCCGCCCCAACATCACCGCAGCGTTCGTGCGTGCAGTCACTGAGACATGGTTGCCTTGAACGGAAACAGTGCTGAGCGCCAGGTCCTCGTTATTGAGACCATTGCGACGCATGAAATCGTTGGCTTTGTTGATTGCACTCTGTGCACCCCGACCGAGACATAGTTCGCGCGCCGCCGCCAGCGCGCCCGCATCCGCTGCATTTTGCAATTGGCGACGTGCAGCATACACGTTTCCAGCTTCAATGGCAATCGCCACAAACGCAAGCAAAACCATGAACATCAGCGCAAACTGAAGCAATGCCTGTCCATGTTCGTGGCGCAGATGATTCTTCGTGTTCATGATCCACCCTGAGATGAATCCGCGCCATAGTGCATCATTGTAGCTGAGGCGCTGATCGGGATATCGCCCAAACCGAGCAACTCGCCAAACTGAGAGCGATAGAGCACGCTGACGCGCACCGTGACTGGCGTGCCTGGAACCGGGCAGCCGGTCGCCGGATCGGGTGAAATTACCACATCACGCGGAAGAATGTTGACTGCTATGCTGCTGCCGCCGCCTATGACCCCCTCTCCGATCGAACCTGGCTCGTTGACCGCTGCCTTGACAATGGCGTTGCGCAGTGCAGTGCGGTTGCTGCCAGTGCAGGGCAACCGGCCATAAAGTCGTGCTCCCTCTCGCGAAGCATTCAACACGACGCCGTAATGCTGGTACGCCAGCCCCAGATCAACTGCGCCAACGACAAATGAAAGCATGAGGGTGATAACAAACACCATCTCGATCAGATTCGACCCGCGCTCGTTACGCAGATGACCAAACAATCTGCGCTGCGTGGGCGTCGAACTATTCGAGCGTGAGCCTGTCATCGGTGTGTTTGTCGTGTACATAACCACCTCTCGGATCCATACAAAAAGGGATGCACCCAACCAAAATTTCAAATCCACTTACGCATGGCGTACAACCTGGCCCTTCTAGATTGTAAACTAACTCGAGCCGCCACTGCCACCGCCAAAATACGTATTCCTGCACTCAAAGCTAGTTCTTTTAGCCCCTGAGCATGAAAAGTAGTCGCCTCAAATTTATGCGCACGATTAATGCTTCGTAAGAGATTTTCTGCAAGCAATTAACCACCATAAATCCGTGGTCGTCTGGGACGCGCAACCGATGGCAGCACCGCATTCATCGACACAGATCACCGCCGCGCTCGTCCCGGGTCTGTTGGCATAAAGGTCGAAGGTTGAATGAAGAGGCCGGCCGCTTCGAGGCGTGAGTAGAATTTTGGTCGCACACCTGTCGGCGTGAAGTAGCCCTGCACCTTGCCATTTTCGACCGTGGTCTGAACAAATTGAAAGATGTCCTGCATCACGATTGTGTCGCCTTCCATGCCTTGCACTTCGGCGATTTGCACGATTTTGCGCGAACCATCCGACAGGCGACCGAGATGTACAATCAGGTCAAAGGCTGACGCAATCTGTTCGCGAATTGCACGCAGTGGGAGATCCATGCCTGCCATCAGCACCATTGTCTCGACGCGGCGCAGCGTATCGCGCGCGCTGTTGGAATGGACAGTCGTCAGCGAACCTTCGTGACCGGTGTTCATTGCCTGCAACATGTCCAACGTTTCGGCGCCGCGCACCTCGCCAACGACAATTCGGTCTGGGCGCATGCGCAAGGCATTCACTACCAGTTGGCGAATGGTGATTTGCCCTTTACCTTCGACGTTGGCGGGGCGCGCTTCCAACCGCACGACATGTTGTTGTTGTAGGCGCAACTCGGCGGCGTCCTCGATGGTCAGGATGCGCTCGCCCTCGGGAATGAACGAGGAGAGAGCGTTGAGCACCGTCGTTTTGCCAGTGCCGGTGCCGCCGGAGACAACGATGTTGAGCGCCGCTTTGACGCATGCCCGCAGGAAATCGGCGATGCCTGGCGTCATGGCGCCCTTTTTGATCAATTCGTCCGGGGTCAGCGCATGCTTGGGAAATTTGCGGATGCTGATCGTTGGCCCGTTCAGCGCCAGCGGCGGAATGATAACGTTGACGCGCGAACCGTCGGGCAGACGCGCGTCGACCATCGGGCTACTCTCGTCGACGCGACGACCGAGCGGCGCCACGATGCGTTCGATGACGCGCATTACATCGTCGTTATCGCGGAACTTGACGCTGCTCAACTCTAGCTTGCCGCCGCGTTCAATGTAGACGGTGCCTGGACCATTGACCATGATCTCAGAGACCAGATCGTCCGCCAACAGCGCTTCCAGCGGCCCAAGACCGAGAATATCAGCCAGCATCTGTTCGAAGATGTCAGCGCGTTCCAGACGACTCATGGGCAAGCCAAATTCAGCCAGCGTCTCGTTGAAGAGTCGTTCGACAACCTGACGAACTTCAGCGCTGTCGCCGCGCGTGGCGGACGGATGGATCTCCGCCAGCAACCGCTGCTGCACCCGGTCGCGTAGTTGGATGTAGGCGGCGTTGCCGCTTGTGCGTTCGCCAGGCAATCGCGCCGGACGTACACGGCCATCAATCTCGGCTGGACTTTTTAGATTGAACATCTCCTCACCTTACCTAACCTATTTCACCCAGATTGGATCGTATTCGGGCCAGGGAACGCGACTGATGTTGGTTGGATTGCGCCCGTGTTCATCCATCACATAGATTGCCACCACACCTTCCCGATTCGAGAAGAAGGCAATCCGCTTGCTATCCGGCGACCAACTTGGATGTTTATCCCACTCCCAATCGTTGCGCACCAGAGAAACTTGTTCAGAACTGTCCGGCCGCGATTTCCAGATGTCGTCGGTGCCGTGTTCAGTTGTCACAAACGCGATCCAGGCTCCGTCCGGAGACCAGACAGGATCGTAGGCAATGGCAGTCGAGAAGCGCGTCACCGGGCGTGGCGGCAGGTTCCCAAACTGCGTGGTGTAAGGTAGATGTAGAATGATTTGCGCTCTGCCGTCCACGTCCGCTGTTGAGACGCGATACACCTTATCTGGCGAGTAGCGCTCAGATTCGCGCAGTTCCTCGAACGCTTTGTCATAAAGCGTAAAACTGCCAAGATACTGTCGGTTTGAGCCATCTGGATCCATGACATAATATCCAGGCTGATCGGGATTGTCCGCCTTAAAGATGATGCGGTTGCGGAACATCTGCAGCGGCAATGGAGTGGCCGTCGGCGTGGCGGTTGGCGGCTCCGGCGACGGGCCGGGCGTCGGCGTCATCGTTGGCGTTGGCGTCGGCGTCAACAATGGGATGACAGTGCTTGCTTTGATGCAGGCGCTGGTGGTCTCGGGCAACGGAAGCTGACATGCCTGACTGTACATATCGTAGGCGTTGATCAGGTCGTTGCTGTTGAAATAGATGTCACCGGCGCCAATATAGGCGACAAACAGCATCGACGCTGTCGTATCGCCGAAGTAGTTCGGCCGTTCGGTGTATACGGCGCGCAGTAGGTTCACCGCCTCTAGCCAGCGTTGCTGGTCAAAAATCTCTTTGCCGCGCATGAAATTGGCGACCAACCGCGCCTCGGTGATCGCTTCGGGGGCGTTGGGCTTTTGTTTCAAGGCGGCGTTGAAAAAGTCGCGCGCTAACGGCGCTTCGGCTGGCGCTGGCGGCGTCTTTTCCAGGATGCGTTGGCCTTGACGCAAATTAAGACTATAGAGCAGGTCGGCCACTTCATTGCGTCGAAAGTTGATGTCCATTGCCTGAATTTGCATCAATGCATTGGTGGCTTCGGCGTCAAGACCGAGCTGATGCAGCTTGAGCGCCTGTTCCATCAACGCATCTAAATCTTGTAAATGACGAATCTTGAGGATGCGACTGTTGATATCACGATAGCCCGGCGCACGGAGTTGCAGCGCGCTGTACATCGAGAGCGCCAGGTCGCGGCGTCCAGCATTGTCGGCGGCGACCGCCTCATTGTAGAGCGCCGATAATTCGCGTTGCCTTGCCACTTCAACGAGACCGGCGGTTGCTTCAGCATGGTCGGGCGCCAACGCCAGCAGCGCATTGAAGCGCTGTTCGGCTGTATCGAAATCGCTGGCGGCCAGCGCTGCCTGCGCCTGGTTGAGCAACTGCACCTGCTGGCGCTGCATCTGCGCATTCGCCAACATTGGCATCAACTGCACCCGAATCATCCAGAATCCAGCAACGAGCACAACTAGCGTGGTGACAATTACGGCGGCGCGACCTAGCACTGCACGCCAGGGGATAATCCAGCGTTTCTCTTTGACCTGGGTTTTGGCTTCCAATTGCGCCTTGAAATGTGCATCCTGGAGCATCTGCACGATGCGTGCGTCGCCAGGATAGCGCGCCTTTAATGTTTCCAGCAGACGAATCGCCTTCTCCCACTGTCCCATGTGAAAGTGAGTGGCAGCTTCCTGAAATTGCGGATCGTCATATTCAGTGGAGTTTACGCCCAATGTCGCCGCCATGTGTTCCTCCTTCACGAATGCGCGCGCCCCGTGTTGCGTGTTCCCTGTTGCGCAGCCTATTTAGCCATCGAACTGAGCGATTCCATCATTGTCGGCACAACCGGGCCTAAGACAACGATGAAGAGCGCCGGGAAGATGAAGAGCACCAACACCAGCACGATCTTGACGGTGGCGCCATGCGCCTGCTCTTCAGCCAGTTGTCGTCGCTTGAGACGCATTTGATCAGACTGAACGTGGAGCACTTGTGCGATGCTCATGCCCAGTGTGTTTGACTGGATCAATACGGCGATAAAGGTGCTCAGTTCGGGAACCTGGTTGCGTTCGGACATGTGGCGCAACGCCTCGTTGCGCGGCACGCCAACGCGCAGCTCGCTGACCGCGCGACGAAATTCTTGAGTCAGTGCGTTGTTCCACTGCTCCCCAACGCGTAGCATCGCCGATTCAAAAGCTAGACCAGCCTCGACGCCAATCGTAAGCATATCGAGTGCGTCGGGCAGGGCGCGGCGGATTTCGACCTTGCGCTTCTTGATGCGCTGACTTAGCCAGAGTTTTGGTAGCATAAAGCCGACAAACAGGGCGATAAAGGCGTTGCGCAGCGCCACCAATAGCGGTTCGCCATGTCCAAGCAGCAGAAAGTAGCCAGCGCCAGCGCCCACCGCCATGACGACGCGCAATCCAACGAAGTCGATTGCTGTCAGATTGCCCGGGCTGCCCGCCTGGATCAGGGTCGTGGTGATTTTGTCTAGATTTTGCTGTGGCAACAGACCAGCCACCCATGCGCTCAGGCGATGAAAGAGCGGCAGCACCATCCGTTGTACAAACGAGCGATTCGCCGTATCATCGCTAACCCTGGAAAGGTCCATCATTCCTTCCATGCGTTCGGCTACGGCGCGCGGCGCCTGCGATGGCGACAGCGCCATCCAGATGGCAACGACTGTGGCTGTCACCAACAGGCCAAACAGCATTGGAGCCAGCGTTCCGCTGATCAATTCAAGCATCATCTTGTCACCATTCTCTCGTCTCTACTCATCTACTCACCGCCAACTGGTATGTTGCGTGTTGCTTGGTTCGAGTCATGGGTTGAATACCCTGCATCGTGATCTCGTCCCTCGTTCCTCGCGATCTGCCCCTCCTCAGACCTTGATATCCACAATCTTGCGGATGATCATGAAGCCGATGCCGATCATCACGGCAGCTCCAAGCGGCAGGAGACGCGGCCAGCCCGGCTCGAAGAAAGGTTGAAAATAGCCAGGGCTGATAAACGATAGCGCAACCGCCAAAAAGATCGGCAGACCAGCCAGCACGTTGCCGGTCATGCGTTGCTGTGCTGTCAACACCTGCACCTCGCGCAGCACGCGCACACGCTCGCGGATTGTGCCGCTGATGTTTTCAAGCACGGTGGAGAGGTTGCCGCCCATCTCATACTGGATGCTGATCGCTGTCACCACCAGATCGAAGTCGTCGCTCTGTACACGTTCGCCCATAAGTTGCAGCGCTTTCTGCAACGGCAACCCAAGCGCCATCGAACGCACCACGCGCTGAAATTCAGACGCTGCCGGCTCCGGCACCTCGCGCGCCAACAGTTCCACTGCCTGCGCCATGCCATAGCCAGCACGCAGCGAGCCGACCAGCAACGTCAAAATATCGGGCAGTTGGTCGGCAAAGGCGCGGCGTCGTTTCGCCTGACGTTGCTTCATGTAGAGGAAGGGTAGAAAGCAGAGCACACCCGCCACCATCACGCCGACCAACGGCCCGCCGCGCAGCGCACCAAGCACGAAGCCGACGACAGCCAGCGCACCCAACAGCGCCGTGAACTCACCGACGGTCATCGGCACATTTGATCGCTGTAATAGCGCTCTCCACTGTTCACCGATGCCAAATCCGTTGGCTAACCGTTCTAACCCCTGAAATCGCTCGGGGCGTTCCTCTGCCTTGCGTCCACCCGACCGAATGTATTCGGATAGCCCATATTCGCGCAGTCGATCCTCGACCGGATCTTTGTGGGGCATCGCTTGGCGGATCGCCATGAACAGACACAAAACGGTGAGACCGATCAGTAGGGCGGCGATTGCTTCACCAGACATAGTTCACCTCGCTGCACTCACTGAACTGATGCGACGGAACATGCGACTGAAGGGGTTGGAGGGCTGCGCCGTCTCCACAGTTTCTTCAACTGCAGCGCCGGGTTGACGCATGACGCCAGCCACAAACATCGCCGCAAACTCTTCGATGGCGCGTGCCACGGCGCTGCGCCGATGGCTGAGATAAAGCGGTACACCGCGGTTGACGCTGAGGCTGACCAACGGCTGGTCGTCAGGAATCGTTTGACGGATGCGCACATGCAGCCGATTTTCGATGTCGCTTTTATCGACGCCGCCGTTGATGCCAGCGCGATTGAGCACCAGCCAGATGCGATCTTCGGGGTAGCCGCGCGCCACCAGTTGGTCAAACAACAGCCGTGTATTGCGCAGGCAGACCAGCTCGGGCAGAACGGTCATCACGATGTAGTCGGCGCTGTCCAGAAAGGCGTATCCGCTCTCATCCTGCAGCGCACCCAAATCGATCACCACCCAATCGAACATTATGCGCAGTTGCGATACGATCTGCTCGACCTGGGGCAGGCTGATGTCCATCGAGCCATAGATCGGGGGCGGCGCCAACAGCACGCTCAAGCCGGAGGTATGATTTGCCAACACGCTCGCCACCAGGTCTTTGTCAAGACGAGAGGCGCGCGCCAGCAGGGTGTTGATGTCGCGCTCGCCTTCCAAGTTGAGCACAACGTCAAGCGCTGGCGCAGCGTAGTCGGCGTCGACCATGGCGACGCGCTGACCTGTCTGTTCCTGGATGGCGAGCGCTGTGTTAACCGCCATCATCGTGCGTCCGGTGCCGCCCTTAGGCCCGACAAAGACGACCACCTTGCCGATGCGCGTGATCTGATTGGTTGGCTGGTCTGGTACGCGGTTTTCAGTCAGAAGCTGGTGGATGGTGCCCCAGAACTCCTCAGCCATCAACGGTTTGGTGACGAAGCCGCGTGCGCCGCTGAGCACCGCCTGCCGAGCCACCGCCAGCCCGGTTTCAGCCACAATCACCATCGACACGGCGTTGGGCACCGAGACCACCATCTGGCGAATCACGATCGGCGCAGGCGTGCCGCTCAAGTCGTCATCGACCAACACGAGGTGGGGGAGTAGATCCTCGGCTCGGCGCGCCGCCAGTTCGGGCTGCGTGATCCAGAAGAGCCGATGTTCGCCCGCATATTGAGCCAAAATCGTGCCGATCTGTTCGCGCAAACCCTCGGATTCAGACACCAGCAGCACACGCAAGGTGTCGCCCGGACTTATCCTTGCCACATCAAGCCCCCTCTCCTCATGGTTTTGTTACGTGTGACGTGTTGCGTGTAACGTGTTTTGTGGTTCGTGGAACTACGCCCATCGCACGCACCACGCAACACGCAACACTTTGCTACCGTCCCGCGCCGGTCGGGATGCTGTAGCGGTTGATCAGATAATCGATGTCGACTGGGTCGATCTCGAAGGGACGCTCAACGCCAGGCGCGCGCAATACAAAGTCGACGATGCCTCCTGCATCCATTGCATATTTGAGCGTCAGCGCGTCTTGCGGCGCCAACGTCACCAACAACGAATCGGGACGCACAGCCGCTGGCGCCGCTTGCTGTGCAGAACCTGCATCCAGCGGTCGGATGCTGCCGACCATTTCAACGATGGTGATGTTTTGCAGCAGCGCAAAGGTCGCCTGCTCGTCGCTTTCATCCTCGCCGCCAGCGCCGATGCCGCGGTTTTCGGGGAAGGAGAGCGAGTAGAGGATGTCGATGCGGTCACCCGGCTTGAGCACGCCGACGCGACTCATCAAATCCTGCCCTGGAATCGCCATCAACACCTGATCTTGATTGAGAAAGAGCGCGCTGCGCCCGTCGGCGCTGCTCACATTTGGATCGACCAGTTTTTGCGACAACACCGGTTCGCCAGCATACATGGGAACCAGCGCGAGCTTGCCCACCGCAGCGTCGAGCGAGTCGAGCATGCCGTCGGGCGCCGACGCAGCCGGCATATCGATCAGCGTCAAATCTTCCTGAGTGAGCAGCGTGCGCGGCTGGATCGTGCGTGCGGCGGCCACAATCGTGATTGAAGGGCCAGCCGTATCAGCGACGATCGGCGTTTCGGCCACACGCGTTAGCGTCGAATAGGCGACAAACCCAGCCATTAGCGCCAGGATGATGCCGGCCAGAAACCAGATAAACCCTCTCAACCGTGACATGAGTGCGCCCTTTCCTTCCTGTGCTGTGCGATCATCCCTCGCGCCGCATTGTCGAGGCGGAGGACAACATCAAAAAGCCTTGACCGCCGAGCGAATCGACCACCATGCGCGTCAGCAGATCGGCGCGGTAGCGCACCTCGACGCGCACGACAAATGAATCGGGGTGCGAAATGTTGACCTGGATGCTGTCGTTTGGCAGCCCGGTTGTCAGCGCCAACGCCGCTTCGCGCGCCAGCGCATCGATGCACGCCTGGTTGCAGCTATCCGACGCAGTCGTGGTGGCGACGCGTGCGCCCTCGCGGGCCGCGTTCGAGACGGTGACGTAGCTGAAAAACAGCACGCTTATTTCGATAA
>CALJMI010000050.1 GCA_937981885.1 uncultured Caldilinea sp.
CGATTGAGCGTCTTCCAGAGCGTTGGGGTCGGCAAGCTGCGAGAGTTCTTCTTTCAGCCGCTGAAACTCTTCCGGCGTGATCCCCGTCGCCCTGGTGATCAGCGACCAGTCAGCGCCAACTGCCAGCAGGCTCTCAATCGTCTCGACTTTGCCTTTGATTTCGCCCTTCTGTAGACCCTTCTGTAGACCCTCCTGTAGACCTTTCTGTAGGCCCTTCTGTAGACCTTCTTGGCGTCCTTCTTGTCGTAATTCTTCTGCGTAGGTCAACATATCGCCTCCTGTCTCCGGTGCGTACTGCCGCACCTGCGCCGCAAACTCGTTCACCACTCTGCGTTCCTGCGTCGCCGCCAGATAGAGCACGAAAACAGCCACGTAGTTGACGCCGCCGGTGCGCGTCAATTGCGCCATCAACGGGGCGGCCAGTCGCAGCGCTTCCTGCATCTGCGCCCGGTAAGCCGCCATCATCAACAACTGCGCCACCTTTGCCTTCAAGCCGCCCTTGACCGCCTCCGGCGCCAGCCCCGACTGGTCGATGAGATAGTGAGCAAAGTGGGGCAGAAAGCTGTGTTCCCGTTCGCCTTCCGGGAAGAGGTCGGCGAATTCGGTGGCGTAGCGCCATGCCCGCTCCCCCTGGTAGAAGACCACCGGCAGGATCGGCGGCAGCTCCGTCTGCTCCGGGTTCTGCTTGAACGACTCATCCCAGATGCGACACATGTACTTGAGCAGCCGGAAGCGCATCCAGGGGTCGGGCTGCGACTGATGCTCGAAAAGCAGATAGAGAAAGACCTTGACCCCGCTGCCCTTCATCTGCACGGTGTAGAGCAGGTCGGATTCGCTCTCGCGCAGCGCCTCATCGACGAAGCTCGTCTCCTGCAGCGTCAGCGTCGACCAGTCGATCCGCTCGGCGAGAGCGGCGGGCAGGTGTGCGCGCAGGAAGAGCGCCGCCTCCTCCGTGTCGGCGAAGACGGTGCGAAAGAGCTTGTCGTGGGGATGCTGGACACCGGCGTTCATGACGCGTATTGTACCATCGAGACACGTCAGGAGCGAAGTCGTCGATAGTGAGGGCGATGTGCATCGAGTTGTCGTCTGACTCCTCTTGGTGGTTCAGCGGTTTGTTTTGGCAAAACACGCAGTATGACTGTATAGTCTACTACTGTCTCTTACAATCGAGGCCGGTTTTTACCGATTTCCAGGTTGATATTTTACGAGCGTAATGTTGCGTGGCGCGTGTTGCGTGAGGAATTCCAACACGTAGCACGTAGTACGCAACACTGAAAACATAAAAACTCTGCCTAGCAATCAGTAAGGTCATTCCAAGACGTTGGGGTCATGATGACAAAGCACAAGACCTTGTTTTTGACGCAGCGTGGGCTGCAGCACCAACAGTGGGCGATGGAAGGTGCGCCGTCGGAATTGGAGTTGATCATGCGGCGCGGGGCCGGTCGTGAGGAACTGCTGGCGTTGCTCGCCGACGCCGAGTTTCTGATCAGCGAACGCACGGGCGTGATCGACGCCGAGATGATCGCGGCCGCGCCGAAGCTGCGGCTGATCCAGCGGTTGGGGCGGCAGACGTGGGATATCGATCTCGACGCCGCGCGCCGGGCGGGTGTGCCGGTCTGCTACTGGCCGATCACCGGCTGTGTGATGGTTGCCGAACACATGATGCTGCAGATGTTGGGCTTGCTCAAGCGCGTGCGCGAGGCGATGCACGTCACCGCCGAAGCTGCGGACTACGGCATCGAGACCAAACGTGGTGACGAGGACACCTTCGCCTACAACTGGTCGCAGCGCGGCGGCATCGGCAAACTGACCGGCGCCACTGTGGGCATCCTCGGCTTCGGCGAGATCGGGTTGGAGCTGGTCGAGCAGTTGCAGGGCTTTCACTGCACCGTGCTTTATCACAAACGCACGCGGCTGCCTGCCCACGTCGAAGATCAGTTGCGGCTCGAATACGCTGCACCCGACGCCATCGCCGAACGCAGCGACATCGTCTGTTCGCTGTTGCCCTATCAGGGACCGAAAGAGCCGATCGACGCCGTCTACTTTGCGCGCATGAAGTCAGGCGCACTCTTCGTGCACTGCGGGTCGGGCGCCACGGTCGATGAGGTCGCGCTGCTTGAGGCGCTGCGAAGCGGTCACCTGGCTGGCGCCGCACTCGACACCTACACCTACGAGCCGCTGCGCCCCGATGACCCGTTGGTGCAGGCTGTGCAGGAGCCTGCGCTCAATCTGATCCTGACGCCGCACATCGCAGCGGGCGGCGTCACTGCGGGCGGCAGCGGACGCACGCAGGATTATGACAACATTCTGGCGCTGCTGGGCGGGCGGGCGCTGCAATATCGAATCGTCTGAATTTGGCGCTTTGGGTATTCCTGATGAATGCGTTACAGTGATCTGCACAAATCCACCGTATTTACGTTACCAGCCGATTTTGCGCTAAAGACGCAACGATGTTTCACAGGAAAACGATAGGATGTCTGCGCAGATGAGAACGCTCGATTCAGGGCAGTGGAATGCGGCGCGCAATTTCCTGTTGAACCAGGCGCGTCCGCTGGAAGCTGCGCGTTTTCGTTTCCACTTCGAACGTGGAACAGCAGAAGATGTGTTGGCGGCGCTGACAGGATTTCAGAATTCGGAGGGCGGCTTCGGCCACGCGCTGGAGCCAGACCTGCGTACGCTCGCCTCCTCGGCGCTGGCGACCAGCGTTGCTTTACAGATTCTGACAGAGGTGCACGCCCCTGCGGCGCATCCGCTCGTGCAAGGCGCAATTGCATATCTGCTGGCTTCCTATGATGCGATGACGCAGCGGTGGCGTATTATTCCCCCAGAGGCTGAGTCAGCGCCGCGTGCGTTCTGGTGGGCGGTGGAAGGGCTGGAAGAACGCTTCAACCACTTTTGGCTTAATCCGCGCGCCGAGCTGGTGGGTGCATTGTGGCGCTTTGCCGACCCGGTTCGCGTTCCCTGGTTGGAAGCGGTGACCGCAGATGTGATCGACAAATTTGAGACGAGCAATGCGCCGCTCGGCGACAATGAGCTGCTTTGTCTGCTTCGTCTTGCCGAGGCGCCCCCACCAAAATCTCTGCGCGCTCGCCTGAACGCACGGTTGTACAGCGCGGTGATGGAGACAGTCTGCACCGCGCCGGAACGCTGGCATGAATATGTGTTGCAGCCCCTCTCAGTAGCGCCTTCGCCGGATTCGCCCTATGCCGCGCTGTTGGTCGACTCGATTCAAGCCAATCTTGACTTTCTGCTCGACACGCAGGGCGACGATGGCGCATGGGCGCCGACCTGGTCATGGGCGGCGCTGGATGAAGCGGCATGGGGAAAAGCCGAGCAAGAATGGAAGGGCGTCCTGACATTGGAGGCGCTGCGCAATCTGGGCGAGTGGGGGCGACTGACGGAGTAAACAGGATGCGCGAGCTGCTGCCTGTCCTTGAGCGCTGGCGAGGTGAGCACAAGCAAATTGCTCTGGCGACGGTCGTGCGCATTTATGGTTCGGCGCCGTTGCCGCTTGGTTCGAAGATGGCGGTGTCGTCGGCGGGTGAAATGGCCGGTTCGGTGAGCGGCGGCTGCGTCGAGGGCGCCGTCGTGCAAGAAGCGCTGGCGGTGCTTGCTTCAGGGGAGCCAAAACTGCTTACCTACGGCATTGCCGACGAGCTGGCGCAGAGCGTCGGGCTGGCGTGTGGCGGTGTGATCGAGGTGTTTGTCGAGGCGCTATCCGATCCTGTCCTTCAGCAGTTTGAAGATGCGGTGCGCGCTGGACGGCTGACGGCGCTTGCGACCGTTCTGACAGGCGCCATTAGCGGCGCTAAGCTTCTGATCTTTCCCACGGGCGACATCGTCGGCGCGCTGGGCGATCCGATGCTCGACGCCGCTGTGCGCCAGCGTGCACCGCATCTGTTTGCACACTTGCAATCGAAGCGACTCAGCATCGAGACGGCGACAGGCGTAGCTGAATGTTTCATCGACGTACAACCGCCGCAACCACGCCTGTGGATCGTGGGCGCAGTGCACATTGCCTCGGCGCTGGTGACCTTTGCCAAAACATTGGGCTATTACACCGTCGTCGTCGATCCACGCGCAGCATTCGCTACGCCCGAACGCTTTCCGCACGTCGATGAGTTGATTGCGCACTGGCCCAATGAGGTGTTGACCGAGGCGCGTCTGGATGAGAGCGCGTGCGTCGTCGTGCTCACGCATGATGAGAAGATCGACAATCCGGCATTGACGGTGGCGCTGGACAGTCCGGCGCGCTACGTCGGCGCGCTCGGCTCGCGCAAGACGCACGCTAGACGCGTCGCTGCGCTCAAAGCGCTTGGGCTGGACGACGCCCAAATCGCCCGCATCCATGCGCCGATCGGCCTCGACATCGGCGCTCGACGACCGGAAGAAATCGCGCTGGCAATCATGGCGGAGATTGTGGCAGCGATGAATGCTGGGGAGAGGGAGAGATAAGGAGTCTTCACAATTCACCCTTCACAATCCACAATTCACAATTTTGGAGTTCTTATGGACACACAGACCATTCTCGATAAACAGCGCGCCTATCTCTGGCCCAACCACATTCTTTACTACACCGAACCGCTGCCGCTCTCGCACGGCGACGGGGTGTATGTGTGGGACGCGGACGGGAAGCAATATCTCGACTTTTTTGGCGGCATTCTGACCACGAGCGTGGGACATAACAACCCGCACGTGGTCGAACGCGTGCGCGAGCAGGTGGGCAGGCTCATCCATTCCTCGACGCTCTACCCGAACGAAAACCATGTCAATCTCGCCGAGCGGCTGGCGGAGATCACGCCAGGACGCTTGCAGATGTCCTATTTCACCAACTCGGGCAGCGAGGCGAACGAGACGGCAATCGTCGCCGCGCAGACCTACACCGACAACCGCGAGATCGTCGCGCTGCGTCATGCCTACAGTGGCCGCACATCGCTGGCGATGAGCGTCACCGCACACTCGACCTGGAAAGTGGGCAAGAGCTTCAGCCCGGACGTGAAACACGCGGTCAATCCTTACTGCTATCGATGCCCGCTCAAGCTCACCTACCCGTCGTGTGGCGTGGCCTGCGCGCAGGACATCGAGGATGTGATCCGCACCACTACGTCGGGCCGGATCGCAGCGTTTATGGCTGAACCGATCCAGGGCGTGGGCGGTTTCATCACCCCGCCTGACGAATATTTCCAGATTGCAGTGGAGATCGCGCGGCGCTATGGCGGCGTCTTTATCTGCGATGAAGTTCAGACCGGCTTTGGGCGCACCGGAACGCACTGGTTCGGCATCTCGCACTGGGGCGTCGAGCCGGAGATCATGACGATGGCAAAGGGCATCGCCAACGGGCTGCCGATGGGCGCTACCATCACTGTGCCCGAAGTGGCGCAGGCGATGGTAGGCAAAGGGCTGACGCTGAGCACCTTTGGCGGCAACCCTGTCTCCACGGCGGCGGGGTTGGGCACGCTCGAAGCGATGGAGGAAGCGGGCGGCCCGTCTCGGTTCGCCGAACTTGGCGTGCGGCTGCGCAGCGGGTTGGATCGGCTGGGCGAAAGGTATCCGCTGATCGGCGATGTGCGCGGCAAGGGGTTGATGCAAGGGATCGAGATGGTGACCGATCGCCAAAGCAAAGAGCCAGCGCCCAAAGCCGTGGCGCAGCTCTTTGAGGAGACGCGTGAACGCGGCCTGCTGATCGGCAAGGGCGGTCTCTATGGCAACGTGATCCGTATCTCGCCGCCGCTGACTGTGAGCGAAGAACAGATCGACCGCGCCCTGGAGATTCTCGACCATGCATTGGCGGCGGTGCACGAGGCGCAGGGCGTGGGATGAGATTGGAGATTGGGGAGAATCGAATGAGCGCTCTTTCATTCTTGCCCGTTTCGGTCGAACAGAGCGCAGTGGCGGCGGTGGTGGGGCTGGCGTCGGACACACACTTTCCGCAGCGTTGCCGTCAGTTGCCGTCTGCGATCTTCGATGTGCTGGCAGGCGTCGATCTGATTCTTCACGCTGGCGATGTCGGGCTGTTGAGCGTGCTGGACGATCTGAGTCGGATTGCGCCGGTAGTCGCCGTGCACGGCAACGACGATACAACCGAAGCTGAACGAGAGCTGCCTTATCAATTGGTGGCGCCCGTTGCCGGGGTGCGGCTGTTTCTGTGGCACAGCCATTACCAGGACCCGGTGGCGGAACGCGCTTCGCGTATCGGCGACGACATGATTGAAAAGTTGGATCGCACTGTCACTGCGGCGCAGCGCGCTGGCGCGCAGATCGCCGTTTTCGGGCATTGGCATATCCCACTCATCTATCGCCAAGATAGCGTCACCGTGGTCAATCCGGGTGCAATTGCGTCGGGCAATGAGTTTACACGCCAGTTGGTGCAGAGCGTTGCGCTGCTGTATGTGATGAAGGATCGCAGCTATCACATCGTTCACGTCGATCTGGCGAATCCACATTGTCGGTTCGAGCCCGAGGTGGACGTGTACGGCGGATTTGCTGCCGCGCTCAATCGTTGTAGCGCCTCGATTGTGACGCCGGAGCTGGCTGCCGTTGTCCCCGCACTGCGTGCGCTGCTGACGCCTGATGAGCTTCGCCTGGTGCGCGCCATCGTGGCGCAGGTGGCGCATCGCTGCTGGGCGGGCGAACTACCTGCGCTCGATCTCGACAATGTTTGGGAACAGCTCGAACAAAGCAACAATTTGCCGCAAACGCTTCGTGAAAAGTTGCTCTCTATCTTTGGTTAATACAACACAGTTTGTCTCCTCTGGTATACTGCAGACCTAGTGCTTTTGGGGCGACAGTATAGAAAGCGAGCATCATAATGGCAACAATAGCTACTTCTCCGGCGCGGGTGCGGTTTGCGCCTAGCCCCACCGGATTTTTACATCTTGGAGGATTGCGCACGGCGCTCTTCGACTGGCTCTATGCGCGCCACACCGGCGGGCAGTTCATCTTGCGTATCGAGGACACCGATCAGAAGCGCTTCAACCCCGAAAGTCTGGATGACCTGATGCGTAGTCTGCGCTGGCTTGGGTTGGAATGGGACGAAGGCCCGGACATTGGCGGCCCCCACGCACCTTATATCCAGAGCGAGCGACGCGCCATCTACCGGCAGTACGCCGACTGGCTGGTCGATCATGGCAAAGCCTATCATTGCTACACTTCGGAAGCCGAGTTGGAGGAGCTACGTGCGGCTGGCAAGCCTTACGACCGTCGCCACCGCGATCTTACGCCCGAACAGCGCGCCGCATTCGAGGCTGAAGGGCGCCCCTATGTGATTCGCTTCGCTGCGCCGCTGACCGGTTCGACGACCGTATACGATGCGATCCGCGGCCCGATTACGGTAGAGAACAGCAGCGTCGTCGATCCGGTGTTGCTCAAGAGCGATGGGCTGCCGACCTATCATCTCGCAGTAGTGGTGGACGACCACTTGATGGAGATCACGCACGTCCTGCGCGGCGAGGAGTGGATTCCATCGGCGCCCCTGCACGTGATGATCTTCGACGCGTTTGGCTGGAGTGCGCCGATTTTCGTGCATCTGCCCGTGATCCTCGATCCGAGCGGCAAAGGCAAAATGAGCAAACGCAAGACCGTCGTGGATGGCCGTGAATTTTCACCGTTCGTGCGCGACTACATCAGCGGCGGCTATCTGCCCGACGCTATGTTCAACTTTCTCGCCAATATGGGCTGGAGCTACGACGCTGAACAGGAAATCTTTACGCGCGAGGAGGCGATCTCTCGCTTCGACGTCGCCGACATCTCCCCCAAGGCGACGGCGCTGCCCTTTGGCAAACTTGAGTGGATGAACGGCGTCTACATTCGGCGGATGGCGCCGGTGCAGTTTGCTGAAGCGGTGGCGCCCTATATCGCCGCCGACCTGGGCATAAATGTCGAGTCGTTACGCCACGATCGCCGGCTGATCGAGCTGGCGCCGCTGATCCAGGAGCGCATCAAGGTTCTGACCGAGGCGACGCCGTTGGTCGACTGGGCCTTTGCACCCGCCGAGCAGATCACCTATCCCGACCCGACGCTGCTGATCGGCAAAAAGCTGACGGCGACGGAAAGCATCGACGTGCTGAAGGCAAGCGCCGAGATCGTGGCAGACATCGAGCCGTTCGAGGTGAGTGCACTCGAAGCGGCGTTCCGAAGCAGTGCAGAAGCGATGCAGGTTAAGCTAGGCAGTTTTTTGGCGCCGGTGCGCGTCGCAATCACCGGCAAGCCGGTCTCGCCGCCGCTCTTCGAGAGCATGCACGTGTTGGGTCGCGCTGAAACGCTCGAACGCATCGGCAACGCAATCCAGGCGTTACGTTTATACGCAATGCAAACGGCCTGAGCGATCGTGCTGCGCATTGCGTCGTGCGTAGCCAAATGTCGCAACACGCAACATGCATCATTCATAGGGAGCACACACGTGAAACAAGACCTTGACCGGCTGATGGCTGAACGCAAATTAGACGCCTTTCTGGTGCTTGGCGATTCGACCGGCAATCCGGTGATGAACTACCTGACCAGCGGCGCACATCTGGAGCGGGCGTTGATCGTCAAGCGCCGCAACGCGCCGATCACGCTCATTCATGGTGGCATGGAGCGCGACACCGCAGCGGCGACCGGGCTGCGACTGGTCGACCGCGACGCGCACTATAATCAGATGCAATACCTGCAGGAGCATGAAGGCGACCAACTGGCGGCGCAGGTCGCCTATCTCTCCGACGTGATCAAGAACGAGGGGTTGACGGGACGGCTGGGCGTCTACGGCATGTTCGACGCCGGCGCGGCGATGACGATGCTCAATCTGCTGCAAGATCGTCTCTTCGACACCGAACTGGTGGGAGAATATGGCGATTCGCTCTTTGCAGCGGCGCGCGTGACCAAAGACGACGCCGAGATCGCACAGATGGCGGAAGCGGGACGACGCACCGCGCAGGTGGTCGGCGAGGTGCAGGAATTCATCCGCAGCCATGCCGTGCGCAATGAAATGGTGGTCAAGGCAGACGGCGAGCCGCTCACCGTTGGCAACGTTAAAGCATTTCTGCGTGGCCGTGTGCTCCATCACGGTATGCTCGAGAATCACGATACGATCTTTGCACAAGGGCGCGAAGCGGGCGTGCCACACAATCGCGGTGCAGAATCGACGCCGCTGCGTTTGGGCCAAACGATTGTCTTTGACATTTTTCCACGCATCGAAAGTGGCTACTTTCACGACATGACGCGCACCTGGAGTCTCGGTTACGCCACCGACGAGGTGCTTGCCGCCTACGAGCAGGTCAAGGCGATCTTCGACCAGACGATGGCGGCGGCAAGAGTTGGCCTGCCCTGTCGCGATCTGCAGGCGATGACGCTTGACTTCTTCGAGGCAAAGGGACATCCCACGGCGCGCACCAATCCAGGCGGGCACGATGGCTATGTGCACAGCCTGGGTCACGGCGTCGGGCTGGACATCCACGAGGAGCCGCGCTTGAGCATTGCCGCCGGCAACACAACGCTGTTGGCGCCCGGTCATGTGGTCAGCATCGAGCCAGGATTGTACTACCCCGACCGCGGCTTTGGCGTGCGCGTTGAGGACACGATTGCGCTGCGTTCAGATGGGAGCGTGCTCAACCTGACGCAGTTTCCGTATGATCTGGTTGTGCCGATGAGATAATCTCCGATCTCCAATCTCGATAGCAGAGATTTGGAGATCGGAGATTGGAGAGTAGAGATTTGAGGTTACTCGTTGAACTTCACAAAGTCAGCGTTGATCCAGCCGCCGCTGACGCCGAAATCGATCCTGATCCATTTGCCGTCGGCGGAGCGCCCAAGAACGTTGTAAACATCGCCGTCTTTGACAAGTCCCAGAATTCTACCTTCTGCTCCAGGCGCCGACCGCACGACCACACGTGACCCGCCGCTGACAACGGTGATAGCACCGGCGGCTGGCTTCTCAGTCGGCACCGGCGTGGCTTCAGCAGCCGGTTCCTCGGTGGCGGGCTCCTCGGTCGGAGCAGGCGTAGCTTCGGCGGTTGGCTCCTCGGTCGGAGCAGGCGTAGCTTCGGCGGCTGGCTCTTCAGTCGGAGCAGGCGTAGCTTCGGCGGCTAGCTCTTCAGTTGTTGCCGTATCTGCTGGGCGGCTGATCGCCGATCCCTCAAATGGCGCAGCGCCATAGGGCAGTGTGGCGGCGCGGGTGACCGCTGCAACTGCTGTCTCCAGCAATGGATCGCCTTCAGCAAAGAGCGTTTCCTCCGTCACTGGCACGCGAATGGTCGGCGGCACACCCACATCCTCAATGATAATGTTGCCTTCGGTGTCGACCGGACGGCCCACCGAGATTTGCATTGTCACGAAATCCGGCATTACGAAGATGTTCTGCGAACCACCCAAACCGGCCGTTGGATAATGGGCGACGATGTCGGCGCGGTCGTTGAGCGACATGCTGTAGGCGAAGAATTCGCACGCGCTGGCGCAGTTGGGTCCTGTCAGCACAGCAATTGGTCCCTCGTAGCGCAACGACTCATCCGGCGGGAGATAGAATTGGCGCACACGGTCCGGGTCGAAATAGAAGTCGCCCAACGCTTCGTCGTAATAGCCCGTATTGCCAAGTTTCAGTTCCTCGTCAAAGAAGTACGCCGCCATCTGGTTGGCGAGGAAGCCGCTGCCGCCACCATTTTGGCGTAGGTCGATGATCAAGCCAGGGATCGAGCGCTGATTGAGCGTGGAGATCATACGCTCCCATAACTGCACGGTCAGCAGCTCGTTTTCAGAAAAACTGTAGATTCTGACATAGCCGAGGCCGTTGTCGAGCAGACGAAACTCGACAGGCAGTTCGGCGCCGGTTCGCCCGACGTTGAATGACGAAATACGGAAACTCTCGCTTTCTTGCTCGCCGACGAGCGTTGTCGTCTGCACTTCTTCGTCGCCGGGATTCTTAAAGGTGACTTCGACCTCTTCGCCCGGCGGTACGCGCGTGGCGTAGCGAAGCTGTTGTAGACGGCGCACATGGTCGGCGGAGAAGGGCGACGAGAAAGGCACAATTGTGTCGACATAGTCGCTGATCGGCTGACCGTTCCAGGTGAGAATCTCGGCGCCCAACTCGATGCCGGCGCGGTCAGCAGGGCTGTCGGGCGTGATGAAGTTGACGATCGTGCGCCCATCTTCGACATCGCGGATGGCGATGCCGACGCCGCCACGCGTGCCTTCGATGAAGTCCTGTTGGATGAACGGTGCACTCAGGTGACCGTCTGGGATCGACCAGATGAAAGAACGCAGCGCGCGGCGATAGGCGAGCGAATCGCCGTCGGCTTCGGCAGTTTCAACCAGCGGGCGGAATTCAGCCGATTTGGCGTCCCAGTCGATGCCCTTAAGCTCGGTGAAAGCATATTTGCGGCGGAAGAGGTCGAGCATTGCATCGAACGCTTCGGTGTAGCTCAAATCGGAGAAGTCTTCGAGCGCCGAGTTGGCCGGTTCGATCAGCTCCATCTCCGGATACCGTTCGCGGCTAAAGGTGAACGGATCGGTGTCCATATCGACCACAGTGTAGCCAGCCGGCAAGATCACGATCGGGTCGTCTTCGGTGAAGAGCTTGCCGTCTTCGCCAAAACCGCTGGGGAAACCCTGGTGGTCATCCGGCGCCCAGACGATCAACTTGCCGCCGACAATTTCACCTTCGGCGCTGAAATCTTCGGCGATGCGCGTCGATGCATACGCTGTCGACCAGCCGCCGCCGCTCTGGTCACGCACCTCCAGGAACGGGTCGCCAAAGGCGTTGGTCCAATAGGCGATGGCAAAGATCATTACGCCGGTGTCTTCGCGGCCGTTGTTATCGACATCACGCAGCGCGCCTTGCGGCTCGATGGGCAGTGAGAGCGTCCACTCGAAAGGCGGGTCGAAAAAGTCACCGGTGATCTGGCCAAGCACCTGTGATTCTTTGGGGAAGATATAGCCCTTGTTGCGATCCACAAAGCCTGCCTGATCCTCGAGCACGATCAATGGTTGCGCCACCCACATCGCCAGGATTGGATTGGTGTAATTCATGACGCCGCGCACAATTGCCGGCCCGCTTTCATCGTTCTCGATCACTGCTGGAGGCGGAGCTGCATCCTGGGCTAATATCGAGCCAACAGGCGTCAGCGCCAAAGCCAGCAGCAGCAACACTGTCAACAAACGGTTTGGTTGTTTC
Source organism: uncultured Caldilinea sp. (assembly GCA_937981885.1). Lineage (GTDB taxonomy): Bacteria > Chloroflexota > Anaerolineae > Caldilineales > Caldilineaceae > Caldilinea. Next base: position 12,140 of record CALJMI010000050.1, read on the forward strand.
ATGCGTACCTCCTCATTGGTGTGGAAATGGTGAAATCATCTTCTCAACCGGTTGTGTCGTCGGCGACTGAGAATGGGCGCTCGAACTCGATTACATCATCCAATATCTGATTGAGGGTGTATTTGGGCGCCCACCCAATGGTATTGTGAATTTTGGTGATGTCGGGCACGCGGCGTTGCATATCCTCGAAACCGGGCGCATATGCTTCACTGTACGGAATATAGTGAATGGTCGATTGGCTGTCTGTGCGATCAATCACGGTTTGGGCGAGCTGGTTGATTGTCACTTCCTGTCTGCTGCCAATGTTGTAGATTTCGCCGGCGGTCTGTTCGGGGCGGTCGAGCAGATCGATCACAGCGCGCACGGTGTCGCGTACGTGGCAGAAACAGCGCGATTGCGTGCCATCGCCATAGACCGGAATCGGCGCATTGCGCAGCGCAGCGCGCACGAAGCGCGGTACGACCATGCCATAGCGTCCGGTCTGTCCCGGCCCAACCGTGTTGAAGAAGCGCACGACCGTGACTGACAGATCAAACTCGCGATGCGCAGCCAGCCCCAAAAACTCGTCGAGCAGCTTGCTGGCGGCGTAGCTCCAACGGCTGCGGCTGGACGCGCCCAAGAGAAGATCGTCCTCTTCCGCAAATGGCGCCTTGACCCCCTTGCCGTACACCTCGCTGGTGCTCGCCAACAACGTGCGGCACCGATAGCGCCGCGCCGCCGCCAGCACCGCATGTGTGCCGAGCACGTTGGTTTCGATCGTTTCCGTCGGGCGCTCCACTACCAGCTGCACCCCCACCGCCGCCGCCAAATGGACGATGGCGTCTGCCTGGCTTGCCAGCCGGTCGAGGACGAGCGCATTGCGCAGATCATCGATAGCGAACGAGTAGAGCGGGTGATGGGCAAAGGCGCGAATGTTGTCGATGCTGCCTGTGCTCAGATTATCGAGCACTGCCACCCGGTCGCCGCGCTCCAACAGCGCGCGCGTCAGGTGGGACCCAATAAATCCAGCGCCGCCGGTGATCAGAACATGCATACGCCTCCAGTAATACAGGACATGCTTAAGGCTTGGAGAACAGGTGATGAGAGGTCGCTAAGACCTGTCGCCTATTATGCTATGAATCGAGAGATTCACAAACTTCTCTTTGACGCTCGCCCCAGAGCAAGCTACAATGGATTGGTTATGGTGACTAATTGGGTCTTTGATGTGTTGCTCGATCTGACTGAAGACGGTTGCCGCGCCACGGTGCGCCAATCGCCAGCCGGTGCAGCGACGATTGCGTTCGAGCCGCCGCTGCAGCGCCGCGATCAATACGCCATCATTCAGCGCCTGCTCGCGAATCCCGGCGACGATGACGCGCTGCGCAGCGCTCAATTTTCGCTGGCGCGCGAGGTCGGCGGCAAGCTGTTCGACGCGGTCTTTGCCGGCGCTGTGCTCGAACTTTGGCAGGAGAGCTGGCGGCTTGCCTATGCCAGCCGCGCCAGCCTGCGCGTACAACTCAGCTTTGGCGACGCGCCGCTGTTGCGCGCGCTGCCGTGGGAGTATCTCTATGACGAAACGCGCGATGAGTTTCTGGCGCTTTCGGTGCATACGCCACTCTTTCGCCGCCAGCCCGCCGCCCATGCCATTCGCCCACTTGTCGTTGAGCCGCCACTGCACGTGCTGGTCGTGATGGCTGGCCCGGATGGCTACCCACCGCTGGCAGTCGGACGCGACTGGCGCGCGCTGATCGACAGCGTCGACTATCTGGCTGCCGAGGGGCGCATGACGTTCGAGCGCCTGTCCAAGCCGACGTTGCTCGATCTTCAGCGCCGCCTGCGCCAGCGGCCTTTTCATATTATTCATTTCATCGGCTTTGCAGTGAACGACGTGCAGACGCAAAGCGGCGTGTTGATCTTTGAAGATGAAATGGGGCGTGGGCGCGCAATCAGCGGCGAGCATCTGGGTAAATTGCTCAGCGATCACTACTCGTTGCGCCTGGCTGTCATCGACATTCGCAACGCAGCGCGCATCGGCGGCGTCGAACCAGGCGCCGAGGTGACCGAACAACTGGTGCGTCGCGGCCTGCCATCCGCTGTTTTTCAGCCATCGCGTCTGCGCGCCCGGCCATCGCTGGCATTCCTCCACGAATTTTACGGCGCCATCGCTGCGTTTCGCCCCGTCGATGTGGCGATGGCGGAGGCACGCCGCGCCATTCAGTTGGAGGAGTCGGGCGCCAGTTGGGGGTTGCCACACCTTGTCAGCCGTATCCCGCACGGTCAGTTGTACGAACAGTACACAGCGCCAGCGCTGGCGTCCAAGCCGCGGCTGCACGTGCGCTCGGTTCTCGACAGAAGATGAGAAAGTCTTACGGAAATTTGATAGACCGGCTGATATAGTTTCATAAAGGTTGACAGAAAAGGAACAAAAAATGGCAAATGCAGATATTGGACTGATCGGGTTGGCGGTGATGGGACAAAACCTCGCGCTCAACATGGAGCGCAACGGCTACACTGTCGCCGTCTACAACCGCACCACGCGTGTAACCGACGAATTTGTCGCCGCCTATCCGGGCAAAAAGCTTGTGCACACGCGCACGCTGGAAGAATTCGTGCAATCGCTGGCGCGCCCGCGCAAGATGATCATCATGGTCAAAGCAGGCAAACCGGTCGACGCCGTAATTGATAGCCTCGTCCCGCTGCTTGAACCGGGCGACCTGGTGATGGATGGTGGCAACAGCTACTTCGCCGACACCGAACGACGCAGCGACGAACTAAGCGCAGCTGGCTTGCACTTTATGGGTGTAGGCGTCAGCGGCGGTGAAGAAGGCGCACTGTGGGGGCCGAGCATCATGCCCGGCGGCACGCCCGAAGGTTGGGCGCTGGTCGGCGATATTCTTTCTGCAATCGCCGCCAAAGCGCCGGAAGATGGCAAGCCGTGCGTCGCCTACATGGGGCCGCGTAGCGCCGGTCACTACGTCAAGATGGTTCATAACGGCATCGAATATGGCGACATGCAGTTGATCGCTGAGGCGTATGACATTCTGCGTCGTGCGCTGGGGCTGGAAGCTGGCGAGCTGGCGGAGATTTTCGACGAATGGAACCGAGGCGAACTCGACAGCTATTTGATCGCCATTACCGCGCAGATTTTCCGCAAGATCGACGAAGTGACCGGCAAGCCGCTTGTCGATCTGGTGCTCGACGCCGCCGGGCAGAAGGGCACCGGCAAATGGACGAGTCAGGACTCCTTTGATATTGCCGCGCCGACGCCGACGATCAATAGCGCAGTGACCGAGCGCATCATCTCCAGCATGAAGGCGGAGCGCGTGGCCGCAGCGCAGGTGCTGCCCGGCCCTGAAACGCGCTACACCGGCGACCGTCAGGCGCTGATCGACGCCGTGCGCCAGGCGCTTTACGCCAGCAAGATCAGCGCCTACGCACAAGGCATGGCGATGCTGCGCACCGCAAGTAAAGAGCGCAACTATGATCTCAACCTTGCCGAAATCGCTGCGATCTGGCGCAACGGTTGCATCATCCGCGCCCGTTTCCTTAACCGCATCACCGAGGCGTTCAACCGCAACCCAGCCCTGAGCAACCTTATGCTCGATAACGATTTTGCGGCGGCGGTGCGCGAACGGCTGCCGGCATGGCGACATGTGGTGCAGACGGCTGTGGCGCTTGGCATCCCAACGCCAGCTTTCAGCGCCAGCCTTGCCTATTATGACAGCTATCGCAGCGAACGGCTGCCTGCCAACTTGATCCAGGCGCAGCGCGACCTCTTCGGCGCGCACACTTATGAGCGTGTTGACATGGACGGCGTCTTTCATTCGGACTGGGGCTGAGTTGGAGAAATGCAAGAACGATGAACCGTTGGACGCTTGTGTTCGTGCTGGTGTTGATCTTAGGCGGCGGCTGGGTCTGGTGGACGCGCCCTGATGTCGCGGCACAGGATGACGTAATCAGCGTCGCGGCGCAGCCGGCCGTTGGTCGTCTGGCGCCAGACTTCACGTTGCCCACGCTCGATGGCGGCGAGTTCCGTCTGAGCGATCAGCGCGGGACGCCGGTCGTGCTCAACTTCTGGGCGACGTGGTGCGGCCCTTGTCAGCGCGAGTTGCCGGCCATCCAGCGCGCTGCCGAGCACTATGACGGCGTTGTCCTGTTTGCCGCAGTCGATCAGGGTGAATCGATCGATCGCGTGCAACGCTTTGTCGATGACGTCGGCCTGCTCGACCCGCCGCAGATCGTCGTGCCGCTCGATGGTCAACAGATCGTGGGCGAACGCTATCAGGTGCGCGGCTTGCCGACGACCTATTTCATCGACGAGACCGGCGTTATTCGCTCGATTTGGATGGGAGAAATGAACAGCGTCATTCTTGCCGAGCAGATCGCAACCATTCTCAGATAAACCACAATGAATAGATCACCAATATTGCCCGCTGTTGAAGAGAAACCGGTCTACGTGAACCGCATGTTTGCGCGCATCGCGCCGACCTATGATGTGATGAACCGGCTGATGACCGGCGGCCAAGATCAGCGCTGGCGTCGCGAGATGCTCGACTATTGCAACCTGCCCCCGCGCGGGACATTGCTTGACGTCGGCGCCGGCACCGGCGACATTGCCTACACCGCCTTGCAGCGTTACCCGACGCTGCGTGCAGTCGGCTCCGACTTTACCTACGAGATGATGGCAGCGGGCGTGGGCAAGGTGCCAGGCGTTTTTCTGCCTTTTGTGCAGGCTGACGCCTATACACTGCCGTTTGCCGACAATAGCTTCGACGCAGTGGTGAGTGGTTTTCTGGTGCGCAATGTCGTGGATCGCGTGGCGGCGTTCCGCGAGATGGCACGCGTGACCAAACCGGGTGGGCGCGTCGTCTGTCTGGAAACCACGCCGCCTTCCAATAGCATCCTTGGTCCGCTCTTTCGCATCTATTTTTTCCAGATTGTGCCGCTGATCGGCTCAGTCATCTCCGGCGATCGCCAGGCGTATGCCTATCTGCCGCACAGCACGGTCGAATTTCCGCCGCCAGCTGAACTGGCGCGTATGATGGAACAGGCTGGCTTGCAGCATGTCTTCTACGTCGAGAGGATGATGAAAGCAGTGGCGATTCACGTCGGCGCCAAGCTGCCATAAAGGCGGCAGGAATTCTTTACGAGTGGCAGTCATTTATCAGGAATCCTCTGAAACTCCCTGATAGATGACCGCCACTCAGACACCTTTACACAAACATCATTGCCCGCGGTTACTTCATACTTATCTGATACGCAAAGCGATAGATGCTTTTTAGCAAGCAGTATTGCGGCAGCGTGTCTGGCCCGCAGCTTGCCGTGCCGAGACCGCGCTGCGCTGCATCCAGATTGAGATAGATTTCCGGGCGTGGGGTCAGCTCGTAAGTGTGACGCGCCTGAAAGAGGTCGTTGGCGGTGAAGTGGCTGGCGGAAAACTCGATGGTCGGCGAGCCGTGCACCTGCACCCCGGCGCCGCGTGCATCGGTGAGTGTCAGCCAACGCACGTCGGTGTGATGGCCGTGCTCCTGCGGCATGACGTAGGGCACGTACTGCGCCGTCACCGTGCTGCGATAGCGCCCGACCAACGCCGAAGCTTTGCGGTCGCTGTAATTCTCCCAGGGGCCGCGCCCGAACCACTCCAGTTGTTCGAGTGCGGTCGGCAACACCAGATCGACGCCGATGCGTGGCACGTCGCTGACGCCCTCGCCCAGTTGCACCTCGTTGTTCACTTCGAGGATGCCGGCTGGCGACAGCGTGTACTGATGCACATGCTTGAAGTCACCCCACTGCTTGCGCCCGCTCACCTGATGAATGATCTCGACGATCGGCGCGCCTTTGGCTTCGAGCAGCCGGATCGACTCCAACCGATATTGCACAGCGTTCAGCCCCAGCGCCAGCCAGCGCGGCAGCGCCTTCCAATCCGGGCTTTGCATCAGCTTAATGCCGTCGTTGTCGGTCGGGCCACGCCAGACGTTCAGTCGCGGCCCGCGCACGAGCAGGTTCTTCCCCATTGCGCCAAAGCTGACGAGCAATCCTGTTGCGCGCTCAAACACTGCCTCGACCGCCCCTGCGCGCAGCACAAGCGTTTCAGTCGCCTCGGTGACTTCGACGCTCCCTTTCTCTCCCTTCCCTTCTTTCTTCACCTTTTTCACCTTCGCCGGCGCGTCCAACTGCGCCCAGCCGACTTCGTAGCCAGCCGGCGCCCACGGCGTGGCGCGACGTTGATAGAAGCGGAAATTCAGAAACGTTTCACCGTTGACGCGTTTCTTGCCGCTCAGCCAGGGGATCGCCCCCTCCAGCGTTACTTCCAGCGCGGCGCCCGGCTCGACATCGAGCCTGGGGAGTTTGCCTTCGGCGATCACGACGCCGTTGTCGGTCAATTCCCACTCGCCGCGCAGCCAATCCAGGTTGATGAAATCCTGCTTGTTGACGATGCGTACGCGCCCCTTTTTGAGCTTGACCACCTCCACGCGCGCCGGCTGCGCCAGATACTTGAACTCGTTGAGCGCCGGGTGCGGCGTGCGGTCGGGCCAGACGATGCCGTCGGTGCAGAAGTTGGCGTCGTTGGGCACGTCGTCGAAGTCACCACCGTACGCCCAATACTGCTCGCCGTTGGGTGCAGTCTGGCGGATGCCGTGATCGACCCACTCCCAGATGAAGCCGCCCTGCAGCGCCGGGTATTTCTCGAAGGCAGCCCAGTAATCCGCCAGGCTGCCGTTGCTGTTGCCCATGGCGTGCGAGTATTCGCACATGATCAGCGGGCGCGGGTCGGTGTTCGCTTCGGCATATGCAATGATGCGCTCGATCGACGGGTACATCGGACACATCACGTCGGTGACGCGCTCGCCACCCTGCAAATTGCCGCCCGCCCAGATCGAGATGGCGCCTTCGTAGTGCAGCGGTCGGCTCGGATCATAGCCGCGCACCCAGCCAGCCGCTGCATCGTGATTCGGGCCATAGCCGCTTTCGTTGCCCAATGACCAGAAGATGACGCACGGATGGTTCTTGTCGCGCTCGACCATGTTCTGCACGCGCTCGACAAAGGCGTGGGTGTAGCGCGGGTCGCGGCACAACTCCAGGTAAAAGGCGTGCGACTCGATGTTGGCTTCGTCGATCACGTAGAAGCCGTAGCGGTCGCAGAGGTCGTAGAAATACGGGTCTTTGGGGTAGTGCGAGGTGCGGATGGCGTTGACGTTGTACTGCTTCATGCGCTGGAGGTCGGACTCCATGCGTTCACGCGTGAGCGCGCGACCCGTGACATCGTCGTGGTCGTGCAGGTTCATGCCCTTGATCAGCACGCGTTTGCCGTTGATCAGCAGGTTGCGGTCGCGGATTTCGATTTTGCGGAAACCGACGTTGCAACGGCTGCTCTCCTCGCCAGAGGGCGTCTTGAGCGTGACGACCAGCGTGTAGAGATCGGGCGCCTCCGCCGACCAGAGTTTGGGTTTGGGCACAGCCTGTTCGAGCGTCACCTCGCCGCGCGGCTTGTACATCTCGCCAAAGTCGGCGCGCAGCGGCTTGCGGAAGACGGCTTTGCCGCGCGCATCGTACAACTGCGCCTCGACCGTGCAGCCAGTGCAGTCGCCGCCAGGAAAACCCGCCTTGACCGTGACGCGTAGCACGCCATCCACCAGGTCGTCGGTGAGGTCGCCGCGCGCAAAGACATCCTGCAGGTGTGGCGTCCCCGTGCTGTAGAGGAAGACCTCGCGCTGCAAGCCGGCGTGCCACCACATATCCTGATCCTCGATGAAGGCGGCGTCCGACCATTGCGTCACGACGACCAGCAGCTCGTTGTCGCCGTCGAAGCGCACACGGCCGGTGATGTCGAACTCGGCGGGCGTGCGCGCATCCTTGTTCAGCCCGACCAGCTCACCGTTGAGGTGGACGTAGAGCGCGCCCTCGCAGCCGCCAAAGTGCAGCACGATGCGGCGACCCTGCCAATCCGCCGGCACGGTAAAGGCGCGGCGGTAGACGCCGGTCGGGTTTTCGTCGGGCACATCGGGCGGGAGGTTGGGGAAGGGCATCTGCACGTTGGTGTAGTGCGGGCGACCAAAGCCTTGCACCGTCCAGTTTCCCGGAACCTGGATCGGCGTCCAGTCGCCGTACTCGATGGCGGCAGCGGTCACCTGCTCCGGGCGTCCAAAGATCAGAAAATCCCAGACGCCGTTGAGCGGGGCAAACCAGGGCGATTCCTCGCGCGCCTTGTTGAGCGCGTCGTCAGTGGTGGAGAAGGGCGTCAGCGTGGCGCGCGGCGGCAGGCGATTGAGGCTGGTCAGTTGCGGCATTTCCCAGGTGGGCTGGCCGGCGAGAAAGAGGAGCGGCAGGGGCGCGGCGCGTTCTGCGGCGCCGCTGCCTTCGATGGAAGTGGTTTTGGCAGTCATTTTGTTTTCCTATGTCGATTATGGCGGAAATCATTCCGCGCTGTGAGATTGCCTGGATATTGTGCCACAAGGGGAAAGAAATGCCCCCAACCTTCCTGTCGCAAACCTTCCCGGAAGCTCCGAGCTTCCAGGAAGGTCATCTGCCACGCCAGCAGTGATACTCTACTGAATCTCCGCCATTACTTCGCCGAGCGTCACCGTCTGGCCAGGCTTGACGGCGACCTGATGGACGACGCCTCTGATCGGCGCACGAATTTCATTCTCCATCTTCATCGCTTCGAGCACGAGCAGCGGCTGTCCCATTTCGACCAACTGCCCCAACTCGACGTGAACGCGCGTCACCAGCCCAGGGATCGGCGCCTTGACGCGACCATCGCCCGTCGCCGGGCGCACGGTGCCGATCTCTTTGTCACGCACCTGGATTTCGTAGCGCCCGCTGTAAATCTGCGCCACGCGCAGGTCTGGGCTAAAGATCAGTTCATACGGACGATCGTCCACGATCATCCAGTCCGCCAGTTCCGGGTTGTCGTAATCCGGCACGAAGACCGTGCGCGACTCACCATCGACGACGACCGTGTATTCGCCCGGCGTGGTGCGGTTGGGCGTCACTTCCACTTCGTGCGGCTTGTTTTCGACAATAATTGTCAGTTTGTGCATGATGTTTCTCCCCATCTCCCTCAAGAAGGCAGCCGCCGCGCCGATCGGTGCCAGCCGCTCTTGATCCGTTCCGGCACGACCGGTGTATCGACGCGCCGCCGCAGCAGGTAGGTGACGGCGGTCATCGCCACCAGGTCGTTGCAGGCCTCCTGGCTGGTGTTGGCGCTCACGTCGAAACGGAAACGCGCCATAAAGTTGGTGTCGTACTTGCCAGCAACAAACGCCGGGTGCTGGACAATCTGTTTGTGCAGAGCGATGTTGGTTTGCACGCCAACGACGCGAAATTCCATCAGCGCCCGCTGCAACCGGCTGATACACATGGCGCGGTCGCTGCCGCGCACCAGCAAGTTGGCGAGCAGTGGGTCGAAGCGTTCGGGAATGGCGCAGCCAACGTAGCCATAGGTGTCGACGCGCACCGACGGCCCCTGCGGGATGCGGAAACGCGTCAGCCGACCAGGGCTGGGCAGGTAATCGTTCCAGGGGTCTTCGGCGTTGATGCGACAATGCATCGCCCATCCTTCCAGCCGAATTTGATCTTGTGCGTGTGAGATGAGTTCGCCGGCGGCAATGCGAATCTGCTCACGCACGATATCGATGCCCGACACCATCTCGCTCACGCCGTGCTCGATCTGGATGCGCGCCTTGATCTCGGTGAAGTGGAAATTGCCAGCGCCATCGACCAGGAACTCGACGGCGCCCGTGTTCTGGAAGTTGAAGAGGCGCGCAATATCGACCGCCGCCTGCCAGAGCGCTGTACGCTGTACTTCATTCAATGTGGGTGAAGGGGACTCTTCGATCAGCTTTTGATTGTGGCGTAGCAGCGACCCTTCGCGCTCACCCAGATGAACGATGTTGCCGTGCGCGTCTGCCAGCACCTGAACCGCAAGATAATGTGACGGCGCAATAACTTTTTCCAGAAAAATATGATCGTCACCATAAATCAGTTGTGCTTCATGACGAGCGGCGCGCGCAGCCTCCACCAGCCTGTCGGCGCGCATCACAACGCGCGCGCCGCGCCCGCGACCACCTCGCGACGATTTCACGACAAGCGGATAGCCGATCTCCTCCGCCGCCCGCCGCAGCCGCTCCTCATCTGCGCCACCATCCGCCAGGTCCAGATAGACGGGCACGCGGTAGCCCGCGCGCTTGACGGCTTCCATCGCATCCATCTTGTTGCGCAGTGCGCGGATCACATTGGGCGGCGGCCCGATGAAGACGATGCCCTCGACGGCGCAGCGCTCGGCGAAGTCCGCTTCTTCCGCCAGAAAGCCATAGCCTGGGTGGATCGCGTCAACGCCGGTCGCTTTGGCGATGGCGAGCACCTCATCGGCGTCGCCGTAGCGTTTGGGCGAGTGCAACATGCGCACCTCATCCGCCAGACGCACGTGCAGCGAATCGCGGTCGGCGACAGTGTAGAGCGCCACAGTGAGAATCCCCATCTCGCGGCACGTGCGAATAATGCGCGTGGCGATCTCACCGCGGTTGGCAATCAGGATTTTTTTGAACATAGGATTCAGTCCTTTTTGTGAATAGAGACTGGAGATTGGAGATTGGAGATTAGGAGATTGTGGGATTAGGAGATTTGGGGATTTGGCGATTTGCTCACGCCAATCTCCAATCTCCAATCTCTTAATCTCCAATCTCTTAATCTCTACATCGGCGCCAAGCCATGTTTTTTCGGCACGTGCGTCTCGCGCTTGGAGAGCGTCACTTCCAGCGCCTTGATCAGGACGCGGCGGCTGTCGCGCGGCTCGATCACGTCGTCGATCAGCCCACGTGATGCAGCGACATACGGGTTGTTGAACTTCTCCTCGTAGTCGGCCACCAGTTCCTTGCGTTTTGCCGTCGGGTCTTCCGCCTCCTGCACCTGCTTGCGGAAGAGGATATTGACCGCACCTTCGGCGCCCATCACGGCGATCTCGGCGTTGGGCCAGGCATAGAGCAGGTCGCCGCGCAGCCCCTTGGAACTCATGACGCAGTAGGCGCCGCCGTAGCTCTTGCGCAGGATGATCATCAGCTTGGGCACGGTCGCCTCACTGTAGGCGTAGATCATGCGCGCGCCGTTGCGGATGATGCCGCCGTACTCCTGGTTGGTGCCGGGCAGGAAGCCGGGGACATCCTGTAGCGTCACAATCGGGATGTTGTAGGCGTCACACAGGCGGATGAAGTGCGCGGCCTTGACGCTGGCTTTGATGTCGATGCAGCCCGCCAGCACCATCGGCTGGTTGGCGACGATGCCGATCACGTAGCCGTTGAGCCGCGCAAAGCCAACGACAATGTTCTCCGCCCACAGCTCATGCACCTCGAAGAAACGACCATCATCCACGATGGTGTGGATCACCTGGCGCACGTCGTAGGGCTTATGCGGATCGACTGGCACCAGTTCCTCCAGTTCGGGACAGCGGCGCTCCGGATCATCGATGGGCGGCACATAGGGCGGGTCATCCTGGTTGTTGGAGGGGAGATAGGAGAGCAATTCGCGCACTTTCAGTAAACATTCAGCGTCATCCTTGGAGAGGAAGTGACTGACGCCGCTTTCTTTGGAATGGACAAGGCCGCCGCCCAGCTCATCAAAGCTGACATTTTCTTGCATCACCGCTTTGACCACTTCCGGCCCGGTGATGAACATGTACGAATTTTCGGTCATAAAGACAAAATCGGTCAGCGCCGGGGAGTAGACCGCGCCGCCTGCGCACGGTCCCAGGATGACGCTGATCTGCGGGATTACGCCTGACGCCTCGCAGTTGGCGTCGAAAATCTTGGCGTAGCCGCCCAGCGAGTCGACGCCTTCCTGGATGCGCGCGCCGCCGGAGTCGTTGAGCGCCAGGAAGGGACAGCCATACTTGAGCGCCATGTGCATGGCTTTGACGATCTTGTTGGCGTGCATCTCGCCCAGCGAGCCGCCCATCACCGCGGCGTTCTGCGACGCGACGAAGACCTTGCGCCCGTTGATCTCGCCAAAGCCGGTGATGACGCCGTCGCCGTAGCGCGACCCGCGCCCATCCATGTACTTGTCGTAGCGCGGCGTCACCAGCGTGTCGATCTCGCAAAAGGTGCCGGGATCGAAGAGCAGGTCGATGCGCTCCTGAGCGGTGAGCCGCCCTTTCTTGTGCTGACCCTCCGCATCCTTGGCCCCGCCGGCGGCAATCGCTTTGCGGTCGCGCAGTTTTTTGATGTAAGTTTCCAAGATACCACCTCCGTTTTGGTTATTGAACGACAAAGCCGCAGCATCCATGCGCCATTGCCAACAATGAATCACGTCCCTGCGGTATGTTCCTTGCAACTCAGTAAAGCCGTTGTCAACACAAACTGCTCCTTGACGCACCACCAGCCCGACCAAACGCCGGGAAACTGGGCAGCGATCTCATCATCGACGCCAATCTGAAACGGCGTCCACGTCTGCGGCGTTGTAGTAAACGCATCGAACTGGCAGGTAATGCGCCGCGTGTCGATGCGTAGCCCCTCGCGCAACGCCTTGAGCACCGCCTCCTTGCCGCTCCAGATCGCGGTGGTGAGCACATCCCGATTCCGATCATCTGCCATGACTACCGCCATCTCTTCCGTCGTGAAAAAGCTACGTACAAAGCTCAGATCGCGCGGTTCGATGAATTCGATGTCGCAGCCGAGGGAAAGAGATTGGGAGATTGAAGGATGAAGAGATTGTGAGATTGTGAGGTTGTGAGATTGGAGATTGGAGATTGGAGATTGGGGTATGGCGCCCAATCTCCAATCTCCAATCTCCAATCTCTTCATCCCATAATCACCCAATCGCCCAATCTCCACCAACCCACAAAACGCCACGCCGTGGCTGTGGCTGATGCTCAACGACACTGGCAGCCGGTTCTCGCCCTTCGCCCCCCGCAACTTGCAGCTCACATACGGCGCACCATCTGCATCTGCGCCGATGAAAATCGTCGCCAATTTTGGCGTTTCACCTGTCCTTTGCGCTACATAGCGCTGCACCAGGTTCTTGGCTGTCCAGCGCCCCAACAGCCAGTCGCGGCGGCGCTTCTCGACTTTGAAGCTGTGGAGTCGCGCTTGTTCCGCTGCGCTGAGCCAGGCTGGCGTTGCGTCGCCGCGCAGAGTCTCCGGGCAGTCGTCGAGCGATTGAAGCAGCCAGTGAATCACGCTATGACCCTCTGATCGCGTGTCTCGACAATCCGATCCTCGAACGCGCCGCGTAAGCGGTCTTCATCGTGGCAACCTGACTGTACTGGGCGTGCGTAGCCAGATTTCCTCAGTCGTTGTGGTCTTTACTTCACGCATCAACACGGGCTTTCTCCCAAAACGTTGGCGCACCCGCCGATAGAGTTCGACCTGGTCGGCTGCCGATGCAAGCGATTCCGCCAAATCTTGCGGCAGCACACCTGCTGCGATGGATGTTGCATCGTGTCACCGTTGCCACCAGCACTCAGTATTTTCGAGAAAAATACTCATGGCTTGCGTTCCTGTGATTGGCAGTTTTGGTTATATCCATCCAAGTCCTCATTGACTTCCAATGCAGCCAACTCGTCTGCACTCAAGGCAGGTATTGGTTGCCTTCCATCTGCTCCTCAAAGTCCTTCATGGAAACTTGTCTGCTGCACACCCTATGCCGCCTGCACGAACGACTTCACATTCAGCTCATCCGTGCGCTGCCGAATCTGCGCCAGGTCATACTGCATCTGAAGCTGAAGTCACGCTTCCGGCGTGCGCCCGAACGCTTTGGACAGCCGCGTCGCTATTTCCGGCGAAATCCCGGCATGGCCGTTCACCAGCAACGAGAAGGTCTTGCGCGTCACGACAAGTCCGGCAGCGGCTTCTGTCACGGTCAGCCCTAACGGCTCTAGATAAAGATCACGGATGATCTCGCCAGGGTGAGGTGGGTTTTTCATCGGCATGGTTTAATACCTCTCCATCGCTGTACATCTTCGCCAGCCTCATTCTGGCTAAAGCAGCAGCAGATTCAGCCCAGGCAATTTGTGAAAATCTCGATCAAACGTGACGATGCGATGATTGCCGGCGATAGCAAAAGCCGCCAGATACGCGTCCGTCCATAATTTGGGGCGAATGCTCATCACGCGGCTGAATTGGCCAAGTTGTTCATCCAGTCCAACCGGTTCGCTCAGAAAGCTGACTTCCGGCAGCCGTAGCCATTCCTGCCACAGCGCCCACGCTTCTGTGCTGGTCAATATAGCGTGCTGCATGACGTGGGCGTTGGTGACAAGGCGCAAAAACGCCAGCGCTGTGATACGACAGAACGCCATGCTCTCCGCCGATTCTTCCTGCCAGTAGCGCAGCGCCCGCTCATGATGGACATGGTCCGGCGTCACCAGGGCGACCCAGACGTTAGCGTCGAGTAGATCGCTCATACTTTTCAAGGTCTTCCCGGATTTCGAGTTCGGCCAGTTCGTCGGCGCTCAGCGCCGGTATCGGCTTGCCCGTTGCTCCTTTGGCGATCATCGGCGGCGTGCTGCGTTGGCGTGGTCGCGCCTCGGCTTGCACGGCTCCTTGCTGCAATCCCTGCACCACATAGCCGGTGATCAGTTCTTTGAGCGTCAATCCCTCCAGCGCAGCACGTGCTTTGGCTTGACGCAACAGTGAATCGGGTAAATCTATCGTTGTTCGCATAAAAGCATCAAAACATATTTATGCTTTTGTGTCAATCAGAAAGACACAGTGGATTCGAGGGCGCAGCGGATTTCTCATTCATTATGCGACAAGAAAACCTGCCAGCGCGTACAGCGCACAACAATGTTTCGAGCAGATCAATCGTGATCCGCATTAGCATGCTCACGCGTAGCGCCGGCTTTCTGCGATGAATTGCAAGATTTCATCCGCCGAGAGATTGAGGTCGATACCCTTGACATCCAGAGGTGAGGCCGTCGTCCGTTCCGGCCTGATGACAAAAACCTGTCCGTCGCGGCGCTTCACACGCACCTCACCCTCATCCGCCGCCTTGTCAAGCAGCGAAGCAAGATTCTGCCGTGCTTCAGTGTACGTGTATACAGCGGTCATTTTCTACATCTCCACAATTGAAATCCCGTAGGCTATTGCCTGTGTGCGCAAGGATCGATCCAACGTCAGCAACGCGCAATGATACTTCTCTGCACAGCGAATCAAGTAAGCGTCATACGCGTAGACGTTGAGTCGCGACGCAATCTTGAGAGATTCATCGAGTTCTACGTCTACCAGACGGATTGGAATTGACCGATAAATTGCCAACGCCTCTGCCGCCTGCTTCAGATCGATTCGTTGCCGTTTCAACATTGCCGAAAAGGCATTTCCGATTTCATAGTGTATCGATGCCGGGGCAATCAAATCGACCCTATTTGTTGCAGCAATTAGTTCTGCTTTTTCTGGTGCGTTTGTAATCACGGCAATGATCGTCGATGTATCGATGACGATTTCCATAGTGCTCCTCAGTAGTTGTACATATGTACAACTATTTTATTCTGAATAGGCATGGAAGTCAATCATTTTGCAAGAATGCCGGATGCCTGAATGACTGCCAGCGCAGCAATTCATCCAGGCATCCAGCAGTATCAGCCTTACGCCGGTCGCGCCACCGTCAGATAGCCCACCAGCGTCACGAACACATTGCCTGCCTCATCCACCACCGTGGCGTCGAAGCTCTCGCCGTCATTGGGCGTAGTGCAGATGCAGTAGAGCCGTCGCCCTTCCGCCTCCTCCGGCTGGCGATAGGCGATCACCTTCTCGAAGCCAAGCGGGAAAGCCATCGCGTTCTTCACCTTTGTGTGCCACAGCGCTGCGCTCTGGAAGCAAAGCTCCACCAGTCGCGGCGCCATGATCGAAGCCGCGTGCGCCGGTTCGGTATTGGGGCCGAGATTGTGCGCCATCAGCGCCAGGCACTCATTGCCGTTGACGCCCGCCCGCTCGATCACCTGATAGGCAGGCCCGTGGAAGAAGCTCTTGTAGATCTCCTCCGCCGTAATCGGCAGGCTGTCGGCGGCGGGCGGTGTGAAAGCCATCGTCGGCTGCTCCGCCGGGACCGTGGTCAGCCGCACCGTGGCGATGAAGTGCTCCTTCACCTGCACGGGCAAGCCTTCCTTCGCCGGCTTCGTCACCGAACGCAGCGTCGCCTTTGCCAGCAGGTCGCCGTTCGCCGCCGGTTTGACCGTGGCGCTCAGATAGAGCGTGCGCGGTTCCATGCGGAAGAACTTGAACGCGCCCAGCATCTGCTCGTTTTCGACGCTGGCCACGCGGTAGCCCGGCGCCGTGATGCTCGCCAGTTCCGCCAGCGCCTCGGTCGCCATCACGCCGGGCAGCCAGGGCGTGCCTTCGTCCGGCGCGTGGTCGAAGAGGAAGGGCTGTACTTTCGGGTCGAGCGTCGTCTCGACTTCGATGCCGCCGTAGAGCTTGAATGACTTGACCTGACCCACCATCAACAGCGGGTTCTTGCGTTCGGCAAGCTGTGCGTTGAGCTTGTCCACGTCGAGGCCGCCGGTCGGGTCCTTCTCATCGAGCCAGGCGCCCAGGCGACCGGCCACGACCAGCTCTCCGCGCGTGGCGCCGTAGGTCAGCTCGCGGCGGATGGTGGGCACGCCCGCTTCCGGCGGCAGCATGTCCACGCCCAGCGATTCGAGAATCTGTTGCACCGAGCCGCGCGACGCCATGCCGATCTGCCCCCACGCCGTCCAGTCGATGGCGATGCCGCGCGTCTCGGGCCGCCATGTGCGCATGCTGCTGCTGATCTTGCAGAGCAGGTCGTTGGCGGAGGAGTAGTCGCTCTGGCCGTTGTTGCCGAAGCGCCCGGCCACCGAACTGAAGCTCACCGTGGCGCCGATCGGCATCCCTTTCGCCGCCTTGAGCAGGCTGAAGAAGCCGTCCGCCTTGACATCGAAGACCAGGGCAAACTGGTGTGGCTCCTTATTGGGCAAAGTGCGGTCGATGAGCAGACCGCCAGCGTGGAGCAGCACGTCGATCTTGCCGTGGCGCTGACGAATGTCCTCGACCACCGCCGCCACCTTGTCGCCGTCGCGCAGGTCGAGGCTGTAATAGTAAGCCGTTCCGCCCGCGCCTTCGACAGCTTCGATGGCGCGCAGCGCCGCTTCCTGCCGCTCCAGCGCCATGATTCTGTCGTCGATCTGCTTGGGCGTCACCTTCTCACCCGACGCCCGCGCCTCGGCGATCAGTGCATTCTTGAGCACGTCGCGGCCCTGGCGGAAGAGGGCGATGTATTTGTCGTCGCGCGCCGGCGCCTGCACCAGGTCGAGCAGGTAGAAGATGCCGCCGCTATTTGCCGCCAGGTCGGTCGTGATCGCGCTGGTGATGCCGCCAGCCGCGCCCGTCACCACGAAGACGGTCTCTTTGCCGAGCACCATGCCCGGATTGCCGTCCTTCGCCGGCATTTCCTCCAGCGTGACGGTGAAGCGTTGATCCTTGAAGTAGCCGACCTCCACCACACCGGGATCGAAGAGCGCCTCGGCGATGAGCTGGTCAGCCGGTTCGACGGTCTTGCGCGATGCCTCGAAGTCGACGGCTTTGACTATGACGCCCTTGCCGCCTTCGCGCATCGCCTGTTCCATGTTGTAGGCTTTGGTGAAGCCGACCACTGCGCCGCCGAGCGGAGCCGTGGCGCCGGTGGGGCCATAGCCATGCAGACCGCCCAGCCGCGTCGCCGAGACCAGGAAGGTGTTCGGGCCCGTCACGCTGTCGTAGAGCGCGCGCATCGCCGTATAGAGATTCTTGACGCGCACGCGGTTGAGTTCGCGCCATTCCTCCAGCGTCATCTCCTCGATGGCCGGCTCGACATCCAGCGCCGGCAGCCAGAAGACGCCCTGAATCTTGTCTTCCGCCAGCCACGCCTTGACCTGTGCGTCCAGCGCGTCGGTGGCGATGCCTGGCTCCAGCGTAAGCACGGTGGCGCCGCGCTTCTGCAGCTTCTCCACCAGCTTTTTGCCCACGCCGCCCTGATCGAGCATGACTACGATGCGACTGCTGGCGTCGATGGTCACGCCGGTGGGCTTACACAGGTCGATGCCCGGGCGCAGCGCCGGGACGGGCACGCGACGCGGCATCTTGTCGGCGTCTTCCAGGGTTCCAATCGTCTTGACTGTCGGGACTGGAGATTGGAGATTGGAGATTGGAGATTGGGAGACCGGTGCAGCGGCGACTGCGGACTCAGGACTCAGGACTGCGGACTGCGCCGCCCCTCGCCCCTCGCCCCTCGCCCCTGCCAGGTCGGGCCGCATTTTGTGCACGAAATCGATCACGCTTTGCAGCGTCGGGTAGTCGCGCAGGTTCAAGCCTTCCTGCACCGGGATGCCGAACGCCTCGCGGATGCTGGCGAAGGTCTCCGCCTGCTTGACGGTGTCGATGCCCAGGTCGGCTTCCATGTCCTGGTCAAGCTCCAGCATCTCCGTCGGATAGCCGGTCTTGGCGGAAACGACTTCAAGGACTTTCTCGACGACCGGATCGGCGGCGGGAGATTGGAGATTGGAGATTGGAGATTGGGAGACTGGTGCAGCGGCGACTGCGGACTCAGGACTCAGGACTGCGGACTGCGTCGCCCCTGCCAGGTCGGGCCGCATTTTGCGCACGAAGTCGATCACGCTTTGTAGCGTCGGATAGTCGCGCAGGTTCAGCCCTTCCTGCACCGGGATGCCGAACGCCTCGCGGATGCTGGCGAAGGTTTCCGCCTGCTTGACGGTGTCGATGCCCAGGTCGGCTTCCATGTCCTGGTCAAGCTCCAGCATCTCCGTCGGATAGCCGGTCTTGGCGGAGACGACGTCCAGCACCTTTTCGACGACCGGATCGGCTGCGGGGGATTGGAGATTGGAGATTGGAGATTGGGAGATTGGGAGATTGGGCGATTCCACAACTGGCGCTGCGGGCGCGGTTGCCGCTGGCGTCGCCCCTCGCTCCTCGCTGCTCACCACTGCCAGGTCGGGGCGGTTCTTGCGCACGAAGCCGACCACTGCCTGCAATGTCGGATAGTCGCGCAGGTTCAAGCCTTCCTGCACGGGAATCGCAAAGGTTTCACGAATCGCCGCGAAGGTCTCCGCCTGCTTGACGGTGTCGATGCCCAGGTCGGCTTCCAGGTCCTGGTCAAGCTCCAGCATCTCCGTCGGATAGCCGGTCTTGGCGGAGACGACGTCCAGCACCTTTTCGACGACCGGATCGGCTGCGGGGGAT
>CALJMI010000051.1 GCA_937981885.1 uncultured Caldilinea sp.
TTGAGAACCGCACCTACACGCTGATTTAACAGAAAGTCTATGGAAGCCCTGGATTTCATCGAGCAGATTCCTCCTTTCGACGCGCTGCAACCGGCTGACCTAGCCCTGGTCCGCCAGGCGTTGCAGCGCGTCGAGTATGAAACCGGCTCAGTGATTCTCAAACAGGGTGGCGCGCCAAGCGTGTATCTCAACATTGTGCGCAGCGGCTCAGTCGAACTGCGCGCAAATGGTCAGGTGCGCCAATTGCTGGAAGTGGGCGACATGTTTGGCTTTCCGTCGATGCTCAGCCAGGAAGCGCCGCTCACCGACGCCGTAGCGGCGGAGGCGTGCGTGATCTATCGCATCCCAGAGACGCTCTTTCGCACGCTGCTTGAACGTCCGCCCTTCGCCCAATATTTTTTGCGTGGGCTAAGCGAGCGCCTGCGCAGCGCCGCTTCCAGTGAACAGCCGCTGAATACGCATGGGCTGGCAATGCCGACAAAGTACCTGATTGGACGCGAACCGCTTTTTGTTGCGCCGGATGCAACTGTACAGCAGGCGGCGCAGCTCATGTCGGATGCAGACGTCAGTTCGGTGTTGGTGGCGGCAGACCCGCCCGGCATCCTCACCGATCGCGATCTGCGACGACGCGTGCTGGCAGCCGGTCGAGGACCATCCACGCCGGTGAGCGATGTGATGAGCCGTCCGCTGGTCACGCTCGATTCGGATGCGCCCGTGTATGGGGCAATGATGCGCATGTTGGAGGAAAAGATCCATCACCTGGCCCTGACCGAAGAAAGTCGGGTCGTTGGGCTGATCTCTTCGACCGATCTACTGCGCTTTCAGTCACAAGACCCGATCTTTTTGCACCGACAGCTTAAATCACTGCACGATCCTGTAGAATTGGCGCGCTACCGCGACGCGATCAACAGCGCCATCGAAATGCTCAGCCGCGGCGGGTTGGCAGCGCCGCAGATCGGGCGCATTGTTTCCACACTGAACGACACATTGATCAGTCGCCTGGTGCAGCAGGCGGAGGCGGAGCTTGGCGAGGCGCCCATGCCCTACGCGTGGATCGTCTTTGGTTCGGAAGGACGTTGTGAACAGGTGGTGCTGACCGACCAGGACAACGCGCTGGTCTATGCTGAACCATCTGACGCCGCGCACGCATACTTTGGCAGGCTGGCCGACTTTGTCGTGACGCGGCTGATTCGCGCTGGCTTTCCGTCCTGTCCCGGCGGTTACATGGCGACCAACTGGTGCAAGTCGCTGGAGGATTGGCTTGCGCTTTTTGCCGGTTGGATCGACCGCCCTGAACCCCAGGCGTTGATGGAGGCGGGCATCTTTTTCGATTTTCGCAAGATTCACGGCGATCTATCGCTGGAGTCGTTGGAAGAGCAGATGGTGAGCGCACGGCGCAACGGCATTTTTCTCGCCTACCTGGCGCAGGCCGCCAATGCATTTGCGCCGCCGTTGGGCTTCTTCAACCGGCTGCGCAGCGAAGGCGGCTACATTGATCTCAAAAAAGGCGGCATTGCGCCGGTGGTGGGGATGGCGCGCGCGCTGGCGCTTGCCGTCGGTTCGCGTGAACGTTCCACCATCGAACGACTGGCGGCGGCGGTGGAAGGCGGCTCGCTCAGCCGTGAAGGCGCCGACAATCTGCAAGGCGCATTCGAGTTCTTCCTGCACATTCGTCTGCGCTCACAACTGGCGGCGATCCGCGCTGGCGAGACGCCCGACAATCGCATCCTGCTCAAGAGCCTCACCGCGCGCGAACAGCGCTTGCTCAAAGATGCGTTCGTGATGGTGCGCGAGATGCAGGACGCAGTGGCGGCGCAGCTACAAGGCGGCGGTTTGCGCTAACGGAGAGGAGTGCGCGTGAATAAGCTCAATCGACTCGTTTTTGGCGGCGTCATCGGCTTGATGGCTGGCATTAGCTTTCATCTAACCGTGCTGCCGTTTGTGGCGGAGAGCATCTTGCCCAACATGCTCAGCAACGTCTATGCGTCGATGAACCCTGCCACCTTCTGGCTGGCGACGATCTGGATGATCGCTGGCGCGCTGGCGGCGTGGGTGGGCAGCGCGCGCCGCGGCGGGTTGATCTTTGGACTGGGCGGGTTGACTGCGGGCGCACTCTTTGGGCTATTGATGGCGCTCAGCAGTCAGGCATGGACGGCGTTGCTGGTTGCGGCGACAGCGGGCTGGCTCTATGGCTGGGGCGCCGGGCTGCTGGTCGGCGGCGGTTTTGGACCGGCCGTCAAAAGCTGATGGAGGGATGATGCAGCGCAATCGACGCAGGCAATGGTTGATCGTGCTTTTTGTAGCGGGTTGTCTCCTCTTTAGCTTTCCGCTGATGGCGTTGTTCAATCAGCCGCAACTGGCGATGGGGGTCCCGATCACCGTGCTTTATCTGTTTATCATTTGGTTTGTCGTGATCGGGTTGACGTGGTTGATCCATGAATGGCGCAACTGATGATGGCTTGATCGGGGATTCATAGATGAGCATGTAAGAAAGCGGCATCGATGTTCGGCGGCGTGATGATTGCGGTTGCATTGCTCTATCTGGGCGTACTCTTTGCCATTGCCTATTACGGCGACTGGCGGGCGGAGCGCGGGCGGAGTCTGATCAACAACCCCTATGTCTACGCGCTGTCGATGGGCGTCTACTGCACGGCCTGGACCTACTACGGCAGCGTGGGACGGGCAGCGAGCAGTGGGTTGGGCTTCTTGCCAATCTACATTGGTCCGACTCTGATTGCGATCCTGTGGTGGTTTGTGCTGCGTAAGATGGTGCGCATCAGCCGCGTGAACCGCATCACCACCATTGCCGATTTCATGGCGTCGCGCTACGGTAAGAGCACTAGTCTGGGTGGCTTGGTTACGGTGATTGCAGTCGTCGGCATCATACCGTACATCTCGTTGCAGCTCAACGCCGTCTCCGCCAGTTTTACATTGCTCTGGAACTATCCGCAGCCTGTGTCAGCCGCCGCCGAGCCATTTGCGCCGGGTAGCCTCGACACCGCGCTGTGGGTGACATTGGGCATGGCGGCGTTTGCGATTCTCTTTGGCGCGCGCCATCTCGACGTGACCGAACATCACGAAGGGCTGGTCGCCGCCATCGCTTTTGAGTCGATTGTCAAGCTGGCGGCGTTTCTGGCGGTGGGCTTCTTTGTGACCTTCGTGCTCTTCAACGGGCCATCTGAGATTTTCGGACTTGCCGCCGACGACCCGACGCTGGTGCAGCTTTTTATCTTCAATGCAGAGACCATTGATGCCAGCGAGTGGGCATGGCTGACCTTTCTTTCGATGTTAGCGATCTTCTTTCTGCCGCGCCAGTTTCAGATGGCTGTGCTCGAAAACATGGACGAAACGCATATCCGCAAGGCGAGCTGGCTCTTTCCACTCTACCTGCTGGTGATCAATCTCTTTGTGCTGCCGATTGCGCTGGCGGGGCTGATGATCTTCCGCGACCAGCCGATGGACGCCGACCTCTTTGTGCTTGGGCTGCCGATGGTGGCGGGCAGCGAGATGTTGGCGCTCTTTGTCTTCATCGGCGGACTGTCGGCGGCGACGAGCATGGTGATCGTCGACACGGTGGCGTTGAGCACGATGGTCTCCAACGACCTGATGACGCCGCTGCTGCTTAAGCTGCGCGTCTTGCGCCCGTCCGAGCGCGGCGACTACGGCGGCGTGTTGCTGGCGATCCGCCGCGTGGCGATCGCTGTGATCATGTTGCTCGGCTACTTTTACTATCTCCTGACCGACACCTCGGCGTCACTGGTGTCGATCGGGCTGATCTCCTTTGCCGCAGTGGCGCAGTTTGCGCCCTCCCTTCTTGGCGGCGTTTACTGGAAAGGCGGCACACGTCTCGGCGCGCTGACAGGGTTGATCGCTGGCTTTCTCGTGTGGGGATACACGCTGCCGCTGGCGGCCACGCACAGCATCGGCGGTGTGCCCGACGATTTTCTAACGAACGGGCCGTGGGGCATCGGCTGGCTGCGCCCGCATAATCTCTTTGGGTTGACCGGTCTCGACCCGGTGGCGCACTCACTATTTTGGAGCTTACTGGTCAACATCGGCGCCTATGTCGTTATTTCGTTGGTGAGCAAACCAAGTGTGCTCGAGCAGGGGCAGGCGTCGCGCTTTGTGGATGTCTTCGACTATAGCGCCGACAGCGACGTGGTGTTTCTCTGGCGCGGCACAGCCACAGTGGAGTCGTTGCGCTCTCTGCTCGAACGCTTTCTAGGAGCGGCGCGCACCGAACGTGAGTTGAACGACTACGGTCATCGGCACGGCATCGACCTGCGCGAAACGTTGCAAGCCACGCCGGAGTTGGTGCAACACGCCGAACGCCTGCTTTCCGGCGTAATGGGCGCAGCGTCAGCGCGCGTTGCCATTGCCTCGGTCGTGCAAGAAGAGCGGTTGTCGATGGACGAGGTGCTGCGCCTTCTCGACGAGACGTCGCAGGTGCGCGCTTACAGCCGTCAACTCGAACAGCGCACCCAACAGTTGGAGCAAAAAAGCCGCGAGCTGGAAGCCGCCACCGAGGAATTGCGCGCTGCCAACGAACGTCTGCAGGAACTGGATCGGCTCAAAGACGACTTCATATCTACCGTTACGCATGAGCTGCGCACACCGCTGACCTCGATCCGCGCCTTCGCCGAAATTCTGCACGACAACCCCGATCTCGATGTGGAGCGCCGTATCCATTTTCTCGGCATCGTCCTGAAAGAGAGCGAGCGGCTCACGCGGCTGATCAACCAGGTGCTCGATCTTGCCAAGCTGGAAGCGGGCGCGGCGGAATGGAACACCACTGAGGTCGATATGCGGCTATTGATCGGCGAGGCGGTCAAAGCGTCAAGTGGTATGGCGGAAGAGAAGGGCGTGCAGTTGACGGTGGAAGTCGATGATGCACAGCCGATGACGGTGTGGGTTGATCGCGACCGCGTCATGCAGGTAATGCTCAACCTGCTCTCCAATGCTGTGAAGTTTTCGCCAGCCAGGCGTGGCGAGGTGCGTCTCTCTGCCGAATGCAACGACGGCTGGGTGGTTGTCCACGTCGCCGACAACGGCGAAGGCATTACCGCCGAAGATCAGAAAATTATCTTCGACAAGTTTCGACAGGGCGGCGATCGGCGTCTTGGCAAGCCGCAGGGCACCGGGTTAGGGCTGCCGATCAGCGCGCAGATCGTAGCGCACTTTGGCGGCCGGCTCTGGGTGGAAAGCGAACTGGGCAAGGGCGCAACATTCTCGTTTATGCTGCCGCTGTCCGCTGACAGGTAAAATCAAATTGGAGGAGACAATGCCGGCTAAGGTGTTGATCGTCGACGATGAGGCCAATATTGTGATTTCGCTGGAGTTCCTGATGGAGCAGGCAGGCTATGCAGTGGCAATTGCGCGCAACGGCGATGAGGCGCTCGAGAAAATCGAGGGTTTTCGTCCTGATCTTGTGCTGCTCGATGTGATGTTGCCTGGCGTCAACGGCTTTGACATTTTGCAGCGCGTGCGCCAACAGCCTGAATATCGCAACATGGCGATCATTATGCTCACGGCAAAAGGGCGTGAAGTGGAAGTCACCAAAGGGCTTGCATTGGGCGCCAATGCATATATCACCAAGCCGTTTTCCACGCGCGAGCTGCTGGCAGAGGTGCGCCGTCACCTGGACGTAAATCATGAAACGCTCGCAGATTAGCTCCTTGGTCGCGCTGGTTGCGCTTGGCGCGCTGGCGCTGGGCGCAGCAGGAGGCTGGTTGACGGCGCAGCTTGCCCTGCGTGCAGGCAGTGGCGCCTTGTTTTGGACAGGTCTGCTCACAATTGTATTGCTGGCGGCTGCAGCGCTGTTCACCATGCACCGATTCATGCGCGCCTTTCTGATCGATGTACGACGCCTGACCGAGGCTGGGCGACTTGTGCTTGGTCCCAATCCCGACTATCGTATCACCGTAACCGGACCCCCCGACGTCAAAGAGCTGGCCAACGTATTCAACCAATTCAACGAACGGTTTGCCCAGTTGCAGGCCGAGCGCTCTATCATCGCTCAACAAGCGCGCGCTGACCTGGAAGAGGAACGTACACTGCTGGCGACGCTGATGGCTGAGCTGACTGAGGGCGTTCTTGTCTGCAATCTGGACGGACAGATTCTTCTTTACAATCGCAGCGCACATCACCTGCTTGGTGTAGAAAAGTCGGAGTCGGTCAGTTCCTACGTCGGCCTGGGGCGCTCGGTGTTCGGTCTGATCGACCGCAACACGATTGTTCACGCGTTAGAGCAGGTGCAATATCGCCGCCAACGCCAACAAAACACCGCTCCACCGATTGTCGCCAGTTTTGTCACAACAGCTGCCAACGGACGGCTATTGCGCGCCTGGCTGGCGCCATTTTCCGGTCGCGATAGTGAGATGCGCGGCTACGTGATCACGATGCAAGACATCAGCGAGGGGATCGAACGCAGCCGCCGTCGCGATATGCTGCTCCAGACATTGATTGAACGCCAGCGCGCAGCGATCGGTGCAATCCGTGCGGCAATCGAAGCAATGGTGCAATTTCCCGATATGACGCCCGTACAACGGGAACGTTTTCAGCAGGTGATACAAGACGAAGCACAGGCGCTCAGCGAACAGCTCGATCAGACCGTGCACTCCCACGCCAGCGACCTGCGCGCACAGTGGCAACTAGAGGAGATGACCGCCTCTGACTTGCTTTGGGCGGTGCAGCAGCGCCTCACCGAACGACTGCGCGTGGATGTCGCCCAACTGGATTTGGATGAATCGCTGGTGCTCAAGATCGACAGTTACACACTGATGCAGGGCGTCTCTTTGCTTGTGCGTATGCTTGTCGAGAAATTTGGCGTGACGACAATTTCGCTTTCGCTCAGCGCCATCGAGCGCTATGCCGCCTTCGACATCGGCTGGCCCATCCGCGCCGCCGATGCGAACCAATGGCAGACATGGAGAGAGCATGCGTTGATCACCGACGATAACGACGACATGATCACATTGCGCGAAGTCGCTGAGCGACACGGCGGAGAAGTCTGGTTCCAGTTGAGCGAAGTCACAGACAGCGCTTATTTTCGTCTCTTGTTGCCTCGTTCCGTCGGTCAGACCGTCAGCCGGCCAGCCAGCCAGAACGAGCATATTACTGCAATCATTCAACCAGCTGTTGAAAGTCGCCCGGAATACTATGATTTCGACCTCTTTCACCAACCGGGGCAGCGTCCCGAGCTTGATGCGCGCTCGCTGCGCTCGCTGACTTACACCGTTTTCGACACCGAGACCACCGGTTTGACGCCAGGGCTCGACGAGATTATCTCGATCGGCGCGCTGCGCATCGTCAATGGACGGTTACTACGCCAGGAGGTGTTTGAGCATCTGATCGACCCACAGCGCCCGATCCCCTCGGCAGCGACGGCGATCCATGGCATCACCGACGCAATGGTGCGCACACAGCCGACCATCGATGTAATTTTGCCGCGATTTCATGCTTTTGCGGAAGACACTGTGCTGATCGGCCACAATCTGGCTTTTGACATGCGCATGTTCCAGGAAAAAGAGAGCGTAACCAGAGTTTGCTTTGACAACCCAATTTTGGATACACTGTTACTATCTGCTGTAATTCACCCAGAAGAAGAACGTCACGGGCTGGAAGATATTGCAGCACGGCTGGGTGTGCAATCGCTAGGGAGACACACCGCACTCGGCGACGCGATCGTAACCGGCGAAATTTTCCTCCGCATGATTCCGCTGCTCGAAGAGCGAGGCATCCATACACTCCAGCAAGCGCGCACCGCAGCAGAGCAGACCTACTTTGCCCGTCTCAAATACTGAAACAAGTGGAAGGAAACCGAAAATGCCAGCCAAGATTCTGGTTGCCGACGACGATCTAACGCTCCAGCGCCTGATCACGAATACACTCAAATTGGAGCGCCACGAGGTGATTGTTGCGAATGACGGAAAACAGGCCCTCAATCTGATTCTCTCTGAACAGCCAGATTTGGTGATTTTGGATGTGATGATGCCCGTCCTGAACGGTTTCGATGTATGCACCGAGCTGAGAAAAAACCCTGAAACCGCACTCCTTCCAGTTATTATGCTTAGCGGACTCGGTCAGGTTCAGGAGAAAATCATTGGGTTGCGGGCTGGCGCCGACGAATATCTCACCAAGCCTATCGACCCACGCGAGTTATTGACGCGCGTCGAGATGCTGTTGGCGCGCCACGCGCTGTTGCGGAAGAGCGCGACGGTCAAATCCGGTCGCGTCTTGAGTCTTATCGGCGCAAAGGGCGGCGCCGGCGTCACTACGCTGGCTGTCAACCTGGCTGTCAAACTGGCAGAGAATGGCAATCAGGTGATCCTGCTTGAATTTCGCCCGGATTATGGCACAGTAGCACTGCATCTCAATCTGAAGCCAACAATCTCGCTGGCTGCGTTGCGACCTCTTGAACCGGTGGCAATCACCGATCAGGTGGTAAATCGGCTGTTGAATGAAACAGGCGTTGGTGTGCGCGTGTTGTGCGGGCCGCAAAAAGCAGAGGAATTTGGGCCGTTCAACGCCGGGTTGGCTGGCGCTCTGTTGGCGCGGCTAATTACCCAATGTGACTATGTGATCGTCGACCTACCTCCTGCTGTCGATGAAGCCACGGAGACGATCCTCAAAAGCAGCGATCAGGTGCTCGTGGTGTTGGAGCCAGAGGTGACAAGCGTTGCTGCGGCTACCCAGCGCGTGCATCAAATCACTGCCTACAGCAGTACAATCACGATTCGGCTGATTGCGGTCAACCGCCAGGGTGCAATGTTGCTGTCTCTGCGTGAGATCGAAAATCGACTTGACCGCCCCCTGCTCGATGTGTTTCCGCCAGCCATCGATGCGATGAGTGTTGCGGTGCAATTCGGCATACCGGTGGTGGTTTCGCAGCCAAACCATGCCTATGCCGAACGCATCAGCGATCTGCTCAAACAGTTGCAGGAAAGCAAAGCCACGGCGCTACATGGCTGACATTGAGACAGGTGAACACACAACCTGAATTGCCACACAACATCCGCTTGATAGGGTGCCTGATGCAACCTCGTCGTACATTCGGAGCTCAAGCACATTCGCAGAGAGCAATCTGACAACAAACAGGAGGAGATCGATGACTCAAACAACGCCCGCCGGCGTGCAAATCGTTGGCGCAATTTCGCCCGCAGTGACGGAAGTGCTCACGCCGGATGCACTTGCCTTCGTGGCTGCGCTCCATCGTCAATTCAACCCGCGCCGCGTCGAATTGTTGGCTGCACGCAGGGAGCGACAGAAACGCTTCGACGCTGGCGAGATTCCCGGGTTCTTGCCAGAAACTGAGTGGATTCGTACATCCGACTGGCAAGTTGCGCCTGCCCCCGCCGATCTGAACGACCGTCGCGTCGAAATCACAGGCCCCACCGAACGCAAGATGATGATCAATGCACTGAATTCCGGCGCCAAGGTCTTCATGGGCGACTTCGAGGATGCGTTGTCGCCAACGTGGGAGAACGTGATCCAGGGACAGATCAATTGCAGCGACGCTATTCGGCGCACCATCTCCTTCGAGAATCCGGACGGCAAGCGTTATACGCTCAACGAGACAGTGGCGACGTTGCTCGTGCGCCCGCGCGGCTGGCATCTGGTCGAAAAACATGTACTTGTCGACGGTGAGCCGATTTCGGGCAGCCTGTTTGACTTTGGGCTGTACATGTTTCGCAACGCCAAAGAACTGCTCGCCCGCGGCAGCGGCCCCTACTTCTATCTCCCTAAATTGGAAAGCCACCTGGAAGCGCGTCTTTGGAACGACGTCTTCAACGCTTCCCAGGATGCGCTCGGCGTTCCGCGCGGAACGATCCGTGCGACGGTGTTGATCGAGACCATTCTTGGCGCCCTGGAAATGGAGGAAATTCTCTACGAGATTCGCGAACACGCCGCCGGTCTCAATGCCGGGCGCTGGGATTACATCTTCAGCGTCATCAAAAAGTTCGCCAGGAACGAGCGCCAAATTCTGCCTGATCGTGCGCAGGTGACGATGACTGTGCCATTTATGCGCGCCTACACCGAACTGTTGATCCGCACCTGCCACAAACACGGCGCTCATGCCATTGGCGGTATGGCGGCGTTCATCCCTAACCGTCGCGACCCGGTCGTCACCGAAAACGCGCTTGCTAAAGTGCGAGAGGACAAGCTGCGCGAATTTGGCGATGGTTGCGACGGCACATGGGTCGCTCATCCCGACCTGGTGCCGACCGTGATGGAAGTGGCGAACAATTATCTTGGCGACAAACCCAACCAGAAAGAGCGCTTGCGCGAGGATGTCCGGGTGGAGGCGAGCCAGATCACCGACATCAAGGTGCCCGGCGGCTCGATCACCGAAGGCGGTCTACGCCTCAACATCAGTGTGGCGCTGCAATATATGAACGCCTGGCTGCTCGGCAACGGCGCTGCGGCGATCAACAACCTGATGGAAGACGCCGCTACCGCCGAGATCTCACGTTCACAAATCTGGCAGTGGATTCATCACGGCGCTACACTCAGCGACGGGCGTGCAGTGACGAAGGAGCTTTACATGCAAATTCGTGACGAGGAACTCGCCAGGCTTGGCGGAACATCAGTCGATCGTTACAAAGAGGCAGCCGACATTCTCGACAGGCTATGTTTGAGTGATGAGTTCATTGAATTTTTGACCTTGATCGCTTATCAGCACCTCGACTGAGTGACATGGTGACAACCGGATGAGAAACAGTAGAAGTTTCTCATCCGGTTGTCATTCTTCTGGATATTACGTAAAAATGTTGAGTCCCCGCTCCACTTCTCTCATTCCTCGCCAAGCGCCCAGTCATGCTCGAATACGTTGTGCAAGTGGGCATGGATTGCGGCGTTTTCGACCAGTAACACAACTTCACGGTTGAGCTTGTGACTGGTCTCCCCGCCGTTCAGACTGCCGACGGCTGACCAGTGTTGCTCTCCGAGCCGAATCAGCGTCAGCTTGGCGTGGATGCCTCCTGCGGTTGGATTGGCGAGCCGTGCATCTAGATCGAGTTGCTCGGCGGCGGCGATGGCGCGTACATAGGTGAGCGTTGCTCGATTGTTGCGCAGCGCATCTTCGTCGTCAAAATAGCCATCGAGCAACAACCGAACACGGGCGCCGCGCCGGGCGGCGTTGATCGCCGCCTCTAGCCGCGGGTTGGGATCGGCGATTGGATTGCTCACCGTCTCGCCAAAGAACTTGTTTTCATACATCTGGACAAAAATGATCTCGTCGCCAGCGCCAGCGCGATTGACCAGCCCTTGAATGCCAGTATCGACGCGCATGGCGTTTTCAGGAGCGCTCACGACGATAGATTCGGCGCGCACTGCGATTGTCATCGCCTCACCAAAAGGAGCGTCGGCGACGGCAAACACAGGCGGTGGGGGCAATACAAAATCGGCAGGCGGCGCGCCATATGTGGCGTGCATCGGATCGTATGGGCGTAAGTCGGCGAAGACGGTGGGTCGCCAATCGCTGGAAAAAAGCGAGCGTAGCGCAGATGCAACGCCTGCCGCGTCGGTGAAAAGGTAAAAGCCGCGCCGCCCTCCAACAGGAGCGCCAGTCGGTTCTGGCATGGCGTTGAGCGTCGGATTCTCTGTCCCGACAAATACAGAGCGCCCATCGGCGATGCCATATTTGGCATGAAGGAAACGGTAGCGACGCTTATAGCCCTTGGGCGCATCATCCGTCACCGCCATGTACCTTATTTCGGCGCCGGCCTCAGCGATGCGGCTCACACACCATTTTTGCATGTTGGTGATGCCACCGGGCGGCGCGCCATCGAGCAGCAGACGCACCTGGACGCCGCGCTGCGCTGTCTCCGCCAACGCCAAAGCCAGCGATGGATGCTCAAAAGTGTAAAGGCTCAAGTCGAGGGAATGCATCGCTGAGCGAAAAAATTCCGCCATTGGCTGATACAACCCTTCCGGCCCGACGGCGACTGTCCAAGTGGCGCTGTCGACGCTGACTGCAGGCCACAATCCGTCATTGCGATCCCAGCCACCCCAACCCGGTTGACGAACGCGCCGTCCCCATTCCAGGTCTTCGAGGTCTCCCGCCCAATCGCGCGCCGAGTCGCTGTCGATTGGCAGTCCGCTGTTCGGGTCGAGCTTGCGTTGCCATACCTGACCAGCGCCCGTGGCAAGCCCGCGTGTATAGAGCAGCGCCGGCGGGCCAAGCCAATTGTTCGATTGTTGGGTCGTGGCGCCGTAGAGAAGCATATCGACATTCTCATGGTGGTTGTCGCGCAACATGATGGCGCCACCGTTGTTGTTGAGCGTCAGCGCGCCATCCAACAACAGTGCGCCATTGTCAGCGGACGCCCATGCACAGTCAGCTTCGATGCCAAATGAGCGGCGAAAGCTGTCAGTGTTGGCTGTGCACCACAATCGCGATCCTGCTTCCAGTCGCAGCGTGGTCGTGGGCGGAAACGCCGCTGTTTTCGCACCTGTGCGCAGCGACCAACCTGCCAACGATTGCGCGCCAGCCCCAATATTCCATAACAGGATCGCCTCATCTGGTTCATGGCTGACGGCGCTATCAATGTAAGCAGCAGCGATCAACACCTGTGAAGGCGGCGATCCCATTACTGCAGGCAGGTAAACCATCGAATCCTGCACTGGCGCAGGCATATCTTCTTGAGCCAACGCGCCGATTGCACCGACAATGATGAACAGGAGACCCAAGGGCAACAGACCGATCAAGCGGCGAGTGATCGGGGACATAGAAGCACCTCGATAGCGTGAAGGTCGACAATAAACTGCACCTGTAGTGTACTCAATGGGCGCAGGCAAGGGATCGGTCGAATGTTCAATCTCGACGCCATTCACATGATGGAATCGTGACCCGAACAGGAGTTGCTAGAAGGGATCGCCGAACAAACAGGCGAGGGAATCGCCAAAGTAAGACGCCAGCGTCAAAGACGCTGGCGTCGAATGTTTCACGTGAAACATCTGCCCATGCAGATGCGACTACAAGTAGTCACGTAGCTTTCGACTCCGGCTGGGGTGGCGCAGCCGGCTCAACGCCTGCGCCTCGATCTGACGGATGCGCTCGCGTGTGACGCCAAACTTCTTACCGACCTCTTCCAGTGTATAGCAGTAGCCATCGACCAACCCAAAGCGCAGCTGCAGGATGCGCACCTCACGCGGGGTCAGGCTCTGGAAAATCTCATCGATGACTTCGCGCAAGAGCTGTTGCCCGGCGGCCTCGCCCGGTGCGTCGGCGTCTTCATCTTCGATAAAGTCGCCGAGATAGCTATCCTCTTCTTCTCCGACCGGCATCTCCAGGCTAAGCGGGCGCTGGCTGACGCGCATGATGTGCTCGACCTTGCGCGGAGTCACGCCGAGTTCATCCGCGATCTCCTCGGTTGTCGGGTCGCGGCCCAACTCCTGCACAAGCTGCCGGCTGGTGCGCGTCAGACGATTGATCTGTTCATACATGTGCACCGGCACACGGATCGTGCGCCCCTGGTCTGCGATTGCGCGCGTCACAGCCTGGCGAATCCACCAGGTGGCGTAGGTGCTGAATTTGTAGCCACGGCGGTAGTCAAACTTTTTGACAGCGCGGATCAGGCCGATGTTGCCCTCCTGGATCAGATCGAGGAACGGAACGCCGCGCCCCACATATTTCTTGGCGACGCTGACCACAAGGCGGCTGTTCGCCTTGATGAGATGCTCCTGCGCAGCCTGTCCATCGCGCACATACCAGAGCAAGCGCTCGCGCTCTTCCCAGTCCTCAATGCCGTCGGATAGCTTCTTGCGCGATTCACGGCCGCGCTCCATCCGCTTGGCGAGATCAACTTCCTCTTCCGCGGTCAGCAACGGCACACGCCCGATCTCTTTTAAATAGAGGCTGATCGAATCGTCAATTTCAATCTGGCTCAGATCGAAATCCTCCTCTTCGATTTCGCCTGTTTCGATCTCGGCGTCGCTGATGTCCCCCAGAATATCTTGCTCTTCGTCACGCGTCTGCCCGACGTCGATCCCCTGTTCAAAAAGCGACGCAAAGATGTCTTCGAGCTGTTCCATCGAATTTTCTGCTTCTGGCATAACTTTGAGCACGTCATCGTAAGAGACATAGCCCTGAGAACGACCAAGCAGCAACAGTGACTCGAGCGCCGCCTCCGGACTTAGTGCAATAGCCGGCGTCTCAGCCTCGCTTACTTCGGTAGGTTCATCAAGGGTGTTTTCAATTTCAAATTCTTCTTCGACAGAATCGTCGATCCTGTTTTCGAGATCGATGTCGAATTCATCGTCGAAAGTTGAGCGCATAGACTTTGGTTTTGCCATTTATTATCTCTCCTTGCCGGCCACGACCTTATTGTGAGATCGCTATCCAAATAGCATGACACAAACCGGTCGACTGCTCTATAATGTAGCCTACAATACACCTGTCTGTGTTGTGGCGAGATTCTTCACCACTGTTGATTGACGCCCGTTCTGCAAACTGCAGTCACAGCGCCTCTTTGAGATCCCAAACGCCTTCTCGACAAGCAAACTGGCTCCGACACACCGTGCATTGCACACGATCTTCGCCGATCCGATTGAGCGGCTCTGTTGCACAGATCGGGCAGCGCAGCAGTTGCGCCAGCGTTTCTTCACCGGTCGTGACATTGACGCGCTCGCCGCCTTGTGGCGCATTGGCTCGCAGAAAAACGCTTGGCGCCAGCGGATACGTTCCACCGAGAGCAAACAGCCAGCTATCGATACGCGCCAATGTCTCGGCATTGACTCTCTTCTTGACCGCACCCAGGCGAAAATGAGACACCGCGTAACGGCGTTCGATATGCAACCCGGCTTCTACAAAACGTTTTTCCATCCATGCTGGATGAAAGTCATAGTTCAGTTCGACGAACTCGACCGGCTTCTCATCCAGCGGCGACCACGATTGACGACGCGCCACCCACCGCGCCAACGCCTTGAGATTGCGCTTGTTGGCAAACTCGATCACACTCACACTGTGTCGATGCATCACGCGGCGCAGTTGCTGCAACGCCGCAGGCACGTCGGCAAGATGATGCATTACCCTCACCATCACCAGTGAATCGAGAATCCCGCTTGCCAATGGCAACGAATACAGGTTGCCCGCTATAAAAACAAATCGCCGATTTCGCCCCAGTTCACGCACTGCATCCTGCAGCAGGGTGCGGCTGTAATCGAACAGAATAACCTGCTCATAACCGGTGTAAAGATCGGCGAGCCGCCCATAGCCAGCGCCGATCTCGGCAATGCGCCCGCCATGCGCAGGCAATAACCGTTGGATCGCCAGACGCTCAACGGCATCTTCGTATTGTCGCCCTTGACCCACCCAAAAATCAGCCCGGTATTGACTATGTTCGTAGTCAATCACCGGGATCGTCACACCACTTTGCGGCTGGACAGACTCTGTCACGAACTCCGCCCCTTACATCAAGCCTCGCGGTCTTCCACGTTCAACAGACCATTACAAATGTTTCACGTGAAACAATGCCATCGAGTATTTCCCAAAAAAAAGTGGGAGCCATCTTCTCCCACTTCGTCACAGATGTGGAGATTATAGCAGGAACATAAGGAAGATTCAACACCCAATTTAAGAAAAAATCGCAAATGAATTTGCGATAAGGCATCCGCTGTACTCAGGCGAATTACGGACAACTTCACGGAATTGCCGACGGAACTGCTCGATCACACCAGGTGTAGTATCATGAGCAGTAGAATCTCTGCGTTCCCAAAATATCCATTGGCAGAAAGGATTGCGCTATGCAAATTGCAGGCAAAACATTTCTTGTTACCGGCGGTGGCTCAGGGTTGGGCGCAGCGTCGGCGCAACTTCTGGCCGAACGCGGCGGGCGGGTGATGCTTGTCGATCTGAATGCTGAGGCAGGCGAGGAGATGTCCATCAGGCTCGGCGATCGGGCGCGCTTTATCCGCGCCGACGTAGCAAGCGAAGACGACATCAAGAGGGCGGTCGCCGTTGCACTCGACGTGTTCGGCGCTCTGCACGGCGTAGTGAACTGCGCAGGTATTGCGATTGCAGAAAAGGTGCTTGGCAAACGCGGCGTTCATGATCTCGGCGCATTCACGCGCGTGCTGCAGGTGAATCTGGTCGGAACCTTCAACGTGATCCGCCTGGCTGTGGAAGCGATGGCGCAAAACGAGCCTGGAGAAAGTGGCGAACGCGGTGTGATCGTCAACACGGCGTCGGTGGCGGCGTATGATGGACAGATCGGTCAGGCAGCGTATGCAGCGTCAAAGGGAGGCGTGGCGGCAATGACGCTGCCGCTCGCCCGCGATCTGGCGCCGCTTGGCATCCGCGTGATGACGATTGCACCAGGCATCTTTGCCACGCCGATGCTGGCCGGTTTGCCGGAAGCTGCGCAGGCGTCACTGGCGCAGCAGGTTCCCTTTCCACAACGTCTTGGCAGGCCGGAGGAGTATGCTGCTCTCGTCGAACATATCATCGAAAACCAGATGCTTAACGGTGAGGTTATTCGTCTTGATGGTGCGATTCGGATGGGGCCCAAATAAACGAGGCTTTGATCTGGCGTGTGTGCGCCCGCTACAAATTGCATGACTTCTGACGAATTGAAGCGCGGCGTTCAATTTGGCTTACTGCATTCGCTGCACGATGTAGGGTAGCTGGCGTAGATCGCGACAGACAGCCGTGGCGCGGGTGCCGTTGCTGCCGCGATCGACGATGCCAGTGTAGAGGATGGCGCGCATTCCAACTGCCAACGGTCCGGCAATGTCGTTGCTCTCGCGGTCACCGATATGCGCGATCATTGAGGCGGGCAGCCCGAGTTCAAGCGATGCGCGGCGAAAGATGCGCGGCGATGGCTTCGATTCACCCACTTCATCCGAAAAAAGAAAAATACGGAAATATTGCAACAAGCCTTGCTGGTAGAGCAGATGTCGAATCCCTCGGCCCGTGGTGTGAATCGTATCGGAGATGATGCCGAGCGTGTAGTTTTGCGCCAGCTCTGCCAGCGTGGCGTGGATATGCGGCGCAAAATCGGGCGCAATGCGCACTTCCATCGTTTCAATGGCGCGCGCCAGCTCGCTGACCTCGCGCACCAGGGCGGCGTACCGTCCCGGTGGCGGCGTCAACCCCAGACAGTCGTAGGCGTAGCTCAGCCGTCGGTGTACGCTTGGCGTCTGATGGTGGTTGTTCCATTCCTCGCGAAAGCGCGCGTTTGCCTGGCGATAGGCGTGCGCCGCCTCATCGGGGTCGATGTGTGGGTAACGTCGGGTGATATGGTCGACAAACAACACTACGCGCTCATCGACTTTGGAAGGCAAGCCCATCTGCGCGCGTTTTGGTTCGTCCGAATCGTCAGCGGCAATCGTGTCCCAAAAATCAAACGTCAACGCCTGAATCATGAAAATAGATGATACCACGCCTATGGGCAATGTAAGGATATGGCGATAAGAAATTCACGGTGAAGGTGCTGCGAATGTAGACGTACTGCGAATGAACGGGTAGAATCTGGTTATGCTGCACATCAAATTGATTCAGGAAGCTCATCTCAAAGCCACCAATATACTGCACGAATGCGCCACCAGCTACGGCTATCGGGCGTCAGGATTGGCGGCTGGCTATCCGCAGGTGTGGGCGCGGGACGCGGCGATCACCTTTCTCGGCGCAGTCTGCACCGGCGAGTTAGAGCTGATCCGGTCGGGACGCGCGGCGCTGGAGACGCTCGGCAAGCACCAGACGCGGCGCGGGTTGATCCCCCTCAACGTCAACCCCGACACTGGCTATGTCAGCACGGAGAATGCTGGCGCGGTCGATTCCAACCTGTGGTTTATCCTCGCCCACTATTTACACTTTTGCTATACGCAAGATCAAGCGTTCCTGCAGCAGCACTGGGCCACAATCGACAAAGCGATGTACTGGCTCGATTATCAGGACATGAACGAATGCGGGCTGATCGAGGCGCCGGAGGCGGGCGATTGGATGGATCTGCTGGCAGTGCGCTACAACGTGCTCTACGACAATGTGCTCTATTATGCCGCCAAACTGGCGCATCAGGAGTTGGCGGCGCATCTGCCGGAGGGGACGGCGGTCTATCAGGGCGACGTCGACGCAGCGGGCGTGCACGAGCGCATCAACCTGTTGATGTGGGTTGATCGCTGCTGGGTGGCGGAACATTTCGCCGAGCATCTGGAGAAACTCAAGGCGATCCGGCTGGAATGGTTCATGCTCTACCACAACGTCGGCACGATCTCCAGCCGTCCCTTTTACTTGCCCTTTGTCGCCTTCCGTGAATATGGCGACTGGTGCGACAGCCTGGGCAATCTGCTCGCCGTGCTCACCGGCGTCGCCGACGGCCATCGTCGCGAACATATTCTACGCTATATGCTCCAAGTTGGCATGGCGGAGCCGTATCCGACCAAAGCCATCTACCCGCCGATCTTCCCTGGCGAGAATCATTGGCGCGACTACTACCGCAGCCGCAATCTGAACCTGCCGCACCAGTATCATAACGGCGGCATCTGGCCTATGATCGGCGGCTTTCACGTCGCCGCGCTGATGCGTCACGGCTGGCAGCGCCAGGCAGAGCAGATGCTTGTCTCGCTGGCGGAGGCGAACCGCCAGGGCACGAACTACGACTGGGCGTTCAACGAATGGCTGCACGGCGCCAGCGGCCACCCGATGGGCTATGATCAGCAGGCGTGGTCGGCGGCAATGTTTCTCTACGCCGAGCACGCCGTGCGCACCGGTGCGCTGCCGCTCTTCGACGAGCTGCTCGCCGCCAAGCCAGCCGCCGCCGTCGCCAGCGAGAACAATGAATTTCACATCGCAAGCGGCGGTGGACCGGTATAGTCCAACAAACGCTCAGCGCGTGGCATCTTCATCCAACCCTGTGACCCGCGCCAGGTAGTTGGCAACGTGTTGCGCAAATTCGTCAAAATCACCGAGGTTGTGTTGGATATATTGATAGAGTCCGTTCCGTTTCGATTTCCAGGTAGAGATGGACCAGCACGTTACGGAACTTTGCCATCACCACCAGCCGCTCTGCAAGAGCTTCGGGCAGGACGCCGATCTCCGCCAACTTTGGGAAGATGTCTCGAGTGGCGCCTCACCCAGCTCGCGCAGCGCGTTCACGCTGTTGGCGATAACGCGCAAGCGCGCCGCGGTAGGGGTTATGTCCATTTAGCAATTCTCCTCGGCGCGCCCGCTCCAAAATGGCGCGTTCGTAGCGGTCGATCACCGGTTTAAAGTCAAGATAACGGCTGACCGTATCAGCCTGGTAGAGGATGCGGAATTGTTCATCTCGGCAGGCGAGCACCTTGCCATCGAGCAGGACGCGATAGCGCAACGCCAGCGGCGCCTGGTTCAAAATGATGACATCAACCGCTTCGCAGTGCAACAGCCTCTGGACGGCGTCGATCAATGTTAAGCGGAGATCGAACGCCTGATCAGGTGACAGTGCTTGTGGAACAAGCACGGCAATATCAACATCGGAGTATGGTGTTGCACTGCCGCGTGCACAGGAGCCAAAGAGGTACGCGACAAGTACGTCTGGTTGGTCGGCAAGATAGTGCGCGAGATGCTGCATCTCCTCGGCGCAAAGTGCGGTGGGTTTGGAAAGATTCATGCCAGCAGTATACCTGATGGCGCAACGGATCAGAAACAACCACTCACCAGAGCACCTACTTCACGTCTGGGGGCAACGTAGGTCATCACCCCTTATCGCCCTTTTCGCCACACCCGCTCCCCACCGACGGACGCAGCGTAACCCTTCACCTGCCGTTCCAGGTCGGTGCGGTCGGTGAAGAAGGTGCTGAGCTGTGAACGAAACGCCAGGATCGCCTCGATCTTGGCGGCAAGATCGGCATCAGAGAGCGCAAGCGCCGACGCCTCCCACCCAAGCGGCGGGTCGCCGACCACTGCCGCCAACTTGCCGGGCTGCTGCGCGTAAGGATAGTCCTCATAGAAGATTAAGCCGTCTCCGAAGGCGCGCCGCGCTGCTTCTGCCACGAGCAGATGATCGACGTGGTGGCCCACCGTCAGCGGCGCGTAACATTGTCTATGTGCTGGCAATGCGCGTAGCAGGCTGACAATCTCCTTGACCAGCGGTTGTTCGGCGGGATGCACATTGCCGAAGATGTCGTCGTCCGAAACGTACATCGGTTTACCGTCGGCTGGATCGAGGCGATAGATGCAGTCGGGGATCGACCAGTGCAGATAGTCGGCGCCGAGGATCGCACAGGCGACGATGTCTTCGGCGCGGCGCTGGGCTGTCGCATCGCGCTCCAGCTCCCAGCGTGCATGCAGACTGCGGATATAGTCGTTTTCAACGTCGGTGGGAGGGTCGCCAGCCATCACTGTGACGATCAACACGCGTTTGCCAGCGTGCGCCAGGTTAGCGATGCGTCCTCCGCAGGAGAGCGCGGCGTCGTCAAGATGCGGCGAAAGGAAAATAGAGTCGTAGTCAGTGTAGAGGTCGGTCATAGCGGTCAGTCACACTTCCGGATGCTAAAAATGTTGTTGGGCATGCAAGCCAGTGTAGCGATTGTGACCGTCGTCGTCAATGTCCCATTGCTGCGGAGATCTACTTTCGCGTCTGGGGCAAAGGCGCCATGTCACGCCGGAGGCGATGACCTACAACGGACACTCAAATTGCACTCACGTTACGCTTCAATGCTGTCACAACCTTCCCATCTCTCTTTACTTGGCATCCACGACACCCCCGTCCATCTTCCCGCACGCGCAGCTTTCGTGTACAATAGCGCCATGATCGGTGTGAAGCATGGCAAGACGCCTGCGGAGACCACGGTGGTCGTT
Source organism: uncultured Caldilinea sp. (assembly GCA_937981885.1). Lineage (GTDB taxonomy): Bacteria > Chloroflexota > Anaerolineae > Caldilineales > Caldilineaceae > Caldilinea. The sequence goes on from CALJMI010000051.1 coordinate 20,777, forward strand.
GCGATGTCGGGCGGCGTTGACTCGTCCGTCGCAGCGGCGTTGCTGGTCGAGCGCGGCTACAACTGTATCGGCGTGATGATGCGGCTCTGGGCGGAGGTTGGCGAGGGCGAAGGCTCGACCAACAAGTGTTGCAGCCTGGAGAGCGTCCACGACGCGCGCCGCGTGGCCGACGAACTCGGCATCCCGTTCTATCTGATTAACGTCGAGCAGCCTTTCAAGCAAAAGGTCGTCGACTTTTTTATCGACAGCTACAGCCACGGCGTGACGCCCAACCCGTGTATCGAGTGCAACCGCCACATCCGCTTCGACTATCTGCTCAACTATGCGCGGCGGCTGGGCGCCGACTATCTCGCCACGGGTCACTACGCACGGCTGCGCCGCGGGGCGGACGGCAAGGTGCACCTGCTCAAGGGCGTCGACGAAGCCAAAGATCAGAGCTATGTGCTCAGCGTGCTCGGTCAGGCCGAATTGAACGACGTGCTCTTCCCAGTTGGCGATTTCCCCAAGCCAGAGGTGCGGCGCATGGCGGCGGCGCGCGGGTTGCCGATTGCCTCCAAGCACGATTCGATGGATCTGTGCTTTGTCTTCGACGATGACTATCGGCGTTTTCTGCGCACCTGGGCGGCGGAGGCGATGCGTCCAGGCCCGATTGTCGACCGTCGTGGCAACATCTACGGCGAGCACAGTGGGCTCCCCGGCTACACCATCGGTCAACGCAAGGGATTGGGCGTTAAAGGCGCGGCTGAGCCGCTGTTCGTGCTCGAACTGGACTATCACAACAACCAGCTTGTGATCGGCACGGCGGCGGAACTGGGTCGAGACTGGCTGATTGCCGAGCATGTGAACTGGACGCTCGATGAAGCGCCGCCTGCCGGCGCGCAGCTACAGTGCAAGATTCGCTACAAGGCAAAGGCGGTCGATTGCGTCGTCTTTCCGCTGCCGGGCGACTGCGTCGAGGTGCGTTTCAACGAGCCATTGCGCGACATCACGCCAGGACAGGGTGCAGTCTTTTATGACGGCGACCACTGCCTGGGCGGCGGCATCATCGCCCGCAACGAAGCCATGATCGGCGAACCGATCGTACAAACCCTCACTGCCTGACACAACAAGGAGTTGACCGTGATCGTAGGCACAGTGCGCGACATTTTGATTATTTTTCTGGCGTTGACGAGCATCGCCGTTTGGGTGCTGCTCGGCATCTTGATCTGGCAAATCTGGCGGCTGACCAAGATGGTGCAGAGCGAACTGAAGCCGATGATCGCCGACACGAAAGAGACCATCGCCACGGTGCGCGGCACGGCGAACTTCATGAGCGAAAATGTCGTTTCGCCAGTGATTCAGACCAGCAGCCGCATGACGGGCTATCGACGCACAGCGATGGCGCTCTTCGGTCAACTGCCGACCGGCGCCAAGGCGTCGCCGCGCAGCAGTTCTTCGGCAGCTTTCAGCTCAAGGATGAGCGATCTGCCGTCAGGGAATTCACCCAACCCAACACAAAGTCCGCCAGCCACCTGATGTCACTGTTGTGGCGGCTCAACAAATTAGATCTTATTGATTTCTAAATTGTCACGTCATATTGCTCACAATCTCACCATCTTCCCGGAAGCTCCGGAGCTTCCGGGAAGATGAGCAGCTAACTTAGAGGTCAGTAGATTATTGAGAGAAGGAGACACCGATGAGACTTTCAGGCCTGAACATGGGCGGCGGGTTGTCGCAGTTGTCAAACGCCAAGACGCGTTCGATCAGCGCCGAAAACCCTGACGGGCGCAAGGGCGGCGGCGGGCGTGCGACCGAAGGGACAGGCGCTATCGCCGCGCGTGAGCTGGGGCAGGGCTGGAAGATTTCGCCCTCGATCAACATTTCAGGCAAGGCAACGGTAACGCTTGCCGACATCGAGGGTCCCGGCGTGATCCAGCACATCTGGCTGACGGTGCATCCCACGGCATGGCGGCGGCTGATTTTCCGCTTCTACTGGGACGATGAGCCGACGCCTTCGGTGGAGACGCCGCTTGGCGATTTCTTCGCCAACGGCTGGTGCGAACGCTGCAACATCACCTCGCTGATGGTCGCCGTCAACCCAGCGGGTGGCTTCAACAGCTACTGGGAGATGCCTTTTCGCAAGCGGGCGCGCATCACGGTGGAAAATCTATCGCCGGAGCCAGTCAACGGCTTTTATTACCAGATCACCTACGCGCTGACCGAGATTCCCGACGCGTCGGCGTATTTTCATGCACAATGGCGGCGCAGCAACCCCCTCCCCTATAAAACTGTGCACACGCTGCTCGATGGCGTGCAGGGACAGGGGCACTATGTGGGCACGTACCTGGCGTGGGGCGTCAACAACGCTGGCTGGTGGGGCGAGGGCGAGATCAAGTTCTACCTCGACGGCGACGACGAGTGGCCCACGATCTGCGGCACCGGCACCGAGGATTACTTTGGCGGTGCGTGGAATTTCGAGTTTCCGCCCGGCCAGTACGGCGTCTTCACCGGGCCTTACACGGGCCTGCCGCAGGTGATCAAACCGGACGGCCTCTACCGCAGCCAGCAGCGTTTTGGCATGTATCGCTGGCACATCCTGGATCCGATCCGCTTTCAGCAAGACTTATGCGTCACGATCCAGGCGCTCGGCTGGCGCGCCACGCTCGAAGGCAAGCCGCGTTATCTGCCGCTGCAAGATGACATCGCCTCGACGGCCTTTTGGTATCAAACCGAGCCACACGCGCCGTTCCCGTCATTTCCTGAGTTGAATGCGCTTGAAGTGATTTGAGAGAGGGCGCGGAAGGAAAGCGGCAAGAGGCTTACCGTGCATCTCATTACTGCTGGTGAGCACCTGCCAAAATCTACACAAAAGAGGAGAGCCTATGCTGGTGACAGGCGACTTCAACGTTGAGCTTCGACCGCTGGAACCCTATGCTCAAGGCAGGTATAGCATTCGATTGAGCCGATTGTCGATCGACAAAACTTTCACCGGCGACTTGATGGCTGTCCGTTCTCTTCGTCGGCGTGCGCTGCCCGCTAGGAAGTGATTATGAAGCGGCGGGTCGCCACGGGCTACAACAGCAGCGCAGAGACCATCCCGCCGCCCGTGCTGCGCTGGCAAGAAGCCGTGCGCGATCCCGGCGTCTACGACCTCGAAGTCGACACATCGCAGTTGAACGCGCACGAATGGGCCGGGCTGATTCGCCAACGTCTGGCTGGCTCGTCGCCGACAACATTTGCACAATTGGCAGGTGATGGCTGACTCAGCCTTGAACAGCGGCCATCCTTATGCTACACTTCAAGCATAGCATACCTGTATCGCAGTACATCGTGACAATTTTGCATCTCTATAGGAGGCAACATCTGGAAAGCTTGCAACTCGCCCACCAGCTTGTGGATATTATCGAGCAAAAACAGGCAACCAACATTGTGCTGCTCGATGTTCATGAGCAGACTTCCCTCGCCAACTACTTCATCCTCGCTACTGTAGACAACGAACGCCAGGCAAAAGCTATCGAAGACGACCTGCTGGAAAAGCTCAAGCTGCAGCAGAATCTGCGCCCGTTGAGCGTCGACGGCCTCGACGGGCAGGGCGGCGGCTGGTCGATTCTCGACTACGGCGACGTGATCGTTCATCTGCTCACCGAAGAAATGCGCCGCTATTACCGGCTCGAAGAGCTGTGGAGCAAGGCGCACGTTGTTGCGAAGATGTTCTGAAACCGGCGCCATCAACCTAAATTGAACGCTCAACGTCAATCTCAATCGAGATCAGCAAGGAGTTTGCGTACAGCGTCGATGCTGATCGATGCTTACCTGATCTCCTTCAGCAACGGGACAAGCTTGTACTTGCGGGCGTGGATGTCAAGCAGGTTGTTCAGATAACTCTGCCACTCAGTCAGACGGTTGTGTTGGGCGTAGATCGTGCGGGCGCGGCGCAGCCAATCCGCGGCGTCGGCATAATGTTTGGCGTCGCCGTTGTTCATGATCCGCTCTGCCTGTTGCCTGCACTGCTTGATGCCCCAATTCGGGTACTCGGTGCGCGTCGCTTCAATGACGCGCACCAGCTCGACGCCAAAACCGCCCCTTTTGTCCACCGCCTGCATCGCTTCGACCAGCATGTATTCATGGAGATAAATTTCTATGGCAGTATAGGCGTTGGAACGGGCGAGGTCTTCGAGCAACTCCGGCTTCACAGCACTCCAGCGCTCGCCGGCGATGCTTTCGGCGGTCTGATAATCCGCAAGCTGGTGCGATTTGAGGAAGGCGATCCGGGCGGCGCGCAATGCCAGGTCGGCGTCTCCCTGCGCCTGCGCACGCGGCGCGAGCCAGCGCGCCAGCTTCTCCATGCCGTAGGGATAGGTCGAATCCAAACCGTATGCTGCAACGTTCAACGCCTCGGTGTGATGCCCTTGCGCGTCCAACAGCCCGGCGATCAACAGCACCTCACCGGGGTCCGAGAGGACAGCATTTGCCTCGGCGACTGTGCGCTCGATCTCGCCGAGTTCGACCAGTTTGGTGAGATAGAGCACAAGCTGGCCCTCAGCCTGCGCCAGATTCAGATACTCCTCGATGCGACCCTGGCGCTCCAGAATGCGTAGCCGCGCCAGCGCGAGCTGATCCGCCCATATCGGCGCTTCATCTTCCCAGGCGCCCTTCTCGGTGATGCTTCCCTGCATGGCCGCCACCAACGGCGGATAGTCCCACCCCTGTTCGAGCGCTGCATCGGAGATGACAAGCCCCATCGTCTCATCCGCCCACTCATCGATGCGAGCGCGCCATGCCTTGCGTTCGGCGGTCGAGAGCGGCAAACTGAGCAAGCTTTCGGCTAACAAGGCGTCAACCTCGCTGGATGCTTCGTTGAGAGCGTCCTCGTTGGCTTCGTACACCCACTCTTCCAGATCGGCGATGCATTCGCCCCATTCCTCAATCACACTGCTGAGCAGCGTTGCGGCGCCCGCCGGGTCGTCGTGATTCAACAGCGCTTCCGCAGCCTGAATGGCTGGTTCGAGAATGGCGCCGGCATCGATATAGAACTCATCGTAGTCATCGTAGTAGTATCCGTGACGGCCGCCACCGCCGCCGCTTGCAGCCTTGCGAAAACCGCGGCGCATGTCGCGGCGAATGGCATCGATGTCGACGAGCGACGGCGTGGGCGGAAGATCGCCTGTTGTGGAGGTTGCTGGCGATGTGCGGCGCAGAGAGGCGACCTCATATTCGACGTCGGCGGCAAGACGCGGATTTTCTGCGACGATGTTTGCGATGATCTGGCGCAGTTGCGCCTCATTCAATCCGTTCAACAACGTTTGTACATCGGGTTTGTCCTCGATGTTTTCTGTATCATTCAAAACCGTCAGCAGCACAGCCACAATGTGTTTACAATAGCCGCCATAGTCGTAGGGACATGTGCAGTAGGCGCTGTCAATGCCGCCGCCCGCATCGAGCTTGACGGTGACTTCGTACGGTTCATAGTCGCTGCCCTCGACTTCGGCGGTGATCACGGCGCCGCGGCGAACGATCTCCAACACAGCGCCATCGTTGTAGTAACTCATCCCACGGCTGAAGGATTGCGCCGATGCGGCTGCCCGGATGTCTGCTTCGGTGAAGGTCGGCATACATTTCCCCTGATTTTTACGTTGGCGTCGATCAATACAGCGTTGCATCAAATTGTACAGAGGGAACCGGAGAAATTCAATCTTGACCCCACGCCCCAAAAGACATACTATGCAAAGACCTCTACAGATCAATCAGATCGTCCCGGCAGTTGCAGGGAAGAGAGAAGAAACGGACATAGCTCATGCAGCCACAATCCATTCCAGAGCAGATCGTCCATGTTGCGCGGCTAATGTTCGAGCGGCGGCTGACCGATATGGCGGGCGGCAATATCAGCGTGCGCAATGGCGACAACCTCTACATCACCCCGCGCTTCGCCGGCAGCAGGCAGCACTGGCGCCTTGCCGCCGATGACATTCTCTGTGGCCCAATTGCGGGCAACGCCATGCTACAGCAGCCGCGTTTCTCGCGCGAAGGCAAGGCGCATCTCGCTATCTACCGCACCTTCCCCGATGTCGGCGCAGTGATCCACGCCCATCCGTTTCACGTGCTGCCCTTCTGCGTGGCCGGTCGCGCAATCGAGCCGGTGCTGGAGGCGACCCAGAAATTTGGGGTGACGCCGGTGGTTCCCTTTGCACCCGCGCATAGCGAGCATCTCGCCCGCTTTGTCGTCGAGGGACTGGCCGGGCGCGAGGCCAGCATCCGCAAACAGGCCGCGGCGGTGTTGTTGCCTAAACATGGCATTATCGTCGCCGGTCTTGACCTGCTGGCGGCCATCGACGCGCTCGAACGCATCGACTGGAACGCGTGGTGCATCCTCAGCCAGGGCATGATGCCGGCGGCGCCGATAGCCTACGACCCGGTGCTGCCATGATCCTGACGCTGACCGCCAACGCCGCCCTCGACCGTGTGATCTTCATCGAGGAATTTGTCCCGGCGACAACGATGCGCGCCCCGCGCTTCATCGAATGCGCCGGCGGCAAGGGATTCGACACCTCGGTTGCGCTGCGCGGGCTAGGCCAAAGCACGACGGCCATTGGCTTTGTAGCGGGCTATTACGGCAACCTGCTCGTCAACGTCCTGACCAATTACGGCATCGATGTCGACCCGATCTGGCTGCCCGGCGAGACGCGGTTGGCGAATGTACTTGTCGAGACGGCGCGCGCCCGTCATAGCCACGTCATGATCGGCGCACTGCCGGTCACCGCCGCCGATGTCGAAACGATGTTGGATCGTTTTCGCACGCACCTGCCCGCAGCGACATGGGTGGTGGCAGCCGGTTCGCTGCCGCCGGGGATGCCGCCCACCTTCTACCGTACGGTTACGGAGATTGCCCATGCTGCTGGCAAGCCGATCCTGATCGACGCCACTGCTGCGCCGCTGCGTGAAGCGCTCCCTGCGCGTCCGGATGTGGTCAAGCTGAACCAGGACGAGTTTATCGACACCTTCGGGCTGACCGGAGGCGAGCTGCCCGCAATTGTGCGCGCAGCGCAGCGAATGCGCCGTGATCGCGATCTGCCCGCGCTGGCGCTGACCTGTGGGCGCGAGGGCGTCATCATCGTCACGGCGGAAGGCGTTGTGCAGGCGCAGGCGCCGGTGCAGCGTGCGATCAACGCGGCCGGCGCCGGCGACGCTGCCTCGGCGGCCATCGTCTGGCGCCGCGCGCTGGGCGACGCCTGGGGAGAGAGCGCACGCTGGGCCGCCGCAGTCAGCGCCGCCTCGGTGACAACCGAAGGCACCGCCGAAGTGCGCTTTGCCGATGTCGAACATCTGCTGCCGGATGTGCGCGTAGCGGAGTGGGAGTAGACGATTATGACGCTGTCGATGGCGATGCAATGCGAGTAAAGGGTGGCTCCTGCTGGCACAGGATACTCCATTCGGCAAGGCTGAGCGTTTCGGCGCGCCGCGCCGGATCGATGCCCGCACGCTTCAGCCATGTCTGCACAGCGGGCTTGTCGAGATGCAGAGCAGCAGCAAGACTATTTTGCAGTTGTTTGCGTTTCTGGCTGAACCCGGCGCGCACCACATGGAAAAAAAGCGCCGGCTCTACGTCCACAGCGGGATGCGCGCGTACAGTCAACTGCAGAATGGCGCTATCCACTTTGGGGCGCGGCGTAAAAGCGCTTGCCGGCACGCGCTGTACGATGTGCGGCTCGGCGTAATATTGCACACTCACTGCCAGGATCGACAGGTCGCCCTGTGTGGCGCAGATGCGTTGCGCCACCTCCCACTGCACCATGACGACGGCCAGCGACGGCGGTTGGGCGGTTTCGAGCAGATGGCGCAGCGCAGCGCTGGTGATGTAGTAGGGGAGATTGGCGACGACTTTGTAGGAGAGTGGAAGATTAGAAGAAGGGGAAAGGGGGAGAGGAGGAGATTGGAGATTGGAGACTGGAGATTGTCGTTCCCCTTCTCCCCCTTTCCCCCTCTCCCTTTCCCCGCAACATGCAGACGCGACGATTGCGCCCGGTGCGTGCTCCAAAATATCAGCATGTACAATGTGGACGTGCGGCTGGCTGGCAAAGCGTTGGCGCAGCGGCTCGATCAGGCGGTCGTCCAGTTCGACGGCGACAACGCAGCTAGCGCGTTCCGCCAGTGCTTCGGTCAGCACACCTTTGCCCGGCCCGATCTCTAGTACATTGTCAGTTGGGGTGAGTTTCGCTGCATCCAGGATCGGCGCCAGAAAACGGCGGTCGCTCAGAAAGTTCTGTCCAAGCGATTTTTTGGGCAAAAGACTCATTCTTCGTCGAGGCTGAGCACAGACATGAAGGCTTCCTGCGGGATTTCGACTGAGCCGACCATCTTCATGCGTTTCTTGCCAGCCTTTTGCTTTTCGAGCAGCTTGCGTTTACGCGTGATGTCACCGCCGTAGCATTTAGCGAGCACATCCTTGCGCATTGCCTTGACGTTGGCGCGGCTGATCACTTTGTTGCCGACGGCAGCTTGAATCGGCACCTCGAACATCTGGCGCGGGATAATCTCCTTCATCTTGCTGACCAGGCGCTGCCCTTTGTAAAAGGCGTTGTCGCGGTGCACGATGATGCTGAGTGCGTCCACCGGCTGGTAGTTGACAAGCACATCGAGCTTGACCATGTCTGAAGGGCGATATTCGTCGAGCGTGTAGTCCATGCTGGCGTAGCCTTTGGTGCGCGCCTTCAGCTCGTTGTAGAAATCGACGATGATCTCCGAAAGCGGGATCATGCAGACGATCTCGACGCGCTTGGCGTCCAGCCAGTTCTGCGTTTTGAGTTCACCGCGGCGCTTGGTCACCAGATCGAGCACGGCGCCGATATATTCAGCGGGCGTGAAGATGCGCAGTTCGCACCACGGCTCTTCAATGTGCTCAATTTCGGTTGGGTCGGGCAGCGCCGCCGGGCTGTCGATGGCGATGACTTCACCGTCGGTCTTGAGCACGCGATACTCCACCGAGGGTGCGGTGAAGATGATATCCATGTCGTACTCGCGTTCGAGCCGCTCCTGCACGATCTCCATGTGAAAGAGACCCAAAAAGCCAAGACGATAGCCAAAGCCGAGCGCCTGGCTGGTCTCCGCTTCGTAGGTAAGCGCAGCGTCGTTGAGCTGCAGCTTCTCCAGCGCGTCGCGCAGCTCGTTGTAATCGTCTGGATTGCTCGGATAGAGACCGGCAAAGACCATCGGCTTGAGCGGGCGATAGCCAGGCAGCTTTTCAGTGGCCGGGCGCGACGCCAGCGTGATCGTGTCGCCGACATCCAGGTCTTGGAGCGTCTTGAGACCGGTGGCGATGTAGCCGACCTGCCCGGCGTGCAGCTCGCTCACCGGCAGCATTGCCGGCACGAGCACGCCAATTTCGAGCGGCTCCATCGTTTTGCCGGTGTTCATCGCCAGCAGCTTTGGCGCACCGTTGATGACGCCATCGACCATGCGCACATAGGCGATCACGCCTTTGTAGGAGTCGTAGTGACAGTCGAAGACTAGCGCGCGCGCCGGAGCCGTAAGATCACCTTTGGGCGGTGGCACTTCAGCGATCACGTGGCGCAGCACATCTTCCACATTCAAGCCAGCTTTGGCGCTGATGCGCGGGATGTCTTCAGCGGGCGTGCCGAGCAGGTCTTCAATCTCTTGCGCCACGTCGTCAGGCATGGCCGCGGGCAGGTCGATCTTGTTGATGACGGGCACGATGCTCAGGTTCTGTTCAAGCGCGGCGAAAAGGTGCGCCATTGTCTGCGCCTGAATGCCCTGCGACGCATCGACGACGAGCACGGCGCCCTCGCACGCTTGCAGCGCACGGTGCACCTCATAGCTAAAGTCGACGTGGCCCGGCGTGTCGATCAGGTTGATCTCATATTCCTCGCCGTCATGTTTGTAGATCATACGCACAGCGCTGGCTTTGATCGTGACGCCTTTCTCGCGTTCCAGCTCCATCGAGTCGAGAAGCTGCTCGCGCATCTCGCGCTCGGTGACGGTGTCGGTCATCTGGATCAGACGGTCAGCCAGCGTGCTCTTGCCGTGGTCGATGTGGGCGATGATTGAAAAGTTGCGAATGTGGTCAAGATTCATGTAAACGATTATACCCTACAGATTCATTTAGAACACGCAAGATTCATTAGAACATGCAAGCTCATCTACTTCATCAAAATAATTGCTTCACTTTACAACAAACTTCTATTATAATCTTTATTAGAGATCTGTCAGCAAATTGCAGGTTTCGCCTTTCGCCAGGAGTCGCCCTCGAGCCTATATGCATCGTGCGAGGCGACATAGAACGCACCGGCAATGGTTCGGACAGGAGGCATGATGGCTCTTCATGGAGTCTCGCATCGTTTGCTCTGGGGTTTATTGCTCCTCACCCTATTGTTTGCAGGGCTTGCCGCACGGGCGCAGGCGACCAGTTTGTCATTCGATGCGTCAGGCAAGGCCGAGCAATGCACGACCACCTGTTTCGTCGATGCAGTGAACGGCGACGACGTCAACAGCGGAGCAACACCCGCTGCAGCCAAACGGACGATTCAAGCCGCTGTAGATGCTGTCCAGCCTGGCGGTGAGGTGTACGCTTCGCCGGGTGTATATGTAGAGCAAGTGGTCATTACAAAGTCGCTGCGGTTGCTTGGCGCCGGCAAAGCGACGGAAACCTGGCTGCAAGCGCCAGACGACATCCCGCACGCAGAAAGCCCGGATTCAGCTATTATCACGATCGCCGGCGATGATGTAAAGGCTGAGGTTGCAGGTTTGACCATAGCAGGGCCTGGCCCATCTGTCTGTGGCAGCATCGGTGCGGGTGTTTTTGTGCGCGACGGCGCCCACGCCGACATCCACGGCAACATTGTTCGCGACATTCGCGATCAACCGATGAGCGGCTGTCATTACGGCGTCGCCATTCAAGTCGGCCGTTCGTCGTTGAATAGCGCTGGTGTCGCCACAATCAGAGAAAATGAAATTCTGGGCTATCAAAAGAATGGGATCACCGTCAGCGGCGTTGGCTCACAGGCGCTGATTGAAGCCAACACGATCCGCGGCGCAGGCCCAACGGAGATTATCGCCCAGAACGGCGTGCAGGTCAGCGATGGCGCTTCAGCGACGCTCAAAGGCAACACGATCACTGGACACTCATTCTCCCCTCTTGAGACCACTTCCTCGGGTTTGCTCGTTTTGAATGCAGACACCGACACAGTTGGAAACGCATTTGTCGAAAACCAGGTCAGCATCTATCACATCGACGGCAACGGCGTGCATGATGGCAACCGGGTGCGCGCCACCAAAGCCGGCGTACACTCTCATGCGTTCTGGGGCATTGTCGCCGATGATCCGCCGCCGTGGCGTCTGCCATCCCCATTTGACATTCAACCCGCCAGAATCACACAGGATGCTGAAAACGCCGCAGTCGGTGCAGCTTCAGCAAACATCAAAACGATTCGCGTCATCAACAACGAGTTGGAGAGCGATGGGTCGATAGGTGGTTTTGCGCTCGAAGCAGACGGCGGCTATGGGCAAAAAGACATCGATTTCACAGCCACCAATAATATAGTGCGCAACTGGTTTTACGGCGTCGTGATCTTCCAGTGCCCCAATGAGCCGTACTGCTCCGAGGCAGGCTTCGTCAACGTGACTGTCCAGTTGAACAGCATTACGGGAAATGGCATCGGGTTGTACAGCAACGCAAATGACTTCACAATTGACAGCACCCTAAATTGGTGGGGAGCGTCCAGCGGCCCTGATACGCCCGGCGCTGACAAAATCGTTGGCAACGTCAACGCCACGCCCTGGCTCTGCGATGGCGCCGACACCGATTCGGCGGTCGGTTTTCAGCCAAATCTATTGGTAGCCTGTGATGGGCTTGGCGATTTGATGGTGACGCATATCATCGATTGGAACGGCGCCCCGCCAGTAGAGGGTCAACGTTTCAAGGTGTGCATCAACGGCCCTTCTTATCCATCGAACAATTGTCAGACGACAGCAGGCGACACAGTGACGTGGAACAACATCCAGGTTGGCGATTACACCGTTGTGGCGAGCGAAAGTGGCTCGGAGTGGGCGGTGACGCTGCCTGACGAGGTGAGCGTAGGAGATGTTGCGCCAGCACAGGCGACAGTGACGCATACGCTGCGCACCGGAACACTGGCAGTGCTGAAGTCTGTCAATTGGCAGGGAGCACCGCCTGTGGATGACATCGACTTTGAGATTTGTGTGAGCGGCCCCTCGTATCCATCCGCCTGGTGTCAGAATACGCGCGGGGGCGAGCTTTCGTTTGGACCCCTGATGCCTGGCGAATACACGATTAGCGAGACAACGAAACAGGGCTGGCTTGCAACGATCGAAACGCCAACAGTCGTAGTTGCACCATCACAAATAGTTCGTATAACAGTAGAAAATAAATACATTGGGCCAATGCTGGCGTGTCCGCTGCTCGACAACTTCAACCGCGCAAACACCAAAAGCGGGCTGGGCAACGATTGGGCTGGCGCCGCCAACACCTACCGGATTATCAACCATCAAGTGGAAGCGTTCTCCACCGCCAGCACTGTGTTTTGGAACCGAACCCCGTTCCTCTTCGGGCCGGATCAGGTGGCTTGTGTTCAGCTTGCCCCTGTCAGCAGATTCAACGGGCATTTTGCGCTGATTCTGAAGGCGCAGAATATCAACGACTACAGCAATGGCATGATCCTGGTTAGCTACAACACTGCCACGCAACAGGCGCTCGTCGAGACAATCGAGCCCGGACAAGATGGCTGGATGGTGCGGCTGGCAATTGCGGAGACGTTTGCTGCGGGGGATGTGTTGGGTGCACGCGCTTCGACAACCGGCTGGGTGTTTGTGTATAGGAACAACGTATTGATTGGCGCTGCGCCGACAAGTCACTTTTTTACGAATCGTGGCGGGCGCATCGGCTTCTGGTTATTCGAGTCAGAGGGCGCACGCATCGATGATTTTGGCGGCGGCGCCACGCCATCAAGCATGGTGAGCGCAGCCGGCGACTTGCTGCCCGACCCCGAAGACACACAGAACCGCACCATCTATCTGCCTGCTGTCCAGCGATAATCACACCTCTTGGACAGGAAGCCGGAAACTGCTCTTTCCGGCTTCCTGATGACAGTTCCACAATTTGGCAATCGGTTCACTTTGCCAATGCGCCGTTGCGCATGTACGCTACATATCCTCCAGGAAGCTAGATCGCTTTTTGGGGCATTATGTAAACAGATACAGCCAGGCAGTGAACCATCCATGATCGATCTATCCACTATCCTCACGCTTGAAACTCTCGCCGCCAATGCCTGGCCCGCCGCTGAGGTTGAGGCGTGCGACGGCTGGCAGTTGCGCAGCACGCAGGGCGTCACGCGGCGCGCTAATTCGGTTTGGCCCAACCGTGATGACGGTGCCCTGGCGATCGAGGCGAAATTAGCGCGTGTTGAAGCCTTTTATGCCGCGCGCAACCGTCCTGCCATCTACCAGATCTGCGACGCCATGCAGCCAGCGCAACTCGACGCCCTGCTTGCCTCGCATGGCTACATCCTTGAGGCGCCCACCTTTGTGCAGACTGCCTCTCTGACGACGCTGCTGGAGCGGTTGCCATCGTTGCGTCACTATCCCACCTTTGAGGTCGAAGTTAGCGAAGAATTTGACGCGCAGTGGTTTTCGTTCTATTGCAGGTCTGAGGAAGTGAGCACAGTGGCCGCGCCGGTGCGCCGGGCGATCTTGGAGCGAATTGCGCCGACGCACGGCTTTGTCATGCTCTATGCGGAAGGGACGCCGGCTGCGGTGGGTTTGGGCGTCGTTGAAGCAGGTTGGGTTGGCGTCTTCAACATGGTGACGCTGCCGACCTTTCGACGCCGCGGCGCCGCACGCGCCATCCTGCGTACGCTGGCGGTGTGGGCGCAGCTCTACGATGCTCGCCATGCTTATTTGCAGGTGATGGCAGACAATCTTCCTGCCCAGCAGCTCTACGCCAGCGCCGGTTTCACCACTGCGTATCGCTATCACTACCGCATCAAGGAAATACGGCAAGGATAGAGAGGGCCGGTTACTCACTCCCCAATTTTTGACAAAGCCATCAATGGTTGCTAATGTTAATTTGCTAACCGATCAGGTCATGTTCGTAACGGTTTAGAAAACGTTGGCATATCACGGCGCAGGCTCGCACGGCTCCTCGCAGGCGCAAGTATATTGGATCTAGTCGTGGGAAACAGCAGCCCACGATTTTTCTTTGTGCTGATGCGCTTCTGTGGGTGACGGGCCTACAAACCGTGCAAGTTAAAGAACCTAGAGGTTTTTTGATCATGTCTGGGAAACTGGCGGTCTATCGCCGACTATTTTCCTACCTCCGTTCCTATAGCAGACAGGTGGCGGTCACCTATGCGGCAATGCTGGGTGCAACATTGCTCAATCTCTTTGTGCCGCAGGTGATAAAAGAAGCGATCGACCAGGGGTTGGCGCAACAGAACGGATGGGTGCTCTTTGGTGCAGCGGCGTTGATTCTCGGCATTGCCGTGGTGCGTGGAGGGGCAGGTTTCTTGCAACGCTATTGGGGCGAATGGTTAACCCATCGCGTCGCTTATGACCTGCGCAACGACTACTACATCGCCTTGCAACGACTTCCCTTTAGCTTCTTTGACCGCTCACACACCGGCGATCTGATGAGCCGCGCCACCGGCGACATTTCCGAGACCGAACGTTTCGCTGGCATCGGTTTGTTGGAACTATCAAGCGTGATCATCTTGATCGTCGGCGTGGTCGCCTCGATGTTCTGGCTCAACTGGCAGATGGCGCTGCTGGCGTTTGGTCCTGTACTGGCACTGGTGGGGTTGGGGCTGCGTTTCGGGGTGGTGGTGCGCCCCATGTTTCAACGCATTCAGGAACAGCTTGGCCTGCTCTCGACAGTGATGCAGGAGAGTATGACCGGCATCGGCGTGGTCAAAGCGTTTGCACGCGAACCGTATGAATTTGAGAAGTTCGATAACATCAGCGACGAATGGTTTCGGCGGCGCATGGGTGTTATCCGCACATGGGGCAATTACTGGCCGCTCTTTACCTTCGTGCTTGCAGTCGGCGTCTTTTTCCTGCTGTGGTTTGGCGGGCCATGGGTGATCGACGGCGTCATCAGCGTCGGCACGCTCTTTGCAATGATTTCGTATCTGTTAATGCTCAACGGCCCGGCGCAACAGCTCGGCAACCTGGTCAACCTGGCGGCGACTGCCGGCGCCAGCGCACAGCGCGTCTTCGAGATCATCGACACGCCGGTCGAGATCGAGGATGCACCGGATGCGGTGGAACTGAATGAAATCGAGGGGCGCGTCACCTTCGAGCATATCTCTTTTGCCTACGAGGGCGTCAGCCGCGTGCTGCACGACATCCACTTTGAGGCGACGCCGGGCAAAACGATTGCACTCGTCGGGCCGACCGGTTCGGGCAAGACGACGCTGGTATCGTTGCTGCCGCGCTTCTATGACCCGTCGAGCGGGCGCGTGCTGATCGATGGCGTGGATGTGCGGACAATCAAATTGCATAGCCTGCGCAGCCACATCGGCATGGTGTTGCAGGAGCCATTCCTCTTCAGCACAACGATCCGCGAGAATATCGCCTACGGCGTAGAGAAGGCGACGGAAGAGGAGATCGTTGCCGCCGCCAAAGCTGCCAACGCCCACGACTTCATCGTGCGCTTTCCCGACGGTTACGACACGCTCGTCGGCGAACGCGGGGTAACGCTCAGTGGCGGGCAACGTCAGCGCGTCGCCATTGCCCGCGCCCTGCTCTACAACCCGAAAATCCTGATTCTGGACGACTCCACCAGCAGCGTGGACACGCAGACCGAGCACCTGATCCAGGAGGCGTTGGCGACGTTGATGCGCAACCGCACAACCTTCATCATTGCGCAGCGGCTGGTCACGCTCAAGAACGCCGACTGCATCTACGTGCTCGACGGCGGACGTATCGTCCAACATGGGACGCACACAGAGTTGCTGCATCAAGAGGGACTCTATCGCACGATCTACGATCTGCAATTGAAAGCACAGGAGGAGTATGCAGAGATTGGAGATTAGAGATTGGAGATTAGAGATTGGAGAGCAGATCACTATACATGACTGAGGATTTATGTTGAATCCAACGGTGGATTGGAAACGCCCACAAGACACGCCGGAAGCGCAACGACGGCGCAAGGCGAAGATCGAACGGTTGCTCTATGGCGGCGACGATGATGTGCTCGGCAAAGCCTACGATGGCCGGCTGTTGGCGCGGCTTTTTAGTTATGTCGGCCCCTATCGCCGCCAGATCGTGCTGGCTGTCATCTTGATGGCGGTTTCAACCGCGCTGTCGGTGAGCGGCCCGTGGGTGGTCGGCCGCGCAGTGGACGCAATCGGCGGCGGCGATCTCGGCATGCTGCACCGCTGGGCGCTGCTCTTTGCCGCCGTCGCCGTTGCCGAGTGGATCAGCAACCGCCAACGCGTGCACATCATGGCGTTCGTCGGCACGCGCGTCATCACTGACCTGCGCGGCGAGCTCTTCCGCCACCTGCATAACCTGTCATTGAACTTCCATAACAACATGAGCGTCGGTCGTCTGATGAGCCGGTTGATCGGCGACGTTGGCGTGCTGCAGGAGTTCATCACCTGGTCGATCACCGGCCTGACTCGCTCGACCTTCAACCTGCTCGGCATTTCGTTGGCAATGCTCTTCATGGAGTGGCGGCTGGCGCTGGTCACCTTTGCACTGGTGCCGCTCATGATCTTGCTGACCAACTACTGGCGCAAGCATGTGCGTGACGCCTACCGCGCCACGCGTCAACGGCTTTCGATCATCAATGGCTTTCTCAACGAGTCGATCGCCGGCGTGCGCGTGACGCGCAGCTTCAACCGCGAGCGGCGCAGCTTCTGGCACTTCGACGACCTCAATCGCTCCTTTTTCGACGCCAATGTGTGCGCCACCAAGCTCTCGGCGATCTTTTTCCCCGGCGTCGATTTTCTCGGTTCACTGGGCACGGCGCTTGTCGTCGGCGTCGGCGGCTGGCTGGTCATGGGCAACGCGCTGAGCGCCGGTGTGCTGGTTGCCTTCGTACTTTACGTCGAGCGTTTCTTTGACCCCATCCGTGAGTTGGCGCAGCGCTACAACACCTTCCAGGCGACGATGGCATCGAGCGAGCGCGTCTTCTCACTGCTCGACACCGCACCCGATCTGGCTGACGCGCCCGACGCTGTTGACATCGGCCCTATCGCCGGGCGCGTCGATTTCGAGCATGTTGCCTTTCGCTACAAGGACAACGAGCCGGTGTTGGAAGACATCTCGATCCACGCTGAACCCGGACAGCGTATTGCCCTCGTCGGCGAGACCGGCGCGGGCAAGAGCACGGTGATTCGCCTGCTGGCGCGCTTCTTCGACGTGACCGGCGGCGCCGTGATGATCGACGGTCACGATGTGCGCCGCGTCACGCTTGCCAGCCTGCGTTCGCAGATGGGCATCGTGCTGCAAGACCCCTTCCTCTTCAGCGCGACCATCGCCGACAACATCCGCTACGGGCGGCTCGATGCAACCGACGAAGAGGTGACCGCAGCCGCCAAAGCCGTCGGCGCGCACGATTTCATCATGGCGCTGCCCGAAGGCTACCAGACGCGCGTCGAGGAAAACGGCGGCAACTTCAGCGCGGGCCAACGTCAGATTCTCGCCTTCGCCCGCGCCCTGCTCGCCGACCCGCGCATCCTGATCCTGGACGAAGCGACAAGCAGCGTCGATACGGCGACAGAGCAGATCATCCAGCACGCTATGGATACACTGATGGCTGGGCGCACCAGCTTCGTCATCGCCCACCGCCTGAGCACGATCGTCAACGCCGACCTGATCATCGTGATGGAACGCGGACGCGTTGTCGAGCGCGGCAGCCATCAGGAGCTGCTGGCGAAACGGGGCTACTACTATCAGTTGTACACGATGCAATGGCGACGACACCCAGATGCTGTCTGACCGTGCGGTTTGCTGTAAGATTTCGTGACCAAGACCCCAGAGATTGAACGCCGCCTGCGATAGACTTTGGGGTATGAGCAATGCAAATCACGACGTTCCACCAACCGAGACAACACGCGTTCTAATCATGGCGGATGATCCGCTAGCGCGCGCCGGGCTGGATGCCCTGTTGACAGGGGCGCTGCGGATCACGGTTGCGGCCCAGAGCAGCAGCGACGTCGACACTGCCGCACTGATCGATGCGTTCCAGCCTGACGCTGTGCTCTGGGATTTGGGTTGGACGCCCGACAGCCAGATTGCGATACTCAACCAGTTCGTCGAGGATTACAGCGTGCCGGTGGTGGCGCTGCTGGCAGTCGAGTCGCTGGCAGGTATGACGCGTGCAGCCGGAGCGCGCGGGCTGCTGCTGCGCACCAGCAACGCCAGCCAGATAGCGGCAGCGTTGCACGCTGTTGTGCAGGGGCTGCTTGTCTTCGACGCGACGTTGCTGGCTGCGCCATCACCGGCGCCAACCGAGCCTGATCTGATCGAACCGCTCTCTGCTCGTGAACTGGAGGTGCTGCGTCATCTCGCCGAGGGGCTCTCCAACAAAGAGATCGCCCGCGCTATCGGCGTCAGCGAACACACAGCCAAGTTTCACGTCAACGCTATCCTCGGCAAACTCGGCGCCCAAAGTCGCACCGAAGCCGTGGTCAAGGCGACGCGAGCGGGGCTGATCTTGTTGTAGGAGAATTGGAGATTGGAGATTGGGAGAGGATGATATCAAGAGTATTTGTGGGGCAACATGATCTCCAATCTCTCAAACTCTCAATCTCCCAATCTCCCAATCCTATTTACTCAAGGAGTTTCTGTGAATCACTTTCGTGCAATTCTCTTTGATCTCGACGGCGTGATTATCGACTCCGAGGCGTTGCACAACGAAGCCGTGACGACAGCGGTGGCGGCGCATGGCGTCACCGTGCCGAATGAGCTCTTCGAGGAGTTCGTCGGCATTCCCGATGCGGTGCTGCTCGAACACATTAACCGTTATTACCTGGGTGGACGCTGCAATGTCGCCGAACTGCTGGCGGAGAAGCAGGCGGCTTATCTCAAAGTCGCCGATCAGGTGCGCGCCATTCCGGGCGCAATGGACTTCATCCGCACAGCGCGTCCGCACTTCAAAGCGTTTGCACTGGCGACTTCAGCGTTGAAGAGCAACCAGCAGCTTGCGTTCGACCAACTTGATCTGCACCGCTTTTTCGACGCCGTTGTCACCGCTGACGACGTTGCACGCACCAAACCCGACCCAGAGCCATATCTACGGGCTGTGGAACGGGTGGGTCTACCCGCCAGCGAGTGCGTCGTGATTGAGGACTCGCTCAACGGTGTCCGCGCTGGCAAGGGCGCCGGCTGCACGGTGATCGGCTTGACAACGACCTACCCCGCCGGTGAGCTGATCGCGGCTGGCGCCGATCAGGTGTGCGCGTCGTACGATGAAATTGCCGCGCTTTTACTTGGGCGTACAATGCGCTGAACAAACCTGGTGCTTCAAGATGCCACACACGGAAGAAGTGCAATTGCTGCCCAATCAAGGTTGGGATGAGCGCATCCTCATCTGTCGCAACGGCGAGTTAGTGCAAACCTTCATCGTCGTGACGCAGCGCTTTGCTGTGCTGGTGGATACGCTGATCAATCCGGCGACTGCGCAGCGGATGGTGGAGTATGCCCGCCCTTATCTCGACGGCGGTCGCACCTTGCTGGTGATCAACACACACGCCGACTATGACCACGCCTGGGGCAACCAGCTCTTCGCTGGACCCGACGCCCGCTTCCCTACGCCGGTGATCGGCAGCCAGCGCTGCGCCGAACGTCTGCTCGAAGGGGACGAAGCGCCATTTCTGGCGGAGATGCAGGCAGCCGAGCCAGAGATTTTTGGCGAGGTGCGGCTTACACCCCCGACAGTGCGTTTTGAGGGTCAGATGGCGATCGATGGCGGCGACCTGACGCTGCACCTGCTGCCCACGCCAGGGCACATCGACGACCACATCTCCATCTACATCCCTGAAATCTCGACGTTGCTGGCGGGCGACGCCGCCGAACTGCCCTATCCTGCCGCGCGCGCCGTCGATGGATTGCCACAGATGCGCGCTTCGCTGCGGACGTTGGCAGCGTTGGATGCAAAGACAGTGCTCTATTGTCATGCGCCGGTGGAGGTAGGGCCGCAGCTCTTGTACGACAACATCGCCTACTTCGACGCACTCGAGCGCGCCTGTCGCGCAGTTTTGCGGGCGAATCCATCGGCGGCTCTGACGGAAGACGCCGATGGATTCACCCTTACCGGCTGTCGCTACGAAGATGTGACGCCGTCGACTGACCTCTGGCGCAATGTCGATGTCCACTATCGTACGGTCGCCCACGCTGCACAACTGCAGATGATGTTGAAGTGGCTGGCATGGCGCTGACGACCTGTTACGCTTCTTCCGAGGTTTTCATCTTTGCCATGATCTGCTCAACGCGTGAGGCGCCCTTTTTACCGATTGCCAGATTGACCTTTCTCTTATAGAATTGTGGATGCAACCACAATCAGCTTGCCACTTCAATTGAACGGGAAGGATGTCCATGAGAACTATCGCCATGATTCTGGCCGGCGGAGAAGGGACGCGACTGACTGTCCTGTCAGAGGAGCGCGCCAAACCTGCCGTGCCTTTTGCCGGGAAGTTTCGGATCATTGACTTTACCATCAGCAATTGCGTCAACAGTGGCATCTACACGGTCGGCATCTTGACGCAATATCGACCGCACAGTCTCAACGATCATATTGGCATCGGCAAGCCGTGGGATCTCGACCGCAGTCGCGGCGGCGTACGCTTGCTCCAACCCTATCAGGCGCGACGCGGTCAGAACTGGTACGCAGGCACAGCCGATGCAATTTACCAGAACCTGAATTTCATCCGCGAAAATCGCGCCGAAAATGTGCTGGTGCTCTCCGGCGATCATATCTACAAGATGGATTATCGCCCGATGATCGATTATCACCTGGCGAAAGGCGCCGATCTGACGGTGGGCGTGATGCCGGTGCCGTTGGAAGAAACAGATCGCTTCGGCATCATGATGGTGGACGACGAGCAGCGCATTGTGCAGTTCTACGAGAAGCCAAAAGAGCGCGACAAGGGCAACCTGGCGTCGATGGGCATTTATGTCTTCAATGCCAATACGCTCGAACGTCGCCTCAGTGAAGGACGCCCAGACAAGCCGCGCAATGATTTTGGCAAAGATGTCATTCCTGCCATGATCGCCGCCGGGGACAGCGTCTTTGCCTATCGCTTCGAGGGCTACTGGGTCGACGTCGGTACGATTGACTCATACTGGTCGACCAGCCTTGAGTTGTTGGGGCCATCGCCAGCGCTTGATCTCTACAGCGACAAGTGGCCGATCCTGACCAAATCAGAAGAGCGCCCGCCGGTCAAGGTTGGGCCACAGGCAAAAATTGCAAATTCGATGGTCTCCAACGGCTGCATCGTGCGCGGATTGGTTGTCAACAGCGTGCTCAGCCCCGGCGTCTACGTCAGCCCAGGCGCTGTCGTCAAGGACAGCGTTGTGATGAATGACACCTGGATCGGCCCCGGCGCCCGTCTTGACCGCGTCGTCATCGACAAGAAAGTCGTCGTTGGCGCCGGTGCAGTTGTCGGCGTCGGCAACATGGAGACGCCCAACGAACAGATGCCGGATCGGCTTTTTGCCGGCATTACAGTGGTCGGCAAAAATGCCTACATCCCGGACGGAGCGCAGATCGGTCGCAACGTGCTGATCAACAGCAGACGTGACGAAGCCGATTTTCCAGCCGACAAGATCGTGGCGGATGGCAAGACGATCTAGGTGTTGATCTCTGGGAAAGTTTTTTCATCGTGCGGCGATGAAGCGTGTTGCGTGTTCCCCGTTCTGCCAGGCGCTATATCACACAACACTGCTCAGTCGCTCGCAACTTTGGATTCAAACGAGGTGATTTTATGGCACACGCCTTTGCATTGATTATGGCTGGCGGCTTCAGCGCCGAACTCAGTGTCTTGACCGAGACGCGCGCCGAAGCGGCTGTTCCCTTTGGCGGCAAATTCCGCATCATTGACTTTCCACTCAGCAATTGCGTTAACAGCGGCATTTTCAACGTCGCAGTGCTCACTCAGTACAAACCGCGCAGCTTGAACGACCACATCGGCATCGGCAAGCCGTGGGATCTTGACCGCGCACAAGGCGGTGTACGTCTATTGCAACCCTATCAAGGGGGACCCTACGGCGACTGGCAGAAAGGCACCGCCGACGCCGTGCGTCGCAATCTCGACTTTGTAATGCAGCAAGACGAGGATCATGTACTTATCCTCGCAGGCGATCATGTCTATCTAATGGATTATCAGCCAATGTTGCGCGAACATGTGCAGAGCGGCGCCGATCTGACCGTCGCCGTGCGTCGCGTCAATCCGCACGAGACGCATCGCTACGGCATCGTGACGCTTGGCGCCGACGATCGGCTCGTCGCTTTCCGCGAGAAGCCGCGCCGCGCACGCGAGACGCTGGCGTCGATGGGCATTTACGCCTTTCGCAAAGATTTGCTGATCGAAACATTGCAAACGCACAACGACTATCTGGATTTTGGCAAGGATGTTGTGCCTGCGATGATCGAGCAAGGCAAGCTTGTGCGCGCTTACGCTTTCCCTGGTTACTGGGCGGACATCGGCAACGTACAGGCATATTGGGAAGCCAACATGAGCCTTTTGGCGGAAGAACCTGCACTCAATCTTTACGAGCCTGATTGGGTGGTGCACACGCGCAGCGAAGACCGCGCGCCGGCCAAAATCGGCGCCGTCGCCCAGGTTGGCGGCAGCTTGATCTCCAACGGCTGCTGGGTGGAAGGTACAGTCGAACGCAGCATTCTCTCGCCCGGCGTGCGCGTGGCGGAAGGCGCCATCATCCGTGACAGCGTTGTGTTGGCGGACACTATAGTGGAGGCTGGCGCCATCATTGATCGATGTGTTATAGATAAACGCGTTGTCGTCGGCGCAGGCGCTCGCGTGGGCGACGGCGACGACAACACTGCCAATCAGGAAATGCCCGAGGTGCTCAATACCGGGTTGACGATGGTAGGGGAGCATTCCCTTATCCCAGAAGGCATGGTGATCGGACGCAACGTCGTTATCCACCCCGAAAGTCGCGAGAAAGCGTACGGCAAGCGCAAAAAGATACCGAGCGGAGCAAACATCGGTGTGAGTCTGCGCTAGTAAGAAGGGTTAAAAGGGAGAGAGTGGAAATTGGAGATCGTCCCATTCAGCGATCGCTGCTCTCCAATCTCTGCTCTCTCTTCTCCTTATTTTGCGGCGCCGGCGCAAGAAACGCAATCAGCAATATCAGCAGCCCGACGCCAATAAACGACACGATGCGCGCCACCGTGCCGACGCCAGCGAGATCGACCAAAAAGAGTTTGAGCACCGTCATGCTCAGCACCACCGCGCCCGCAATCCACGCCGAGCGCGAACCGCGACGGCTGCCCCACACCATCAACCCAAGCGCCGTGACGCTCCACAGCACCGCCAACAGCGTCTGGTAGATCGCCGAAGCATACAGTCCATCCCAGGTCAGCGACACGCCCAGCAGGTGATGTACGCCGCGCGCCAGCTCGGCGCTCATCGTCAGAATCAGCAGCGCCCACCACACCCAGCGCAGCCCCCACACCAACGGACGCCATCTCTCTTCGACATCGTTGCGCATCGTAGCGAGCCAGAAGATCGTTGCCGCCAGCAGCGCTGCCATCGCCAACGCCAGCGGATTGAGCAGCGGCAAATAGGGCAGCCCGCGTAGCGCGCCGTCCGCCATGAAGTTCGCCAGCAAGAGCAACAGCGCGCCGAGCACAGCCACCAGCCCCACGCCGCCGCCACGATATGCCCTGACATGGTGATTGAACGGCGCCGGCAGCCGCGGCGCAAACGCCGTCACCCCGCCGATCACGGCAGCCAGGAGCATGAACACCGCCGACGCCATCCACGTTTCGCCAGCACCAAGGGCGCCCAATAGTCCATTGCTGGCCGCCGCTGCCAAATAGGTCGCCAGCCACACGCCGCCAGCGTGATAGACCGCAACCGGCTGCCAGCCTTCGTTGCGCCGCAGCATCCACACGTGCGCCAGCAGCGCCAGGGGCCACGCTAGCCACGCCCCACCCTCCAGCGGCGAATCGATCTCCCAACGATGCATGACCGCTAACAACAGCAGCAGTGGCAGCAGCCCGCGCAGCGGCAGTTCAAGCCAGCCAAATGCCAGTCGCCAGCCAATCAGCGCTATCACGGCCGTTGAAAGCGTCAGGAACAGCACCAACGCGCTGATCACGAAGCCTTCGGGAACCGTGGTCGCCCCCAGCGCGCCGCCGCCAAACCACCAGGCGACGCCCCACATCATGCTAAGCACTGCAAGGGCGCACCAGACGCTTGCCCGCGTTGAACCGGATGCAGCAAAGGCAGGTCGGGTGAGGAAATACGCCGACGCCATTCCGGCCGCGCCAAGCATTATCCAGCCAAGCGTGAAGTCGTTGAGAAACGGCGCGCCCGTCTGCGCTGGCGCCAGCAGCGCGCCGAACGCATCCAGCAGTGTGGGCGCAAAGGCGAGACCCGCGCCGAGCTGCGTGATGACGCCCCACGGCGCCAGCCAGCCAACCGCGCGCCGCCAGCCGATCCACACCCACGCTGCGCCAGCCACCGCCCAGATCGCAGCAGTGACCTGCGCTTTGAAAAAGATCGGGATCGCTGCTGTCAGCATAAAGAGCGCCCAGAACAGGCTCAACTCCCGGTGCAGGCTGAGGCGTTCGTCCTGGCGCCACATCAGCAGTGCAAACAAGCCAAGATAGAACGCGCCGCCTGCCACTAAACTATAACCAGCGCCTTTATCAAAGTCGACGATCAGCAGTAACTGCCAGATCAGCGCAAAGAGTGGGTTAAGCACGCCGATTATGAGATCGCTGATGCGTCGTTCTTCGCTTCGACGCAGCGCAAAGAGCAGGGCGGCGACAGCAAACAGCCCGAAAAAGAGCGCCACAAAGCCCTGCATCCCCAGATAGCCCCCGTTGCGGGCGGGATCGTTGGCGAAAGTGTAGCCGATCCCAACGCCGTGGGTGAAGAGCAAGCCGATCACGCCCAAGCCTTGCCAACCTTTGTGCACCGCCAGCCCCAACGCCACGAGTACGAGCAGCGCGTAATAACCAAACAGGCCGATATAGCTGCCGCCATCGCCTGCTGCGAGCAGCGGCGCGACGAACGCACCGATCAGCGCGGCGTAGGCGAGGATACGCGCATTCTGCAGCAGCGCCAGCGCCATGCCGACGCCGCCCAACGTGACAAAGAGGGCAAAGGCGACCGACGCTGGCAACAATTCATAGAACTGATAGGCAGAGAAGGTCGTGAGGTAGAGAATCGCCAGACCGCCGCCCTCTAGCGCCAGACCATAGCTGCGTTGCTTTTTGCGCAGCAGCCAACCGACGACGCCCAAGATTACGCCGCCCACCGCCGCGCCAATGTGCCGTATCTCCAGCGACAGCCAACCCTGGTCGACTGCATAGCGCAACAGCAGCGCCACACCGATGAAGAGCACGATCAAGCCGATCTGCACCAGAATATGGCTCCTAAGGAACCAATCGACCACCGGGATCGGCTTGCGCGGGGCTTTGGTCGGCGCCGGCGTGGATGCAGGGATTGGCGACGTTGGCTGCGGCAGCGACTGCGGCTTGGAGGAGATTGGAGAAGGCTGGTTTGCCTGTACATCTTTCACCAGCACAGACGCAGGTTGCACCGGAGGCGCCGGCGTCACCGGCTGAATGAATTGCGACGTTTCCTCGACAGGTTTGGGGGCAGGCATCGCACCTGTGTTGAGGCGCAGCTCGAGCAGATCGATCTGCTTCTGTAGTCGGCTTACGCGCTGGTTCATCATCAAGAAGCCAACGCTGCCGCCCAGGAGCAGCAGCAACAGCAGACATGTCAACAGCCCAATCGCCGATTCCATCATATCCCTACTTTCAATTATGGTTCATATTGCGCCATCTGCAGCCGTTTCTAGGCATGCAGTGGCGCCCATCATAGTGCAAGGCGGGATGCAATTCAATCGTCAGATGTGCAACATTGAATAGTACAAACGACACTGTTTCGTACTGCGTGTTGCAAGATAGTGCATTGTTCGCTGCATCACGCAACACGCAACACGCAACACGCCGATTTCGCCACGCAGCTCAAGGCGCCAGCTGCATGGCGGGCAGCGCCAGCAGCTCGCTGAGCATCATCGCCGTGGCGCCCCACACAAAGTGTTCGCCCACCGCAAAATAGGGCACTTCGATCGCGCGTCCACGCAGCGTCCACGGCTCGACGCGGCGCGTGGACGGGTCGAGCAGCGTGCGCAGCGGCGTTTCGATCAGTTCAGCCACCTCGTAGGGGTCGATGTGAAATTCAGGACGATAGTCGATCCAGGCGACCGAGGGTTGCACGATGTAGTTGCTGGCAGCGACATAGAGCGGGGTCAACTGACCGAGCACCGTATATTGGCTCTTGTGCACGCCGACTTCTTCGTAGGTCTCGCGCAGCGCCGTGTCGATCAGGTCGCGGTCGACGGGTTCTTGACCGCCGCCGGGCAGACCAATCTGCCCGCTGTGTACGCCCGGATAGGTGGGGCGCAGGATCAACGGCAGGTAAATCTGCGCGTCATGTGGATAGAGCAGCATCAACACGCCGCCGCGTCGCGCGTCGGATCGCGGGGCATCGTCGAATTCACCGCCAGGACGCGGGCGCGGCGCCATCTGATATTGCACGCTGCGGCCCGGAAGTGGGCTGCGCAAATCCCGGCGCAATCGGCGCAGGAACGGTTCATAGAGTTCGTGCATGTCGCTTCCAGCCAATCCGCCGATCTTGCGGCGCAGCGTCCTTGCCCATCGCAGTTTCTACGTCATGCCGCAATCCGAACGATCAGTCCTTTGAGATACTCGCCTTCTGGAAAGGTGAGCGCAACCGGGTGATCGGCGCTCTGGCGCAGCGTTTCCAATACCTGCGTCGCCCGGTTTGCATCGACCGCTGCGCCAAAGACGACCTTTTGGAAGAGATCGGCGCTGACCAACCCACTGCAGCTGAAGGTCGCCAATACGCCGCCGGGTCGCAGCAGACGCAGCGCCAGCCGGTTGATCTCCTTGTAGCCGCGCAACGCCCGCTCGACCGCAGACTGATTCTGCGCAAACTTGGGTGGGTCGAGGATGATCACGTCGAAATCAGCGACGCCGGCGGCATCCCAGTCGCGCAGCACCTGAAACACGTCGCCGACGATGTTTTCTGCCTGACGGTCGGGGTCGAAGCCGTTGCACCGCAGATTTGCTTCCGCCAGCATCAGCGCGTCGAGGCTGCTGTCCAGGTTGGTGACGTGCGTTGCGCCGCTGCGCAAGGCGTGCAGTGCAAACGCGCCGGTGTAACTGAAGGCATTGAGCACGCGCTTACCCGCGCAATAGGCGGCCACACGGCGACGGTTGGCGCGCTGGTCGCTATAGAAACCGGTCTTCTGTCCGTGCAGCAGATCGACCGCAAAGACCAGCCCATCCTCGACCACCTCGACTCGCTCCGGCGGCGGCGCTCCTGCCAGCACGCCGCTCTGTGCGGACAGCCCTTCCAACTTACGCACTGCCATGTCGCTGCGTTCGACGACGCCTTGACAGCCGGTCAATTCGAGCAGCAGCGTTGCCAACTCCTGCTTGCGCTGGTCGATGGCGAGCGTCCCTGCCTGCAAGACCAGATAGTCGCCCAGCCGATCCACGGTCAAGCCGGGCAAGAAGTCGTTCTCGGCGTTGACCAGGCGCAGCGCCGTGCAGCCCCGCACTTCCGGCAAGGCGGCGCGCAGGTCAAGCGCCGCCTGCAACCGCCGCCGCCAAAACGCCGCGTCGATCGGCTCATCAGCGTCCCATGTCAGCAACCGCACCTGAATCTGGCTGCGACGGTTGAGATAGCCGCGCGCCAGAAACGCGCCGTGCGCATCGCACACATCGACAATGGCGCCGTCGGCCGCTTTCGCCGGAATCGCAGCAATGGCGCCGCTGAAAATCCACGGATGTCGCTGGCGCACCGGCTTCTCACGCCCCGCCTTCAGCCGTACAGCCGGATAGTCACTCGCTGGATGCCGGCTCATGGCGGATGCGCTCCATTTCCCAGCCATAGTCGTTGATGCGGATGCGTTCGTTGGGCAGTTCCACCACCTGTGCGACCGGGTCATAGCCAAATGTGATCTCAGCGCCCTCCGACGTAGTCAACACCCCTTCGACGCGCTGCGGCGACCGGCTGGTGAACCGCACTTTGTAGCCTTTGTAGATGACCCAATGCGTCAGTGCTTTGACGCGCATGTTCTGCTCCTGATTGTTTCGTGTTGCGTGTTGCGTGTTTCGTGTTTCGTCGAGAATCCGTCACGCACCACGCTACACCGCCTGCGCCGTCTGATAGTGTTCCTGCAAGCTGCGCACGCGTAGCTCCTTCTGGCGCAGGGCGCGGATGCCGCTCACCGCCGCCGCCGCCGCCGAGAGCGTTGTGATCAACGGAATCTCCATGCGCGTGGCGAGGCGGCGAATCCGAGCGCCGTCCTCGCGGGCGTTGGCGCCAAGCGGCGTGTTGATGATCATCTGGATTCTGCCGTCGCGCAGCGCGTCGAGCGTGCTGTAGCCCGGCCGATCGCTGCTCCCCTTCTCCAGGATCGTCACCGGCAGACCGGCGCCGGCGAAAAACGCGCCCGTGCCGGCGGTGGCGTAAAGCGCAAAGCCCATGCGGTGCAGGTCACGCGCCAGCTTGAGCGCACTGCCTTTGTCATAATCGTTGACGGTGATCAACACGCCGCCTTCCAGCGGTAGCCCCGCGCCGGCGCCGAGCTGGCTCTTGGCGAAGGCGTGGCCAAAACTTGAAGCATGTCCCATTACTTCGCCGGTTGAGCGCATTTCGGGACCCAGCAACGCGTCGATGCCGGTGAATTTCTTCCACGGCAGCACCGCCTCCTTGACAAAGAAGCCGTCCAGCTCCGGTTCGCGCAGAAAGCCGATCTCTGCCAGCGACTCGCCCACCATCACGCGCGCCGCAATCTTCGCCAGCGGGACGCCAGTCGCCTTGCTGACAAAGGGCACGGTGCGGCTGGCGCGCGGGTTGACCTCCAACACGTAGACCACATCATCCTTGATGGCGTACTGCACGTTCATCAACCCGCGCACGCGCAACGCCAGCCCCAGTTTCTCGGTGTATTCGCGGATGATGCTGAGGTGATAGTTGCTGATCTTGTAGGGCGGCAGCACACACGCGCTGTCGCCGCTATGGATGCCTGCCTCTTCGATGTGCTGCATGACGCCGCCGATCACGACGCGCTCACCGTCGCACACGGCGTCGACATCGACCTCGAAGGCGTCTTCCAGAAAGTGGTCGATCAGCACCGGCTTGCCTTCAACGACGCTTACTGCTTCCGCCATGTAGCGACGCAGGTCAGCCTCGCCGTCGACGATCGCCATGGCGCGACCGCCCAACACGTAAGAGGGGCGCACCACGACTGGATAGCCGATGCGCGCAGCGACTTCCACCGCCTCTTCGACCGTGCGCGCCGAACCGTGCTCCGGCGCCGGGATGTCGAGTTCTTCCAGCAGCGCCCCAAACCGATCGCGATCTTCCGCCAGGTCGATGGCGTCGGGCGGCGTGCCCAGGATCGGCACGCCCGCAGCCTGCAATGCGCTCGCCAGGTTGAGCGGCGTCTGCCCGCCGAATTGGACGATGACGCCGTGAAGGGGAGATTGGGAGATTGGGAGAATTGGAGATTGGAGATTGGAGATTGGAGACTGGAGATTGGAGATTGCTGCGTTTCTGCCTATCTCCTGATCTCCAATCTCCAGTCTCCAGTCTCCAGTCCCAGATTCTCGATCTACGATATTCAGCACATCTTCCAACGTCAGCGGCTCGAAGTAAAGGCGGTCGCTGGTGTCGTAGTCAGTGCTCACGGTTTCGGGGTTGCAGTTGACCATGATCGTTTCGTAGCCCAAATCATGGAGGGCAAAGGCGGCGTGACAGCAGCAGTAGTCGAACTCGATGCCCTGCCCGATGCGGTTGGGCCCTCCACCGAGGATCATAATCTTGCGACGGTCGGTGGGCGGCGCTTCGCTCTCGCTTTCATAGCTGCTGTACAGATAGGGCGTGTACGCCTCGAACTCCGCCGCGCAGGTGTCGACCTGGTGGTAGGTGGGAATGAGGCCGAGGCTGGCGCGTAGCACGCGGATGTCGAGTTCAGAGATTGGGAGATTGGGAGATCGGGAGATTGGAGATTGGAGATTGGAGATTGGAGATTCGGCGCTCTCCCCCTCTCCCTTTCTCCTCCTCTCCTCTTCTCCCAATCGCTTAACCTCCCAATCGCTTAATCTCCAATCTCCAATCTCCAATCTCCAATTTGCGATCCGCGCCAACTGGCGGTCGCTGAAGCCCATGCGCTTGGCTTTGCGCAAAGTATCGCGGTCGAACGTTGTGAGCGCTTGCTCGAATGCAGCGATTTCCCCCATTTGCGCGACAAACCACGGGTCGTAGCCGGTGAGCTGCGAGATCATCGCCTGCGATTCGCCGCGCAGCAACGCCTCATAGACGGCGAAGATGCGGTCGCGGTTGGGGACGCGCAGCAGGTCGTGCAGCGTCACGTCGGGATCGTAGCCCTTATAGCCACCGTGCTGTGCATCGCGTTCAAGCATGCCGAGACCATCGCGCCCGATTTCCAGGCTGCGCACCGCCTTCTGCAACGCCTCCTTGAAGGTGCGCCCGATCGCCATCGCTTCGCCCACTGATTTCATCTGCGGCCCCAGCTCACGATCGACGCCGGGGAACTTCTCGAACGCCCAGCGCGGCATCTTGACCACCACGTAATCGATCGATGGCTCAAACGCAGCCACGGTCTGGCGGGTGATGTCATTCTTCAGCTCGTCGAGCGTGTAGCCGACGGCAATCTTTGCCGCCAGCTTGGCGATGGGGAAGCCGGTCGCCTTCGACGCCAGCGCCGACGAACGCGAGACGCGCGGGTTCATCTCGATGACGACCACGCGTCCCGTTTGCGGATCGACGGCGAACTGCACATTGCTGCCGCCCGTTTCGACGCCGACCGCACGCATCACCAGCCGCGCCTGGTCGCGTAGCCGCTGATATTCCTTGTCGGTCAGCGTCTGCGCCGGCGCCACGGTGATGCTGTCGCCGGTGTGGACGCCCATCGCGTCGAGATTTTCGATGGAGCAGACGACCACGAAATTGTCAGCGGCGTCGCGCATCACCTCCAACTCGTACTCTTTCCAGCCGATCAGCGACTCCTCGACCAGCACCGTGTGCACCGGGCTTTCCTTGAGACCCCACGCCACCTTTTCGCCAAACTCCTGCGGGGTGAAGACGGTGCCGGCGCCGCTGCCGCCGAGCGTAAAGCTGGGGCGGATGAAGATCGGATAGCGCCCGATCCATTGTGCAATCTTATGCGCTTCCTCCAGCGAACGGGCGACGCCGCTGCGCGGCGATTCCAGCCCGTAGGCGGTCATCGCATTCTTGAACAACTCGCGGTCTTCGGCGATTTTGATGGCATTGAGATTGGCGCCGATCAGTTCGACGTCGTAGCGGTCGAGCACGCCCTGCTCCGACAACGCCACGCCGAGATTGAGACCCGTCTGCCCGCCGACCGTTGGCAGCAGTGCATCGGGGCGTTCGCGCGCGATGATCTTCTCCAACACGTCGACGGTGAGCGGCTCGATGTAGGTGGCGTCCGCCAGCTCCGGGTCGGTCATGATCGTCGCCGGGTTGGAATTGACCAACACAATGCGGTAGCCTTCCTGACGCAGCGCCTTGCACGCCTGTGCGCCGGAGTAGTCGAATTCACACGCCTGGCCGATCACAATTGGGCCAGAGCCAATGATCATAATCGAAGAAATGTCAGTTCGTTTGGGCATGGGTCAGGTCACTCAGTTTGATCATCGTAATTGGTTGATATCCATCTGCCACAGCGAGACGCTGCACGCCAGGCTGTCGCTGACTGCGAACAGGAGCCGGTCGCCGATAAGCAGCGCGTCGATGCCGGTCGGCAATATCAGTTGCTCGAGATAGGCGAACTGTTGCACCGGCTGGCCCGTTGCCGCAAAGACCGTAAAGGTGCGTCGCGCCGGATCGGTGACGACCAGGCGACCGCCGGGCAGCGCCGCCATTTTGGGGCCGTCGATGGTGTTGGTCGGCTGAACCGCGGTCAGGCTGCCGTCGACGTCGAGATTCCACAGCCGCCCATCCTCAGCAGTGATTGTCCACAGCCCGCTTTCATCCGCCGGATGACTGCGCAGCGCATCGACCGGTTGCCCCTTTGCCAACACGCTGTCACGCCCGCCATGCTCGGCGATCACCTCGCCGTCGGTGCTCAGCAGCACGATGCGCCCGCCGCCGGTGTCGGCAACGGCGATCACGCCGTCGGCGCCAGCGGCAAAGCCGCGCGGTCGATAGAAGGTCGTGCGCAGCGACAGCGTCGTCACCGAACCGTCCGCCTCGAAGCGGAAGATCGGGCCGGCCACGGCGTCGAGCACGAGCAGTGCACCGTCGGACGCAAAGCTGATGTCCGCCAGTTCCTCGAACGCGGCATTGCTGATCGACGCCTGGAAATTGCCGTTAAGGTCGAGCACCTGCACGCGGCGATTGCCGGCGTCGGCGACGAAGATGCGCTGGCTGAGCGGGTCAAACGCCAGCCCGCGCGGTTTGTCGAACTGACGGTCGCCGGCGCCGCAGCCCGCGCCGACCGTCCACATTGTCTCCAGCGGCAGCGGCTCCAGCGTGCGCGCCACGATGCGTGCACCGGGCTGCCAGGCGCTGGCTGCGCGCAGCAGGGCAAACTCGTCGTTGCCCAACCGTTGATCAACCAAGGCAGGTGCAGGAGGCGGTGGCCGATCCGCCAGCGAGAGTTCGCCTGTGATGGGCAGCAGATACGCGGCGGTGAGCTCGCCGGGGCTGGCGCCAGGCGGATGCCAGAGCAGGCGAAACTCCGGCGCTCGGCTCTGCGGCTGATAGCGGATCGCAATGTCGCGCCAGCCGCGCTCCAGATAAATCAGCCCCTCGTTGTAGGCGTTGTCAGCGTCGGTTTCGTCCTGCGGCTGGCCGTTGACGACGAGGATGCCGTCGATCGTGACCTGATTGGGGCCGTCGGAGAGCGTAGCGAGCAGATATTCACCGGCGCGAGAGATTCCCAGCTTGCCTTGCCAGTGCACATTGTACGGCTGCTCCAGCCCGAAATCGAAGCCGAGGATGCGATCTTTGCGCTGCGTTATCATTGCGCCTGCCAGATCGCTGCCCTGGCGATAGTCGCCCAGCAGTCCCATTTCGGCGAGCACGGGAAGATGCAATGCTGTCGTCGGCAGCGGCGTCATCTCTGCACCAGGCGGCTGCCAGTAGAGACGCAGGTCGGCAGGCGCGCTGCCGCTGCGATACTCGATTTGCAGAGTATGGATGCCCTGCGCCAGGAAAATGCTCATCTGCATCAACCCTAGCTGGCTGTCGAGCACCAGCAGATCGTCGATGCGCATCGTCAGCGCAGCGCCGTCGCCAACCTCGGCGGCAAAGCCCACCATGCCCATCTCGCCAATCGACAACGAAGCGCTCATCTGCGCAGTGAAGGGCGGCGGCAGCGGCGGATAGCTCCGCCAGTCGAAGGAAGTGGTCGCCACATTGACATCGACGGCGGCGGATGACTCGCTGCCGGGGAAGATCATCAGCCGCAGCGCCTGACTGTCGACGATCGTCTGGCGCGGAACTGTCACCACGCTGAAGGCAGCGCGGCGATTCTCCAGCGACCACGCTGCATCGAGTGCGCTGTTGCCGATCACTGCCTGCGGGTACATCATACGCAGCTGGTCAAGCACCTGACTCTGACCGACAGGCGCCAGATAGACCACATCGCCCGGCGGTGACGCAGCGTAGGGCATCGTCCTGCCAAAATCGAGCGGCTGAACCCGGCCCGCTGCAATTGCATCGCCCGCCAGTAGACGCAGGCTGGGATGGTCGAGCACGCCGGAGGGCACGACGAAGGTCTGCTGCGCGTCGGCGTTGGCGAGCTGCTGCGCAATGTAGCGGGCGATCTCATTCTGCACCGAGTCGGCGCCGCTGCCCTGCATAGCGTTCAGCTCGCTGTTGAAGCGCACCACGCCGAAGCCTAAAATCGCCAGCAGCAGCAGTCCAGTCGCCATCACTAACCGTGGCGGTCGCACCACGCGTCCCCATGCCGCTGTCAGCGCTGTCAACAGCCGATCTAGCGCCATGGCGCCGACCGCCAGCAACAGCGGCAATAGCGGCAGCAACGATGAACGCGGCGGCGTCTGGCTGGCATCGACGCCAATCGCGACGGCGCCAAACAAGACAACCCCGGCGCCGAGCAAAATGGCGGCGGGTTGGCGGAGGTTGCGCGCCAGTGCGCCAGCTCCTGCAATGATCAACGCTGCGGTTGCCCCCATGATCAGCGCGCTGCCTGCAACAGTGCTGTCGAGCATGACGTCAGTCCGCAACAGCGCCCCCGCCAGCATTACCGCCTGATCGAGCGTTGCATTGGGCGCCGAAGTCGGCGCAGCGCGCAGCACGAAAACCAGCACCGGCGACGCCATGCCAATTGCAGCGACGAGCGCGCTGATCATTGCCAGCATCTGCGGCGACCGCTCTGCGCTGCGTACACTAGACCACAGCGCCAGCATCAGAGCGACTGCACCCCACAGCAACACTGCTAGCCGCAGCGGGGACGCCTCGACAAAGAGCAGCCCAACCGTCATCCCGGCCATAGTCCACCAGCGCAGGTCGTTGTGCGCCAGCGCCTTCAAGATCAGCCACAGCGCCAGCGTCGCCAGCAACGTTGGCGCCAGCCAGGGATCGGAGATGCGACCGGCGTAGAGATGCCAGGGGTTGAGCGCCAGCAGCAGAATCGCCAGCGGTGCAAAGACCGGCGACGTCAACCGCTGCACGACGCCGACAAACGCCACAACGGTCAGCGCACCGAGAATCGCCGCAGTCACGCGCAGGCTGAGCAGTCCGTCGCCGGTGACGCCCAAGAAAAGCTGCGCCAGCCGTTCATAGAGGTTGAACGCGCCAGGCATCGAAGCGGTGAGCGGCTGACCGTCGACCAGCCGCACGCCGTCGATGCACTCGCTGCCGATGCAGCCGGGCGGCAGCCCGCCAAGGTTCCAGAAACGCAGCGCAACCGCCAGCAACAACACCGCGCCCACCGCCAGCCACGCGCTGCGCCGCCTTCCTGTCCACATGAGCGGCTGGTTGGATGGTTCACGCAGGACGCGCACGAACCGGCCCCGGCTGTCCTGCTCCCAGCGATAGACTGGCGGCGTATACGCATACTCGACGCCGGGCCACCAGACGCCAGTCAGCGTCAGCGCAATGCCCAGCAGCCAGACGATGATCGACGCCAGGTGCAGCAGCCCGTCGAAGCCAAGACCAATGCCGACGCCGCCCGCCACCATGCACGCCAGCCCGGTTAGCCACAGAATCTGCCCGATGGCGCTGAAGTGCACCACGCGACGCAAGGCTGCGGCTGCGCGCCAGCCTGCACTTTGCCAGCCAAAAATCACCGCCGCCAGCAACGCCAACAGCAGCGCATCACGCAGTAGATACGGCGCAAAAGTGTCGGCGGCGGTGACGACATTGACAGCGCCCAACGCCAGGACAATCGCCAGAATCAGCAAGGAAAGACGACGCATGACAAAGAGTGTACCACAGACACCCCCCGCGCATCGCCGAAAACGGGTGTATTTCAAATTTGGGGCGCGTGTCGTAGTGTCGTAGGTCACCGCCTCCGGCGTGACATGGCGCCCGTCACGCCGGAGGCGGTGACCTACAAAAAACTCTGCCCCTGCGGTGAAATAGACCCGTCGAAAACACGAAGATTGACGAACGAACCGCAACCCCCTACAATGAACGGCATAAGTTTTCTCTTCTCACCGCTGCGTTTTGAATCATGGCTTCACTACCCACAAAACTCACGACCCAGTTGATGAACGGTGGCGCGGCGCTGGCGAATTATGCCTGGCCCGTCGCTGGCCGCGTCTTTCGCGAACGGCTTGAGCTTGACCAGAATCAATCGTTGTGGGCAAGCAAGACGCCAAACTACCGTCCGCGCCCGGCGCTGACCAAGACGATCACCGCGGATTTGGCGATCATCGGCGGCGGATTCACCGGTGTCAGCACGGCGTATTACGCCAGCCAGCGTTTTCCGAACCGGCGCATTGTGCTGCTGGAGGCGGCGACGCTGGCGAACGGCGCCAGCGGCCGCAACGGCGGCATGATGCTCAACTGGGTCAACGGCTTTGACGACGCGCCGCCCGACGTGACTGCACGCATCTATCAGGTCACCAGCAAGGGCATCGAAACGCTCTGTCAACTGATCGAACGACACGCCTTGCCAGTCGATTTTCGGCGCGACGGCACGGTCACGATCTACACGTCCACCGAGCGCGCTGAGGCTGCCCATGCGCACGTGGAAGCGCACAACGCCATCGGCATTCCGACGCGCTTTCTCAATGCGACAGAGCTGCGCCGGCAGCTTGCCGTGGAGCATGGGTGCGGCGCCGTGTTTGATCCCGACACCGGCCAGATCAACGGCGCACAACTGGTGCGGGCGATGGCGCCGGTGTTGGAAGCGCGCGGCGTTGAAATCTACGAAGGGTCGCCGGTGGTGCGCGTTGCGGAAGGGCGGCGCTGCGTATTGACCACGCTGCAAGGGGAAGTGCACGCCGACGCCATCGTACTGGCGACGAATGGCTACACCGGCGCGCTCGGCTACTTTCGCGACGCGATCTTTCCGCTGCACTCGCACGTCTTTGCCACGAGGTCGCTTCCTATGGAAGCGCAACGACAGCTTGGCTGGCATAGATTTGCTGGTTTTTCCGACGATTTCGACCGCATCTCCTACGCATCGATGACGCGCGACGGTCATCTTGTCTTTGGCGGCGGCAGCAACCACGCCTACCACTACCTCTTTAATAACCGCACCGTCTATTCAGGCGGCGCAGCAGCCGCCCGCCATGCGCAGGTGGAGATGGAGCGCACGCTCAGCCGCTATTTTCCGCGCAGCCGCAGCCTGCCGATCGCACATCGTTGGGTAGGGACGCTGGGGATCACCTTCGACCGCCGCCCATTGATCGGCGTGCGTGGAGAGCATCGCAACGTCTATTACGCCATCGGCTACTGTGGACACGGCGTGACGCTGGCGAACCTGGCTGGCGAAATTCTGGCCGATCTATACTGTGGTGATGAGAGCCGCTGGCGCGATCTGCCGTTCGTGCATGGCGGCTTTCATCGCATCCCGCCGGAGCCATTCCGCTGGATCGGGTATCAGGTCTTCACACGGTTAACGGGCAAGTCGCCGCGTTTGTGATGATGCATTGGTCTGGCGCGCCATGTCACGCCGGAGGCGATGACCTACGGTATGCAAGCGCCATGTCACGCCGGAGGCGATGACCTACGGTATGCAAGCGCCATGTCACGCCGGAGGCGATGACCTACGGTATGCAAGCGAGTGACGCAACACGCAACACGGAACACGCCCCACAGATGAATAGAATTAAGAAAAGATGAAATTGTGGTAAAACTCCCGCTCCAAACAACGCGTTGTGTTATAATACGTTTATCTGAGACAGGCTGCAGAAAGATGGAGGTTTCTGAGAGAACCGGACGATGCACAAGAACAAACCTCATGTGTACTTTCGAGCGCCCCGATCGTTAATGTCCTCACTGCTGTTGTTGTGTCTGCTCCTGATTGCCCCATCGGTGGCGCATGCGCAAGAAAGTGGTGGTGAATTCGTCAAGCCTGCGCAAGTCGCCACGGTCACGCCCAACGATGTCAACGAGATTGCCAAGGAGTTGTGGTGCCCGTTGTGCAGCGGCGTGCGTCTTGACGCCTGCGAACTGAAAGCATGCGAGCAAATGCGCGATATGATCGCCGAACAATTGGCTGAAGGGCAGGGAAAACAGGAGATCAAGGACTATTTCATCGCACAGTATGGGCCGCAGGTGTTGGGCGAGCCGCCGATGGAGGGGTTCAACTGGCTGGCGTGGATTCTGCCTTTCGCAGTATTGATCGGCGGCGGCGTCTTTGTGTGGCGCAACACGCGTCGCATGGTCAGCGCAAGCCCGAAGGAGGCGCCAGTCGGCGCCAGTCATGGCGCCGACGATGAATATAACCGGCGTCTTGAGGAGGAGTTGAAGCGGTATGACTGAATTGACTGGCGCCGACTCCAATGTGCTGACAGTCAGTGAGGCTGAAGCCGCTGCGCAGGCGCGCAGGCGCTCGGTGCGCATCTGGCAGTCGGTGTTTGTTTTGATCTTGATCGGCTTTGTTGGGCTGCTGGCGGCGCGCTTGATCCAGACTAACCAATCCGAACATCGCGCCAGCGGGCAAGCGCCCCCCTTCACCTTCACAACTTTTGAGGGCGAAACAATCTCACTGGCAGACCTCCAAGGCAAGGGCGTCGTGCTCAATTTCTGGGCGAGCTGGTGTGCGCCGTGTCGCGATGAAGCTGCATTGTTAGAAGCAATGTGGCGGCGTGAAAAAGACAACGGCATTGTCTTCATTGGGCTGGATTATCTCGACCAGGAGCCGGCGGCGAAGGCGTATCTGGCTGAGTTCGACGTCACCTATCCGAATGGGCCGGACTTGCAAAGCGCTGCTGCGCGCCGCTATGGCATCAAAGGCGTGCCAGAAACCTTTTTTATCGATCCGCAGGGCAACATCCAGCAAATGGTGATTGGGCCGATCGTCAGCCAGGCGCAGATGGATGCTTATCTTGACAAGATTCGCCCTTGAGACAAGATTCCCGTTCGTGTAGAACTAGAGGTAGAGGAACACACGATGATCTTTGATATCGGTCACCTGATTTTGCTGACGGCGTTGATACTGTCTGCGTTTGGCATCGTGGTAGGCTATCTCGGTGGACGATGGCGCAATACGCGTTTGATCCAAAGTAGTTTCAACGCAGTCTATGCGGTCGCCGTGTTGGTTTTTGCCGCAACCGCAATACTTTGGTACGGTCTGCTGACTGACGCCTTTCAGTTGAGCTACGTCTGGAATCACTCGGAACGTGCGCTGCCAACCTTTTACAAATTCTCGGCGTTGTGGGGTGGGCAGGCAGGCAGCCTGCTCTTCTGGTGTATGATTCTCTCCGGCTACAGCGCAGTGGTGGCGATCTCCAACCGCAACCGCCATCAGGCGCTGATGCCTTACGTCAACGCCATGATGCTGGTCAGCTCGCTCTTCTTCTTGACGCTGCTTGTTTTCGCCACCGATCCTTTCAAGCGCGTTGGCTTTGTGCCGCCGGACGGACAGGGGTTGAATCCGCTGCTGCAAAACTTCTGGATGATCATCCACCCCGTCATGCTCTATCTTGGCTACGTGGGGATGGCGGTGCCGTTCGCCTTTGCCGTCGGCGCGCTGCTGAGCAAGCGTCTTGGCAACGAGTGGGTGCACACCGTGCGCCGCTGGACGCTGATCCCGTGGATGTTTCTCTCCGCCGGCATCATCATGGGCAGCCAGTGGGCGTACATGGAGCTTGGCTGGGGCGGCTACTGGGCGTGGGATCCGGTCGAGAACGCCAGCTTCCTGCCCTGGCTGACCGGCACCGCCTTTCTACACAGCATCATCATCCAGGAACAGCGCGGCATCCTTAAGGTGTGGAACATCGTATTGATCTGGCTCACCTACTTTCTGGTGATTTTGGGAACCTTTACCACGCGCAGCGGCATCATCGAAAGTGTGCACAGTTTTGCACGCAGCGACGTTGGCCCCTACTTCCTGGCTTATCTGATTATCATCTTGTTCGGCTTCCTGTGGTTGCTCTTTGACCGCCTGCCGCTGCTGCGCGGGGAACATTCCATCGATTCGTATACGAGCCGTGAAGCCGCCTTTCTTGCCAACAACTGGCTTTTCGCTGGCATTGCCTTTGCCACACTGTGGGGCACCTTCTTCCCGATGTTCAGCGAAATTTTGACCGGCGACCGCATCAGCGTGGCGGCTCCCTTCTTCAACAAGGTCAACGGGCCGTTGTTCTTGTTGCTGTTACTTTTGATGGGCGTGGCGCCGCTGCTGGGCTGGCGCCATACAACGCTGGCCGCCTTCCGCAGGCAGTTCACCTTTCCCTTGATCGCCGGCGCAATTGTAGGGCTGCTTGTCTTCATCTTTGCGCGCAGCCTCTATCCCGTCATCGGGCTGTCGATCTGTGGCTTCGTGACGGCGACGATCGTGCAGGAATATGTGCGTGGGGCTATGGCGCGGCGCGCAACTTCCGGTGAGAACGCGCTGGTTGCGGTTGCCAACCTGTGGCGACGCAACGGGCGGCGTTATGGTGGCTACATCGTGCATCTCGGCATTGTAATGATCGGTGTAGCAGTGATCGGCAATGAATTCTATCAGCAGTCGCTCAGCGTAACGCTTGCCCGCGGCGAAAGCGCCACCATCGGGCGCTACGAACTTGTCTATAACGGTATGGTAAGCGAACGCAAATCGAACCGGATCGAGTTCAACGCGCTGATCGACGCCTTCAATCTCGATAGCGGACGCCAGGTCGGTGCGATCACGCCGCAACGCAACATCTATGATAAGACGCCGGACATGCCGACAAGCGAGGTTGGTCTACATATGACGCCTTTCGAGGATGTCTACGTGGTGCTGAATGGCTGGGAGAGCGGCGGCGCCACGGCGACTTTCACAATCTACATCAACCCGTTGACGATCTGGATGTGGATCGGTGGGCTCGTCCTGGTGCTCGGCACCATGATCGCCGCATGGCCCCACCCAACGCAACGCCGCAGCGAGACTGTCCGTTCGCTGGCTTATGCCACCGGCGACGATTAAAAGAAGGAACAAATTCAATGTCGTCGATGATTGAACTCGTGATTGCGTTGTTGATATCGAGTGTAGCGATCCTGGCCGTTGCCTGGCCGTTGCTCAAAAAAGGGCCGACGCCAGTCCTGGTGGAAGACGACAGCTTGGTGGAACTGCTCCATCGCAAAGATCAGGTGATGACCTCGATCAAGGATTTGGAGTTCGACTATCGCGTCGGAAAGCTCAGCGAGGAAGATTATCAGCTCTACGATCAACGCCTGCGCCGCCAGGCGGTTGGGTTGCTCCAACAGATCGAAAAGGTGGCGCCAGAAGCTGCCAGACTTGACGCCTCACTCGAAGAAGCGATTCTACGCCAGCGTAAAGTCGCTTCCGTCACAGAGATCGCCGCGCCGATGTCCATCGCAACGCCCCAAAGCTCCACGCCAGCGATGACGGCGAATACGCAACATGTTGTCGCAACGGCTGTGCAGCCCAATGGCAACGTGCGCTTTTGCACCAATTGTGGAAATCAGCTTGCACCTCATCACAAGTTCTGCTCGAATTGTGGGGTTGCGGTCGAGCGCAGCGACATCTCCACCCCGGTTGAGGCTGTCTGATATAGATATGGTCCCCGCTATCGAATTCTAAATTTTTTGGGGCGACGATCGCTTTCAAAAAGCGACTGTCGCCTCTGCGACTGAACAGCCAACGATATCTTTGCGATTGTCAGCAGGTCAGCTCCTTATGCAAAGGGAGATTGTTGGGGGAGATTGTTGGCACAGTTCAATCAAATCGTCGTAGTGCTGCATCAACCAGAGAATCCGGTGAACATCGGTGCGATTGTGCGCGCCATGAAGAACATGGGCTTTGGCCGTCTGCGGCTTGTGCAGCCGGCGCCGTTCACAGCGGAAGATCTGCTGCGTCTTGCGCACCGTGCCGAGGATGTGGTCGAACGCATTGAGGTCTTTACGACACTTGACGCCGCACTGACAGATGTTCATTTTGTGGTGGGCACGGCGGCGGTCAACCATTCGGATTACCGGTCAACCGATGATCTTCGCACTTTGGCTGACGAGCTTTGGAAACGGGCGGAGACGGGCAAGATTGCGCTGCTCTTTGGGCCAGAAGCCGACGGCCTTGATCGCACAGCGCTCGACCGCTGTCATCTGCTGGCGCGCATTCCGACCAATCCAGAGTATGCGGCGCTGAATCTTGCGCAGGCGGCGTTGATCGTGCTCTACGAACTGCGCATGGCGGCGAATCCACCGCGGATCGCTGCACCCTCTCAACCCCATGCAACGCAAGGACAACTTGAGCGGCTATTTTTAGTCAGCGAAGACGCGCTGCGCGCAATTGATTTCTTCAAGTACAACCCGGCGGCAGTGATGCACACGCTGCGTCAGATCGTCTATCGCGCTGAATTGAGTGACGATGAAGCGGCGCTGCTGTTGGCGATTGCGCGTCAGGCGCTCCGCACAGCCAACGAGCGAAATCGCTCGTAAAATTAAAATGATGTCGGGTGAATCGGGAAGCTACGCTGTGCCAAACTGGCGGTCGCCGGCGTCGCCAAGCCCCGGCCAGATGTAACCAGCGGGAAAACTATCGCCGGCGGTGGTAAGCCGTTCGTCGATGCCGGCGACATGAATGGCAACATCGGGGTGGACGGTGTGCAATGCACGAACGCCTTCGGGCGCCGCCAACAGCCCGATAAACTTGATACGAGAAACGCCCCACTTTTTCAACACATCGACGGCTGCAATCGCCGAGCCGCCGGTTGCCAGCATCGGGTCGAGCACCAGGCAAAGCTCGACAGTTGGAGCAACGGGGAGCTTGTTGTAATAGGCAACGGGCTGAAGCGTCCGCTCATCCCGATATAAGCCAAGATGCCACACTTCGGCTTGGGGCAGCAGTCTCCATGCGCCTTCGACCATGCCCAGCCCGGCGCGCAGGATCGGTACAAGACCGATCTTCTCAGCCATTTGGACGCCTTGTGTAGCGGTCAACGGCGTTTTGATCGCAACAGACGTCGTGGCAAGATCAAGCGTCGCTTCGTAGACAAGCATCGTCGCCAATTCACTGATCAGCTCGCGGAATTTCTTTGGTTCGGTCTCTCTGCAACGCAGAAGGGTGAGCTTGTGATGGGCAAGCGGGTGCCGCGAGACAAAAACATTGTCTGACACAGGCTGCGTCCTTACCAGTCGATCTGGCGCTGTGGGCGGTTGCGACGACTAAGGCGTTCCACCTCGCGCTGACACTCAACACAGAGCGTGGCATCCGGCTTGATCTCCAGCCGTTCTGGCTCGATCGGTTTTCCGCAACGCGTGCACAAGCCGTATTCGCCTTTTTCCATCGACTTGAGCGCAGTTTCAATGTCTTTCAGACGACGCTCCAAGACGACAATCAATGCGGCGTTTTTTTCGCGCTCGAA
Organism: uncultured Caldilinea sp.; assembly: GCA_937981885.1. Taxonomy (GTDB): domain Bacteria; phylum Chloroflexota; class Anaerolineae; order Caldilineales; family Caldilineaceae; genus Caldilinea. The sequence goes on from CALJMI010000051.1 coordinate 64,005, forward strand.
GATTTCGCTATCACCTTCATCCGGCTCGACATCCACCTCAGCTTGCATGAGGTCGCGCAGATTTTCCAGCTCTGCGGTGACGTGCGCCATGTCTTCCAGCAATTTTTCTCGTTCTTTGGAAACAAATTTTGTGCTTGCAGTCTTCATTTCGCTCCTATCGAATTCCACGTTCGCTTTGCTAACGCGATCTTTCTCTGATCGCGCTGTTCCTATCTGACCTCGTTTTGCCTATTGAATTGCACAGAAAATACCTTACTCCGCCAGTTGGCGAAATAGTTAACAGGTTATAGCAGTTTTCACAGCAAAGGTCAAGGTGCATTTGTCCCTGCTATCACATTACATTTGACATTTTGCAGGTGTTGTCAATTTGACACAATTCCCAAGCGTGCGTACAATGCGCCGCCAGGATTACTTGAATGGGTTTTTCGTCTAAAACACGTTGACGTTTGATTTATCCTAATGAATACAGGTTTGAGGATATTGTTCATAAACGCCAATAATTCTGCTGCCCTTCTCTGTTGCCCCTGCATCTGTCGTTAGCGGGACCGCAGTCAGCCGGCGGTCTGCGTTGCGCATTGTAGCGTAACGCTGCCGGACTCAAGCTGCGGCGCCCGCAAGAAGCCCAGACTTTACAATCGCACAATTTGTATTTTGCCATCCCTGTTCTTATTGGTGATTGATCCAAATCGTCACTAAAAGGCCGGGAAGGCAGAGAGCACCTTGTTCCAGGAAAGGAGCAACTTATGTCCACGCGCTCTAAACCCAACCCGCCCGGTGATGTTGAAGTCTTGAAGGAGGCAAGCAATTACCTGCGCGGTGCGCTCTCTGAACAACTACACGCTGACAGCGATCACTTCGACGAAGAAGGCAAGCAATTGCTGAAATTTCATGGACTGTATCAACAGAACGATCGCGATCAACGCAAGACGGAGCGCCGCGCCGCCAAAAGCTATTCTTTTATGTTGCGCACACGCGTGCCTGGCGGCCTGCTCACCCCAGAACAATATCTGGCGCATGATGATCTTGCCCAGCGTTACGCCAACGGTGCATTGCGCATTACCACCCGACAATGTTTCCAATTTCATGGCATCATAAAAGGCGATCTCCAGGCAACGATTCGTGCACTCAATGAAGCGTTGATCACGTCGCTTGGCGCATGCGGCGATGTTGTGCGCAATGTTGCTTGTTGCCCAGCGCCTTTTCAGGATTCGATTCGCGAACAGATTCAGGCGATCACTCGCCAGATTTCCGACCATCTACTGCCACGCACACGTGCATACCATGAGCTTTGGATCGACAATGAGAAGATCGATCTGACGCCGCCGGAGACCGACGTCGAACCAATCTACGGAAAGACATATCTGCCGCGCAAATTTAAGATCGCCGTCGCCTATCCCGGCGACAACTGTGTCGATGTGTACACCCAGGACATCGGGTTGATTGCCGTTGCGCATCAGATGCAGTTGTTGGGCTTCAATGTTGTTGTGGGGGGCGGCATGGGCATGAACCACACCAAAGCCGACACCTTCCCAAGATTGGGTGACTTGCTTGGGTTTGTTGCGCCGGAGCAGGTGGTGCAGGTGGTCGAGACGATCGTGACTGTCCAACGCGACTATGGCAATCGCAGCGACCGTAAACATGCCCGTATGAAATATCTATTGCACGAGTGGGGCGTCGATCGCTTCCGCACCGAAGTGGAGGGGCGACTTGGTTGGTCGTTACAGCCGCCAGCGCCAATGCCGCCGCTGGAGAACGAGCTTCATCATGGGTGGAACGCCCAGGGAGATGGGCGATGGTTCCTGGGGCTTTCCATCGAAAACGGGCGCATCAAAGACGAAGGGGAGATGCGTCTGCGCAGCGGGCTGCGCGCTGTGATCGAGACCTTCCGTCCCGGCGTCCGTCTGACGCCCAATCAGGACATTCTACTCACCGACATCGCCCCCCATAATATAGAGCCAATCAATCGAGTATTGCGCCAGTTCGGCGTCCCGCTTCCGTTATCGCTCAGTTTGGTGCAACGAAATTCGCTGGCCTGTGTAGCGCTGCCGACCTGTGGTTTGGCGTTGGCTGAGGCTGAACGAGCGCTCCCGGAGATCATCGACGCGCTGGAAGTCGAATTGGCGCAGCTTGGTCTGGCGGACGAGCCTTTTACCGTGCGCATGACCGGCTGTCCGAATGGTTGCGCCCGCCCTTATGTCGCCGACCTGGCTTTTGTAGGACGCTCCGCCGATACGTACATGATTTTCGTCGGCGGCGCCAGCAACGGCACGCGCCTCAATCGTCCCTACAAAGACCTGGTCAAACGCACTCAGCTCGTTGATGAGGTGCGCCCCTTGCTTCACCTCTTCCACAAACGCCGTCAGCCAGGCGAGCGTTTTGGTGATTTTTGCCATCGTCTTGGCGTGGACGCCTTGCAACAGATTCTTGACAATCATGATTCGACAGAGGAGACCATCCATGATGAGCTCGATGCGCTTGTTGCGATCAAACGTTGATTACGCTTCACTCAACCGCCAGCTCGAAGCGCTATCGTTGAGCGAGTTTCTACAATGGAGTCTGGTGACTTTTGGTGAGAAGCTTGTCCAGGTGACCAGCTTTGGCCCCACCGGCATCGTGATCCTCGATCATCTGATGAAGATCAATCCACATGTCGACGTTACGACTATTGACACCGGCTTTCTCTTTCCAGAGACCTATGTGCTGTGGCAAGAAATCGAGCGCCGTTACAAAATCAACATCACCGTAATCCACCCACAACTGACGCCACAAGAACAGGAACGGCAGCTTGGGCCTGCACTATGGCAATTGGAGCCGGATATCTGCTGCCACGAGCGCAAGGTCAAACCGATGGCAGTTGCCGTCGAGGGCCGACACGCCTGGATTACAGGCATCCGCCGCGACCAATCCAACAGCAGAGCGCAAACCCCGCTCGTCACATGGGATAGCCGTTACAACCTTTTTAAGCTCAGTCCGCTTGCCAACTGGAGCCGAGACGATGTGTGGCGCTATATTCGCACTCATAATCTGCCCTACAATGCGCTGCACGATCAAGGATACGCCAGTATCGGCTGCCTCCACTGCACCCGGCTGCCGGTGAACGCTGTCGACGAACGCTCCGGTCGCTGGCAAGGGCGCATAAAAACCGAATGTGGTTTGCATCTGCCCGCGCGCCCGTTCACTGCCTGCCCGGAGTAGTTTGGGGCTGGTCTCAAGCCCAGAAGAGTGAGCGATGAAATGAAAACCTATCCGATCAACCTTGTGTTGCAAGATAAACTGGCAATTCTTGTCGGCGCCAAGGGCGAAATCGTACACAAGATCGCAGGATTGCTGGATGTCGGAGCGATTGTGCGCGTGATTGCCCCCTCAGCCGCCGCCGAGGTCGAAGTGCGTGCGCACACTGGTGAAATCGAGTGGCTACGCCGCCGCTATCGTCCCGGTGATTTGGAGGGTGCGGCGGTGGTTTTCGCTGCAACAAACAATTCTGCCGTGCACGATTTGATCTGGGCGGAAGGCGCAGCGAACAATCAGCTTGTCAATGTGATGGATGTGATCGACCGCTGCAACTTTCATGGCGTCTCGACCTTTCGCCGCGGCCTGCTCACGGTGGCGATCGGCACCGGGGGCGCCGCGCCGGCGTTGGCTGTCACCCTGCGACGGCGGCTCGAACAGGAAATTGGACCCGAATACACTGAATTTTTAGAGTACGCACAGCGTCTACGACCGGTCGTGCAGCGGCGGATTCGACCATTCCGCCGCCGGGTGGAGTTTTGGTATGCACTCGTCGAGAGCGAGGCGCTTGCCGCCTTACGATGCAATGATGACGCTGGATTTACGAACATCGTTGATGAGCTATTGACGCACTACTCGGCGGCGTCTATCCAGGAGGAAACGATCAAGGAAAGGGATATGGCTGCTGTATGATTGACCGAGACAAACAATCTTCCTCCTTCGTGGGTATGGTTTATCTGGTGGGCGCCGGACCAGGCGATCCCGATTTGATCACTGTGCGCGGCGCCGAACTTTTGCGTCACGCTGGCGCTGTGCTGTACGACGCGCTGGCAAACGATGCATTGCTGGGTCTAACGCACGATCGTGCAGAGTTGATCTATGTCGGCAAACGCGCCGGACGCCATGCGATGAGTCAGGCGGAGATCAACGAGCTGTTGCGCCAAAAAGCGCATCAACATGCAATTGTCGTCCGACTAAAGGGGGGCGATCCGTTTATCTTCGGGCGCGGCGGAGAGGAGATGGACTATCTGCGTCGTTGCAATGTGCCGGTGGAGATCGTGCCCGGCGTTTCCAGCGCCATCGCCGGTCCAGCCGCGGCTGGAATTCCAGTGACCCACCGCGCGGTCAGCCGAAGTTTTGCAGTCGTCACAGGTCACGCTGTCACCGGCGTCGATGCTCCGAACTGGCACGCGCTGGCGCAGATCGACACGCTGGTTGTCTTGATGGGCGTTGCTCATACCCAGGAGATCGTCGAGCAATTGATCGCCGCTGGCCGCTCGCCGGAGACGCCAGCGGCGGCAATTCAATCGGCTACTTTACCCGATCAGCGTCAAGTGGTCGCCACCCTGGCCGCGCTGCCATCGGCAGTAGCGGAAGCTGAGATCGATACGCCGGCCGTGCTCGTCTTCGGCGAGGTCGTGCAAATGGCGACTCTTGGTCGCGGTCAGGAGGCATGGCTGCTTCCCCCACCCTACTTCACATCCGATCGCGCCATGCGTCCTTCCAGGCGCGCCAGCACCCATTCCGATACAATGGTGAGCACCCAGTAGACCGCGGCAGCAAGCAGGAACATCTCCATATACTTGCTGTCACGACGCGCAAAGCGGTTGGCGCGATAGGTAATCTCCCAGACGCCCATCACCGACACCAGCGACGAGTCTTTTTGCATGGCGATAAACTGGTTGCCAACCGCCGGGATGATCAATTTGATCGCTTGCGGCAGGACGATCAGGCGGAGCGTCTGCCATCGACTCATGCCGAGCGCCGCTGCTGCCTGCCACTGTCCGCGGCTGACAGACTGAATACCGGCGCGAAAGATTTCGGTCATATAGGCGCCGTAGTTGAGACTGAGCGCCAGCACGCCCGACTGGATCGCAGTGAGGATGAAGAGCGCGCCAAGCCAGGGAAACCCACGCGCCGAAATCTGCTGTCCGATCTGCGGCAGACCCAGATAAATGATGAAAATCTGCACCAGCAGCGGCGTGCCGCGAAAGATCGACACATAAAACGTTGTGAGACCGTGAAGGATCGGGTTTGGCGATAATCTGCCCAGCGCACCGAACAGCGCAATGATCGACGCAATCGCAATCGAGACGAACGACACGCCAAGGGTCACGCCGATGCCAAGCATGACAAAGTTGGCATTGTTCGCCACATAGCCGACATCGAGGTTGAGAAACGAAAACAGAAACCAGAGGATGACGACCAGAATCAGCCACACGAGCGCCACGCGTACACGCTGCAACAGCCGTCGTCGCCGCTCGCGCGCCAGCAGATGGGCGGCAAAGGCTTCCTGGTCGGCTTTCTGTGTCAGGTTATACTGCGTCTGCCCGTTACTGGGCGGCTTGTCGCTGGATTGGGTCATCAGGATGCTCGCTAGACGACTGGCGGTCACCAAAAATCTTCTGGGAAGCTTCAAAGCTTCCCGGAAGATTGGCAACCTGCAAGGCTTACTGATCCAACAACGATAGGTCGAACTCAGCGGCGGCGCTGGTCAGATCGGCGCCGTAGTACTGCTCGGAGAGCGCCAGCAATGTGCCATCGGCGTGCATCTCCTGGATTGCCGCAGTGACAGCCTCGCGGAAAGCGGCGGTGTCGGTCGTCGCCGATTTGTCGATGGCGCCCGCCAGGTATTCAAAGTAAACCGGCTCGCCAAGCTGCTTGAGCGGCCCGCCATTGTCGATATAGCCAAGACCCGTTGGCAGAGCAGTCAGCACCGCATCCAGACGGACGCCGTCGCCGAGCGCCAGGTCTTCGAGCGCCGGCACGTCGGTGTCATAGCCAACGATCTCGGCGTCACTCACGACGAAGTCGATTGTCTCGCCGGGGATGCTCAGCGCGCCGTCCAGGTAGGACTCGTAGGTGCAGCCGGTGCATACGCCGATCTTTCTGCCTGAAAGGTCGGATGGTTGCGCAAAGGTTGTGTTGCTTTCATGCACGAAGAAGGCGGCAGGCGTCGTGTAATAGGGCTGCGTGAAATAGAGATTCTGCATTCGCTCCGGTGTGATCGTCATCGAACCGATGCTGAGATCCCAACGGCCAGCCCAACTGCCAGCGGTGATCAACGTCCAGTCCGGCGTGACAAAACAGACCTCGACGCCCAATCGTTTGGCGATCTCGGCGGCGGCGTCGATGTCGAAGCCGGTGAACTGGTTGGCGGGGCGCTCATCGCCCGTGCATTTGGTGTCAGCCGGTGGATCGACATTTGCCACCAACTCCGACTGCGGCGGATAGGCAGGGTCGGTGGAGACAATCAGCTTGCCGCGCGCCTGCACCTGGGCGAGAAGGTCGGCAAGAGCGGGTGCACCGCCGGGTGCGCCGGTTGAGGCGGGCGCTGCCACCGGTGCAGTACACGCTGCCATTAGCAGCACGGCGACCAACAACAGTGTTCGGATTGCGTGTGTTCTCATCAGATTTCTCTCCTTGTATTGACCTCTGGGTTGACTAGCGATCTTCCCGGAAACTGTGGAGCTTCCGAGAAGATTGTGACATGCATTACGTAGCAATGCAGAAATCAATCGGTGGAATGGTCATGCCGCCAGTACTTCCATGGCGGCGTTGCGCCCGTTGACGCCGATCACGCTGCCGCCGGGGTGCGTCGCCACGCCGCAGAGATAGAGACCCTCCATCGGCGTCTTGTACGCCAGCCGCTTCTCCCACATATATTCCGGCAGAATCTCGCCCTGGAAGATGTGCCCGCCGACCAGCCCGACCTTTTCCTCGATGTGCGGCGGCCCCAGCACTTCCATGTGCTCGATGGCGTCTGGGAAGTTGCTGACATAGCGCGCAATCGAGTCGACCGCCAGTTTGCCGACCTCGGCGCGGCGGCTTTCCCAGTCCCCCTCAGCGAAGGTGTGCGGCACATACTGCGCAAAGACGCTCATCAGGTGACGTCCTTCCGGTGCGATGCTGGCGTCATAGGCAGTCTGGATGTATAGCTCCGACCACAGGCGGGGCGGCAAATGACCGGCTTTGGCGAGGGGATGATACTCTTTCCACTCCTGTTTCGTCAAGGGCGTGTTAATCTGCCCTTTGTGAATGTGTTCGGAGTCGGGGCGCGCCGTGAAGATCGGCAGCTCACGCAGCGCTAACGTCACCTTGACCGTGCAGCCCTGCTGTGGGATCGCCTCGACCTGGGCGCGCCAGCCTGTATCGGCGTTGTCACCCAACAGCCGTAGCGTCGTGCGCGGGTCGGCGTTGGAGATCACCACCGGCGCGTGGATGCGGTCGCCGCCGACCAGTTCCACGCCCTCGCCCGGCAGGATGCGCGCCACCGGCGTCCCGGCGGCGATGGCAGCGCCCAGGTCGCGCGCAATGTCCGCCAGGATGAACGAGACCGTGCCCATGCCTCCGCGCACATAGCCCCACGTGCCGGTCGTCCCGAACATGCGCCCAGACGAGTGATGGTAGTTGATCGAGGCGGTGCCGGGGTCGTGCGGGCTGGCGTTCGTGCCGATCACGCCCTGCCCCAGGAAGGCGGTCTGCAATTTCTCGTCGCGCAGGTACTCCTCGACGTATTCGACCATCGACCAGTTGAGCACCAGGTTGAGCGCCTCCGGGTCACCCTTGAGCCGTTCCTCGATCATCTCCCGCGATGGATGGCGACAGAGCCAGATGTCGTCTTCGGTTGGTGGGCGCAACGCCGCCCGCGCCCGGCGCATTGTGTCGCTCATGGCGCGCCAGCCCTTCACGTCGCCCGGCGCAAAGCGGCGAATCTCCTCCTCGCAACGTTCATCGTCATCCCAAAGCTGGATGCTGCTGCCGTCGTCGAAGGGCACGAACATGCCAGAGGTCGCCGGCGTCCAGTGAAAACTGTAATCGACCATGCGCAGTTCGTCGATCACGGCGGGATGGAGCAACCCGCACAGATACGCGCACGGCGAGACGCGATAGCCGGGCCACGTTTCCTCGATGGTGCAGGCTCCGCCCAGCCGTTCCCGCGCCTCCAGCACCAGCACGCGCCTGCCCGCCCGCGCCAGATAGGCGGCGCAGGTCAGCCCGTTGTGCCCGCCGCCGACGATGATGGCGTCCCAACGCTGCTGCGCCAGCTCGCGCACCGGCGCCGGCAGCCCGACGCGTCCCAGTGCATCACGCGCAGCAGGTTGTGTCGATTGCATAGAGTCCATAGTAGCTTTTTCTCCTACTGTATGGTATACTAAATCTATTGAACGGGAGTGTTGTGACCTCTATCCATCACTGGACGACTGAGCAACACGCACCGGCGCAAGCCGCCCCGTTCTTTTTATTTTCCAGGATCGAGCAGTTCTTGGGCCGTGATCATTCTGTCTGGCATTCGTTTACCCCGAAACACCATGATTGCGAGGTGATGAGCCGATGATGACTTTCCAATCTGGTGAAACACGATCTTCTCTTTATCCACCTCGATTCTATCGCGCCTTAGCAGATTAAGTAACTGGCGTCGGATATTGGCATCCTGTCCAGGATATTCAGTGTCTATCAATACCCGATCCAGGGCAGCGATGTGATCTCTTAACAGAAAATATAGAATGCCGACAAACATCTTCTGATAGATTTGCGCCGGTGCAGTTTCTCTATTTCGCATTTCTGCTAAACATAGTCGTTTCTCCATTGCGGAGATGAATACTGCGTGTTGTTTTCCATTAGAAAACGCAAGCACGGTTGGCGCTCTGGTGTCGCCGATCTTGCCGCTTTGGTCAACCTCAACTTGCATGGCGGATGTTTCAGAATTGGTTGGATTGAAGAAATTCCGCCACCAGTCGTTGAAAATGATGCACCCCATTCTCGCGCTTCACCGAGAAGCGCCCCTGGCTGTAGGCGCGCGAGTGCAGGTTGCGCTGCACCGCGTTGCAGATTTCCATGTCCTCGCGCTGCACTTCGTCGCTGAAGGCAATCGACTGCTGCATCGACTCCCAGCCTTCGCCGCTGCCGGGCTGTTTGAACCACCACTCGAAGATCGTCAGCGTGCGTTCCACGTCGAGCGGGACGATGATGTTGATCTGCATGTTGTCGGGGTACAAGTTGAGCATCAGATTGGGGAAGACCCAGTAGTAGAGCGCCTGCTGTTCGCCGTCGCTGCGCAGATAGCGGCGGTCGCGACCGGGCATCTGTCCCGACGGCGGCGCGGGGCGAATCGGCGCGTATTGCGATGAGTAGTAGCGGTAGGTGTCGACGCGGTACTGGTCGTAGTCGATCTCGCGGAACAGCCCCGGATGGGCGATGGGGATGTGATAGCCCTCCAGGTAATTGTCCACGTACACTTTCCAGTTGCAGTCCACGTAGTAATCGCGACGCTCCACCGGCTGCATCGAATCGATGTCGAAGCCAGCGCGCGCGATCTCCGCCGGAATGTCGCCCAACACGTCGAGCAGGCCAGGCGCCTGCGTATCGAGGTTGGCAAAGACGAACGGCCCCCACTTGGTCACCCGCACCGCACGCAGGCAGTACGCATCGGGCGACCAGTTGCGCACGCCCTCGAACTCCGGCGCATTGAGCAGCCTGCCATCGAGCGCGTAGGTCCAGCCGTGATAGCGGCATTGCAATGACTTGCGGTTGCCCTTGCCGCTCGCCACCGGGCCAGCCCGATGCAGGCAGACGTTGATGAAGCCGCGCAGCACGCCATCCTGCCCGCGCGTGATCACCAGCGGCTCGCCGTAGAGATCATAGGTGAAGAAATCGCCGGGCCGCTGCACCAGCGCTGTCGAGCCGACCCACTGCCAGGTGCGGTGAAAGATACGTTCCTTTTCCCGCGCCAGGATCGCCGGGTCAAGATACCAGCGCGCCGGCAGCGTCCACGCCTCGTCGAGGCGGTCGGTGGGCGTGTAGTCGGAGAGATTGAGTGGCTCCATCACGGCGTTTGTTTCCTCAAGAATTGTCGATCCGGAATCGGTATCCTGCGAGTGTATCGAAATCAACCGATTGTGCAAATTCAGGCGATGATTTCGCTCAAGTCGACTAAAGGGATGTTCTCCTCGTGGGCTTGTTCGTACAACGCCAACAGAAAACCGCTGCGTGCGAAGATTGCCAGGTGGATGGGTTTCTCCGGCAGCAGGCGTTGCACCGTTTTGCTTTTCTCTGCCAGTTGCTTAAGAATGTCAACGCCGATTGGCCTGGTCGTCCACTTGTATTCGCCAAGCAGGCAACCGTTCTCACCGATTGACGCCACATCGATTTCGTCGTACCGGCTCCACCAGCCGCCGTCGAATACGCTCGAACAAGGTCACGACGCCTCAACAATCCGGTCAAGTAAAATGGGCAACGGGCGGGCGGGCGCCGGGTCGATGGTGTACGCCGCCTGTAGCCGCGCCACAGCCTGCGTCGCGGCGGCTTCGCTGGCGGCATGGACGGTGCAGAGTATTTCGCCCGCTTTCACCGCTGCGCCGACCTTCAGCGCCAGCATCACGCCGACCGACGGATCGATTGCGTCGCTTTTCTTGAGCCGTCCACCGCCCAAATCCACCACCGTCAGCCCAACTTCGCGCGCATCGATGGCATGGATGTAGCCATCCTTTGACGCCGGCACGGGACGCTGAATCGGCGCCGCTGGCAGCCGATCTGGATGCTCGACCAACACTGGATCGCCGCCTTGCGCCGCCACGAAATCGCGGAATTTGGCAAAGGCGCGGCCGTCGGCAATCACTTCGCTCACCTGCGTACGCGCGGCGGCCAGGTTGTCGCCGCCAGCGATCAACAACATCTCGCTGGCGACCGTTTCGACCAGTTCCTGGAAGTCGGCGGGGCCGCGTCCGTGCAGCGTGGCGATTGCCTCCTGCACCTCCAGCGCGTTGCCGACCGCCAGACCGAGCGGCTGCTCCATCTGCGTGATCAACGCCGTGACCTTGCGCCCTGCCAGCCGACCGATGGCAACCATTTGCCGCGCCAATGCGCGGGCGTCATCCAACGTTTCCATGAACGCACCGCGTCCGCATTTCACATCGAGCACAATGGCGTCGGCGCCGGCTGCCAGCTTTTTGCTCATGATGCTGGCGGCGATCAGCGGCAGGCTGGGCACGGTTCCGGTGACATCGCGCAACGCGTAGAGAATCTTGTCCGCCGGCGCCAGATTGGCTGTCTGCGCCGCGATCACCAGCCCGATCTCCTGCAACTGGCGGCGGAAGTGCGCTTCGGAGAGTTCGCCGCGCCAGCCGTGGATGCTCTCCAGCTTGTCGATGGTTCCGCCGGAGAAGCTCAGCCCGCGCCCGCTCATCTTGCCGACAGGCAGCCCGCACGCTGCCGCAATTGGCCCGACCGCCAGCGTCGTCTTGTCGCCCACGCCGCCGGAGGAGTGCTTATCCACGATTATTGCACCGGGCAGCACATCGTGCAGGTCAAGCTGTTCGCCCGAAGCCGCCATTGCCAGCGTCAGGTCGGTCGTCTCCTGGTCGGTCATACCGCGGAAGTAAACCGCCATCAGCCACGCCGCGATCTGATAATCGGGAATGGCGCCGTCGACGACGCCACGCACAAAATAGGCAAGCTCCTCACGGGTCAGTTCGCCGCCGTCCCGTTTTTTGATGATGATGTCAACTGGATTCATGGTCAGTATCCTTGTTGAAAGGGGCGAGAGGCGAGTTGCGAGGGGCGAAACGCCGCTGCCCAGTTTTCGTTGTTGCTTGTGTCATCCGTCATCGCGCATGAAACGAAAGATCGTCAATTGCGTTATCCGTATGCTATTCTCCAGCCTCGCTACTTTGCTGTTCCGACTGATAGAGCGGCAGCTCATCCAAAAAGCGCGCTGCCTGACGCCGAATGTCGCTGCGTTCAGCTTCCGCCAGGTGTTTCAGCCCCAGCACCGCTGGACCGAAACGCGGATTGCTGCGCAGCGTCTCCTCATGTTCGAGCAGAAAATTCCAGTAAAGCACATTGAACGGACACGCGCCCTCGCCGCTGCGGATTTTCGGATTAAAGCGGCAGCCAGCGCAGTAATCGCTCATCTTGTTGATGTAGTTGGCGGACGCAATGTAGGGCTTGGTGGCGGTGCGTCCACCGTCGGCGTTGAGTCCCATGCCGATCACGTTGGGCGTCACGACCCATTCGTAGGCGTCCACGTAAAAGCTGAGAAACCACGCGTTGACCGCCGCCGGATCGACGCCCGCCAACATGCAAAAGTTGCAGATCACCATCAGTCGCTCGATGTGGTGTGAGTAGCCCGACTCGATCACGCGCGCGACAACATGCTTGAGGCAGTTCATGTCGGTGTCGCCGTCCCAGAAAAGTTGCGGCATGGCGCGTATATGTTGCCAGCCGTTGGCGTGCAGCAGCCCCGGCATCTGCTGCCAGTATTGCCAGTAGATGTATTCGCGCCAGCCGATAATCTGGCGGATGAAGCCCTCAACCGAAGCAAGCGGCGCCACCCCGTCATGGTACGCCTGTTCGGCGCGCGCTGCCATCTCCAGCGGATCGAGCAGGCCGATGTTCATGTAGGGCGAGAGCAGCGAGTGAAAGAGCACAGCGCTGCGCCGGCTCATGGCGTCTTCAAACGGTCCAAAGTTGTGCAGCCGATGACGCAGAAAGTCGTCGAACGCGGCTTCGGCGTCACGGCGCGTCACGGCTAGATCGAACCCATCGACGCAGCCCACGCCCTGCGCCAGCGCAGCAACTTCTGTCATCACAGCCTGCGTGATGGCGTTCGGCTCGAAACGCAGCGGCGACGGGATCGCTAGGTCGCTGCGCGGGAGCGGCTTGCGGTTCTCGCGGTCGAAATTCCATGCGCCGCCCACCGGTTCGCCGTGTTCGTCGAGCAACAATCCCCAATGTTTACGCATCGCCCGATAGAAGTTTTCCAGGATCACCTTCTTGCCCGGCTTGGGGTAAGGATCGAAGCGACCGCACAAGAACTGCGTATTGGGCAGCACCGTCACCGGCGTATCGAGCACGCCTGCCAGCCGCGTCTGCTGGAAGATGCGCCCGCTGTACTCGGCGGCGGCCATTGTTAGCACGTGCACTGGCTGGAACTCAGCGACATGCTGGCGCAGACCGTCGAGCACAGTCGCAGCGCGGCGATAATCTACGGTATAGCCCGTCGCGCGCAGCTCCTCAGCATAGTGGCGCATAGCGCTGAGCAACAGCACCAGCTTTTTGCGCTGATAGGGCAGCTTCTGCTTGCGTTGCTCGCTTTCGACCAGTACGACGCGAATCTGTGCGCGGCTTGCCTGGGCTTGCGCCGCCAGCAGAGCCGGATGTTCGCGCAAGAGCTGATCGCCAAGAATCCAAACCGTGATGTATGACATTGCCAATCGCCTGTGAACGAAAATATCTCACCAACAATTTTTGATGATACCATATCTGTGTATTTCATCGAGATAGCAAGACAACGCCGCTACGAGCGACGTCTACGCTTTGTATGTAGTCTCGGTGACAAAGCGGCGCGTGGGGGTGGCGAAGACACGCCGCTGCGAGCGGCGTCTACGCTTTGTGTGTAGGGGCGGCTCGCAGCCGCCCGGTCTCGGTGACAAAGCGGCGCATGAAGGTGGCGAAGACACGCCGCTGCGAGCGGCGTCTACGGTTTGCGCGTAGGGGCGGCTCGCAGCCGCCCGGTCTCGGTGACAAAGCGGCGCGTGGGGGCAGCAAAGATTGACTTCTCAGTTTTTATTATCGGAGGGATGCGTTGCGCGACCACATTCTCGCCATCGACAACGGCACGCAGAGCGTCCGCGCGCTGGTCTTCGACCTGCGCGGCGATCTGCTGGCAAAGTCGCAGGTGTACATCGAACCCTACTTTTCGCGCCAGTCGGGGTGGGCGGAGCAGAACCCGGAGTACTATTGGAGTTCGCTTTGTGAGGCGTGCCAGAAGTTGTGGACGCGCCCCCACGTCGACAAGGAACGCATCGCCGGCGTCGCCCTTACCACGCAGCGCGCCACCGTCATCAACGTCGACAGCCGTGGCAAACCGCTGCGCCCGGCGATTGTCTGGCTCGACCAGCGGCGCACACCCGGACAGCCGCCACTAGGTGGGCTATGGGGGCTGGCGTTCAGGCTCTTGCGCATGAGCGAAACCATCACCTATATCCAGGCTGAAGCCGAAGCCAACTGGATCCGCACCTACGAACCGGACATCTGGGCGGAAACCTGCAAATATCTCTATCTCTCTGGCTATCTCACCTTTAAGCTCACGGGGCGCTTTGCCGATTCAGTTGGCTGTCAGGTTGGCTTTATGCCGTTCGACTACAAACGGCTGCGCTGGGCGTCGAAGTGGGACTGGAAATGGCGCGCCGTGCCGATGGAGCCGTCGATCCTGGCGGAGCTTGTGCCGCCCACTCACACCATCGCCGCCATCAGCGCAGAAGCTGCCGCAGCAACGGGCATTCCCGCCGGGCTGCCGTTGATTGCCGCCGCCGCCGACAAGGCGTGCGAGGTGATCGGCGCTGGCGCACTCGAACCGCACATTGGCTGTCTGAGCTACGGCACGACCGCCACGATCACCACGACGCAGACGCGCTACATCGAGCCGATCCCGCTCATCCCACCCTATCCTGCGGCGATGCCTGACGCTTACAACCTGGAAGTGCAGATTTACCGCGGCTTCTGGATGGTGAGCTGGTTCAAAAACGAATTCGGTCAGCGCGAGTTGCAGGAGGCGGAGGAACTCGGCGTTGCGCCCGAAAAGCTGCTCGACAACCTGGTCTCCAACGTGCCGCCTGGCTGCGAGGGGTTGATCCTCCAACCCTACTGGTCGCCGGGTCTCAAAGTGCCGGGTCCCGAGGCGATGGGCGCAGTGATCGGCTTCACCGATGTGCACACGCGCGCCCACCTCTACCGCGCAATCCTCGAGGGGCTGGCGTATGGTCTGCGCGAGGGCAAGGAGCGGCTGGAAAAACGGGCGGGCGTCCCAATCACTGAACTGCGCGTTTCAGGCGGCGGTTCACAAAGCGACGCGGCCATGCAGCTCACGGCAGACATCTTTGGCTTGCCAGCGATCCGACCGCACGTCTACGAAACATCAGGGTTGGGCGCCGCCATCGACGCCGCCGTCGGGCTGAAGCTACACCCTGATTTCGCCGCCGCCGTGCGCGAAATGACGCGTCCGGGTCAGGTCTTCGAGCCCAATCACCGCACCCACTTGATGTACGATGATCTGTACCGTCGCATCTATCTGCGCCTGTATGAGCGGCTCAAACCGTTTTACAAAGATATCCGGCAGATCATGAAAGGCAGGTCATCGCCTCCGGCGTGACATGATTCATGAAAAAGCGCTAACGGTTGATATGCCATGTCACGCCGGAGGCGGCGACCTACGGTTGATATGCCATGTCACGCCGGAGGCGGCGACCTACGGTTGATATGCCATGTCACGCCAGAGGCGGTGACCTACTCGATCCGATACCAATAACGCGCCGGCTCCACCGTCTTGCGCGTCATCCCGCTGATTGCGATCACGGCATGACGATTGCCGCCCAGCCCGTCGATAGCAATGCTGGCGGCGCCGTCCGCATCGACCGACACGCGCGCAACATTGGTCAGGTGGTCGCCGTCGAACTCCATCAGCTGAAGCAGCCAGCGCTGTGGCAGCCGGTTGTCGGTCAGCACCCAGCCTTCGCTCTCCCAGCCGGCGACATCGCCCTCGAAGCTGTCAGTGTAGCCAAGCGCCGGGATCGCCACGTTGTCGATAAACCAGCCCTCGGTGTTGACGGCGTCATCGGTGACGTAGCTGAACTGTATCCACAGCGGACCGCCGGCGAACTCGCCGAGATCGAAGACCTCTTGCACCCACGCCGGCGCACCGGCGTCACCGCTCACGCCGGTGTAACCAGGCCCCAGCGCGTTGCCGGTCGGGTTGTCGGTGCTGGTGCGCTGGCCCGGCAGGATCACCCAATCCTCGCCGTTGTGGCTGGCTTTGACATAGCCGTAATCGTAGGTGTCCTCGATGTTCCACCACATGTCGACGCTCATCGTCACGGGCGAGCCAGCGGTCAGCGCGCTGAGGTCGAATTGGCGCGTCAGGCGTGGGTTGGCGTCGTCGCTGCGGTTGCTCCACCACATGCGTTCACCATCGGGTGCGGCTGTGCCCGCCAGCCGCGTCTCGGTGACGCCGCGAAAGTGAAAGACGACATCGCCATTCCCGCCGATCGCCAGGTAGTCCGTGCCGTAGTTGGAGACCTGCGCCGCAGTTTCAGCCACTGGAGCCGCAGTGTAGGTCGCTGCTGCGCCCGCATCGACCAGATCGAAGCGGCGATAGCCGAAGCGCCCGTCAGCGTCGAGCGCATCCGGATCATCGACCCAGTTGGCGACGACCCAATCGGCGAAAAGTTCGTCGAAAGTGACGTCTGCACCGATTGTCGTCAGCGCCTGGTCGATGCCGTTGGCGCCGTTGCGCGGCTCCGCCACCAGCACACCCAGAAATTCGTCGCCAAAGCGCTGCGCCAGATAGGCGACAAAGAGATAGGACGCGCCATAGTGCGGGGCGTTGGCGCCTGGATTCGGGTTCCACGTCTTGAGCGGCAAATCCGGCTCGCGCAGAAAGATGTAGGCGAAGTTGATGTCGGGATCGTAGCCGGCCACTTCCTGTGCGTACTCGCTCAGCCCCTCGTTGATCCAAAGGTCTTCGCCGCGATCCTGGTTCCAGTGAATCATATGCTGGAATTCGTGCGCCAGCACCGTCTCATAGGTGGTGTAGTTGCGCAGGCGGTTGAGCCAGTTCAGGTTGATGAAGAAAATTTCCTTTTCATTGGAAAAGGGATTCACCACCGTGGTGTACTTGTCGGCGCTGTAGAAGTAACCGGCGACGCCTGCGCCCATCTGCGTTGTGTGCAACACGTGCAGCCGCGGGTCGCCGTCGATGCCTGGATTTGACTCGCTGCCAAAGAGGTTGACCAGCGCCGGATAGGTAACGTTGCTGAAGCGCTCGATCGATTGGCGGATACGGCGGCCATCATAAATCTGATCGACCTCCACCCACACGTTGACGACGTCGGTCTGGTGGATCAATTCGGCAGTGATCTCGATATTCTGCTTTGTGTCGGAATTGTGCACCCAGAAACGCTCACGATCGCCGGGTTGATAAACTTTCGGCTCGGCAAAGATCGGCGCGTGGTCGATGTCAGGATTCAACCGCTCGGTCAACCGCCGGGGGTCGCGACTTGGCGGCTCGACGAGACGCAACTGCGCCTCGGTGTCGAGCGCCGCCAGTTGCGCAGCCGGGACAGCGGTCGGTTCAGGGGTTGGCGTCGGCGGCGTCGTACGCACAATCGTTGGGATGGGCGGTGGGGAAATGGGCGGCGTCGTGCATGAGGCCAGCAGCACTGTAAGCAGCAGCGCCAGCGGCGCGCTCCAGTTGATTCGCTTTGACTTTACGTTTTGCTTCATCACCAGATAGTTTCTTTCTGATCTCTGCGGGTGTATTTCAAGTTGGTGCGTCTGTCGTAGGTCATCGCCTCCGGCGTGACATGGCAACCCGTCACGCCGGAGGCGAT